>NZ_JBSVRJ010000021.1:0-560 GCF_054052105.1 Lysobacter sp. A286 | reverse complement strand
CACGGCAACCCAGAAAATCTGCTGGAACGACGCCTTTACGGTCTTATGGCGGAACTGTTGTTGCGCAATGAGCGCGCCAGGCCAACCACCAAGCAAGTCCACCGAATGCAAGGTGCTTTCCGGAGTGCGCTGCATGTTTTTCCCAGCAGCAGCCTTGTCCAACGAGTACATGATGTAGGACACGCAGCTCAGCAGCACGTAGCCAACGGTGATCATTGCCGGGACGATACCAAAGAACGTGCCGAGCGAGACTGCGACCAAGAAGGTGACGCCCAGCGCCAGCCGCGGGAATGGCCTGTATGGCTTACGTTGCTCGATCTTCTGGCCGGCGTGCCGTACATCGGTTGCGTTTGTACGGCCGCGAGCATCTTTGGATGCCGCGTATGAGATGAGGTCACCGTCAATCGGTCTGCGAGATCCGAACTGGAACGCTTTGATGTGGACAAAGGCGCGGTCTCCGCCGTCATGCGGTGTGACAAAGCCGTAGCCCTTGTCCTCGTTCCAGTCGGAGATTCTTCCTACAAATCGCATGGAAAGTCCGTTTGGGGGCTAACGCCTGA
>NZ_JBSVRJ010000020.1:0-561 GCF_054052105.1 Lysobacter sp. A286 | reverse complement strand
TCGGCTTAACTCAGGCGTTAGAGCCCTAATGACAGTTGATCGGCAAGCTCGAAAGAAGCTGGCGGAGTCCACTCGGTGGCTGGTAGGCGCGCGCATCACCAACTACCAGTTTGATGACGCCATTCCTAAGTCGGAAGATCCGGCCATCCGCGAGATCTACGGCCAATTCCTGTGGCTGCTCTACGGCGACCTTCGGGAACATCGTTTGAGCCGCCCGGACAAGTTGTCGTCACAGCACCGGGAGACGGCGGCTCGCTGCATCTTGTTCCTCAAGTCCAACCTGGCTTATCCATGGCCAGTCCTGTCCCGCACCAGAACTGCTCTGCTCACGCTTGGGAACCTTCTGACCCTCGGCATGGCGGGGCGCATCTACTTCCGTCGCGTTTCATCCGCGGGAGACATGTCGTACTGGCCGTTCTTGTCAGAGTCGCAGTACATTGGCGCTCTACGCTCGCCGGCGTATCTATCAGGAGGCGGGCTCTAACAATTCGTTCAAGCCGAACTTGCTTCGCTACACCAACAACATGGCAGAAAGAGCTTGCCATGTTGTTGCCTCCGCTA
>NZ_JBSVRJ010000019.1:0-611 GCF_054052105.1 Lysobacter sp. A286 | reverse complement strand
CCTAACGCTTGAGTTAAGCCGACCTACGTAGCGTAGCCGACAACATGGCAAGCTCTACCTGCCGTGTTGTTGGTGTAGCGAAGTAGGTTCGGCTTGAACGAATTGTTAGGTGCCGCTTGCATGTGCGTCACCAAGGGTAGTTCCGCTGTATCTGGTCGACGAATCCACCGATCTCACTGAGTTTGTAGATGCCGTAGCCAGTAAAGAAGCAGCCTTTAGGCGATACGCCAACAACACTGCATCCAGCGGCGATGGGCGTGCGGCCTTTGGCGCAGAAGATAAAGGCCGCGTGGTGCGGCGCCGCACTAATGTGCGACTCCTGAAAGAACGCGCGGTAGGACCGCTCATTGTCCTCAAAGTCTACGTAATAGTAGCCATCTCGAAAAACATTGCGCGGCGCGCCATCCACAATTTCCCGCGAGCGTTGGCTGGTACCCGTGCAGTTGTCACCCCGGTGAGGTGAGTACAGGACAAGAGAAGGACTTTGGTGGCCAGGCACCAGAACCTCTACGGACTGCTCTCCCCGATCCGAGACTGGGGTGCAGCCAGAGACCGCTAAGAACAAGAACAAGTAGATGCAAAGTCGCAACATTGTTGGTGCGGCACCTAAC
>NZ_JBSVRJ010000018.1:0-763 GCF_054052105.1 Lysobacter sp. A286 | reverse complement strand
TGAGCCTATCCCCTTGACTCCATTCGATCCTATTCCACCGGGGTCCGGCTAACAAGTGGAAGCATAACCGGACCCAAACGAGGAGCTTGTTTTGGCAAACTGCAGCTATTTGCCACAACAGGAGTGACCGTAATGGGGTGAGCTACCTTTCACCGGGCCCAACCCGCCGCCCCGCTTAATGGAGCAAGTGGCGACGGTGTGCCGTCGACGACACTTGAGCCCGAGGACCGAGGAGGCGTATCGCTTTTGGATCCGTCGCTATATTTTTTTTCACGCTAAGCAGCATCCCCGTGAAGTGGGCCCAGGGGGCATCGCCCCGTTTGTAAACCATCTGGCCACCGCCCGACAGGTTGCGGCCTCCACTCAGTCGCAGGCACTCAATGCGCTGCTCTTCCTCTACCGGGACGTCCTGGCTATCGAGGTCGGCCATTTGGCGGGACTCAAGCGTGTCCAGCGCCGGGACCGACTGCCCGTGGTGCTGTCCACCGAAGAGGTGGCGGCGGTTCTAAACGGCATCGATGGACCGCGCCGGCTAATGGCGGAGCTGTTGTACGGCGCCGGGCTGCGCGTCACCGAATGCATGACCTTGCGCGTCAAGGACGTGGACCTGAAAACGCGGTTGATCCAAGTGCGGGCAGGCAAGGGCGGTAAGGATCGATCCACGCTGTTGCCCGAACGCCTCGTCCAGCCGCTGCAGCGACAATTACTTCGCGTGGCCACCCTCCACCGTCGGGATACTGCCCGAGGCTGGGGGTACGCGCCG
>NZ_JBSVRJ010000017.1:0-835 GCF_054052105.1 Lysobacter sp. A286 | reverse complement strand
ACAGCTTGGAAGATAAGGATGTAAGCGATGGTCTTATCTTGCTTGGTCATCGACGTGCCCCCATGCGCGCCTAACGCCTGAATTAAGCCGAGCCGCGAAGCGGCTTCGGCTTGAATGAATTGTTAGCTCACAACCCGAGGAACGAAGGACTTGAGTAGCCATTGCCCGTTCTCGTGACGCAGAATTATGAAGCCAGACCAGCCGCACACTGAGCCGCACTGGTATGTCACACCTACTAGCGCGTAACTACCGTCGCTCGAGTAGCCAGGAAGCGACAAGTGAAGTATGCCTTTTCGATCGGGTGCGCCCTGCATCTCGCAGTCGTCTCCAGGGCAGCCGACTGGCTCAAATCGTCGTTCTGCAAGGGCGATTCCCTCGCGAGACGCGACAGCAACCGCAGGGCAAATTGGGAATGTCGGCAGTGGCGTTGGTTTCGCGTTCCGAAGTATCAGGTCTTGGACCGCAGAGACATCTAGATCCGAGTCGTGCGTGTCCTGAGATAGGATTGCCTGGTCTGCGATAAGTGTTACAGGATCTCTAGTGCCGTCTGACTGGTCACAAGTGCTCTGAATTAAGACGCCGATTACAGAGGCGTCGTCGGAGGCGTGATTCGGGGGCGACGACAGTGTGTCTGACTGAGCGAGGACCAGTAAGAGGGCCGCGATTTTGATCATGGGAGCTAACGCCTGAGTTAAGCCGACTTGCGTAGCGGAGCCGACAACGTGGCAAGCTTTACCTGCCACGTTGTTGGTGTAGCGAAGCAAGTTCGGCTTGAACGAATTGTTAGCCGCCAAGCAGTGTAGCTGTGATTGACTGTGCGATGCCGCTACGCACA
>NZ_JBSVRJ010000016.1:0-1230 GCF_054052105.1 Lysobacter sp. A286 | reverse complement strand
TGGTGGATTCAACCGGTCGATGCAACACACTTACCACCGCGTAAGCGGAAGGAGTGTTGCAGATGAAGCGACGGCCACGGATCTATTATTCAGACAGCCAGAAGGCGCTGATGTGGGAGCGCTGGAAGCAAGGCTGGACGCTGCATGAGATCGGAAAGCTCTTCGATCGACCCCACACTTCGATCCATCAGATACTTGCGAAAACAGGTGGTTTCCGGCCGCCGGAGCGATCACGCGCGCCGGCTGCGCTCACGCTGGCCGAACGCGAGGAGATCTCGCGTGCGATGGTGGCGGGCGAGTCGATCCGATCAACGGCGGCCCGGCTCGGGAGGGCGCCATCCACGATCAGCCGAGAGATCAAGCGCAATGGAGGCTGCGAAGGCTACCGCGCAAACCAGGCCGATGAAGCGGCTTGGGATCGAGCTCGGCGTCCGAAGCAATGCAGATTGCGCAAGAACCGCCCGTTGGCTCGCATTGTGGCCGAGAAGCTGCGCATGCTCTGGTCTCCGGAGCAGATCTCAGGTTGGCTCAAGCATACTTATCCGGGCGACGAGAGCCATAACGTGTCACACGAGACCATCTACCGCAGCCTCTTTATTCAAGCCCGCGGCGCCTTGAAAAAGGAGTTGCTGCAACATCTCCGGCGCACGCGAGGCATGAGACGTTCGCGCCACTACACCCAGAAGACCAGCATTCATGGTCAGATCGTCGACGCCATTTCGATCAGCGAACGACCTGCTTGTATCGAAGATCGAGCAGTTCCTGGTCATTGGGAAGGCGACTTGGTATTTGGCAACCGCAACAGCCAAATTGCCACGCTGGTTGAGCGCCAGACGCGCTACGTGATGCTGGTCAAGGTCGCTGGAAAGGACACCGCGACCGTTGTCAGCGCCTTAATCAAACATGCCCACAAGCTTCCTCAGGAACTGTACAAGTCACTGACTTGGGATCGAGGCAAGGAAATGGCGGCGCACAAGCAATTCACGCTGGCGACGGACATCCAGGTCTACTTCTGCGACCCGCAGAGCCCTTGGCAGCGTGGCAGCAACGAGAACACCAATGGCTTGCTCAGGCAGTACCTACCCAAGGGCATCGACGTGTCTGTTCTTTCGCAGGCTAAACTCAATGCCATCGCGCGGCAATTGAACGAGCGACCGAGGAAGACTCTTGGCTTTCAAACGCCGGCTGAGATGTTCAGTCAATGTGTTGCGTTGACCGGTTGAATCCACC
>NZ_JBSVRJ010000015.1:0-1926 GCF_054052105.1 Lysobacter sp. A286 | reverse complement strand
TACACCAACAACATGGCAGAAAGAGCTTGCCATGTTGTTGCCTCCGCTACGCAAGTCGGCTTAACTCAGGCGTTAGGCCACTGATGCGACTTCTCATCCTATTGCTGATATTAGCTTCGGCGAGCTGCGCGAGCCACCGTAGCCACGAGGGCTATTGCTCCGTGCTCCACTATGGTGGGAAGGTCGGCAGCCCTTACGGTCTAGTAGCGCTCGCACCAGAGCTGGAGAAGGTATTGCGGGCTCAGCTGCCGCCCGAAAGAGCGGACGGGTACATATGCTGGTACGCCACGGGGGATGAGATCCTTGCCGCCAATCGAGGGGGCAGCGGCGTATGGGGTACGGTATTTGTTCGCTCGGGTTCCAGTTGGGCCCTGGCCGATGAGCCAGATCGGATTTTGCTGCTACCACCCTTTCATTGACCGGTCGCCGCGGGCTGTGGCCTAACAATTCATTCAAGCCGAACTTGCTTCGCTACATCAACAACATGGCAGATAAAGCTTGCCATGTTGTTGCCTCCGCTACACAAGTAGGCTTAATTCAGGCGTTAGCCGCCATGAGAGGTACACGTGTGAACTGTCGGATTTGGTTTCTCGCTGCCCTAACTGCTCTGGCGTTAACTGGCTGCTCAAGCTTGTCCAATACGAGCGAAAGGGCTCATCCCTCGCCGGATGGCTCGTGGAGTGGATCCCTGCCATTCACGGATTCGTCTTCCGAGCACTTGGATCTGCGGCTCTCAATCAACGGAGAGCATGCCCAAGTTTGGGTCGTTCATGACGGGAGCTGGACTGAGGTCAAGCCTGGAACGTTCCAAGTACGACGTCATCTCAGCAACGCGATCGTCCATTCAATGGATTCTGGAGAAGATGATGACGGGACTTGGGTAGAGAGCTGGGCTCTTGTCCTGACGCCGATGGCACCAGAGAAGCTGCTGGTTGCGTGGACACGTGTCGTGAACAACATCGACATGGAGGCTGAGTCCAGCAAATTTGTTGTGCAAGCCACTGGTATAGCGCACCGTGTGCCGCGTGGCGGCTAACAATTCATTCAAGCCGAAGCCGCTTCGCGGCTCGGCTTAATTCAGGCGTTAGGCCGCATGGAAGACTCGATCGCACGCTTGCTAGATCAATACGGAACCGTCGCGGATGGGTCGAGCGCGCTGCTGCGGGCAGACCTTCTTGCTCTGTGCCAAGAGCACTCCGCTTCGGAGACCGCGTTCTGCGATGCTTTCGCTCTGGAACTCGTGCGTCGTTACGCAACTGGAGACCTGGACGCAGATGGCGCTGCATTTGCAGCAGACGACCTCCACGAGGCCGCGGACTTTGCACTGCCACCGTTCGCTAGGCGCGTGTTTGATCTCTTGGAGTATCGTGAGGCGTCGCCGGCTGATGCTCGGCAGTTTCTAGAGGGGCGCGGCCATGGCACTGCGGCCTAATAAGCGTTAGGCCCCATGAGAAAGTTCGTCCTCCTCTTGCTTGCTCTTGGATTGCTAGCGGCTTGTGGTCAAACCACTCCAGCTGACGCGCGTTCCATTGCTTATGAGCGCTTGTCCGCACTCTCGGATCGCCCGTCGCTACAAGGAGAGACGCTTGTCAAGGCGCTCCAAGTCACTGAGCAAAGCGGTGGTACGTACCTCGTTGAGGCAAGGGATGAACCACGCAATCTTCTTTGGGCAGTCATTGTTCATCCGTCAGGAGAGTCGGAGATCACTCGGATGGCAATTGATGGGTAGGTCCCGCTGGGGCCTAACAATTCGTTCAAGCCGAACTTGCTTCGCTCCACCAACAACATGGCAGGAAAAGCTTGCCATGTTGTTGCCTCCGCTACGCAAGTCGGCTTAACTCAGGCGTTAGGTGCCGCACCAACAATGTTGCGACTTTGCATCTACTTGTTCTTGTTCTTAGCGGTCTCTGGCTGCACCCCAGTCTC
>NZ_JBSVRJ010000014.1:0-2195 GCF_054052105.1 Lysobacter sp. A286 | reverse complement strand
AGCCGTAGCCCTTGTCCTCGTTCCAGTCGGAGATTCTTCCTACAAATCGCATGGAAAGTCCGTTTGGGGGCTAACGCCTGAGTTAAGCCGACCTGCGTAGCGGAGCCGGCAACATGGCAAGCTTTACCTGCCATGTTGTTGGTGGAGCGAAGCAGGTTCGGCTTGAACGAATTGTTAGGCGCGTACCTGCCACGCCTTGCCTGTTTGATCAATCGCGTACGCTGATACAGCTGTAAACATAGGTTCGTCTCTCCGCAAATACACGGAAAAGATCCTCGCAGCCCTTGGCTCGAGTGATTCAACATTGGACTCTGAAAGCGGTTGCAGAAGCCTCATTTGACTGAGCTGACGGCCGACAAGGGCTTGATATTTTTTTCCGGCCCCATCACATACACCAACGTCACCAAGTGGAGCGGGAATGCTTCCAAGGTTACGCACCGTGACAAGGTAAACCTCAACTAAGTTTGGTCGGTCCCATGGCGACTCCGGATTTTCAGTATTGAGGTGCTCGATGTTTTTGGCTTGATCCCGGTGAGGGGCGCACGATACGTCAAGTTTTATTTGATCTTTCTTGACGTTGTGGCGATAGCTGAAGAAGCTGATGAGGAGTGCAACAGTGCCTGTTACAGCTCCGTACAGTGCGAGTCCTTGTTGATTGATCCAAGTCATTGATAGTTTCGATCAGCGCCTAACGCCTAAGTTAAGCCGAGACGCGTAGTGGAGCAAAGCACATGGCAAGCTGTACCTGCCATGTGCTTTGCGTAACGAAGCGGCTTCGGCTTGAACGCATTGTTAGGCCGCGCTGCCAGACAGCCTAGCCCAAGATTGCCGGAGCCCGACCAAGTGGACGATGCCGATCAGCAGGCAGACTGAGGAGCTCACGGCCCAGAACGTCATGCTGTTTCCTGGGAAGTAGGCCATGACCGGCAAGAATGCTACGCCGCGGACAATGTAGATTGCAGTGACCGCGGAGAGCACGGTGCGCCGCAGCGGCAGCTTGCGAATCACACCCGCGCCGGAAAGAGCGTAAGCACTCCACCCAACGAGCACGCTGGCAATGACCAGGGTAACGACAGTGGGGTACCAATGACCGGCGGTGTGGAGCTGGGCCATCTGCTCCCCGGCCCCCAAGAAGCGGAACAGCGGAGCACCCACTACCAAGCACGCAAGATGCAACAGCGCGGCAAGTCCGCTCAGTGCTGCCCCGGCTACCAGAAGCTTGTTCGTTGGACTCGCCATGTGACTCCCCAGCGGCCTAACGCCTGAGTTAAGCCGACTTGCGTAGTGGAGCCAACAACATGGCAAGCTCTTTCTGCCATGTTGTTGGTGTAACGAAGCAAGTTCGGCTTGAACGAATTGTTAGGCGGCATACCGGCGATACACAATTACCGTTGCCGCCGCGACTACAAGCACTGCGAAAAGTCCCCAAACCGGATCTACCGGCGTGGCAGGCCACAGACCTACGGCTGCTGCGGCCGCAATCCCGGTGATGAGGAGTATCCCGCCAAAGGCACGATGAGCACGATACCAAACGACCGGGTTCGCGAGAGTGCGAGGTGTCCGAAGGCCAAACCAGCGATTGGGCGGAATAGCCTTGAGGAGCAGCAGGGCTCCGAGTACACAGAAGAATAGGGCTGCAATGATCTGGGCTGTCATGTCGCCGCGACCTCTCTATGCCGCCTAACGCCTGAATTAAGCCGACCCGCGAAGCGGGTTCGGCTTGAATGAATTGTTAGAGGGCGTGTGCCATCTCACAGACGTTACAACCACAACGCCAGCAATTGAAGAAGAAAGCCAAAGCCAAGTGACAAGTATGACAGCGGCAGTCCGTATTTCTGCTTTATCCGAGTGCGCCTATTTTGTCGCCGCCATTCATGCTCGGGAATGCCCGGAGGTGGCCCCCAAAACTCTGTTCCATCTGGCAAAATTTTGATGAAACCCTTCGGAAGCAAAGCGAGCCCAAACGCCCCAAGGACACCCAGTGATAAGCCAACCGTGTTGATATAGGTAATCAAGTTTTCCATCGGCACACGTAGAGCCCTCCAAGCCCTCTAACTACCTAATAACCGGACCCTAGGGTCCGGTTATACGACTTACCCACAGGGACGGAACGTTGAGCCTATCCCCTTGACTCCATTCGATCCTATTCCACCGGGGTCCGGCTAACAAGTGGAAGCATAACCGGACCCAAACGA
>NZ_JBSVRJ010000013.1:0-4451 GCF_054052105.1 Lysobacter sp. A286 | reverse complement strand
CGCTACACCAACAACATGGCAGAAAGAGCTTGCCATGTTGTTGCCTCCGCTACGCAAGTCGGCTTAACTCAGGCGTTAGGCGCTTATGGACACTTCGTCGCTCGTCAACACGGTAGTACGGCAAGTACTGACTCCCATGTGCGAGCCGGTGCATTCCGCCTGGATTGACAGAAATACGACGCCACTCGCCACGAGCGCGGCCGTACTCGAGCTTTCCGACGGAAGCTTGGTCATGCTGGCTCCGTGTGAGGTGTACCTTGACCCGGACAAGTATCCTTCGCTTGGCCTCTCTTTGGAGAAGTGCGCTCCGGGAGCACTGCAATGGGTCAGAGACGGCAGGACTTATTCTATGAGTCCCCTAGCCGACGCGGCTGGACTGCTGCCGTTTCCCGTGGTTCAAGTTGTGGAGTCGGATCCGCTCGGGGAAGGAGCGCTCAGCGAAGTACTGCTGATTGGGCCGCTGGGCCAACTGCTGTTTCGCCATATCATGCCGCCAATGTCGCTCGGCATTGAGGTGACACAGTCGGGCCAAGCACCTAACAATTCATTCAAGCCGATGCCGCTTCGCGGCACGGCTTAATTCTGGCGTTAGCCCCCAATCGGAGTACATGATGAATTGGAAGCAATCGGTCATCCCGCTAATCGTCGCCCTCGCGGTTGGCTGCACTAGCTCCCCACCAAAGAGCGATTCCGCTCATTGGGTCGCACCTGCACAAGCCGTACAACTAGCTGCTGCATCTCCGAGACTGGGAGTAAAAGGCGTCTTTTCCATGACTGTCAAAGCAACGGGCAAGACTGATCGCGTACATCTCAACTCTGAGCTTGATTACCGCGACCAGCGAAATCTATCTATTGCGGTGGAGCGCCGAGCAGCCGAAGAGCTTGCAATTCAGCTGGGCGAGCCGCCGGAACGTGCACTGAAGGGCAAGCAGATTATCGTCACTGGCACCGCTAAGCGCACCAAGATCGTCTTCTTCGCTGACGGCAAGCCCACCGACAAGTATTATTATCAAACGCATGTCGCTGTCACCAGAGCATCGCAGATTCAAGTTCTTTAAGTTGGGGGCTAACAATTCATTCAAGCCGAACGCGACAAGTCGCGTCGGCTTAATTCAGGCGTTAGGTGCCCATGGAAATCATGCGCGAACTTGAAGAGACACTACGCAGACTTGCGTGGGTACTCAGCGAGCCTGAAGCCAAACAGTGGCGCAAGCGTGTCGAGAAATACGCCGACCAGATAGCGTCTGGAAATGTATCAGCCACTCCTGAATTTCTGGCAATGTACCAAGGCAGCATGGGCTCATTTCTCGACTTGCAAGGATCTAGCGTGGACTCGCACCAAGAACTGACCGCTCTGCGGGATCGCGCATACAATCTCGCCTGCGGAGTTCGCACGTGAATCCTCTAGGCTGGGCACCTAACAATTCGTTCAAGCCGAACCTGCTTCGCTACACCAGCAACATGGCAGGTAAAGCTCGCCATGTTGCCGGCACGCTACGCGGGTCGGCTTAATTCAGACGTTAGGTGCGCACCATGCTTGACGTGGCAACCCAATTAGAAGCATCGGCGCGGGACCTTGAGCGTAGTTCGGCGCTTTCGGACTACGAAGCCGTGGATGTTCTTTGGGTTGCGATCATTCGGGTTGCGAACCTCGATGACGGCCAAAACGAGCACAAGCGCCTCCTGGCGTTGCTCGATGACTTGCCGGCCGAGGGAGTTACGGATGTTCTGAGCTGCGCCGGAGCCGAAACTTTGCTCAACCTGGACCCACCACTTGAGGCAATACGCAGCTTTGTTCATGAGCGGCTCGACGTGCAAAGAACTGCCAAGGAGCTAGGTGCGGTCAGAGAGCTGCGCGCCTCAGACCCGAAGGCCGCGCTCGCCAGCTTTGCAGAGACACTCAAGCGCATCCGCAATCGTCGCGCTCACGGGTTCAAGACTCCAGACGGCCCACGAGATCACGTTATTCTCGGGGCAACTACAGATGTACTTCATTGGGTGTGCAGTTTGGCTATCCAGCGGCGCACCTAACAATTCGTTCAAGCCGAACTTGCTTCGCTACACCAACAACATGGCAGAAAGAGCTTGCCATGTTGTTGCCTCCGCTACGCAAGTCGGCTTAACTCAGGCGTTAGGCCTCATGGACGTATCAATTCGATCAGCAAGAGAAAGCGATGCCACTGTCATCGCTGCCATCTACAACACTTACGTGTCTGAAACATGCATCACCTTCGATACTGACCCAGTCCATGCGCCGGAGATGGCGCATAGGATCGCGGAAGCATTGGCATCATCTCTCCCTTGGTTAGTAGCTGAGGCTTCAGGCCAAGTCATCGGCTACGCGTATACCTCAAGATGGAAGGGCCGCTGCGCGTACCGCTACTCGGTCGAGTCCACTGTGTACCTGGATCCAGTCCATACCGGCAAGGGCATTGGGCTACGCCTTTATGCCGCGCTCATCGACGCAATTCGCGCATGTTCGATGCACGCAGTAATAGGAGGCATAGCCCTTCCCAACGATTCAAGCATCGGCCTTCACGAGCGCCTAGGCTTCGTAAAGGTTGCTCACTTTAAGCAAGTGGGCTACAAGCAAGACCGTTGGGTAGACGTGGGCTACTGGCAGCTTTTGCTTGAGGCCTAACAATTCGTTCAAGCCGAACCCGCTTCATCGCCTCGTTCAAGTGTGTCGTTGGCGGTGTTGCATCGGCTTCCGGTCTGCACGGTGCGGGTCGGCTTAATTCAGGCGTTAGGTCGCATGACAGAACTTGCCGTCCCTTGGTTCTTGGTCACAGTTGTCATGACTCCGTTCATGGTTGGTCTTCCGATGCTTCTTTTTCGCATGCTTTCGTCGCGAGAGCCGGAAATGTTCGAGCAAGTTGGAAGCCCGAGCCTTATCCGAGATCGAGACATGGCCTTGGCACAGTTGGGGCGCTTCCTGTATTCACGGCAGCCCGAGAGGATTACTGATCCATTTACATACATACTTGCAAACGCTCTAAGGGTTCTCGGTCCGCTATATGTCTGCACCGCAATTCCGCTTCTGTATCGTCTCATCGTTGGGTCGGGTGCGGCCTAACAATTCGTTTAAGCCGAACCTGCTTCACTCCACCAATAACATGGCAGGTAAAGCTTGCCATGTTGCCGGCTCCGCTACGCAGGTCGGCTTAACTCAGGCGTTAGGCCACGGAGAATTCACATGTCACCTCTGAGAAAGCTTGCCTTTACTACTTTCGTTTTACTGTCAGCCAGCCTGCAACCCGCAATAGCTGTCCGTAACGAACCCAGAGACGTGGAAGCGATTCGTGAGATTGTGGAAGCGTTCCGTACATCCATCATCAATAAGGACAAGGCAACGTTCGTTGAACTCTTCTTTTCTGACAAGCCCGAGCATGTGACTTGGCAGATGGTAGATGACGATACAAGGGTAGCTCGATTCAAGGAATTCGCACCCGAAGCGAGCCGGGTCGTCAGGTGGCCAAAGAGCACCTACCTAGCCATGATCGATACGACAACCGCGGCTGATTCAGGATCGCTCGAGGAGATATTTCGGGACGTAACCATAGATACGGATGGATTGGTCGCTTCCGTGAACTTTGACTATTCCATTCTGCGCAATGGGGAGGAAGCCCATTGGGGCCGTGAGATGTGGCATCTGGTGCACACCGAGGACGGCTGGAAGATCATCTCAGTAATATGGTCGCAACGGGATCCTGTATCCAACGAATGAACAGCGCGTGGCCTAACAATGCGTTCAAGCCGACACCGCATCGGGGCGCGGCTTAACTTAGGTGTTAGGCCTCATGGACAGAGATGCGATTGCCGTGATTGAGATCGATGGAGCGGGCCAGCTCCACGTCGTTCCATCATCCCGCAAATTCCCTTTCATTTATCGCGAGGCCATGGAGGTTCAATGGGACACCTCGCGCTGCTCATTGCACTCTCCGGCACCGCGTGACTGGCCCTACGCTCGCTGGTTCCAGCAAGTTCTTGCAGCTGCACGCGAGCAAGGCTGTGAGTTGTACCCTACTGAAAGCACTCGGTGGCTCAACGTCGGGCCGGACACAAAAGCAGAGCTCTTGCAGGTCGTCGCCAAAGAGGCCTAACAATTCATTCAAGCCGAACCCGCTTCGCGGCTTCGGCAACACCGTCGCATCGGCAAGCGCGCCGCTCTCCTGTTCTTCGCGCTGCGGGTCGGCTTAATTCAGGCGTTAGGCCGCATGCAAAGCTTGCAAATGGAGTTCGTGGAAATCGAGGGAGGTGCAGATCCTGCTCGACAATGAGAACAATGCCAGCAAGCTGAAGCACGCATCGAAGACCGCGAACTCCACTTATGGCAAGAGGGCACGGGTGACGCGGCCTGAGTACATCCGTGTTTGGAAAGCCGCATTCGAGTTTGACAATTTCTCCGACACCGAGCTAGCCCGAGCCCTATCGCTCGTCTCCCAAGGTCG
>NZ_JBSVRJ010000012.1:0-4697 GCF_054052105.1 Lysobacter sp. A286 | reverse complement strand
AGCCACCGAGTGGACTCCGCCAGCTTCTTTCGAGCTTGCCGATCAACTGTCATTAGGGCTCTAACGCCTGAGTTAAGCCGACTTGCGTAGTGGAGCCAAAGCCATGGCAAGCTTTTTCTGTCATGACTTTGGTGTAACGAAGCAAGTTCGGCTTGAACGAATTGTTAGACCTGCAGCTGTGAACGCAGAGCCGCAACGTCTTTTTGCCAGTCACCAAATTCCTCCGCCTCCTCCCAAAGCTCACGAAGCTCAGACTCTGGGCCGAGGATGCGATCAACTGCCTGGTTAGCTTGGGAAGCGAGCGAGGTGTCTGCTACGGGCTTTACCCGCGCAACCCAAGCCATCAGATCGCCTTCGCCTTTGGCAGTGCCAGTGGGACGCCCCAATGCAGCTGCGACAACTTCAATTGCGGCCAGTGCTTGAGTTGCATCAGGAGCCTCCAAGTAGCCGTCCGTAGCGAGCACTCGCGCGATGGCCTCGCGGACGAGGCCGAGATCATTCTGCTCCGTCAGGTCGCAGAGCCAGTCGGCTGCATCGTCGTTGCCGAAGGAGTCAATTGCCCAAGTACCCATAAAGTTCCCCTGAAGGTCTAACGCCTGAGTTAAGCCGACTTGCGTAGTGGAGCCAAAGCCATGGCAAGCTTTTTCTGTCATGACTTTGGTGTAACGAAGCAAGTTCGGCTTGAACGAATTGTTAGACCTGCAGCTGTGAACGCAGAGCCGCAACGTCTTTTTGCCAGTCACCAAATTCCTCCGCCTCCTCCCAAAGCTCACGAAGCTCAGACTCTGGGCCGAGGATGCGATCAACTGCCTGGTTAGCTTGGGAAGCGAGCGAGGTGTCTGCTACGGGCTTTACCCGCGCAACCCAAGCCATCAGATCGCCTTCGCCTTTGGCAGTGCCAGTGGGACGCCCCAATGCAGCTGCGACAACTTCAATTGCGGCCAGTGCTTGAGTTGCATCAGGAGCCTCCAAGTAGCCGTCCGTAGCGAGCACTCGCGCGATGGCCTCGCGGACGAGGCCGAGATCATTCTGCTCCGTCAGGTCGCAGAGCCAGTCGGCTGCATCGTCGTTGCCGAAGGAGTCAATTGCCCAAGTACCCATAAAGTTCCCCTGAAGGTCTAACGCCTGAATTAAGCCGACCCGCGAAGCGGGTTCGGCTTGAATGAGTTGTTAGACCGCATGGTAGTACACCCCCCAGACCCTTGCGCCAACTAGAAGCATAAAGCCAAGAACAACTAGGCGGTTGCGCCAGGCGTAGGTAACCTCTGCGCGGCGGCCAGCGCGTTCCATTTGCTTGCTGATGCTAGGGAGCGCTTGGTTAATTACTTCGACTTCGGCTTGCGCGTGCTGCGGTGAGTAAATTTGGCCTGTGGCTGAATTCAGGAAAGGAGCGCCGTTTGCGAGCTGTTGAGTCAGCAGTCCGCGTTGCTCGTTGGATCTGAGATACTTGTGATTGAGACTTGTGAGAAAAACGGTCGATTCGACGCGCAAGAAGCCACACATTGCTGAGGCGAAGAAGGCGACTAATGCAGAAAGCTCTAAAGTTTTTGGATTTGGCCCGAGGACTCCCGCCTCAAAGCTGCTAGCGATGTAGGCACAAAGGGCTCCTAGAATTCCAAGGACAAAGTAGTCGAACTTCTCAGCGGAAGTCCGCCACGTTTCATATAGACGATCACTGCGTTCTGTGGTCATGCGGTCTAACGCCTGAGTTAAGCCGACCTGCGTAGCGTAGCCGACAACGTGGCAAGCTTTTCCTGCCACGTTGTTGGTGTAGCGAAGCAGGTTCGGCTTGAACGAATTGTTAGGCGGCACTCTCGCGGACCTGGAAGATATTGCCTTCGGGGTCACAGGCATTGCGAACCACGAACCCGGGACCTTGCCATTGCTCTGGAAGGACCTGCCCGCCCAAAGCTTGCGCTGATTCTTGAGCGCCGGAAAGGCTAGGGACGGTGCAGAAGAACTTGATAGCGGCATTGTCACGCAGCTGCGGCGGGCTTGCGATTGCAACCTGCGACGCAACTTGCGGAGGCATGGCGTGAACAATGAGCTGCAAATCTGGCGAGCGAAGCACAACCATCTGGTCAGTACGATGAGCGGCCGCCATGCCGAGAACAGACTGGTAGAAGCCAGAAAGGCGATCAGGGTCTTTGGCGTAGATGAAGATGCCGGCGCGAGCTGGTGCGGACACGATGACTCCAAGCTATGAAATTAACCTGCGGCGAAGGCTCTTGTGGGGGCTAACGCCTGAATTAAGCCGCGACGCGAAGCGGCGTCGGCTTGAATGAATTGTTAGGCCCGTGCCCCTGCGGCCTTATGTGCCTGGTACGCCCAGACTGCGCCAAGACTGAGAGCCACGATGCCTTGCAGGAAATACACGGCTGATCTGCCTGAGGTGAAAAGCAGAGGGCCCACGCAGAGGAGAAGGCCAACCGCCACCATGGCGTATCCCATTGCGGCTTGTCCCTTAAAGCTTGGGAGCTGAGGCCTACCAAGCAGGATGCGGAAGAACAAGGCGCTGGACCAAGCGAAGAGAAGCGAAAAGATCACTAACGCCACAGTAAGAATGGATGGGAGGGTTTCCGGCAGGCGTAAGGCGGCCCGGACGATAAACCAGATGGCAAAGCCAAGCCCAGAGCTTAGAGCCAGTGAGGCTATGAGCCCAACAATTGTTTCGGCTTTGGTAGGCAAACGATTGATGTTGTTCACGGGCCTAACGCTTGAATTAAGCCGACCCGCGAAGCGGGTTCGGCTTGAATGAATTGTTAGGCCTCGCTCCGAGACAGAATGCGACGCCGCCAGCTAGGCCCAGGCCCGCGCCCAGCAAGTATGCCGATAGAGCAGGTACAGGATTGTTCCAGGTTATGGCCCAAGTGAGGGCAGTCATTGCTAGTGAACCCACGAGCGCTGAGCCCAAACAGATGTTGCGCCAAGTGAGCGTATTGCGTGAACGAAGCCACAGGATGTATGGCAGGCCAAGCAGCAGCGTTGGTACGGCAGCGACCGCGAACGAGACTGCCAGGACCATCAGCGCGCCGCCAAGGAGGCTAGCGACACTGCCGCTGTTGCCACCGGACAAAAGTGTGTAAGAGACCAAGCAAATGCCCGGCGCGAGTGCAGCCAGAAAGCATCCAATGGCAATTGAACGATTACGCATAGTGTCAGCGAGGCCTAACGCCTGAGTTAAGGGGTGCCGCGAAGCGGCATCCCCTTGAACGAATTGTTAGAGGACACGTGCGTGCATCCGCATGCGCTCATTTCCAAGGCAGCCACGAGGATGGCGCGACACCTTTGACCCCAACGTAAGACAGCAGCGACACGAAGTAGAGCTCTCCAGCAACGAACAAGCACAGTACGGGCAGTTGCTCGCGCGGAACGCCGCCTTCCAGTGTGATGAACACGGCGGCGCTAATGCCGGCCAGCAGCGTAAGAACCACAAAGGTCCAAGCGAGGAACCTTATCCAGGGCCGTACGGGCTGTCCCGACCACGGTGGCTTAACGAAGAATTCATGGCTCCGTCGGTTCATGCAGTGGTCTCGGGTGTCCTCTAACGCCTGAATTAAGCCGACTTGCGAAGCAAGTTCGGCTTGAATGAATTGTTAGGCGCTGGCCCCTGAAACGCCAGCTCCGTTCGGGGTGACCTACCTGTTGTCACGGATGCCTCTGCTCAATGCGTCCTCATAGTGTTGCTCTGAGAAGCCAGGGCAGCCCTCAGAGAGTGCACGTATCGCATAAGACCATTTCCCGCGGGGCAGGGAGTCGATCTCCGCAAGGTGATCCCAAGCGCCTGCCATCATTTGCTGGGCGAGCTCCGCTGCTGCATTGCCAAGTGCGACCCTAGCAGCGTGCTTTTGCTTAGTCATTTGAACTCACCTGATCTCACATCCAGCGCCTAACGCCTGAGTTAAGCCGACTTGCGTAGCGGAGCCAACAACGTGGCAAGCTTTTTCTGCCACGTTGTTGGTGTAGCGAAGCAAGTTCGGCTTGAACGAATTGTTAGGGCCCAAGCCCGCGAAAAAAACGCTCCAATGCCAGGTTCTTGTGGCTGTTGAAGCCCTCTGGAATAAGACCATCCTCTGGAGAGTACAGGAGCCCAGCATAGGGCTCGACGTCATCAGGGATGTGCGGAACGGGAGCATCGTTGCGTTTGCTCCCTTGTATGTAGAGAGCAACCCCACTGAGCAGTCTAACGAGTGCAATGCCGTGCGCCTTCGCAAACTCAACGGCGCCGTCTTGAAAGGCAGAGGTGCTAACAAGCATCGCCTTGTTCGCGCCAAGGGATTGCTGCTTCTGGTGCAGTGCTTGAACTAGTTCTCTCTTGATCGGGTTCTTGTGCTTCTTGCACTCAACGAGCGTTTTGAACTGAACTCCCCCAAGTGCCTTGAAGCGCACTACAACGTCTATCTCGTACTCGCCATCAGCACCACTGAGTACTTCACGATGAACCGCTGAAAATGAGTCTAGTTCTTGCGCGACAGACTCGAGCCACATCTTTACCTGGAGTTCGTACTCTTCCGGTGTTATGTCTGAGACGCGCTCGAATTTTGCCATGGGCCCTAACTACCTAATAGCCGGACCCTAGGGTCCGGTTATACGACTTACCCACAGGGACGGAACGATGAGCCTATCCCCTTGACTCCATTCGATCCTATTCCACCGGGGTCCGGCTAACAAGTGGAAGCATAACCGGACCCAAACGA
>NZ_JBSVRJ010000011.1:0-4711 GCF_054052105.1 Lysobacter sp. A286 | reverse complement strand
GGCGGCAACCGCGTCCTCGCCTACGACCAGCGCCTCACCCTCGCCGCTGGCCTTGAAGTACTGGTCGGTGTTCTCGGCGACTGCCGCGACCGCGTCCAGTTGGTCCAGGTTCACCGCATCGGTGCCCTCGGTGCCGGCGGCGACATTGGTGATCTGGCGCTCGCTGCCGACATCGCCAACGGAGACGCTGTTGGCGCGGTCGGCGATCGAGTTCGCACCCAAGGCGACGCTGTTGTCCGCATCGGCGGTGCTGTAGTAGCCGATTGCGGTGCTGTCGGTGCCGTAGCTGGTGCTGTAGTAACCAACTGCCGAGCTGTTGTCGCCGCTGGCCCAGGAATTGGCGCCCAGGGCAGACGAGTTGACGCCGGGGGCGTAGGCGAAATAGCCCAGCGCGGTGCTCATCTCGCCGGAGGCTTCCGACAGGCTGCCATTGGCCGTACTGAAGTCGCCAGCGGCGATCGCACCGGCACCGAACGCGGCCGAGCTGAGTCCGCTGGCCTGGGTGTAGACGAGGATGCCCCAACCGGGGATCAGGTCCGCCGGACCGCCCACCGCCACGCTGTAATCACCGGTGGCCCCGGCGGCATGGCCGAAGCTGGAGGCGTATTCGCCGTTGGCAATGCTGCCGTAACCGAAAGACGATGCCGCGTAACCATTTGCTTCGCTAAGCACGCCGATGGCTGAACTGCCGACACCGGTGGCCAAGCTGCCGGAGCCGACCGCCGTGGCGCCCAGCCCGGACGCTACCGTGTTGACCTCGATCGGGTTGCCGTCGGCATCGAAGGCGTTGATCTTGCCGCCGATCGCGATACTGGAATCGCCGCTCGCCTCGCTATTGCTGCCGTTTGCGACGCTGTCACTGCCGATGGCGACCGCGTTGTAACCGCTGGCGGAGCTGAACTCGCCCAGCGCCATCGCGCCGCTGCCGAACGCCGAGGCGCCTTGCGCTCCGGCGTAGCTGCTGGAGCCAACTGCGGTGGTGTAATCACCATCGGCCATCGCGTTGGAACCGGCCGCAACCGCATCCTCGCCTTCGATTAGTGCCTCACCATCACCGCTGGCCTTGAAGTACTGGTCGGTGTTCTCGGCGACTGCCGCCACCGCGTCCAGCTGGTCCAGGTTCACCGCATCGGTGCCCTCGGTACCAGCGGCGACGTTGGTGATCTGGCGCTCGCTGCCGACATCCCCAACGGAGACGCTGTTGGCGCGATTGGTTGCCGAGTTGGCCCCCAGCGCCACGGCGTTGTCGTCCAGGGCGAACGCGTTGGCCCCCAGCGCCACGCTTTGCTCGCCATCCGCCCAGCTGTTGTGTCCCACGGTGGTGCTGTATTCGCCGGTTGCCCAAGCGCCGTTGCCGACGGCAGTGCCACCGGTGCCGCTTGCCTGGGTGCTGATCAAACCGAAGAAGGTGCTGCCGCCGACTGCGGTGCTCTCATCGCCGCTGGCCTGTGCGGCCTCGCCCAGTGCAGTGCTGCTGGCGCCGCTCGCGGTCGCGGATGCACCCAACGCCGTGGCGTAATCGTTGGAGGCGACCGAGCCGTAACCGATCGCCGAAGACAGGAAACCGTCGGCTTCGGTATAGCCGCCCACAGCGGTGGATCCGTCGCCGTTGGCCGCACTGCGGAAACCATTGGCGGTGGCCTGGGTGGCCGCTGCCGTGGCTTCGGTGCCGGTCGCGGTGCTGTAGGCGCCGGAGGCGTTGGCGCCGGCACCGGTTGCGGTGGCGCCGACTTCGGCGGCGAACGCGCCGGCGCCCAGCGCCGTGCTGTCATCGCCGCTGGCCACGGTGTTGACGTAGGTCGGGTTGCCGTCCGCATCCAGGACCGGATTGCCTTCATCGTCGAGGACCGCGCGGCGTCCGCCAATGGCGACGCTGGAAGTGCCGATGGCCTCGCTGCTGCTGCCACTGGCGACGCTGTCGTCGCCGCTGGCGACCGCGTTGTGGCCGCTGGCGGAGCTGAACTCACCGAAGGCCATCGCGCCGCTGCCGAACGCCGAGGCGCCTTGCGCTCCGGCGAAGCTCGAAGAGCCGACCGCGGTGGTGTAATCGCCGTCGGCCATCGCGTTGGAACCGGCCGCAACCGCGTCCTCGCCTTCGACCAGGGCCTCGCCCTCACCACTGGCCTTGAAGTACTGGTCGGTGTTCTCGGCGACCGCAGCCACCGCGTCCAACTGGTCCAGGTTCACCGCATCAGTGCCTTCGGTACCGGCCGCGACGTTGGTGATCTGGCGCTCATTGCCGACATCACCGACCGAAACGCTGCTGGCGCGGTCGGACAGGGAATCCGCTCCCAGGGCGACGCTATTGGCGGCAAGGGCCATGGATCCATTTCCCAGCGCGGTGCTGTTGACGCCGTTCGACCAGGCACCGCCGCCAACGGCGGTGGAGTAGTCGCCGGACGCCTCCGACGGCAGGAATCCGAACAACGCGCCACCTACGGCGACACTGTTGGTGCCGCTGGCAATGCTCTGGCTACCGACCGCAGTGCTGTCGCTCCCGCTTGCGGTCGCTGCCGCACCCAGCGCCGTGGCGTAATCATTGGAGGCGACCGAGCCGTAGCCAATGGCCGAGGACAGGAAGCCATCGGCTTCGGTGTAGCCGCCCACGGCGGTGGATCCGTCGCCATTGGCCGCACTGCGGAAGCCATTGGCGGTGGCCTGGGTGGCCGCTGCCGTGGCTTCGGTGCCGGTCGCGGTGCTGTAGGCGCCGGAGGCGTTGGACCCGGCACCGGTTGCGGTGGCGCCAACCTCGGCGGCGACCGCGCCGGCGCCCAGCGCCGTGCTGTCATCGCCACTGGCGACGGTGTTGACGTAGGTCGGGTTGCCGTCCGCATCCAGGACCGGATTGCCTTCATCGTCGAGGACCGCACGGCGGCCGCCAATGGCGACGCTGGAAGTGCCGATGGCCTCGCTGCTGCTGCCGCTGGCGACGCTGTCATCGCCGCTGGCGACCGCGTTGTGGCCGCTGGCCGAACTGAATTCACCCAGCGCCATCGCGCCGCTGCCGAACGCCGAGGCACCTTGCGCCCCGGCGAAGCTCGAAGAGCCGACCGCGGTGGTGTAATCGCCATCGGCCATCGCGTTGGAGCCGGCGGCAACCGCGTCCTCGCCTACGACCAGTGCCTCGCCCTCACCACTGGCCTTGAAGTACTGGTCGGTGTTCTCGGCGACCGCAGCCACCGCGTCCAGCTGGTCCAGGTTCACCGCATCGGTGCCCTCGGTGCCGGCGGCGACATTGGTGATCTGGCGCTCCGCCCCTTCGGTTCCGACGGAGACGGTCCAGTCGCGGGTCGCTTCTGCTCCAGTGCCTAGGGCGACGCTGTTGTTCGCAGAGACCCATGTACCTAGTCCCAGCGCCATGCTTTCAGTTCCGAAAACGAAGCTGTTCTGGCCGAGCGCTGTAGAGCCTTCACCCACGGCCCATGCAAACTGGCCCACTGCAGTAGTTTTGAGTTCCGTTGCGTGGGAGTCCTCTCCGATCGCAACCGAGCGCTCGCCGCTGGCGACGCTGAGAACACCGACAGCGGTGCTGAAATCGCCGGAGGCGTTAGTGAACGAGCCGAGCGCCGACGCCCACATACCGCTGGCGGACGCGGTGTCACCGACTGCCGTCGTATAGTCGCCACTGGCTTCTGCCGTCGAACCCAGCGCCGTGGCAAAGTCGCCGGCGGCATTGGCACCGTATCCGAGCGCCGAGCCAAAATCGCCAGTCACTTGGCTGAGTCCGCCGACTGCGACCGAGCCATCCGTATCGGCGATGCTGTGGTAACCAAGCGCAACAGCTTGCCGCCCATTCGCTTGGGCGGAATCGGCAATCGCGGTGCTACCTGCTGCAGTTGCTTGGCTGTTAACACCATAGGCCGACGCACGGTCTTCGACCGCTGTGCTTCCATAGCCGGTAGCGGTGGCGTTTTCACCGATCGCAACAGCGCCGCTGCCGTATGCCGATGCGCCGTTACCGATGGCATTGGTTGCCTCACCCGACGCGGTCGCATTGTCGCCATCGGCGTACGCTCCGGCATCGCTGTCGACGCTGCCGGTGGCCTTGAAGTACTTGTCGGTGTTCTCGGCGACCGCAGCGACCACAACCAGCTGGTCGAGGTTCACCGCATCGGTGCCCTCGGTACCGGCGGCGACGTTGATGATCTGGCGTTCGCTGCCGGCACTGCCGACGGATACGCTGTTGTCGCGGTCGCTCATCGAGTTGGCACCGAGAGCCACGCTGTTGGTGGCGGGTGCATAGGCGCTGACGCCTACTGCCACGCTGTCTACACCGGACGCGTAACTGTTGTACCCGACTGCTGCGCTGCCGTCGCCGGCGGCAAAACTGTTGTGGCCAAGCGCCGTGCTATAGCCGCCGGTTGCCCAAGCGCCGTTGCCGAATGCGGAGCTGGCGGTGCCGCTCGCGCGGGTATTGATCAAGCCATAAAGGGTTGTGCCACCGACTGCGGTGCTTTCGTCGCCGCTGGCCTGTGCGGCCTCGCCCAGTGCGGTGCTGCTTGCGCCGCTCGCGGTCGCGGATGCACCCAGCGCCGTGGCGTAATCGTTGGAGGCGACCGAGCCGTAACCGATCGCCGAGGACAGGAAACCGTCGGCTTCGGTATAGCTGCCCACGGCGGTGGATCCGTCACCGTTGGCCGCACTGCGGAAACCATTGGCGGTGGCCTGGGTGGCCGCTGCCGTGGCTTCGGTGCCGGTCGCGGTGCTGTAG
>NZ_JBSVRJ010000010.1:0-5191 GCF_054052105.1 Lysobacter sp. A286 | reverse complement strand
CCACTTCGGTGGCGGGCCAGGAACGCGGCGCTGAGGCCGGTTCCGATGATCTTTGACAGTGTGCGCAGGTGACTTGTGCGGGCGTCTGGCGGGTGGATAGTTGTCCATCGCAGATGTTCGACACAGTCCAAATGAATCAAGAACAAGCATCGCAAGATGTGAGTAATCGAGTTATTTGGGTCTGGATAGACACTGCACTCAAAGCATAGACAAGGCCTTCGGGCTGCGTCGCAATACTTAAGTGAAGAGTTTGATCCTGGCTCAGAGTGAACGCTGGCGGCAGGCCTAACACATGCAAGTCGAACGGCAGCACAGCAGAGCTTGCTCTGTGGGTGGCGAGTGGCGGACGGGTGAGGAATACGTCGGAATCTGCCTTTTTGTGGGGGATAACGTAGGGAAACTTACGCTAATACCGCATACGACCTACGGGTGAAAGCGGAGGACCTTCGGGCTTCGCGCAGAAAGATGAGCCGACGTCGGATTAGCTAGTTGGAGGGGTAATGGCCCACCAAGGCGACGATCCGTAGCTGGTCTGAGAGGATGATCAGCCACACTGGGACTGAGACACGGCCCAGACTCCTACGGGAGGCAGCAGTGGGGAATATTGGACAATGGGCGCAAGCCTGATCCAGCCATGCCGCGTGTGTGAAGAAGGCCTTCGGGTTGTAAAGCACTTTTGTACGGGAAGAAAAGCAATCGGTTAATACCCGGTTGTCATGACGGTACCGTAAGAATAAGCACCGGCTAACTTCGTGCCAGCAGCCGCGGTAATACGAAGGGTGCAAGCGTTACTCGGAATTACTGGGCGTAAAGCGTGCGTAGGTGGTTTGTTAAGTCTGATGTGAAAGCCCTGGGCTCAACCTGGGAATGGCATTGGATACTGGCAGTCTAGAGTGTGGGAGAGGGTAGCGGAATTCCCGGTGTAGCAGTGAAATGCGTAGATATCGGGAGGAACATCCGTGGCGAAGGCGGCTACCTGGACCAACACTGACACTGAGGCACGAAAGCGTGGGGAGCAAACAGGATTAGATACCCTGGTAGTCCACGCCCTAAACGATGCGAACTGGATGTTGGGGACACTTAGGTCCTCAGTATCGAAGCTAACGCGTTAAGTTCGCCGCCTGGGAAGTACGGTCGCAAGACTGAAACTCAAAGGAATTGACGGGGGCCCGCACAAGCGGTGGAGTATGTGGTTTAATTCGATGCAACGCGAAGAACCTTACCTGGCCTTGACATGTCGAGAACTCGCTAGAGATAGCTTGGTGCCTTCGGGAACTCGAACACAGGTGCTGCATGGCTGTCGTCAGCTCGTGTCGTGAGATGTTGGGTTAAGTCCCGCAACGAGCGCAACCCTTGTCCTTAGTTGCCAGCACGTAATGGTGGGAACTCTAAGGAGACTGCCGGTGACAAACCGGAGGAAGGTGGGGATGACGTCAAGTCATCATGGCCCTTACGGCCAGGGCTACACACGTACTACAATGGTGGGGACAGAGGGCTGCAAACTCGCGAGAGCTAGCCAATCCCAGAAACCCCATCTCAGTCCGGATCGGAGTCTGCAACTCGACTCCGTGAAGTCGGAATCGCTAGTAATCGCAGATCAGAATTGCTGCGGTGAATACGTTCCCGGGCCTTGTACACACCGCCCGTCACACCATGGGAGTGGGTTGCTCCAGAAGTAGCTAGTCTAACCTTCGGGGGGACGGTTACCACGGAGTGATTCATGACTGGGGTGAAGTCGTAACAAGGTAGCCGTATCGGAAGGTGCGGCTGGATCACCTCCTTAGAGACATAAAGACAGCCGATTGCCAGTCAGGCGTCCGCACAAGTGACCTGCATTCAGAGTTTCAGCACGGGGCTTTAGCTCAGCTGGGAGAGCACCTGCTTTGCAAGCAGGGGGTCGTCGGTTCGATCCCGACAAGCTCCACCACTTGGCATCGAGACATGGGTCTGTAGCTCAGGTGGTTAGAGCGCACCCCTGATAAGGGTGAGGCCGGTGGTTCGAGTCCTCCCAGACCCACCAACCAAAGCTGTCGACGAAATTCTGAATGAATCTGCGCACACACACATAGATTTGAAGCAACCAGGCGTTGAGGCCGGGTTGCGTTCTTTGAAAACTGGGACGTAGCGAGCGTTTTGAGACGGAATGTCCATGACGTGTCGTAGAGGCTAAGGCGGGGACTACGAGTCCCTAATATTTGAAGTGAGACGTTGTGTTCACGCAACGTATGATCCTGAGGCGACTTGGGGTTATATGGTCAAGTGAATAAGCGCACACGGTGGATGCCTTGGCGGTCAGAGGCGATGAAGGACGTGACAGCCTGCGAAAAGCGTGGGGGAGCTGGCAATAAGCATTGATCCCGCGATGTCCGAATGGGGAAACCCACTCCGCAAGGAGTATTGCATGATGAATACATAGTCATGCAAGGCGAACCCGGTGAACTGAAATATCTAAGTAACCGGAGGAAAAGAAATCAACCGAGATTCCCTGAGTAGTGACGAGCGAACGGGGAACAGCCCTTAAGTTGATTGAGTTTTAGCAAAACAACCTGGGAAGGTTGGCCATAGACGGTGACAGCCCGGTATGCGAAAAGGCTCTTTCAATGAAAACGAGTAGGGCGGGGCACGAGAAACCCTGTCTGAACATGGGGGGACCATCCTCCAAGGCTAAATACTACTGACCGACCGATAGTGAACCAGTACCGTGAGGGAAAGGCGAAAAGAACCCTGGTGAAGGGAGTGAAATAGACCCTGAAACCGTGTGCGTACAAGCAGTAGGAGCTCCTTCGTGGAGTGACTGCGTACCTTTTGTATAATGGGTCAGCGACTTACAGTTCGTGGCAAGCTTAACCGTATAGGGGAGGCGAAGGGAAACCGAGTCTGAATAGGGCGCATAGTCGCGGGCTGTAGACCCGAAACCGGGTGATCTAGTCATGCCCAGGGTGAAGGTACCGTAACAGGTACTGGAGGCCCGAACCCACTCCCGTTGCAAAGGTAGGGGATGAGGTGTGATTAGGAGTGAAAAGCTAATCGAACCCGGAGATAGCTGGTTCTCCTCGAAAGCTATTTAGGTAGCGCCTCGGACGAATACTACTGGGGGTAGAGCACTGTTATGGCTAGGGGGTCATTGCGACTTACCAAACCATGGCAAACTCCGAATACCAGTACGTACTATCCGGGAGACACACGGCGGGTGCTAACGTCCGTCGTGAAAAGGGAAACAACCCAGACCCACAGCTAAGGTCCCAAATCAGTGCTGAGTGGAAAACGATGTGGAAAGGCACAGACAGCCAGGAGGTTGGCTTAGAAGCAGCCATCCTTTAAAGAAAGCGTAATAGCTCACTGGTCGAGTCGGTCTGCGCGGAAGATTTAACGGGGCTAAGCATTGAACCGAAGCTTGGGGTGCATACTTTGTATGCGCGGTAGAGGAGCGTTCCGTAAGCCGATGAAGGTGGATTGAGAAGTCTGCTGGAGGTATCGGAAGTGCGAATGCTGACATGAGTAACGATAATGCGGGTGAAAAACCCGCACGCCGAAAGCCCAAGGTTTCCTTGCGCAATGTTAATCAACGCAGGGTGAGTCGGCCCCTAAGGCGAGGCAGAAATGCGTAGTCGATGGGAAGCAGGTTAATATTCCTGCACCTCGCGTAAGTGCGATGGAGGGACGGAGAAGGTTAGGTATACCGGGCGTTGGTTGTCCCGGGGAAAGCAGGTAGGTGGATCCCTTAGGCAAATCCGGGGGGTCATTAACGCCGAGCAGCGAGACGAGCCCATTAGGGTGAAGTTACCGATACCACGCTTCCAGGAAAAGCTCCTAAGCTTCAGCTTACGCAGACCGTACCGTAAACCGACACAGGTGGGCAGGATGAGAATTCTCAGGCGCTTGAGAGAACTCGGGTGAAGGAACTAGGCAACATGGCACCGTAACTTCGGGAGAAGGTGCACCCCTGATGGTGGCTCATGCGAGCTATAGCTGTCGGGGGTCGCAGTAACCAGGCCGCTGCGACTGTTTATCAAAAACACAGCACTCTGCAAACACGAAAGTGGACGTATAGGGTGTGACGCCTGCCCGGTGCTGGAAGGTTAATTGATGGGGTCAGCCGCAAGGCGAAGCTCTTGATCGAAGCCCCAGTAAACGGCGGCCGTAACTATAACGGTCCTAAGGTAGCGAAATTCCTTGTCGGGTAAGTTCCGACCTGCACGAATGGCGTAACGATGGCGGCGCTGTCTCCACCCGAGACTCAGTGAAATTGAAATCGCTGTGAAGATGCAGCGTTCCCGTGGCAAGACGGAAAGACCCCGTGAACCTTTACTATAGCTTTACACTGAACGTTGAGTTCGTCTGTGTAGGATAGGTGGGAGGCTATGAAACCCTGGCGCTAGCTGGGGTGGAGCCATCCTTGAAATACCACCCTGTCGTGCTTGACGTTCTAACCCAGGTCCGTTATCCGGATCGGGGACCGTGTATGGTGGGTAGTTTGACTGGGGCGGTCTCCTCCCAAAGTGTAACGGAGGAGCACGAAGGTACGCTCAGCGCGGTCGGACATCGCGCACTGTGTGCAAAGGCATAAGCGTGCTTGACTGCGAGATCGACGGATCAAGCAGGTACGAAAGTAGGTCTTAGTGATCCGGTGGTTCTGTATGGAAGGGCCATCGCTCAACGGATAAAAGGTACTCCGGGGATAACAGGCTGATACCGCCCAAGAGTTCATATCGACGGCGGTGTTTGGCACCTCGATGTCGGCTCATCACATCCTGGGGCTGTAGTCGGTCCCAAGGGTATGGCTGTTCGCCATTTAAAGTGGTACGCGAGCTGGGTTCAGAACGTCGTGAGACAGTTCGGTCCCTATCTGCCATGGGCGTTGGAGATTTGAGAGGGGCTGCTCCTAGTACGAGAGGACCGGAGTGGACGAACCTCTGGTGTTCCGGTTGTCACGCCAGTGGCATTGCCGGGTAGCTATGTTCGGAAGCGATAACCGCTGAAAGCATCTAAGCGGGAAGCGCGCCTCAAGATGAGATCTCCCGGGAGCTTGACTCCCCTAAAGGAACCATCAAGACCAGGTGGTTGATAGGCAGGGTGTGTAAGTACAGCAATGTATTGAGCTAACCTGTACTAATGATCCGTGTGGCTTGACCATATAACCTCAAGTGGCCTTGGACTCGACGACGCGTCGACGACATTCCAGCCAAACCAA
>NZ_JBSVRJ010000009.1:0-5760 GCF_054052105.1 Lysobacter sp. A286 | reverse complement strand
TCGCTACACCAACAACACGGCAGGTAGAGCTTGCCATGTTGTCGGCTACGCTACGTAGGTCGGCTTAACTCAAGCGTTAGGCCACACAGGAGATTTCGATGCGACGTGTAAGGTTGAGCGCGGTGGTTCTTGTGTTGGTTTGCGCTCTCGTCGCCGGACTAGTTCAGGCCGCTTCGCCGTCCGAACGCTTCAAGCAAAGCGGCATGAACAAGTACATGCGCAAGAACTACATCGGAGCGATCGCCGACTTTGACAAGTATCTGGCCGCAAACCCGTCGGATTCATCCGTCACCCTACTTAGGGGCCTCTCCAAGAGTCTGGTTAAGCCGGAGAACGTGGCCGGCGCCTGTGAGGATTTCCTGTTGGTGAAATCGGGGCTCAAGGACATGAACGTAGAAACGTACTGTGCAGGTCAGCCCGGGTGGTGAGTTTACGTCGGGTGTGGCCTAACAATTCATTCAAGCCGAACCCGCTTCGCGGGTCGGCTTAATTCAGGCGTTAGGCCTCAGGGGAAATAGATGTACTACGTTGAAATAGCTCTGTTCGTTGTCGGGGTGGTTGTGCTCGTGGTCGGCTACCGGAAGAACCAACGCAATGTGTTGCTCACGGCCGCAATCCTGCTCTTCCTGGCTGGCTCTCTCGGAAGCGCGGTTGATGGCTTCTGGGACGGATACAATCAGACTCGCTCGCAAGCCGTGGTTTAGTCTGTCGGTAACGCGTCAGTGTCACTCACGATCGTTCAATCAGGGGGATTGAAATGTCTGAACTCATGACCGGGGGCGTTGGCCTCGTCGTAATGCTCTTCTTGTTCGTCTTGGCGCTGCTCTGGTTCCTACTACCGTTTGCGATTTTCGGTACCAAAGACAAGCTAGCTGAGATCATCGCGGAAACGAAGAGGACGAATGTCGAACTAGCGCGCATCTCGTCAGAGCTCGCCGCCACACGTAGCGCGCTCGCATCACAAGCGCCTCAGCGCACTATCACGGGCGAGGCCTAACAATTCGTTCAAGCCGAAACCGCTTCGTTACAGCAAAGGCATGGCAGAGAAAGCTTGCCATGTCTTTGCCTCCACTACGCGGTTCGGCTTAACTCAGGCGTTAGGCCCCTTTATGCGAATAGCCGCGATCATGATGTGCCTAAGCCTCGCCGGATGCGTCAGCACACCCTTCGCAACCGAGGCTCCTGCTCCCGGCGACATGGCACACCTCGCCGTCCGTGAGCGCGCCAACTATCCATTTACGCCCGGCGTCGACGGTTTTGTGTCAGTCGACGAACGAGTAGTTCCTAGTGGCCCAGCCAGAGAGTTGTGGGTCGCAGCTGGTCGCCGTCTCATCGGCTACAGCTGCCCTGGTTGGCTCACCATGGACGGTCCTGCCACTATCTCGCAGGCCTTTAACGCCGGCGCAAGCTACGAGCTTACGTGCGAGAGTCCGCCAGCAATCGAACAGGTCCGGTAAGGGACCTAACAATTCATTCAAGCCGAACCCGCTTCGCGGGTCGGCTTAATTCAGGCGTTAGATGCCACGGGAGACATTCGGTGATATCTGCAGCTGGGCGCTTTCCCATCCTTATCATCGTGTCGTTGGTCGTCTTCGCGGTGATCCTGCGATTCGTTACTCGGCGACGCTCCATCAAGCCAGCTCCTGCTTCGGTGCTGGCCGTTTCCGCAGTAGTTGTTGTTGGCGGCATGCTCTTCGCCAAATTTGCTCAAAACGCTGGCTGGCCTTGGTGGATCTACTACACCGTTCCAGCGCTCGTTACCCTTGTTCTTCCGCCAGCCGTCTTCCGTCTCTCGGGGCAGGAGCTTTGGCGCTATCTGGTGCTAGCATTCCTATCAGCGCCAGCCATTCATGTGGCCTTTTCTCTGCTGCTTGGCTGGCACGACTACATGCCATTCCTGCCAGTTCCCTCGTTGCAAGAGCTGCTGGGCCATGGCGGGGCTGGCATCTAACAATTCGTTCAACCCGAACCCGCTTCGTTCCACCAACAACATGGCAGATAGAGCTTGCCATGTTGTTGGCTCCACTACGCAGGTCGGGTTAACTCAGGCGTTAGGGCGCATATGAAAAATTCCGGCTACCTTCTGGCGTTACTACTGAGTATTCCAGCATTCGCTGTCGGCGCGCCTCCCGTGGAATATCCACAAGCCTGCACCCCAACCTACTGCGTACAAATAATTGCCACTGTTCCAGATCAGCCGCAAACATTTGTCATCCGACACAACGCCAAGACGGGTACGGCTACGATGACTGTAGACATGGGTCGTGGATTCTTCGTTGCCTTTAACTCCAAATACGTCGAATCGCGCTTGAGCCATGCACCTAGTGAAAATCGGTGGGAACATCGTGATAACAGTGCATCGGCATGGAGATGCCTGAGGTGTGGCGCCACAAAGGGAAAGGATGAGGTACTCGGAATCGTATTGCGGGGCATCCCCTCAAGTTATGACTTCAATAGTTTGGGCTTATCTGTTTGCGTTTGGGCACTAGACATGTCTGCCGCCGGTTACCGGGACGGCAGATCAATGGTTGGCGAGAAAGCATGTGTTCGAGCGCATGCGCCCTAACAATTCATTCAAGCCGAACCCGCGTCGTCGCTTCGTTCAAATGTGTCGCAGATGTTGTAATGTCAACTCACGGCCAGCGCGTTGCGGGTCGGCTTAATTCAGGCGTTAGGCCTCATGAAGCAGTCATCGCAATCGGATACATGCAGACAGTTTGGGTCGCTCTTTCAGCCACCGGCCGAAGATGATCGCTTGGGTGTTGCGCTTTACACGCTGTCGCAGCTGCCGCTCAATGCCCTCCGGCATTCTCCAGAGGGCGGGACATGCGGCTGGTACATATGGGGCGGCAATTACTCGGAAGATCCGGAGTTCTTCCAGTCACTGCATGTGCATCACATCGTGGAGCATGCACCACAGTTGGTTCCCTTCTTGGCGCTTGCTCCGGGCTGGCGCGTCTTGCTAGCGCCCGAGCAAACGGACGTCTGGTATGACCCGGCTCTCGTTGCCGTGTAGTCTGCGGCCTAACAATTCGTTCAAGCCGAACTTGCTTCGTTCCACCAAAGCCATGGCAGAAAAAGCTTGCCATGGCTTTGGCTCCACTACGCAAGTCGGCTTAACTCAGGCGTTAGCCCTCCTCAAGGATTCATGCATGACTCGATTTTTGCTGCTTACACTGCTTGTGGCCTCATCCACCGCTAGTGCTATCGTGATTCGAGATGACGTTGATGACTCAAAATATCGAGTTCCTGCGTCTGAGTTTCCTGCGTTCGTTGACCTGCCCCATGAAGGGCATGGCGTCCTGATTGCCCCACAGTGGGTTATTACTGCCGCTCATTCGGTCACGTGGCAATCTAAGATAAATAAGGTAGTTCTTAACGGGATTCCTCGGGACGTCGAGCATCTCGTAGTACACCCTGGGTCCAAGAAGCTTCCCCACGACCTGATCCATCAGGCAAGGACTACGGGAGACGCGACACTGGTAATGGCGCTATTTTCCACATCCGATGACATCGCATTAATCAAATTGGCAAAACCGGTGACTGATGTTGCACCTGCGCTTCTACACAGAAGCAGCGCCCAAGTCGGGCAAATCGTCAAAATCATGGGGAAGGGCGCTACGGGCACAGGGGCCACTGGACATGACTCCTCCGCGGACGCCTCCCGCCGGACACAGTTGCGCCGTGCATTTAACAAGATCACCAGCGCCTATGACCGATGGTTCTGCTACACCTTCGACAAGCCGCCCGCAGCCCTGCGTTTTGAGGGCGTGTCCAGTGACGGAGACAGTGGCGGCCCTGTACTTATGGAAGTAGATGGTCAATGGATGTTAACTGGACTGACTTCCTGGAAGGTTGTTCAAGGCAACATTCAAGGCGACACCGCAGTCTTCCGTCCAGGGAAGTACGGACAGGTCATGTGTAACGTGAACTTGAGCCACTATATTGATTGGATCGAAGGCGTGATCCATGCCAAACCGTAGACGGCGGGCTAACAATTCGTTCAAGCCGAACCTGCTTCGCTCCACCAACAACATGGCAGAAAGAGCTTGCCATGTTGTCGGCTGCGCTACGCAGGTCGGCTTAACTCAGGCGTTAGAGGACACCCGAGACCACTGCATGAACCGACGGAGCCATGAATTCTTCGTTAAGCCACCGTGGTCGGGACAGCCCGTACGGCCCTGGATAAGGTTCCTCGCTTGGACCTTTGTGGTTCTTACGCTGCTGGCCGGCATTAGCGCCGCCGTGTTCATCACACTGGAAGGCGGCGTTCCGCGCGAGCAACTGCCCGTACTGTGCTTGTTCGTTGCTGGAGAGCTCTACTTCGTGTCGCTGCTGTCTTACGTTGGGGTCAAAGGTGTCGCGCCATCCTCGTGGCTGCCTTGGAAATGAGCGCATGCGGATGCACGCACGTGTCCTCTAACAATTCGTTCAAGGGGATGCCGCTTCGCGGCACCCCTTAACTCAGGCGTTAGGCTTCAATCTCACTTTGGTAGCAACCATGAAAAACAATCAGCTTCCTATCATTGGCTTAGTTTGTTTTGCTGCCGTAGCAACAGCATGCTCGGCCTCTGAGCCGAAATCTATTTCTGAATGGATTGTTCGACCTTCTTCTGAATTATCAATACCTCGTGCAGCCCATCAAACCACAGCCATCTCCCCGACTCTAGTGCTGGTGACTGGCGGATGCAGCGGTAGTGGATGCACTCCGGTTGAACGGTCTGCCGAACTGGTTCATATCGAGACTGGGCGTTCTGAAGTTACACAACCTATGAACGAAGCCCGAGTTGCACACGCTGCAGCGTTACTCAAGGATGGCAGAGTCTTGGTTGCCGGAGGATGGACTGGCGACATGGCAACCGCTTCCGCCGAAGTGTTCGATCCACAGCATCGTTCTTTCTCGCCCGTTCAAGCAATGGCAACAGCAAGAATGGAAGCTACTGCGACACCGCTACTCAACGGGTCCGTACTAGTCACCGGCGGCGCAAGCGCTACCAATCTTCCTATTTCTCATGCAGAGGTTTTTGACCAGACACAGAATCGATTTGTCGCAGTAGGCGCCATGTATGAGGCCAGAGCGCATCATGCTGCTGTCCGCATGCAAGACGGACGCGTGTTGGTTGTTGGCGGTCAACGTGGACGCAACCTCGCGACCAATTCGGCTGAGATCTACGACCCGGCCACAGAAGCATTCACTCTGTCAGGATCCATGCAACTGCCAAGGTGCAAACATGCAGCTGTTCTACTTAAAGATGGCCGTGTGATGGTAATCGCGGGATCCAGTGATTGCGATGATCGCCGGCGCCTCGCACAAACGGAAATCTATGACCCAAGCACAGGGCAGTTCACCGCCGGGCCACCACTATTGAACCCTCGGTACAAGATAATTGATGCCACCACCGTACTGCCTTCCGGGGAAGTTGTTGTAGCGGGTGATGCAACCGACGTTGAGATATGGACACCTGGAACACCCGCATTCATAAAGGCAGGCGAAAGTATCGACAATGGCCTTGCCTTCAGTACCGCAACCCATTTACCGAATGGGAGTGTGCTCATACTAGGTGGCTACGACAACGACATTCGCCCGACCGCACAGGCATGGGTCATCAGTCGCACCAGAGCGGCGGATAATCACAATTGATGCCTAACAATTCGTTCAAGCCGAAACCGCTTCGCGGTTCGGCTTAACTCAGGCGTTAGAGCCCTAATGACAGTTGATCGGCAAGCTCGAAAGAAGCTGGCGGAGTCCACTCGGTGGCT
>NZ_JBSVRJ010000008.1:0-8119 GCF_054052105.1 Lysobacter sp. A286 | reverse complement strand
GGTCTGCTGTTCGCTACTGCGCGCCTAACAATTCGTTCAAGCCGAAGCCGCTTCGCGGATCGGCTTAACTCAGGCGTTAGGTGCACAATGAAAATTTCTCTGCAATTGTTGATGTGTGTTGGGCTAGGGGCGTGGCTCTTTTACGTCTCAGAGTTCGTCGGGCCTTGGCTATTCCCCTCTGACTCTAACGGCGTTTTTGTGGGCCCTACCGCCAATGCGCAAGCGCTTAAGCAGTTCGTACTTCTCACTACCAGCCACCTCTGGTGGCTACTACCTGGCCTAATCTTCGGCTACCTATCACACCGCAAACCCCTGGTCAGCGGAGCCTTGTTGGGGGCCGGAATTAGTGTGGCCATGTTTTTGGCATTGCTTGGCATGTCTGGTTTTTCTCGCTACGAGCACGTAAGCGCAATCTATGGTCCCACGCTGCTGGGCGACCTTCTGTACTTGCCCCCTATATTCACTGGGTGTCTTCTTTCTTGTGCTTTAGGTGCGGCGCTCAAGCAGCGTCGGTGCACCTAACAATTCATTCAAGCCGAACCCGCTTCGCGGGTCGGCTTAATTCAGGCGTTAGGCCCCTTGTTGAGCAAACTCGCCAGCTTCGTAGATCACAGAACTACTCGCGGCGCTCTGGCGGCCGTCTTGATCGTTGCATGCGTGCTGCTTGGGCCATTGTCAGTTCTTGCTGCAGCATTCGGCCCTAGGGAGCCTATCCTTATGGCATTGGGCCTGTGCGGTCTTGCTGGGCTTATCGGCGCATGCGCTCGCCTCTGGCTCGGGCCACGCTTCTTCCACGCATCACGCTGGGTCAAGTCCTTCGTACCAGCTTTCCTTGCACTTGGGACGGGCGCTGCTATTGCTGCTTCGTTCGCTCTTCCTTGGCATATCTACATGGCTACACTCATGCCCTTGGTCGGGCTGTTGGGCTTGGTACTTCTGGCTGGCTCCATCAGACCGGGGCCTAACAATTCATTCAAGCCGAACCCGCTTCGCGGGTCGGCTTAATTCAGGCGTTAGGGGGCTTATGAGAGTATCTACGTTGGCATGCATTCTTTTCTTGTCCGGGTGCAATCAAAGCCCTTATCGGGAGCCATTACCCGGTCAAGACGCTGCACACCTAACGATACAATCGTCGGGCGTTGGATTTGAGGTCTTTGCAGCCTTTGAAGACGCCATTTGCACTCCACCAGGATCAGACCTTGCGTGGTTCCAAAGTCCCGACAGTTCCAAAGAAGTTTCGCTGCATGCGAACAAATCCATCTATGTACTGTCAGTCCAAAGAATAAACGCAGGCATTCGAACTAGTCCGAGCGGCCCGGAGACGCTAGCCAAATACTGCAAGTTGCTGGTCAGCTTCACGCCGCTCCCCGGCCATCACTACACGTACAAGCACACTGGCAGCCCTGCTGAAGGGTGTGAGGTAAGCTTGATTGATCTGGCTACCCAACACCCGCCTACCACGTTCGAAGCACATGAGCCTAGGGGCACGTGCAATCAGTGAGGCGCCCCCTAACAATTCGTTCAAGCCGAAACTGCTTCGTTACACCAAAGGCATGGCAGGAAAAGCTTGCCATGCCTTTGGCTCCACTACGCAGTTCGGCTTAACTCAGGCGTTAGGCGGCTAGACTATCTCTGTCGTTCATCAACTAAAGGGGAACAACCATGGGGATGGTTTTTTGTAGGGGTTGCGGCAAAGAGATCCACGAGACGGCGCCGGCATGTCCGCTATGCGGAGCATTGCAGGTCGGTCCAACGCAACCCACATCAGGGCGCAGCGTCGGCAAGCTAATTGCATGGGGATTTGTGTGGGTGTGCGTTTTCTGGCTTGTGTCGTTGTTCTTCGCAGGCATGTTCGCAGGCGCCCTCGATCCAGAGAATGCTAGCGCCGTCGGTGAACGTGCCGGAGAGGCCCTCGCCGCCCCATTCCTTCTACTAGCAATCCTGGTGTCCGCTCTGCTTACCTACCTCGGCAAATTGCCCGGTACAAGAGTAGCCGCCTAACAATTCATTCAAGCCGAACCCGCTTCGCGGGTCGGCTTAATTCAGGCGTTAGGCGGCTAGACTAGCTCTGTCGTTCATCAACTAAAGGGGAACAACCATGGGGATGGTTTTTTGTAGGGGTTGCGGCAAAGAGATCCACGAGACAGCGCCGGCATGTCCGCTATGCGGAGCATTGCAGGTCGGTCCAACGCAACCCACATCAGGGCGCAGCGTCGGCAAGCTAATTGCGTGGGGATTTGTGTGGGTGTGCGTTTTCTGGCTTGTGTCGCTGTTCTTCGCAGGCATGTTCGCAGGCGCCCTCGATCCAGAGAATGCTAGCGCCGCCGGTGAACGAGCCGGAGAGACCCTCGCTGCCCCATTCCTTCTACTAGCAATCCTGGTGTCCGCTCTGCTTACCTACCTCGGCAAATTGCCCGGCACAAGAGTAGCCGCCTAACAATTCATTCAAGCCGAACCCGCTTCGCGGCTCGGCTTAATTCAGGCGTTAGGCCGCAAGACAGACTTTCGTCGCCGTATTGACAGCTTTATCGAGCATTTCGGCTGGTTGGTCGCATTCCGGTTGCCTATGGCTCCACCGGGGTGCAACGTAACCCCTCCCGTCCAGGTCGCAAGGAGACCAGACATGAAGGCGCTCATTGCCTTGGTTGCATGGTGCATCCTCTTTGTTCTTTGCTGGCCACTCGCCCTACTGGCTTTGATCCTCTGGCCAATTGTCTGGCTTCTTGCCCTCCCATTCCGCTTGGTAGGCATCACATTCTCTGCGTTGTTCGCACTCTTGCAGGGTATTCTCTTTCTACCTGCGCGCCTCCTTGGCTGGCGCTCTGGGTCAATGCAGGGACACCGTGCGCCAGCGGCCTAACAAGTCGTTCAAGCCGAACCTACTTCGCTACACCAACAACATGGCAGGTTAAGCTTGCCATGTTGCCGGCTCCGCTACGCAGGTCGGCTTAACTCAGGCGTTAGGCGCACTCTTGAACATTCTCGTCAGGCACAGAAACGTCACCACCCCACCGGGCTACCTGGAGAGGGAGTGTTGCCTCGTGTCTTACGCAATGCCTTTGTGCAAGTATTGCTTCGTGCTTTGCCATGAGCCCACCGATCCGGATCATCCCAGCATCGACCTCTCAGTCATGAGCTTCTTCGTGTCTGAAGCACATGAGCTTTCTGCCAAAGTCACGGGTAACGCCCACTCCTTCGTCATAATTCACAGCGGCGGCTTTGTCAGAAAACGCGATAATTTGCATCTGCACGTTTTCGTGATCCGGCGGCGCTGGCAGAAAGCATGGCTGTACACTCTTCTTGCAACAATCCACACCACATCCGCAGTAAGGCGCGCTGCTCTCAAGCTCATCGGTCGTGCGCCTAACAATTCGTTCAAGCCGAAACCGCTTCGTTCCGGCAAAGGCATGGCATAGAAAGCCTGCCATGCCTTTGCCTCCACTACGCGGTTCGGCTTAACTCAGGCGTTAGGCCGCATGACCGGTTATCGCTTCACCTCAAACTTATTTGACGTTGAGCCCGGCGAGGACGAGGAGATCAATCCTCGTATGTACGGGCGACAACTTGCCACGTGGCTCAGAAGGCAACTGGAGCAGCGCGGTCACAACATTGAGTGCATCGTTGCCGAGGATTGGGGCCGCTGTCTCATGTGCTCTGACGAGCAATTTGCGTTGTGGGTCGGCTGCGGCAGCTCTGTTGACTACGACACCGCCCGGCCAGGCGACCCACCGCCACCTAAAGAAAGCATCGTCTGGCATTGCTTCTCGGAGGCGGAGCTTTCTCTCTGGCAGCGCTTGGTCAAGAGACTGGACGCTGGCTCCGCGCTGGCAAAGCTGGACAGCGACCTCCATGACATACTCACCAGCGAGGCTGGCATCCGGCTGGTGGAAGTACGCAGCAATGCGGCCTAACAATTCGTTCAAGCCGAACTTGCTTCGTTACACCAAAGCCATGGCAGAAAGAGCTTGCCATGGCTTTGGCTCCACTACGCAAGTCGGCTTAACTCAGGCGTTAGGCCGCACATGACAGATCTCGGGCTCACCCACATAGCACTTCCAGTTCGCTCGCTTGATGAGAGTGTTGCGTTCTACGAAGAATTCGCAAACATGCATGTCGTACATAGCCGACCTGGCGTGGTTTGGGTTAGCGACCGGACAAGGCCATTTGCAGTCGTTCTCATCGAAACATCAGGCGAGATCCATCCGCTCCTACCTATGGCTCATTTGGGGGTTGGCGTTTCATCCCGGGCGGAAGTTGACCGCCTTTGCAAACTTGCAGTTCAGAACAACTGTCTTGCGCGTGAGGCGGAGCAGATGGAGCCACCTGTCGGGTACTGGGCACTCATTCGCGACCCTGACGGACATACTCTCGAGGTTTCCTATGGTCAAGATCTTGCGGGCATTGTCGAGAGCGCGGCCTAACAATGCGTTCAAGCCGAAGCCGCTTCGTTCCGCAAAGCACATGGCAGGTAAAGCTTGCCATGTGCTTTCCTCCACTACGCGTCTCGGCTTAACTTAGGCGTTAGCTCATGAACCACATCGGGTTGGGTGTCCTTTTCGCAACAGCAGCGCTCTCGACTGCGGCCTCGGCTGCATCACCTGCGTCAATACAGGAATGGGCAGCTACGGTAGGTGCCGCGGTCAAGGCACGGTGGCATTGGCCGCTAAACTACGTGCCTACCGCTTCGTCCTGCCGCACTTGGGTGCGCGTGGCTCCCAATGGTGACGTAATGGAACTCAAGGTGCTGGATGACGCTTGCGCCCAAGATTTCGTGCTCAGGGACTCACTAGAAAGGGCAGTGCTCCTGGCGCAGCCTTTTCCGGCACCGCCGGATCCGTCTATCACGCAACAGGGCGTAGTAATGCGCTTTCGGGTTGCACCGTGAGCTAACAATTCGTTCAAGCCGAACCTGCTTCGCTACACCAACAACGTGGCAGGTAAAGCTTGCCACGTTGTCGGCTACGCTACGAAAGTCGGCTTAACTCAGGCGTTAGGGCTCACATGAGTGATCACGTGCGTATGTGGGAAGAGCTCCTTAGCCCTGAGATCACTCGAGAGCGGTTGGTGTCGGCTTCGTTGTACATCGCCGCGTTCGAAATTCTCAAGCAATCGATCTGCGATCGAATACGTGACTTCTACTGTTTTGGATTCGATGTGTCCGGAGACCTCGTAAGCCCGAAGTATCAATCTGAGGTTTTGTCCAGAAACGGCAGTCGCCTTTACGCATCCCTGAGCTGGCTCCAAGAACATGACGTGCTTGATACGTCTGATATCGAATCCTTCGACAGAGTTGAGAAGGCTCGTAACGATTTAGCCCACAATCTTCAAGGTCTCGTGTTTGGCAGCCTGCCGTCCAGTCACGTACAAGTCTTTCCGGAGCTTGTTGCGCTGATTCGCAAGATAGAAACATGGTGGTTGTTAAACGTGGAGATGCCAACAAACCCGGACTATGATGGTCAAGAGATTCTGGAAGAGCATGTTGTTCCAGGGCCGGTGATCATGCTGCAGATCATGCTAGAGGTGGCTTCCGGCAACTCTGATTTCCTTAAGCAGGGTCTGGCGGGTGACCCCTAACAATTCGTTCAAGCCGAAACCGCTTCGTTACACCAAAGGCATGGCAGGAAAAGCTTGCCACGCCTTTGGCTCCACTACGCGGTTCGGCTTAACTCAGGCGTTAGGCGGCGCTGGAGCATCACTGGGTATCTATGACTTACTTGCATTGGGTGTTTCGGTTTGCGTACCTCGGCCACCGGGCGCAGGGCCATGACAAGAGCCTTGCCGCTTGGGAAGCTGCGTCTCTTGTTTGGCTGCAAGCGTGCCTTGCGCTGCTTGCACCGCTCAAGCTTCTTGTCCTACTTCTGGGCGCCGAATACCTGCTACTTCAACTTGCGAACAACTTTGGGTTGTCCGCTCACTTCCAAGCGGCAATTTTTGCCATGGCTGCGGTTCTCGCTGTCGCTCTCGCATTGGTATGCGCTCGAGTGCACATACAGCGGATTCAGGGCGCAGTGGAAGATATGCCGCAGAAGCCAAAAGTTAGCTTCCTTGTGCTCGTCTGGACGGTGGGCATGGTCGGTCTGCTAACGTTCTCGTACGCGGGCAGGACCGGATGCGGGTTTTACTCAATCTCGCTTTCGGCTCTTGTCCTAGTTTTTTCGTTTGTGCGTAAAAATTCGGCGGAAGGGCCGCAAGGCGCCGCCTAACAATTCGTTCAAGCCGAACCTACTTCGCTACACCAACAACATGGCAGGTAAAGCTTGCCACGTTGTCGGCTACGCTACGCAGGTCGGCTTAACTCAGGCGTTAGGCCGCTCAACATGCGCTGTCAGCTAGTCATTCAACTCCAAGGCAACACGATCGGTGACTACGACGCACTCGTCGCGCTCGAGGAGCAGTTAATTGAGGCGCTGGGAGAGTCCGCTGAGGTTGACGGTCACGATATAGGCTCCGGTGAGTCAAACATCTTCGTGCTGACTGACACTCCAGAGGCAACTTTCAGCCTTGTCCGGCCAGTCTTGCATCAGCTCAACCTACTAGGTGTTGTTGCGGTGGCGTATCGCTCAGTTTCCGGTGGACAGTACACTTCGCTATGGCCCCCACGACCTTCAGGGCCGTTCTCGGTTGCATAGTGCAGCCGCGGCCTAACAAGTCGTCCAAGCCGAACCTGCTTCGTTACAGCACCGTCGTGGCAGAAAAAGCTTGCCACGCCGTTGCCTCCACTGCGCAAGTCGGCTTAACTCAGGCGTTAGGCGTCACACCACAGCTGTTCCACGTACACACAAGGGGATTCTCATGTTCAAGAAATTGCTCTTCAGCGCGTCTGTCATTGCAGTTCTGTTCGCATCCGGTTGCGCATCCGTCCCGATGGCTCCTGCAACGCAAGATGCTGCCCTCAAAACGTTTGCTGCTCCTCCACCCGACAAAGCGGCACTCTACATTTACAGGAACAGTCTCGCGGGACAAGCCCTAAAAAAGAACGTGTATGTAGACGGCGAATTCCTTGGTGAGAGCGCGAATAAGGTCTATTTTTACAAAGAAGTCGCGCCCGGCCAACACGTACTCTCCACCGAGTCAGAGTTCAGCGATAACGCTCTCACTCTCGACGTCAAAGGTGGTATCAACTACTTCATTAGGCAGTACATAAAGCTAGGAGTCTTCGTCGGTGGCGCGGGCCTAGAGGTCGTTTCCGAAGAAGAGGGGAAGAAGAACGTGCTTGAGTCACGCTTGGCAAAATAGCTATGTATGCGTCACCGGCTGTGCGGTTGCAACGCCGGTGACGCCTAACAATTCGTTCAAGCCGAACCTACTTCGCTACACCAACAACATGGCAGGAAAAGCTTGCCATGTTGTTGGCTCCGCTACGCAGGTCGGCTTAACTCAGGCGTTAGGCCCCATGAGACAGATCATCGATGGCCATTGAATCCTGCACAACATGGGAATGCGTCAACAGCTTCGCCAACTGGCTTGCTGCAATTGGCACCATCCTCATCACTGGCTTGGCACTTTGGCTGTCCGTTCGTGATCGACGGGTTAACCTTAAAGCGGCACTAACACTCGGGTTGCTGCCCTCTTCCAATCCAGACATCCTTGATAGGGCTGTGTTTGTCCTCTCTTTTGCCAATGTTGGGCCGCGGCCTGTAACGGTGACGAACCATTGTTGGGTGCTTCCGCTTGTAAAAGGCATTGTTTTTCTTCAGCCATACAGAGATGCGCGCGTTGCGAGCCTCTGTTCCAAGCTCCCAATGGAACTTACGGCGGGAAAGAGGGCCACGCCTTCTATCCAGACGACTTTTTTCTATTGCTGGATGACCCAGACAAGTTTTTGTTCCACAAAAATCGCTACGTTGCTTGGCTACGCATCAAGTTCTTCAAAGTCCGCGTCGTGACAACTGCAGGCGCCAGGCCATACGTCAAGGTTGCTCGCGCTGTTAGGCAGCGACTGTGGCATCAGTACAATGGGGCCTAACAATTCGTTCAAGCCGAACCTGCTTCGCTCCACGAACAACATGGCAGGTTAAGCTTGCCATGTTGTCGGCTACGCTACGCAGGTCGGCTTAACTCAGGCGTTAGGCCGCATGCAAAGCTTGCAAATGGAGTTCGTGGAAATCGAGGGAGGTGC
>NZ_JBSVRJ010000007.1:0-11543 GCF_054052105.1 Lysobacter sp. A286 | reverse complement strand
AGCCGTAGCCCTTGTCCTCGTTCCAGTCGGAGATTCTTCCTACAAATCGCATGGAAAGTCCGTTTGGGGGCTAACGCCTGAATTAAGCCGAACCGCGAAGCGGTTTCGGCTTGAATGAATTGTTAGCGGGCAAATGCGCGCCAATGCAAGCTGTGCTCCCCCGATTGGTGGCGTGCGACCCATGTGAGACTGGAGGAGAATGGAGCATCACCGTCACAGCGATGAAAATTATACGAGTGCCCAAGCTCTTGCGCAGATGGCCACCATGAGCGGGAGAAGCGCGGTGGGCTTGCCTCTTGGAAGGTGATGGCAACGCAATGTTCAGGAAGTTGCCAGCTGTCGCTGGACACCATGTCAAATGCCATCATGCTTTCATTTGTGTCGAGGTCATGGATCTCGCGGATGTTTGTTGCTGATGCGGGGATCCATTTGGGAATCCAACCGCGATCTACGGCGCCGTGTTTAATGGCCTCAGCCATGTTGGCATAAGAAACTTCAGGCCTTTCACCGGGCCAGCAGCCTGCCGCTCCAAGTACAAGCAGAACAAGGCATCCAAATCGCAATAATGTGTCCATGCCCGCTAACGCCTGAGTTAAGCCGACCTGCGTAGCGGAGCCGGCAACATGGCAAGCTTTACCTGCCATGTTGTTGGTGTAGCGAAGTAGGTTCGGCTTGAACGAATTGTTATGCCACCGCCTAGTACTGCTGCAGCTCCGAGACCACAGATGCACGTAGCTCTGGGGTGACCGTTACGTTGACAGCATACCTGCCGCCTCCCTCAAAGTAGCCGCTGGGCGGGAAGGCAACTTCTTTACCCTCGACGCGGAAAGACATGCTCAGGCCGGACTCACCGGATGGGCTGACATGCGTTGTGGCAGTTGCGCCAGGCGGAAGATCACCGATGCGCTGCGTGAAGCCAGATCCGGCCACAGTGACCGCCTGAAGCAGAACCTCAGAGCGATTCTCTACGGTCACCAGCGTTGTCTCACTGCAGCCGCCAAGCAACAAAAGCATGACTATCAGGAGCAGTGAACGTGTCATAGGTGGCCTAACGCCTGAGTTAAGCCGAGCCGCGAAGCGGCTTCGGCTTGAACGAATTGTTAGGCGCGCAGTAGCGAACAGCAGACCAGGCGAGCATGCCCAAGCCAAACAGATTGATGCCAAATTTAGCTTGTCCTTGCCACGTCATTGCGATGTCGAGGTGGAAGCCAAGCCATGCGTAGAACTGCAGGGAAGGCGTTGCAACGATCGGAACCTGCACAGCGAAGACGACCATGCCGAGGATGATGGCCCAGCGTCTTTGCCTCAGTGATCCCACGCCAGCGACAAGAGCACCGACGATAAGAGGAACGAAGATGGCCCACGCGACGGCCGCCAGATCACTGCGAGTAGCAAGCCACCCAAAAGTCGCTGTACCCACCACAGCTTGGAAGATAAGGATGTAAGCGATGGTCTTATCTTGCTTGGTCATCGACGTGCCCCCATGCGCGCCTAACGCCTGAGTTAAGCCGAACCGCGTAGTGGAGCCAAAGTCATGGCAAGCTTTACCTGCCATGACTTTGGTGTAACGAAGCGGTTTCGGCTTGAACGAATTGTTAGGCGCTGTAGCCCGTAGCTTGCCGACTAAGCGCCCTTAATGATGTCCCGAACATAGAGCATGCGAGAGCACTCGAACAGCCCCTGCGTGACTTGCATGCTAGTTGGCGCAACGAACTGAACTGCGTCCGAGTGCAATCCAGTTGCCTGGCAGAACTCCGCTTTCCATGACTCTGCGTGGGCGAACCAAGTTCCATACCATGACTCGGATCCTGATCCATCAACGAGACAGCAAATGTCCCAGTCGCTGTCCGGTCTAGCCGAACCTTTGGCACGACTGCCAAATAGGATGATTGCGGAGAGGGCGGTATGTTGTTGAGCCCAAGCTTGCACAGTCTGTTTGAGTTGCTGTAGCGAACCACCATGAGAGTTCATGAAGCGCCTAACGCCTGAATTAAGCCGACCCGCGAAGCGGGTTCGGCTTGAATGAATTGTTAGAGGGCACTCGCGGTCATCCGCTTGTGTAAGGCCCGTGCCCGGGAAGCGCCCAGAGCAAACCACGACTTACAAGTGCCGGGAAGACCGTCAGATGGTCCTCGCCGGGGAGAACGGCACTGTCTACCGCGATGCCCTTGTAGTTTCGAGACTCAAGGAGATGCTCGAAGTTACGCATGTCCCCAACGAGATCGACACTTGTAAAATATCGAGGCCCATCACCGCGGGTCTCGAACTCGCCTGCATACATCATGACCTTGGCTGGAAGTGTGCGGTTCCCTTGAGCGTACGACTCTTCAATCTTCAGTATCGCGTGATTGTCGAACCACAGCGACGGGGAGCCCAGGATGTAGGTGCTGAACATTTGCGGCTTGGTCAGCATCACGTAACTTCCAAACAACCCGCCGTAAGAATGGCCAACAAACACCGTTCTGCTCATATCGGAGTCGTACTCGGAAGTGATCAGGGGAAGTACCTGATGCTCCAAGTAGTCCCTATACGCTTCTGCCTCGCCGTACCGAGCGCCGGTGTACTCATCGGGTGCGCTGCTCTCCGGGACCGACGGCGTGTAGTCCCGACTTCTACTGTCCTTGGACGTCATCCGCCGCTCTGGCGGCAACCCCACGAGAATGAAGTCTTCAATATTGCGGCCGCGCTGACCGAGAAGGTTGCGGATGCTTCGCACCAACGGAAACGAGTAAGCCGCATCTGCAACGAAGACTACGGGGTACTTTCGTTCTCCCTGCACGTATCCGGCCGGCACGCTAACCCACACTTGATAGTGTCGCCCCGTGGCATCGGATGGCACCTCATGTACGAAGGTGTTCGGCAGCTCAAGAGCCGGAAGCGCTGGCTCCTCTGCGATAAATGGCATTGGAGGTTCTTCTACATCATTGTTGTTGCTACTGGCTTCAGTACAGCCAGTGCAAGTTGCAGCTACGACTAGAATTGCTCCCAAGATCTTCCAGTTCATCATGTTGTTTGTGTGCCCTCTAACGCCTGAATTAAGCCGACCCGCGAAGCGGGTTCGGCTTGAATGAATTGTTAGGCCGCGCCCCCATGGACGCCACCTGAGCCGCCATCATGAACCAACAGAAAGTCTGCTGCATTAAGACCGTACTCAAAGTTGGCTTGGTCAAATGCAGCCTGCAAGTCCTCATGCCAAGTGTCGCCGCAGATCTGTCCGGACTTGGTGTAGCGGTACATGAAGTAGTGATCGCTTTCAGGTTCGGGCTCAATCTCAATGCGATCTGGTAATGGCATTGCATCGCCTCTGATCAACTGACCGTCAGAAATGTGCCCGACTGTGTGCATGCCAGGGCGTCTAAAATCTTTAGGTCTTGCGACGTATTTCATAGCGGCCTAACGCCTGAGTTAAGCCGACCTGCGTAGCGTAGCCGACAACATGGCAAGCTTAACCTGCCATGTTGTTGGTGGAGCGAAGCAGGTTCGGCTTGAACGAATTGTTAGCCGCTCCCATGAATCCAATCCAGTACAGGGGCCACCCAGTCTTTGACGGGCGTGTAGAACGCCCCATGAGAGCGCCCCGTTGAGATAGGCAGTTCTGTAAATGACTGAGGTTCCTCGGGGTGCTGAGTGAGCGGCTCGCAGCTGTCGCCGGCAAGGGTATCGCTTGTCTCATAGATGGACAGAACTCGGCCGGTCAAGCGCAGTTGAGGCTCTCCCGGCCGCGGCCAGCACGCTGCGAGGAGAACAAAACGTACCTGGGAGCGGCGCAGGAAACTGGAGACATGAATGGCGATATCTCCGCCCTTAGAGAAGCCGACGACAACAATGTTCTTGGGCGGGACGCCTTGGCGGATCAGCTCTTCAATCTGAGCGACGACGATGCCGGCATACTCATTTACGTTGGTACGCGGTTGGCGTTGTGAAGAAATGACAGCAGCACCCCTACTGGCAAGTGCTTCTAAGATGGCAGGGTAGTCATACAACCCGAAACGCGGATCTGTCGGACGAGGTCCGAGATCCTCGACAATCCGGCCGTGCAGATAGATGAGGTATGTCTCGTTTGGATCAGGCGTAGTTGGGAGAGCAACTGCTGTTTGCTGTGCGGCGACCGGAGCGGCAAGAAGGCTGAGCAGCAAGGCAAACCAAAGTTTCATGCGATCTCCGACACGGCTAACACCTGAGTTAAGCCGAGCCGCGAAGCGGCTTCGGCTTGAACGAATTGTTAGGCCCCGACCGCCGCCATGCCTGAACCGCAATGTATCCGGCTACCAGGACATCAAAGCTGATACAGGCAACTGCGTACCACTGCGGCGCAAACTCTGAGCCCCCTCCGAGCAGATGCAGTCCCGCATTCCATGCCGGGTGCACCAGCCAGCCAACCGCAAGCCACCATGATGTGCGGTACAGACCCAGTGCTGCCAAGGCGCTGTACAGCCCGACGCCGAGTGTCTCCAGCGCCAGCCAACGTACACCAGCACCGCCAAATACGGCAAAGCCGACGTAGATTAGGGCGGCCACAACAAGACCGTAGGCGAACGTGCGCCGCTCACCAATTGCACGGGCCAAAACAATAAGAGCAGCTCCGAGAGCAAGGCCAAGCAACAACCAAGAAACAATTAACATGTGCATGAATCTCGAATGGGGGCCTAACACCTAAGTTAAGCCGCGCCCCGATGCGGTGTCGGCTTGAACGCATTGTTAGGCCACGCGCTGTTCATTCGTTGGATACAGGATCCCGTTGCGACCATATTACTGAGATGATCTTCCAGCCGTCCTCGGTGTGCACCAGATGCCACATCTCACGGCCCCAATGGGCTTCCTCCCCATTGTGCAGAATGGAATAGTCAAAGTTCACGGAAGCGACCAATCCATCCGTATCTATGGTTACGTCCCGAAATATCTCCTCGAGCGATCCTGAATCAGCCGCGGTTGTCGTATCGATCATGGCTAGGTAGGTGCTCTTTGGCCACCTAACGACCCGGCTCGCTTCGGGTGCGAATTCCTTGAATCGAGCTACCCTTGTATCGTCATCTACCATCTGCCAAGTCACATGCTCGGGCTTGTCAGAAAAGAAGAGTTCAACGAACGTTGCCTTGTCCTTATTGATGATGGATGTACGGAACGCTTCCACAATCTCACGAATCGCTTCCACGTCTCTGGGTTCGTTACGGACAGCTATTGCGGGTTGCAGGCTGGCTGACAGTAAAACGAAAGTAGTAAAGGCAAGCTTTCTCAGAGGTGACATGTGAATTCTCCGTGGCCTAACGCCTGAGTTAAGCCGACTTGCGTAGCGGAGGCAACAACATGGCAAGCTCTTTCTGCCATGTTGTTGGTGTAGCGAAGCAAGTTCGGCTTGAACGAATTGTTAGGCAAACTGGAAGTCGGCCGCATAACCGTTGAGCAGCCGCCAATTCGGATCCTCGTGTCGTTTCCAGGAAAGGCTCTCCTGCGGGAAGCGGGTCAAGATGCTGCTCATAAATACGTCGACTTCAAATGACGGAACAAGATACACGTAGTAGGTGCGTTTGCCCGCGAACGTCTCGACGAGAGCGATCAGCCCATCAGCTTCGTCTTGGAATGGCGTTACAAGCGCGGAATCGAGTGGCGCAAGCGAATCGTTATAGCCGGCCTCAGGTAGCCCGTTGCTCTTTACTTGGGCTAGCTGGTGCGTCACTACAAGAATTGCTGGATATTTTGGACGAAGTGCCTCGAAGTCAGCGACCCTGAGGTCAGGGCGGCGGAAGTAGATGGGGAACCCCTCGTGTTCCGAGTTGGCGGTGAGCCAGGCTCTTGGTTTTATGTCAGTCATAGATGATGGTCGGTAGGTTGCCTAACGCCAGAGTTAAGCCGACCTGCGTAGCGGAGCCGGCAACATGGCAAGCTCTACCTGCCATGTTGTTGGTGAGCGAAGTAGGTTCGGCTTGAACGAATTGTTAGGCCGCGCCCGACAGCTGGTGCGACCGCAGGCCGAGCATACCCCAGGCTTTTGCCGAGGCATGGATTGCGAGCGCGTGCAGCTGGCGACGTGGCTCTTGCAGCAGAGCAAAAAAATGCCCCGCTTGAGGCGGGGCACTCTACACATCTGGGTTTGCTATCAGCAGCAGCCGAGCGGGCAACCTGCTGCTGCCCAAGCACTGAACGCAGTGGCGAGCAACGCCACCCCAACGATTAGCTTGATCTTCATCGCTTTTCCTCCGGTTGAGCCGACCCGAATAGCCGCTCCTCAACATGCACCCGGCTAACGGCCAAGTCAAGGAAGGTGCGGACGAAGGTGTGAACAACGGGCCGCCACACGATCAGTGTTGTTCAAGTGAAGTAGACAACCGGTTTCCGAGCGGCCTAACGCCTGAGTTAAGCCGACTTGCGTAGCGGAGCCAACAACATGGCAAGCTTTTCCTGCCATGTTGTTGGTGGAGCGAAGCAAGTTCGGCTTGAACGAATTGTTAGGTGGCAACTCCGATTGTACGGAGACGCCGCCGAGCGAGCCAAACAATACTCGAAGTGGCAGTTGCCGCAACCACGGCAGCTTGCAGCGGGATACTGCCAAAAGAGAAGACACCAAGGTTTTCTAGATGCGGCAACAAGCGATGGAGCGGCGAGAGCCAGATAGCAAGGGCAAGCAGCACCTCAAGAAGCAGCGCGCCGAGTAGCACCCCTGCCAGAGTGCGCCGCGCGACAGGCCTGAGTAGTAGCCATTGCACCAGTGCTGCAGGGATCAATGCCGGAGCCCAAAAGAACGCCAGCAGCCCAAGCATCTCGGGGATTGTTACGGCATGCTCCAATGATGTTCCCCTTGACGCCTAACGCCAGAATTAAGCCGACCCGCACGGTGCAGGCCGGATGCCGATGCAACGCCGCCAACGAGACGTTTTAACGAAGGGACGAAGCGGGTTCGGCTTGAATGACTTGTTAGGCCGCGCCCCGCCAGCTACGCCAACCGATCCATAGCCAACCAACGGCTCCCCCGCTCAAGGATCCCCACAGTGCGCCATTGCTGAAGCGTTCGCCAGCGTAGATAGCAGCAGCGCCACCGACTGCGAGGCCAATGAGCGCCAGCCAAGCAACCTTGCGTTTCTCTACGAGCCACCAAGCCTCTTTAGCCCTCTTGCGCCGGAGTTTTTCTCGGGCCTTCAGGTCTGGCTGCAGGATGGCACGAGCAATTGCCTCAGCGTGAGATTCTTCCATGTGACTCGATTCCTTGTCCTAGCGGCCTAACGCCTGAATTAAGCCGACCCGCACGGTGCAGACCGGATGCCGATGCAACGGCGCCAACGATACATTTGAACGAAGCGACGAAGCGGGTTCGGCTTGAATGAATTGTTAGGCAGCTTCCTGCGTGCTCGACGCCGGCGGCGGCTCAGCCGCCTGCATGATCTCCTCGTAGGACTTCCCGTCAAGGTGCGCGCGGCAGGGCCGTATGCGAGGTGCGTCCTTTGGCTCTACCGGGGAGAAGGTGAGCGCGATAACTGCCTCGGGGCTGAGACATTCATGGCGAATCAAAGCGCCGAACAGACCAAGGGCAAGAGTCCTGCGTTCTGGTGCCTTGAGCGATTTAACGAGCTTGGAGAAAGATGTGTCGAAGGATGTGTCCGTCGAGCCATCTATCCGAGCCGGCTCCGCCGCCCGTACTGCGAAGCAGGCAGACATCAGTGCTGTAAGGACGATTGCGATGATCTTCATAAGCTGCCTAACGCCTGAGTTAAGCCGACCTACGTAGCGTAGCCGACAACATGGCAAGCTTTACCTGCCATGTTGTTGGTGTAGCGAAGTAGGTTCGGCTTGAACGAATTGTTAGGCTGCGCCCGACTCACAAGCGCGCCCAGACTTGCCGAAGCCCAATGAGATGGACAACGCCGAAAGATAAGCAGATGGCCGAGCTCCAGAACCAGAATGCTGTGCTGTTGCCAGGGAAGTACGCCATAAGCGGAGTAAAGGCTACCCCACGTAGCAAGTACACACCGGTGATAGCGCACAGTGCCAGCCGAGTAAGCGGGAGCTTGCGGATAACGCCGGCGCCGGACAGCGCGTAGAGCGACCAGACAAGCAAGATGGCGGTGATGACCAAGGTTGCGACAGTGGGATACCAATGCCCCGCCAGGTCCATTTGGGCCATTTGTTCGCCGGCACCGAGAAAGCGATACCAAGGCGCACCGAACGCAATACATCCGAGGTGCAGCAGAGCAGCAAGGGCACTGAGCGCCCCGCCAACGATGAGCAATTTGTTGCGAGTCCTGTCCATAATCTCCAGTGCAGCCTAACGCTTGAGTTAACCCGACCTGCGTAGTGGAGCCAACAGCATGGCAAGCTATACCTGCCATGTTGCTGGTGGAACGAAGCGGGTTCGGGTTGAACGAATTGTTAGGCCACACACGGTAGGCTACCAACTCACAAGGTTGAAGGTTGCGCGGGTGGAAAAGCCTCACGCGACGTACCTACTCAGAACTAGTGTGTCGAAACAGGCCGATGCTTCTTGGCGCGCAAAAGCCTGTACCAAGCCACTGCTTCTAGAACGAGACCAACTACGACGAGTGCCGCTGCCCCTGGAGTGCTGCCCGCAATGTACGCGGCAATGGCGCCGATGAAGAGAAGCAAGGTGACAAGATGCCTCATAGCAGGATCCTCCATTTGTGGGGCCTAACGCCTGAGTTAAGCCGACCTGCGTAGCGTAGCCGACAACATGGCAAGCTTCACCTGCCATGTTGTTGGTGTAGCGAAGTAGGTTCGGCTTGAACGAATTGTTAGATGGCAGCCTCCACGAAAGTAGTTCGCTGGTGTGCGAGATACGCTTCGAAGGATGCCGTGACTTGGCTGAGTTGCGATGTGTTGAGAAAGCGAAGGCCGCGAATGTTGATCTCGTTGCTGCTAACGGGCCATAGCCTGGTAAGCCCAGGGTACGCCAAATCTTCGTCCAAACGGAACTCATCGACCCGCGCAGCGAGCACGTGAAAGACAAGGCGCCCAAGGATAAACGTTACGGTCTGTACATTGCGCTGAAGCCCATCTAGGAGCGGTGGACTTGGTCTCTTGCTAAAAGATATTGTCGCAGAGTGTCGATACAGCCAAGTCTCTGAACTGGTCGAATGTGCGCCGATGTAGATCCGAAAATAGCCTGGTATCAATCGTTCGGTGTAGAACACCTGCCTGTCAACGAACGGTGTTGATTCCAGGCCGGGGTCGGAATGTTCACAGACCATCGCCTTCAAGCATACCCACGTAGCTAGGTTATGCTGCTGCTCCCGATCGAGGCTGAACTCTGTGCCGTTGATTCCGGCGACAAGTATAGGCTTTACGGCGCTCTCGATCTGGCTCATCCACTCGTTGTTGCATGACACGCAAACGACCCGAAATTTCTTCGTGATTAGGTGGCCTTGCCGCCGCGATTCTGCGGCCAACTCTTTTGGCGCATCCCCGCGCTGAGTCATCAGCGTTGCGGTGTTGTGTATGCCACCAGTGGCGAAGAAATCACTGAGCCAATCTGGATAGAAATGTTCCTTGGACTTGTTGCCGTATCGGCCACAGAAGATGCAAGGCTTTTGGTATCTCATGCGCCGCGCGCCCTCATGCTGCCATCTAACGCCTGAGTTAAGCCGACTTGCGTAGCGTAGCCGACAACATGGCAAGCTTTTCCTGCCATGTTGTTGGTGTAGCGAAGCAAGTTCGGCTTGAACGAATTGTTAGGCGGCACGTCACGTATCAAACCCAAGCTCGCCGCGCACACCATCTTCAAGCTCAATTACCCAGAAGCGACCGTGCTCTCCGTAGCCCAGTTGGCAGCTTGCCCAGTTGGTGCCACCACCAATAGAGAAGTACACACGGTCGATCACGAGCTTTGACAACTCTAGTGTGTACTCGGGCTGCTTGCGCAGATAGTCCAGCTTGGCTTTTGCGACAGCGTTCTGCAGAGACGAGGTGTCCACCAGGACAGCTTGCGCAAAAGCAACGAGCGCCGGCAAGGGCATTGATGAGGATCGATCGTACTCCAGATAGAAAGCGGTTCCACACGCAGAGCCGCACCAGCTTTCGTCGTCCTCGGACCATCGCACGTGCCCAAGCGAGCCCAGATTAGCTTCGGGCTCTGGCTCAGCACCTTTTGCAAAGAAGAAGTCGAAAAGTCCCATGCCGCCTAACGCCTGAGTTAAGCCGAGCCGCGAAGCGGCTTCGGCTTGAACGAATTGTTAGGCGGCACTCTACGCGCCGCATACTCCAGAAAGCCAGCTGCAAAGAATGCTAGAAGTGCTGCCACATAGCCGAACCAATAGTCTGAGGCCCAAGCACCTTTCACCTGGGTATATGAGCGCAAGGAAGCTTGGCCAGCGCTGAGCTCATAGACCTGGAAGAACGTGCCGCCAGCCGAGCCCTGTTGAGGCTGGCGCGGGTTGACTAGGATGGTGATCGGTTGCTTTGATGCGTCGGCGAGCGCAGAGGCGATAGCTGCTCGGTTACCACCCTTATGCGCGTATGCGAACGTTCTAGAGTCGCCCGCAATGCCGAAGCGGATGCTGTAGCGGTCTAAGCTTGTCCACGCGATGAGCCCACTGACGGGTGCGAGGATCTCACGTTGTGGAAAGGACGACGGCCCGCGAACTGATAAGAACAGAACGACGATGCCAGCGACTGCGCCGAGTAGAGCGAATGTGCGAAGCGCGATCCTGAAGTGCTTAGATGTCACGTGTGCCGCCTAACGCTTGAATTAAGCCGAACCGCGAAGCGGTTTCGGCTTGAATGAATTGTTAGGGCTCAAGCTCAGCCAGCCGAGCTCGCACCCTTTCAGCATCAATGTACTTGCGGACAGCAGCGCCATTTTTGCAAAGCAGTTGCCACGTACTCAGCGCACCGATCAGGGCTCCGGCAAAGACGGCCCCTAAAAGCGAGGCGACGCGCGGGATATCCAGAAGGTGCGGATTCTGAAATAGCCACAATGCAATGACGGCTAGGGTAGCGAATGAGACAGCGTTTACGGCAAAGGCCTGCCACGACCACCTTCTCTTCGTGGTCTCGTCAAGGGCCTCAAGGATCTGCTTCAGCAGCTTTCGTTCTTCAGTTACAGTCACGATGATGTGTCTCTTGAGGCCTAACGCCTGAATTAAGCCGACCCGCGAAGCGGGTTCGGCTTGAATGAATTGTTAGGTACCACTCCGGTAACTGTGGCCGCCGTGCACGTGAAGCTACCACCCAAGCCAATACAAGGCTCTAGGGTGACGAGCAGTGGGCTGCCCTCAGCGATCGCCAAGCGGTCCAGTACGTTCTCCGATGCCAGGTCATTGAGCTCGATATCCCGGACGCCAGCGAATGACAGGCTGACCACAGCGCCCTTGCCGGCAGTCACGTCGATGTAGAAGAGCTCGAGCGTGACACTGCTATCAGCCGAGTAGCTGAAGGAGATCATGCGGGCGTCTGCGAACTCCGGCCAGTAGCCGAAGATTGACGTGACTGCATCAGATTTCGAGATCATGCCTGTGGTTCCTAACGCTTGAGTTAAGCCGACCTACGTAGCGTAGCCGACAACATGGCAAGCTCTACCTGCCGTGTTGTTGGTGTAGCGA
>NZ_JBSVRJ010000006.1:0-70788 GCF_054052105.1 Lysobacter sp. A286 | reverse complement strand
CGGGCGCCCGGGAAGGGCGGGGCATGGTCGATTGTTACTAAAATCTGGGTGTAAAACGTACGTCTGCTTCTGGCCGGAAGCGGACGCTCCCCTGACTCCCTCCTCAGCCCCTGCAAGCCGGCCGAGGTGACACAGGCACGAAAAACCCCGCAGCTGCGGGGTTCAATCGTGCTCGAAGGACCCAGGCCTATCGGCGCTCGATCCGGTCAGGATGATCGAACCGCCCTCACCCATCAGCGGCAGCGCCTGCTGGACCGTGAAGATCGTACCCTTTAACTCACCTCAGGCTGCACGGACGAGTGCGCGTTGTCGTCGGCGTCGTCGGGCCGTGGGCACAATTGGCGAAACCGTGGAGCGGCGATTCCATGACGAAAACGGCAGGGTGGACGGCGTTGATCGCCGCCCCCGTGCGATCGGCGATGTCTGGCTTAATGCAACAGGCCGTCGTCTCCAGGTTCTGCACTGCCCTTCGCATCGGAGCCGCACAACACGATCGACTGAACAATCGCGGCACGTGTGCGAGACGCCGATGCCTCGGTTAGCATGGCTGTGATGAATGATCCGCTTGCCCGCGCCCTCCTCCAGCTGGCTCATCGCGAAGACGCCAACGAAAACCTCACGACGGCACGCGGTGACGGCTCTTTGATGGCAGCCGCCATCCTCGAGAATCTCGCCGCCGGCAGCCGCAACGCCTACGATGCACCCCACGCCTTTCAGGTCTTTATCCGTGGCGGCGGCAATCCCGGACTTTACAGCGCAACCAGTAGCGCATTGGCCTCGCTGTACGGGCAACATGCTGTCAGCTCACTTCTCGATATCGGGGCCGGCGACGGCATGGCCCTGCTCCCGGCCCTGGCACACGCATCCGTCGCCCCCGGCAGCGTTGACGTTGTAGAACCCGCAGGCCTGTTAGCGACGCTAAGGCCGAAACTTCCCCCCGGCAACGCGTGGCCGCTGACGCTACAGGCGTTCCTGTCGAAGATCGCACCCGGAGATTTCTGGGATCTCGCCCAATCGAGCTTCGCCCTCCAATCAATTCCGCCCATTGAGCGGCTTAATTCACTCAAGCAGCTGCGCGGGCACGTGGCGCGAATTGCCATCGTTGAGTTCGACGTCCCCGAACACAACAATGAAAGCGAACAGGTCGTTTCGATGGCACAACGCTACGAGCGAGCGGCGCAGGAATATGGTGAGGACGGCCCGCTGGTTGCCGGCGGATTTCTAGCCCCCATGCTGCTTGGACAACTACGGGCCACGGCACCGTCGAACTTTGAGCAGCCGGTCTCTGCTTGGTGCAAGGAACTCGAAAGTGCCGGTTTTCGAGTCCGGTCGAGCGCCCATTTGTTTGATTACAGTTGGGCACCAGCCTGGCTCATCGTTGCCGACGCCTGAGCCAGCCCGACGACGCGTCCCGGGAGGCGGGAACGCCCGACCACCACCGTTTTGCTACAAGACGGCTGGTAGCTCAGGCGGACGTCCTAGCAACGCTTGGAAGCGTGGGCCGTTCGTACCAGCGATTGCGGCTCGCCCAGTTCACGAAGGGTATCTTGACCACTCTGGGCAGCTTTCGTCGGTACTGAGCGTCCGCGAAGGTCTGCTTGCGCGGCGCCGGATGGAACGGATGAAGGCGACGCCATTTCCAAGGCCCTATTCGACGAGATCGCAGACCGGCTCGGGGGAGAAAACTCCAAGTCAGCGAAGGCCCGCGCCGCCTCGTTTCGGCGTTACGGTTCTCTGATCACCGGCGCTAGCGTAGCCGAGCTTCCTACGCCTCCAAGCTCGTGGGTCGAGCGGGTGTTCGATGTCAAAAGGTGGACGCCTATGCCCAAAGGCGGGCACTTCGCTGCCATGGAACAGCCGGAGCTCCTGGCGGAAGAAATCCGCGCGTTCTTCCGTCCGTTGCGGTGAGCGGCTGCCCGCGGTTCATTTCTACATAGCGCCGTGTTTAAGCCGATGGGTACGACTTCGGCCCGTTGCTCGACGTTATCCGCCTCAAGCCCGGCTCGAAGGTTGGGGGCCTGTCAGCGTGCGCACGGCCCAACTGCAATGTCCGCTTCTGGCCGGAAGCGGACCTATCGTGTTACTGCTGGTCGGGGCCAGCGGTTGACAGAAGGAAAGCACAGAGCCCCAAGCCCCGAACTACAGCGGGCTTGGGGATCACACAAAGTATTCTCGCGTGTAGTGAATCCGGTAGCGGTCTCTCAGCTCTATCAGTGACTGTGGCGTCAGGGCCGCAAGCACAGCCACCAGGTTCGCCTAAGTAGGCCGGCCGGTCCTGTGGGCGGAAGGCCACGAGGCAATGCGAGGAAACATCGCTGCCCAATTCCCCGCTTGGCCGTCCGCCAGCCATGCGACCCCATCGTGTAACTTTTTGGCACTATCCGTGGGGGGATGAGGAACCTCGATCGACCTGGTCTCCTGTTGCCTCATGTTAGCCATGCCGAGCATCCAGGTACGTACTACGCTCGTCGCGACAGCCGCCAGAGCCGCTCTTCCAGTCGCTACCCGAAGTACTCGCGAACATGAGTAGCAAGTGGCGCTGAAGACGCACCTCTTCGAAGGAACACAGGCTGAGCCAAGCGGCTGCGGAGGCCTGATCAGCGCGATGAACTGCCAGACACCGCCGGGCTCTTCAGCTTGGGCGTGGGCACTTCGGACGTCAGCCACTCCCACGCTTCGCTCGATGGAAGCCGCTCGCCTGGCGCGCAGGTTGTGGAGACCTGACCGAATTCCGCACTCCCATTGCTCGCGGCAGTGGCAAGCGTGTCTGCCGCCCCTACGGATGGGCGGCTGGTGCATGAGGGCTACCACTCGCTCAGGCCACCGAAGAGCGGACCCTGCGTCGAGGTCCGTAGCCACCCATCCCGACGCCTCGAATGAAACCAACCAAGACATTTCGATTCATACAAACAGGAGTAAAAGCAACAGAATCAAGGTGTTGCGGAAGCTCGGATGCTGCCCTAGAGTCGGACCAGTCTGGGACACAGCGAGACATGGCATGCACGACACGACACCCTTGGAGCGACTGCTGCTCAGGGAATATGGCGCCATAGTGGGCACCAGTGACGTCGCCCATCTTCTGGGGTATCGCACACCGTACGCGCTGGCGAAAGCTAGGTCTCGGGGGCGACTCCCGGTCCAGACGTTCCGAATTCCTGGACGCCGAGGATGGTTTGCCAGCACGGCCGAGATTGCAGGCTGGCTCGACTCACTTCCCCAACACACTGTTAGGGAGGGCGCCGCCATGAGTTAACTGGAACTCTGGGGGCGGAAACGACGATGCCCCAGTGGCAACTGGGGCATCGTCATGGAGCAGCGTCGGTTGGGCGCTCACTACCGATTCTACCCCTTCGACTGCTTAGATCAAGCCCAAGAGAACGCGGGAGGATCTCGCTCGCTTTGGCGCTTGTCGAGTGTGTTGCTCGTCCGAACGGCTTCAAGTCCGTTCTGCGGGCACCCGAGGCTATTGCGGAGGGCCCCTCCAGGGGCAAGGAGGAATCGTGGAGCTGAACCATCAGATTCGACGGTCGCCTGCGTACCAGCGGCTGACCCCTCAGGGTGTGGAATACGTTGAACACGCATTGACTGCAGACCCGTCAAGGTTTGTAGGTCGCAACTCCATTTTTAGCGTGAGCGGAGCTTACGCGAGCGACAGGTTTCCACACCTGACCGAGTACGAATCAGGCAGCTGCGAGAAGCTATTCGTTCTCGAGGCCGTGCTCGAACGAAGGGTGCTCGATCTGCGAGCCCAGCCCCCTCCGATTATCCAAGTGATCACAGACAAAAGGGGCAGGAAGAGAGCCGTTGAGGCAACGCCTGACTATCTCGTCTTCGGACTCAATTCGATCGCACTCGTCGAGTGCAAACGAAAAAAGCAACTAGAGGAACTGGTGGGAAGAAGCCCGGACTGGATGCAGATCGACAGCGGCGAGTACATTCACAGTCCGGCACTCGAGGCAGCAAGCAAGTTCGGGATCGACTTCAAGGTGTATTGCCCTGATCACCTACCAATGGCTTACAGGGCAAACCTTCAATTGCTGGCGCGCCTGCCTCGCGAAGATCTCCTCGCGAACTATCCGGGAACACTGCGGTTGATCCGGAAGCGACTGGCAGCGCGTCCGCACACCGTGCTCGAGCTTTGCAGCGCATACGAGGGGGTCACCGGCGCTTGGCTCTATCAGGCGATCTGGCAAGAAGAGCTGTTTGGTCTCTTAAAGCACCAGCACCTGGGGATAGACTTTGTCATTTACGGTACGAAGGCCGAGGCTGACAAACGAACATTACACCTCGATTGCGCTGTGCCCGTCCTGGAACCGGGGCCTCTTCACCTGCGACTACTGCGCGCGTCGAGCAAAGAGTTGGAGTTGGCGGCGGCGGCGCAACAAAGATTCGACCAGAGGCGGGAACGAAAAGCACTAATGAATGCGACCGACTATCGGGACGCACACAACCTCCGTATCGCAAAAGCTGAGCAGGCTCCACGGATGGCTGCGTTCTTGCGCAAATTGGGTGATCGCGGTGGCAAGGGCAATCCTGTTCCGCCCCGTGTGAGAGATGAGACACGAAATCATGCGATTAGCTATCTCTCCAAAGGGGTCCACCCCGCAAAAACGAAAATATACGCAGACTTTCAGATCCACATGGAGGCACTTGGGCTCCCAGTTCCGAGCCGCGAGACCCACCGCCAGATCTTGAATCGAGAGGTGGGTGCAGAAAAGGCAGCGTTTCTTGCTGGTGGAAAGCGGGCAATGCATGCGGTGCGGGCCAGGACGGATGGTGCGAACGCTAATCCCAGTCTGAAAGTAGGCGGCCTACGCGTGCACATTGACGGGGTTTACGGAGACATCAAGTCGAAGAAAAACCATGAATCTGAGTTTGAGCGACCGATTTTCTATCCGCTTGTAGACGATGCGTCGGGCTACATCCTTGGACGGGGAGTCAAGGTTGGGAGGTCAGGCTCTATCGCAGTTCTTATGGCTTATCGGGACTGCTACTTGCGTCACGGGATCCTTCCAGCGCAGGTCGTCTTTGATTGGGGGTCTGAGTTCGTCAACCGCGCGATCCGGGAAACAAGCGGATTCTTCGGCGTCGGCTATGAGCAGCGACCGCCAGGAGCCCCTCGCTTCGGTGCGATGGGAGAGATGTTCAACGCACAGATATCGAGTTTCTTGCAAAGCCTGAGCGGTGGAATGTACTTCGACAAGCTGGGTAGGTCCGCAGATGCTAAGCGGAAGAGCATCGCCACCGCATCCATGAGCATTGAGCAGATCGTAGACAGGGCCGATCAATGGATGTTTGAGGTGTGGAACAGGAGTCCTATTGGAGCGAACTCAAAGACACCTGAGCAGCTCTGGCAGGAATCTCTTGCGTGCTTTCCAGAGGCGGTGGTTCAAGTGAAGGACTGCCTGCTGTCAAGGTACTTCACCTCGCTGCCGGTTAAAGCGAAGCGGGTATCTGCCTCGCGCGGTTTTCGCTACGGAGGTTCCAGCTTCGCGTCGGAACAACTCCCGTCACTGCTGGGCCGCGGGGAACGTCCTGTCAATCCAAGGCTGGACTGTAGTGACCCTTCCACGCTTCACGTGATGACTGAGGCCGGGCCCCTCAGCCTTCGGTCTCTAGATTATCAGCGCTGCCAAGGCTTGTCGGAAGTGCAGAGGCTTGCAGATATGAGGCGCATCTACTTCGCCCGTTCCATTGCGACAGCGAATCAGGAGGCACGCAACATCAAAGAGGCGCGTATCCGGAGGGAGATCGACGCGGTGAGTGTGACAGATCGCCTTGTGCCGGATGAGTCCCTCACAGAACCCCGTTCCACCGCTGAGCTGTTCCTTTCACAAGTCTCGGAGGAGGCGATCGACGCATTGCCTCGGATCCACCGCCATTTGAGGAGTTGAGCATGAGGGACAACGAGCTTCCACTTCAGATTTTCAGCGAGTATCAATACGCTCTCGATCAGTCCATGTTTTTCGGCCAGTTTGCAGAACCCGGCGATATCGGCTTCTGTGTTGGATCGGGCGGTGCCGGGAAGAGTCGATTGGCAAGTCTCATCGGACCGATGTTGTATGGCGATTCCAAGATATGGGCACCAGGGACCCGTCCGTACGTTCTAGTGCAGTTGGATCCGGCAGATCGGGCGTACTTCAGCCCAAAAGCCTTCATCCGCGATTGTCTTCTTGGTCTGGATGACCCTTTCAGGGCGAATGTTGAAGACATAGCCAGTTGGACACTCGACCCTGACATCAAGCAAAGGCTCATGAAGCTCACAAGCCTCCAGTCTTCCAGATCGTACGGGGAACCGGAGATGAGAGCTGCGTTCACGAACCTCGCCCAGTTGCTAGGTGTGAAGCTGATGATCATTGATGAGGCCAATATGATGATGCTGACCCAGAGAACCCGAGTCCCCACTGATTACCTGGAAAGCTTGCGTCGGCTGGGTGACAAAGTAGGTTGCCCGATCCTGTTGTTCGGGACGATCAAGCTTCTGGGGTTGCTCGGGTATAGCGCACAGCTCAATCGACGCACGTTTCGAATACACCTCTCCCGCATGAGTTGCCGTGACGAACTTGGCGCAAGAGAGTTCGCAGGCTTTCTTAGAGGGATTGAGGAAGGCCATGGATTGAATCATGGGCTGCTTACTGGGAGGGCTGTCGATGTTCACAAATGGACGTATGGAATCCCTGGCGAGATCGTAGGTCTTGTCAAGCGAGCAAGAATCTACGCTGGCGCGGACAAGTCAGGAATTGCATGGTGCCACTTGGTGAAAGCGCGTCACCTTCCCGAACAATGGAAGAGGATGATCGCCGAGGCTGACACTATTGAATCCACGATGGAGGGAGAGCTGGAGCCGGTGGCTCGCCAAGTATCAGCTGCGGTTCCCGGTCGAATGAAGGCAAAGCGGATCCCTAACAGGAATTATGGTCAGTGACGCCGCTTGTGCTGCCATATCCCGAGCAACTGGGCACTCCATTCGCAGAGTCACTGCATTCCTTGGTTGCGAGAACTGCCGCGACATACTGCGTCCCATTGAATAAATGTCTTCGTCTAGCCGTGCTCGCGAGTACAGACCAACCTGTCGACATGGGAAGCTACAAAACGCTAAGGGAGTGGGTGGGGCGGGGAGCTTTATGTAGTCGGTTATTGGACGGGTTAGAGAAGCTATCTGGTCGCGTCGATATTCGATTAACAACACTGCAGTGTCTCAGAATTGGACAGAGCCGTGAGCTTATATCGCGCAGGGTTCGGTTATGTCCTTTATGCCTAGATCCTCGGTTCGGATCGGGGTATGGGATGCTTGCCCATCAACTAACGCATGTGCGTCACTGCCCATTGCACCTATGCGCGCTTATCGATCGCTGCGTTTGTGGAACTTTCTTCGGACTTCGTCAGGTTGATTTCGTGGGGCCAAACTGCGTGCGTTGCAAGGCCCAACTGTGGAAACAGACTGGGATTCCGATTCAGATGGATTCCTATGCTGCGTGGCGCGAACAGCAAATGTGGGAACTTGTCGAATACGCATCCGACCGGGAGCGGCTCTTGGCTCCGGATGAGTGGCTCGCGAGGTTCCATTTAGGGATGGCGCGTTTGATGAGTTTTCTTGAGCCGTACACGAGTTCCGAGCGCCGTGTCATTCGGGAGGTCGCAAAGAGGTGCAGGAAGGATCTCTGCGCGCGCCCTTCATTGAATACTTTGCTCGGACTCGCAGTAGTGCAAGCAAGAGGAGTGGTAGATCTACTGCGTGCGCCTGATGCCGCTCTCACTCCTCGGCTGCTTGATATTGGGAGCGTGAAGGTGGAGCGGGACAAGCGCAGGACCAAATCAGGATCGGCGTTGAATCGAGCAAAGAAGATGCTGAAGGACCTGCTCGCATTACCTGACGAGGCCGAGCTGCCGTCGGTGACCGGGGTGCTGAGCCATGGAAATATTCGCCACGTAAACATCTGGCGTGCTGACCCACTACTGCTGGAGCGTTACCAACGGGAGCGCCGACGTCGGAGGGCCCGCGTCAAAAGCAAAATAAAAAAGGCTGCACAGTTCCAAGCTGCGTTGCTTGTGCAGGAGCGCGTATCCAAGGGTATCCTGCCGGAAATTCGCCGCGACGGCGCTCAGCTAATGATTGCTACCGGAGCCACCAAAGAAGTTGCAGAACAGGCAATGCGTTCCGTACTGCTTGGGTGGTCCGTATTTATTCCCGAGCTAGAGCTGGGCGGGGATCCTACGCGTCAGGGCTAAGGGGCCTGCCCGGGGTATCAACCGGATTCTCTGCCACTAAGCAGGCCGACAGAGCCTCTGCTGTTTCTAGACACCCGTGATCGGGGCACGCCTATCCGCCTTTCTGTGTGGTTGTTTGGTGGCCTAGCGGGTGCCTTGCGAGGGGGGCACGCGGTCGCGGACTTGGTCGGAGACCGGTAGCACTCGGAGCCCTTCGACCTTGGCGCCGGCGCGGGCGAAAACTGGAACGCGTCCCGGCCATGATCATGGACGAAGTGCTGGTAAAACTGGCTCCGCTCCTCGAGTGAAGCTTAGAGGTGTTCTCATGGAGCAAAGCGCCGTGTTCAAAGCAGCCATACAAAGCAAGACGATCAAGCAACACGCACTCGAGCGGCTATTCCCTGGCGGCACGGATGCCGATCAAGCATGGCAGGAGCTGAGCGCCCTGTTGGGTGGACGCATCGACGAGGGTCTGACGGGAAAGGTGTCGGCCAAGAGCGTCGGCGAAATTCTTGATGAAGAGCTGATCGGAGGAAGGCGTCCTGTGTTTTCCTTATAAACACCAAGACACCTTTGTAAGGGATCGTCTATATCGTTATAGACTGACGGTCAGTTTATAAGGATCGAATTCCACGCAGATGCGCAGAGATCAGCTCGCGGCGAGCCTACGGCCTTACCTGGCGCCAGCTTTGGGTCACCCCAACGTGTGTGCCCTCGTCGCCCCGGCTACGCCAAGATCCATCCCTGGTGGTCAGTGTCACCATGCGGCGATCACCCGTGCTCACGAGGCACTCGGAAGGCTCCGGGGAGCAATGGCCCACATCCGCAATGCGGACATGGTTACCAGGACGTTGGCGCGTCGCGAGGCAGTGAGCAGCTCGCAGATCGAGGGGACAAAGGCCACGCTCTCGGAGTTGCTCACCTATGAAGCGACACGCGGGGCTGACGGCCTCGCGCCGGATGTTACCGTCACCGAGCGGTACGTCACGGCGCTCCAGCATGGCTTGAACCGTGTTCGGGAAAGTGGCCGTGCTGCCTTGACGCTTCAGCTCGTCCACGAGCTCCACAAGATCCTCCTGGCCACGGAGGAAGGCCAGTTCCCGGTCGGGGAATACAGGCACACGCAGGCGTGGATTGGGAGCAGCCTTCGAATCGAGGACGCAACGTTCGTACCGGCACCCCCGGCACAAATCCCCGGCTGTATGGCAGAGCTGGAGACAAGTATTTTCCAGTACGCCCAACGGGAAGATGAGATCGCCCAGATGACGATCGTCGCGCAACTGGCAGTCGCGCATGCCCAGTTCGAGATGATCCACCCGTATCACGATGGCAATGGCCGTACTGGACGGCTGCTGCTGCCACTGATGCTTGCGGCGGAAGGCTACCCACCGCTCTATCTCTCCGGCGCGCTACTGCGAGTCAGGCGCGGCTACTACGAGGCCTTGGCCAGTGTGCAGCTGCGCGGTGACTGGGGCGCTTGGGTTGAGCTGCTGTGCCACTCGATCGTCAATTCCTGCGACGAATCCATCTCAATCGCCGAGGACCTGCTCCAACTGGTCGAGGGCTGGGAAGCCGAGCTCGCATCCTTCCGCTCCGATTCCGCCACCAGGCGCTTGCCCCGGTTCCTGCTCGGACATCCCGTGCTGTCGGTGAAGCAGGCGATGGAGGTTCTTGGCGTGTCGCAACCGGCCGCGAACGCAGCGCTGAACAACCTCCTCGCGGCTGGGGTAGTGACCTTGGTCGATGAGCGCAAGTGGGGTCGGGTTTTCCAGGCGACCACGATCTTGGAGCGGCTCGATCAGGCACCTGGCTAGATGATATGACTATTTGTGGGTTGTCTGTGGCCCACCCTACGGCTGTACAGGAGGGGCGGACCCAGTCTCACTGCTCCATGCCTATGCCGAACCGCTTCTCCCAGCGCTGCGCAAAGTGCAATTCTTTCGCAACAGGCGCGAACTCGTGATCCTTCCATTTATCGCGCGCCGTTACATGTCGAACCGGCGATCCCCGCACGGAGGAAGGTCGCAGCCTGTGCGACAGCTTGACGGGATGCTGGTTTCAATTCTGCCGAAATTAGGATCGACCATGACCATGCCAAACGAAAGGACCAGAGCGGTGGTCTGGGCCGGCGGTTTCCTGATTGAACTGGCGCGGGACAAAAGCCTCCCTCTCGCCGTCAGGCAACAAGCCGTGCAAATTGCACGACATTTCCCCACTGTTGAGCAGGTGTCGTCTATGGCCAACCCCGGTCCTTTGTCGGATTTCGGCATGGGGCTAGAGGATCCCGGCGCGCATCCTGAGTGGGCCGAGCAATGCCGGTTCGGCCCACTTAGTTACTCCACTCGGCTGAGTTGGCCTGATGAGTAGTAAGTGACGGCAGCGCCGGGACTGATCCCAGTGTCTCGCCAGGGAGAGCTATGCAAGCGCGTTAGGCGCCAGATTCCCTTCGGGTCATCCGGTTGGACTTGCCGACAGCTCGCAGGAGCACGCGTCAACCGGGAGGCTGGGAAGACCACCTTTGCGGCGGGACCGACCTTCGGAGGCGCCGGTACTTGAATTAGCTGGATTTCGGAGGTCGAGCTAATCTTAGCTAGGTCCAGCTAAGATTAGCTGGCTCCCGTTATTCGAGCTAATTTAGGGCGGGGCAGGCTAGGGCATCTGTCAATAGTGCCCGGTGCTGACGCGCTCCGGTCCGATTGGAGGAATGGTATGCCCCGCCTGCTTTGACTGCGGAATCGACGAGGCGGATGGGGGGACAAATGTAGCTGCGAGCGACACCAGCTTGAAATCTGTGCTGCCACCGGGGCAGAAGCGCTGCAGATCTCGCACGGACTCACACTCTACTCTTCTCGGAAAATCACACTTTCAGTTCGCTGGCCAATTTCGCCCAGCAATGAGCCGAAAAAGCTGCGGTGGCGTGAAAGAGGCGTTGGAGAGCAATCACTTAGCGGCGAAACCGAGGAAACCTAGAAGTTGTTGGGGGCCACTTCAAAAAGCCAGAAGATCTTGAGAATTCGCTCACTAACTGCTTGTGGGCCCACGCGGAATCGTCGCAGAAAAGATTGGTGCGCCTGGAGGGATTCGAACCCCCGACCAATGGCTTCGGAAGCCACTACTCTATCCGGCTGAGCTACAGGCGCATGTTGTGACCGCGTTACGGTCAACCCGGCGGTACGGGGAAGGCATTCTAGCGGTAAATCGGGTCGTGCGGTGCCGGCGCGACGGCATCGTCCATAATTGCCCCATGAGCTACGAGCGTTTTGAACCCGAGCACGTTGCGCCCTGGAAGGCCCGCGTGCGGCTGTACTGGAAGCTGACCCGCAACGACCGTCCCATCGGCTGGTTGCTGCTGCTGTGGCCGACCTGGTGGGGGCTGTGGCTGGCCGCCGAGGGCGTGCCGCCGTTGTGGACGCTGTTCGTGTTCACCGCCGGGGTCTGGCTGACCCGGTCGGCCGGCTGCGTGGTCAACGACTATGCCGATCGCTGGCTCGACCCTCATGTGGAGCGCACGCGGCAACGGCCGCTGGCGACCGGCGCGGTGCGTGGGCGCGAGGCGCTGGCGTTGTTCGCGGTACTGATGCTGGCCGCCTTCGCGTTGGTGCTGACGATGAACCGGCTCACGGTATGGATGAGTCTGATCGGCCTGTTGCTGGCGGCAACCTACCCCTACCTCAAGCGCTACACCTACCTGCCGCAGGTCTACCTGGGCATGGCTTTTGGCTGGGGCATCCCGATGGCGTTCGCCGCGGTGACCGGCGAGGTGCCGGCACTGGCGTGGCTGCTGTATATCGCCAACATCCTGTGGTCGACGGCCTACGACACCTGGTACGCGATGGTCGACCGCGACGACGACATCAAGGTTGGTGCGAAGTCCACCGCGGTGCTGTTTGGCGATCTGGATCTGGTCGCCCAGGCGGTGCTGTACGTCATGTTCTTCGCGGCGTTGGTCCTGGTGGGTCAGCGCGCGTCGCTGGCGGGTGCCTATTGGGCCGGGCTGGCGGTCGCGGCGGTGCTGGTGGCATGGGAGTTCCGGATCTCGCGCAACCGCGAGCGCGGCCCCCTGTTCCGGGCGTTCCTGCATAACCACTGGGTTGGCCTGGCGATTTTTGCCGGCATTGCGATGGACCTCGCGCTGCGCTGATAACGGCTGCCGGTAACACCAGCCATGCATGGCCAAGGTGGGATCAAGGCACGCGTGCCGCTACCCAGGCATCGACCCGTGTCACGCCGGCCCGACGCAGCGCGGTTGCCGCCGCATGCAGCGTCGCGCCGGTGGTCATCACATCGTCAACCAGTGCCACATGGGCGGGCAGCCGGATGCCGGGTCGCACGGCGAATGCATCGCGCAGGTTGCTCTGGCGACCGGCGGCGTCCAGGCGGGACTGCGGTGCGGTGGCGCGCTGCCGCATCAAGCCGTCGTCCCATACCGGGATATCCAGCATCCGCCCCAGCGGCCGGGCCAGCTCCAGCGCCTGGTCATAGCCGCGTTGGCGCAGCCGGGCATGGTGAAGTGGTATCGGCACCAGCGCGACCGGGCGCGGCAGGTGGGCAAACGCCTGCGCCATCAGGTGCACGAGCAGGCGACCGGCGGCGAGGTCGCGATGAAACTTGAAGCGGGGCAGCAGCCGGTCCAGTGGCGCATGGTAAGTGCAGGCGCTATGGGTCTGGGTCAACGGTGGTGGTTGAGCGAGACAAAGTCCGCAGATCGACGGATCGGGCAGTACGCCGGGTGGGCCGGGCTCGGGTGCCGTCGCCGGCAGCGGCAATGCACAACATAGGCAGGCATGGCGGTGCCACGGCAGATCCGCCAGGCAGGCGGCGCACAGGTCCAGGCCGCGCGTGCCGCGTGCGGTACAGACCAGGCAGCGACCCGGCCACAGCAGTTGCGGGGCGTCTTCGCGCAACCAGTTCGCCAGCCGTCTGCGGGTGCTGTCTTTCCGGGGTCGGGTTGGGTTGATGGTTCCGGCCATGACTTCCAGACTGCCATGCTGGCTGGGTCGTGACTGTCGGAAAACCGCCATGCCGGCTGTCGGTGGCCGCCTGGGTCGCGCTCGCCCGCCAGTGGGTCGCCGCGTCAGCCCGCGTGGCTGCAGATCGGGCCCAGCTTCGCCGCCTCCGCTGCCGGGACCGCGAAGTCGATCGAGGCCAGCAGGCCGTCGTCGGCCACGTTGTACCAGGCGACGCCGTTGGGGAACATCGTCACGGTGATGCCGCCGAAGCCGGACATGAAGGGTATCCATGTCGGCTGCGCGCAGCCGAGTTCTTCCTGCAGGTCGCGCGCCCAGAAGCCGTGCTGGTAGCGGTAACGCTCGAGTGTGGCCACCTGCAGCCCGCGCCGCTCGGGGTCGCGTTGCATGGCGGCCTCGAACATGGCCTCGTCGACGACCTGGTGGCCGTCGATGCGGCCGCGCTGTTCGCCGAGGAAGCGCGCGAGCTTGGCGATGTCGTCGCTGAGCAGTGTCAGGCCGAAGCCGAACAGCGGCTGGCGCACGTCGTCGTAGCTGCGACGGGTGACGCGCGCGGTGGGGCTCAGGCCCAGCGGCGCGAACACGTCGGCCCAGAGCACGTCGCCGAAGATGTCCTCGCCTTCGCGGCCCGGGAGGCGGCGCAGCGCCTGCTGCAGCACCGTCCCCAGCAGATAGGTGTCGGAGGTGTGGTAGACCCAGCGCGTTCCGGGTGCGACGTGGCGCGGATAGGCCTCGCAGGCAAAGGCTAGCCGGTGGGCGTGCGTGTCGGGTGCCAAGAAATCGCGCATGCGCGCGTCGTCCTCGTCGTCCATGTAGACGGGCGAGTCGTATTGCCCGGTGGCCATGTCGAGCAGGTGCTGGAAGGTGACGCCGGCCCACTTGTCGGCGAGACAGCCGCTGGCGTGCGTGAACGGGCCGACCGGCAGATCCTTTACGCCCGGGTGCAGCCGTTCCATCCGCATCAGTGCGAGCCCTGCGACCGCCGACTTCGCGACCGAATACGATGGGATGTCCAGAGCGTCGCAGTAGGGATACGCGCCATGGCGGGTGTCGCATCCGGAGCGGTAGTGGACGCCGTCGACCACGACGCCGTACGTGGTGCGTCCGCTCGCCGCGCCGATGGCGAACCTGTCCGGATCCACGCCCGGATGGTCGATGGTCAGTGCCGACAGCGACCGCACCGGCAGGCGGGCGGCAACTTCTGCGCGGTAGGCCGCGACCAGCGCATCGCGGCCGGCGACCGGCCCGGGCGTGTACTCCGCCTGCAGCGCGCCCCACATGTCCAGCTGCAGGTAGTGGCAGGTTTCGCTGCTGACCTGCATGGCGGCGTGCGATACGGCGCCGTCGTCCTTGAACAGCAGCATCAGCACGCCGTTGTGGGTGCAGTTGGCGTTCCGCTGCACCAGCGCGAAGGGGATCGCGGCGCGGGTCCAGCCACCGTCGCCTGGCTCGTCCCAGACGCGTCCGGCTTCGAACACCACCTCCCACCAGGGATGGCTGCCGGGGATCGGCCCGCGTTGCGTCGGAAGCAGGGCGTTGCCGTCCTGCACGAAGGTGATGTCGATGTCCTGCGGCAGCGTGCGTGCGGCTTCGACGTCGTTGTGGCCGAGGAAACCGTCCAGCGCCACGAGGGTGCGCGTGGACGGCTGGCCGGACAGGCGCAGGCGGCCTTCGAAGCGATGGCTCGGCGGTAGCGCGTCGGCGGCAGGCGCGTACGCGGACAGGTCGACGCTGTGACGGTAGGTACCCGAGAGCAGGGTGTCGCGGTCCAGCAGTTCGCGCGCGCCGGTGCTGGTGGCGACGAACATCGACAGCCCGGCGACGAGGCCTGCGAGCGCGCGCACCGCCGCCATCAGATCCCGCCGATGCACACGTACTTGAGCTCGGTGTAGTCGGCGAGGCCGTACTTCGACCCTTCGCGGCCGACCCCGGATTCCTTGATGCCGCCGAAGGGTGCGACCTCGGTGGAGACCAGCCCGGTGTTGACGCCGACGATGCCGCACTCCAGCGCTTCGGCCACGCGGAAGGCGCGCGCCAGGTCGCGGGTGTAGAAGTAGCCGGCCAGGCCGACCTCGGTGTCGTTGGCGAGAGCGAGCACCTCGTCCTCGCTGGAGAAGCGAAACAGCGGCGCCACCGGGCCGAAGGTCTCCTCGCGGGCGAGCAGCATCTCGGGCTTCGCATCCAGCAGCAGCGTCGGCTCGTAGAAGGTGCCGCCCAGGTCGTGGCGCTTGCCGCCCATGGCCACGCGCGCGCCCTTGGCCAGTGCGTCGGCGACGTGCTCTTCGACCTTCTCCAGCGCCTTGGCGTCGATCAGCGGCCCCTGGTCGGTAGCGCCGGCGAGGCCATCGCCGACGCGAAGCTTTGCGATCGCCTCGGCCAGCTTCCCGGCGAAGGCGTCGTACACCGCCTCGTGCACGAACAGGCGGTTGGCGCAGACGCAGGTCTGCCCGGTGTTGCGGAATTTGCTGGCCATCGCGCCGTCCACCGCGGCGTCGAGGTCGGCGTCCTCGAACACGATGAAGGGCGCGTTGCCGCCGAGCTCCATCGAGATGCGTTTCATGGTTTCGGCACATTGCGCCATCAGCTTCTTGCCGACGCCGGTGGAGCCGGTGAAGCTGAGCTTGCGAACCTTGGCGTTGCCGGTCAGCTCGCTGCCGATCGCCGCGGCGTCACGGCCGGTGACGATGTTGAGCACGCCGGGCGGCAGGCCCGCGCGCTCGGCCAGCACCCCCAACGCCAGCGCCGAGTACGGGGTCTGCGTTGCCGGCTTGCAGACCACGGTGCAGCCGGCGGCCAGCGCCGGCGCGATCTTGCGGCCGAGCATCGCCGAGGGAAAGTTCCACGGCGTGATCGCGGCGACCACGCCCACCGGCTGGCGCAGGGTCATGATGCGTTTGTCGGCGGCGTGGCCGGGGATGGTGTCGCCGTACATGCGCCGAGCTTCTTCGGCGAACCACTCCAGGTAGCCCGCCGCGTACGCGATCTCGCCCTTCGATTCGGCCAGCGGCTTGCCCTGCTCGGCGGTCATCAGCCGTGCCAGGTCATCCTGGTGCTCGAGCATCAGCTTGTGCATGCGCTTGAGGACGTCGGCGCGCTGCTTCGCGGTGGTGCTCGACCAGGTTTTGAAGGCGGCGTGCGCGGCGTCGATCGCGCGGCGGGTCTCGCCGGCGCCCATGTCCGGGATCGTGCCCAGCACGGCGCCCGTTGCGGGATTGCGCACCTCGCAGGTGCCGCCGCCGTCAGCGTCGCGCCATTCGCCGCCGATCAGGCCGCGGCTGCGCAACAGGTCGGGATCGGACAGGGACTGCGCGAAGGAGGAGGTCGTGTCGTTCATGGTCGTGCTCATGTCTGGGGTTCCAGTCGGTCGATCCGTCGTGCGGCGGCCAGCATCGCCACGCCGGACAGCGCCAGCGCCACGATCGCCGACGCGATCAGCAAGGGGAAGTCGTCGTCGTGCAGCAGCAGGCCGGCCGCCATCGGGCCGGAGGCCAGACCGAGCTTGGACATGAAGCCGCCCAGCGTCGCCAGGCGGCCGGACAGGTCCAGCCGCGACAGCATGCCGAACAGGTACGGCACCACGAACGACCAGGTGATCGCGGTGCCGACGTTGGCGATGAAGAACACCGGCTGACTGCCGCTCCAGAAGAAGCCGGCGGTGCCGGCCAGGGTGAGCAGCATCGCCACCAGCATCGGGCGCAGGCGGCCGAAGCGGGTGCCCATGAAGATCACCAGACCCGCGCCCGCGGCGCCGACCCACGTCGCCCAGCCGAGGGCCTGGCCGATGAAGCCGCGGCCGAGCTCGAAATGCTCGCCGAGGCGGATGATGAAGGCCGACAGCGCCATGTTGCCGGCCTGGAACAGGAACAACGCGAGCAGTGCCAGCAGCGCGGTGGTACGCGCGGTGCTGGACATGCGCTGCGCGACGGCGCCGTCGGCGGCCGGACGCGAGTCGGCCAGATGCGGAATCGCGAAGATCGCCACCAGCGCGCAGGCGGTCAGCGCCGCCAGCGACAGGAACAGGATCCGCGTGCCGAACTCGGGCACCAGTGTGGGCAGGAACATCACCCCCAGTCCGCCGAGGCCGAACTGCACCAGCAGCAGCATGCCGAACGCGCGGTCCGGCGAATGGGTCCTGGCCATCACCGAATAGGCGACGCCGACCGCCATGCCGCCGACCAGCCCGTGCAGCGCGCGCATAGCGGTGAGCGGGCCGGCGCCATGGATTGCCAACGAACCCAGGTCGAGCAGCAGTAGCAGTGACAGCAGCGCGAACAGCGTCGGCCGCCAGCGCACGCGTCGTACCAGCAGCACCGCGATGAAGCTGCCGACGCTGGCGCCGTAGATGTTGGCCGCGCCGACGGTGCCGGCCTGTGCGTTGCTGAACCCCAGACCGGTGATCAGGCCATCGACGATCGCGGACATGATGTTGACGTAGAAGAAGCCGGCGGTGGCCACCAGCGCCAGCAGGGCGTACAGCCAGAGCCGGTCCGGAGCCTGTGCGACGGGGGCGTCGATGGTGATGGTGGGCGCGTTCGTGTTCGCGGTGGCGGTCATGCGGCGGGATCCTTGCGGTTGTCGATCATGCGTTCGCCGATCGGCACGCCGGCATCTTCAAAACGCCGCCGCAACGGCGCGAGTTCGCGTTCGTGGTTCCGCCACAGCCCGACCGAGGAGCGGTAGACCGGCTGCCGCACCTGCGCCGCGCTGGCAGTCAGGGTCGGCTGCGGGTTGCGGTCGAAGGCCAGGCAGGCATCGTCCCAGTCCAGACCGGCGTGGGCGACCAGGCGGCGGCTCACGGCCTCGTGGTCGGCGACCAGGTCCTCATAGTCGACCTCCAGGAAGCGCTCCGCGGGCAGCACCCGCCGCCAGTGCGCCATCAGCGCGCTGTGGCCGAGCCAGTAGCGGCCGAGGTCGTCGAGGTCGTAGGAGAACGGATAGGCCATGCGGAACAGCGTCTTGTACATGGCGTAGCAGGCGTCCATCGGGTTGCGCCGCAGGTGGACGATGCGCGCTTGCGGCAGAGCCGCAGCGATCAACCCGAGGTAGAGGACGTTGCCCGGTGTCTTGTCGATCACGCGCGCGTGATCGCCGGCCAGCAGGGTGCCGCAGTAGGCGCGGCCCAGCGCGGCGAAGTCCATCTGCGCCGAGCGTCGCACCAGCTCGGCCTTGCCGCTGGCCGGGCCGGCCAGGCGCACCACCGCCTGCGCCAGGTCGGCGCTTTCGCCGCGGCTGGTCACCGCGCCGTGCGAGCTGAGGGTGCGGTCGACCAAGGTGGTGCCGCTGCGCGGCAGGCCGACCACGAACAGCGGCCTGGCGTCGTCGTGCCCGGCGTGCTGGCGCGCGAAGAAATCGGCGTCGAAGGTGTCGGCGATCAGCCGCATGGTGTCGAGGTCGTCCTCGACCCGGTACTGCAGCCGGCGCCTGCGTGCGCCGGCACCGCGCTTCAGCGCCGCGAACGAGGCGGCGTGCTCGCCCAGATCCTCGCGCTCCCTGGCCAGCGCGTGGCACAACGGCACGACGGCAGGATCGGCGTCGGGGATCTGCGCAAGTCGGGCCTCGATGTCGGCCACGTGGTTGCGCTGCGGTGTCTGCCGGCGCAGCGTGGAGCGGTTGTACCAGGCGTCGCCATCGCCGGGCGCCAGTCTTATCACCCGGTCCAGCGCCGCTTCCGCCTCGTCCAGCCGGCCCAGCGCGATCAGCGTGGTGGCGTGGTTGTAGAGGCAGGACGGATCGTCGGGGCGCTGCCCGACCGCAAGTGCGTAGCAGCGCTCGGCCTCATGGAACAGGCCGAGCAGGGTGTAGCGCAGGCCGAGCTCTTGCAGCACATCCGGCTGGCCACGGGCGTCCGCCGCCAGCGCATCCATTGCCGCGATGCACGTGGCGGCATAGCCCGCGCGATGGAAGTCGTCGATCCGCTGCAGCGCTTCGGCCGCGGCGGTGTCCGCCGCTTGGTCTGGCCGGCCTGCACTCATGTCAGAAACGGTAGCCGATCGTCACGCCCACGGTGCGCGGCAGTGCAATCAGCGCCTTGGAGCCGTTGCCGAAGTAGCCCTCCGAGGGTGCCGTGCCCATGTACTCCTCGGTGTAAAGGCCGCTGATGCCTTCCTCGTTGGCGAGGTTCTTCATCCACAGTGTCACGTCCCAGTTGTCGACGCTGTACGTGGCGGACGCGTTGAAGATCGGGAAGCCGTCGAGCGTGCGCTGGAACTTCGGGTTGAGGCTGAGCGCGTTTTCCGATTCCGACTGGTAATAGGCGTCGCCGCGCAGCGTCAGCAGGCCGCGGCCGACCGGGATGCCATAGCTGCCGGCGGCGTTGAAGCGGTGCTCGGGTACGCCGGGCAGCGAGTCGCCCTTGTAGCCGTAGAGGTAGGCACCGTCGGCGGCGATGGCATCGGCCTCCAGCTGCGCCTTGGTATACGTATAGCCAAGGCTGTAGTTGAAGCCTTCGCCGAGGCCGCCGGACAGTTCCAGCTCGACGCCGCGGGTGCTGGCCTTCTCCGCGTTCTGCACCGCGAAGAAGCCCCACCACGTGGTCGAACTGTTGACCTGCGGGTCCTCCCAGTCGACGTAGAACACGTTGGCGTTGTAGGTGTTGCGGCCGATGCGGCCCTTCACGCCCAGCTCGTGGTTGCGCACGGTGTCGGACTTGTAGGTGGTCCAGGCCGGGTCCTCGGCGAAGTTGCCGGTGGTCGGCGTGCCGTTGGTGCCGCCGCGGCGGTAGCCTTCCGAGATGGTGGCGTAAAGCTGGCTGTCGGCGCTGAAGAACCACGACGCGTTGCCCTTGAACAGGGTGCGGGTGTCGCTCTCTTCGCCGTGCGATTGCGAGCTGTCGACCAGCGACGCCCAGTTGCTGGTGGTCTGCGCGACGTCGGTCTCCGCCTCGTGGCGGAAGTGGCGGAAGCCGCCGGTGAACTGCAGGCTGTCGGTGGCGTGCCAGGTCAGCTCGCCGTAGACCGCAGTCTCCTTGAAGTTCTCGTCCTGGCGGTAGTCGTAGTCGACGTCGCTGATCACCGCGCCCTCCGCGCCCGGGAAGGCGGCGTCCCACCAGTTCTTGAAGCCGCGCAGGTAGCTGATCTGGGTCGCGAAGCGGTCCTGGTCCTGGTAATAGGCGCCGACGACGTAGTCGAACGCACCATCGGTCTTCGAGATCAGGCGCAGCTCCTGGGTGAAGGCTTTCTCGCCGTAGCTGCGGTCCGCGGTGGCCAGCGGCCGCGGGTAGTTGTAGTAGAAACCGAGCCAGCCGTTCTGGGCGTAGAAGCCGGTGTTCTCGCTGGTGATGTCGCCCTCGTGGTTGTAGGACGAAGTACTGGAGGTGAGCGTGGCGAAGCCGAGGTCGACGTTGGCCTCCAGGCTGGTGAGGTTGACGTGGCGCGCGGCCGGTTCGCGCTGCACCGAGCCGACCTCGAGGTCGCCGTAGGGCTCGCCCCAGCCGTCGCTGCCCAGGCTGGTGGCGCGGCGGCCGCCGAAGCGGTCGGCCTGGGCCATGTAGCTCAGGGTCAGGTCGAAGGCGTCGTTGGGCTTCCACAACATCGAGGCGCGGCCATAGTTCTGGCGCACGGTGTCGGCGTCGCGGGCGTTTTCGTACTCGGCCGTCGGGGCGAGGATGCCGTCCGGAGCGGTCGGGACGCCGTCGCCGTCCAGGCGGTAGACGTTGCGGTAGTCGGTGGCGCCCGCGAAGTCGTTGCCGGTGACGTTGAAGCGCATGGCCACGGTGTCCGATACGGGGACGTTGAGTGTTCCCGATCCCGACCAGCCGATGCCGCCGGAGTTGTCGACGCTCGACGCGCTGACGCTCGCCCGCGCGTCCCAGGTATCCAGCTCGGGCTGGCGCAGCAGGAAGCGCACCGCGCCCCCCAGCGCGCCCGAGCCGTACAGCGTGCCCTGCGGCCCGCGCAGCACCTCGACGCGGTCGATGTCGGAGAGCAGGAAGTTGGCAAACAGCGGGGTCTTGTCGATGTACGTGGCCACCGGCGACATCGCCGAGACCGCGTAGTCGCCCAGCGCCGAGCTGTCGACGTTGAGGCCGCGGATGCGGATGCCGCTGACCACGCTGGAGTTGCGCGCGCCGCGGTCGACCACGGCCACGCCGGGGACGCTGCGCATCAGCTCGGCGGTGTCGAGGATGTGCCGGTTCTCGATCGCCTCGCCGGACACCACGCTGATGTTGTAGGGCACCGTCAGGATGTCCTGCTCGCGTCCCTGTGCGGTCACCACGATGGTGTCGAGCTCGGTGGGCGTGCTGGCCGGTTCGTCGGCCGGTGGCGCCTGCTGTGCGAACGCGGGCGCCTGCGCCAATAGTCCGACCATGATCGCGACGGCGAGCGGAGAACAGCGAGGGCGATAGTGGTGCGGCAGGGTCTTGCGTGTGTGCGTTGCGTTCATGTTCTCGGCCTCCCCAGGCAAGAATTTGGAAACGTGGCGGATGGGTTGCGGGCTCATTCGGCCCCGGGCAGTTGCAGCGGCCCGAGTGCGTCCAGTGCGGTCGAGGGCGCCGACGCGGCGCCGTAGGCGGGAAACACGGCAGTGCTGTCGCGGAAGCTCTTCAGTGGCTGCCCGAGCCCGTTCCAGCCGCGTTCGCGGCAGCGGCGGACGTGGGCGAAGTCGACCTCGAACGCGATCACCTCGCGCCCGCTGCCGGCCTGGTGGATGACCTCGCCGCCGGGTCCGCAGACCACCGAGCGGCCGACGCCGAGCTGGCCGGCGACGTTGATGTCGACGAAATAGCACTGGTTGGTGGTCGCGCTGGCACGGGCGATCGCGAGCTCCGCCTCGCGGTCGATGGAGTTGGTCAGTGTCGGGTGCAGGATCACCTCCGCGCCCAGGGCGACCAGCGATCGCGTGGTCTCCGGGAACCACATGTCGTAGCAGATCGACACGCCGAAGCGGCCGGCGCCGGGCACGTCGAACACCACGAACTCGCTGCCGGGCGCGACATCGCGCTCGTAGGGCGCGAACGGGAACATCTTGCGGTAGCGCGCGATGACGTTCCCTTCGGGGTCGATCACCGGGGTGGTGTTGTAGACCTTGTCGCCGTCACGTTCGTACAGCGAACCGGGGATCAGCCACAGGCCGTTGTCGCGGGCGATGCCGCGCAGGATCTCTTCGGCGTCACCGGGCAGGCACTGCGCGTGGCTGGTGTTGGCACCAAAGCAGCCCAGCTCACCCAGCAGCACCATCCTCACCCAGGGGAAGCGCCTGGCGACCTGGGAGACCTCCTTCGCGATCCGCTCCAGGTTGTCGCCCGACGCGAGGTCGAGCTGGAGTCCGGCAATTCCGAAGGAGGGTGAAGAGTTTCGGTTCCCCAAGGCGTGATCCTGTTCGATGTCGATATGCCCGACGGTAGGCCCGGCATCGCGGCTGCGCTTAGATCCAGTTGGGGACAAGCGGTGGAGCCAGTGGGCTCACCTGCGCCGATGCGCCGGGGTCTTGCGGGTCAGCACCGCGGTGTCGACCAGCAGGCCGTCGTCGCCATAGAAGCGCACCTGGTCGCCGTCCAGTACCACGGTGAAGCCGGACGCCTCGCCGTAGGCCCAGGACCGCCACTGCCGGTACCAGCGGCCACCCTCAACCCACCAGTGGCCCTGGTCGCAGTCCTCGTCGGTGTAGCCGGCGGTACCGGACAGACCGCCGGTGGTGTGGATCTCCAGCGTGCAGGGCTCGCCGTAGACGGTGCTGTAGAGCAGGGTGCTGCCGGCCATGGCCCGGCGCAGCGCCCTGCCGGCCACCGGCGCCGCGGTCTCGTCCCCGATGCGGCGCGAGGCCGGTGCCAGGTCGCCGCGGACCAGGTGCGCGAGGTGGCGCACGCCTTCGCGGATGCGGGAGGCGGTGATGCCGGTTACGCCCATGCACAGTGCCTCGCGGCCGTCGGCGTAGCGCATCGGCTCGACCAGCACGCCGATCAGAGCCGCCTGGCGCGCCAGTTCGCGCGCGTCCATGTCGGTGCCGAAACTCACCCGGTACGCGCTGGCACCGGGCGAGGTATCGATGCTGACCATCTCGTGCAGGTAATGGTTGAGTGCGTCGCGCAGCGCGGTGCGACGTTCGGCCAGGATGCGGCCGGCGCGCACCAGCGACGCCGAGTAGTGCCCCAGGCCGATGAAGTAGGCCCATGCGCGCTGCAACACGCGCGGTGGCACTGCGCCCTGGTGGCGACGGAGCCGGCGCGCGCGCTCGATGAAGGCTGCCGGTGCCACCAGCACGCCTGGAGGTTCGCCGCAGGAGGCCGACGGCGCCAGGCTGCCGACGTAGACCACCCGGCCTTGCTGGTCCAGCGCGCGCAGTGCCGGTGCGACGCGGCCGCCGTCCTGCACGCCGGCCGGGACATCCTGCTCGATCAGCAGCCCGTCCGCTGCGGCGACGCGTTCGAGCAGTTCACGCGGATAACTCGACTCGGCCGCGATGCCGTGGCGCGCGCTGGTGACCACCACCACGCCGGCCGGTAGCGGCTCGCGTGAGGTCGGGTCGAGGATCGTGACTTCCACGTCGCGCCGGCGCAGTCGGCGTTCGAACTCGGCATCGATCGGCCGCTCCAGTGCCACCCGGGTACCGCGGCGGATCAGGATCTCCGCGGCGAGATACAGCGCCTGAGCGGCCGAGATCGTCATCAGCAGTTCGTCGGCGCCGGCTTCGATGCCGCGCATGGGCAGCACCTTGCCGCGCATTTCCTCAACCAGCATCGAATCGTCGCGACTGCCGGCTTCGAGCGGCCATTCCACGACCTCGTGGCGCGAGCCCGCGAGGCGGATCGCCTCGCTCCACTCGGCCACCGGCGCCAACTCCCGGTCCACGCGTCCGTCGATGAACGGGAACGGGTAGCGGTGCCAGTGTTGCGGACACCGGAAGCCATCCTCCTCCGGTGCCGGAGGCAGGCGCGAGGTCAGTGGCGATGGCGGCTCGATGCCGCGCGCCGCCCGGCCCACCACCGGTCCGGGTGCGCGCGCCGACACGTACAGGCCGCTGCGCGGACGGCTGCTCAGGTGGCCCTCGGCGAGCAGCGCGTCATAAGCGAGGCTGACGGTGTTGCGCGACACGCCGATCCGCTCGGCCAGCAGGCGCGAGGACGGCAGCCGCCGCCCCGGTCTCAGGGCACCGCGAAGGATCGCATCGGTGACCTGCTGCCGCAGCTGCTGCTGCAGGCTCAGCGGGCTGCCCGGATCCAGGGTGATGGACAGCAGGTCGGCGGTGCAGGGCTGGTTCTTCATCGCATCGTCAGTCGGCCTTCAGGGCATTCTCCAGCAGCGCCATGCCCTCCTCGAAGACGGCGTCGGTGATCGTCAGCGGGTACAGCAGCCGGATCGATTCACCCTGGCCGCCGCAGCCCAGCAGCACCAGGCCCAGCGCATGCGCACGCTGCAGTACCGCGCGGGTCGCGGCCGGATCGGGCTCGGCGTCGCCGCGCCTGGCCAGCAGGTCGAAGGCGAGCATCGAGCCCAGGCCGCGGACGTTGCCGATCGGCCGCAGGTCGTCGCGCTGTGCGAAGGCCGCCAGGCGCTCCTCGACCCGCTTGCCGAGATCGCGCGCGCGCTCCAGCAGCGCTTCTTCCTCGATCACGTCCAGCACCGCCAGCGCGGCGGCGCAGGCGATCGGCGAGCCGGCATAGGTGCCGCCCAGTCCGCCGGGCTCGGCCGCGTCCATCAGCGCCGCGCGGCCGATCACGCCGGACAGCGGGAAGCCGCCGGCAAGCGACTTGGCCACGATCATGAGGTCGGGGCGGACGCCGGTGTGTTCGATGCCGAACATGCGCCCGGTGCGGCCGAAGCCGGTCTGGACCTCGTCGGCGACCAGCACGATGCCGTGCTCGTCGGCGATCCGTCGCAACGCGAGCATCAGCTCGGTCGGCGCGGGCAGGAAGCCGCCTTCGCCCTGAACCGGCTCGATCACGATCGCCGCGACGTCCTCGGGCGAGACGTCGGTGCGGAACAGGGCATCCAGCGCAGCCAGACTCTCTTCCACCGTGCCGCCCGTGTGCGCGGCCGGGAACGGCAGGTGGTGGACGTCGCCCGGCAGGGGGCCGAAACCGCGCTTGTACGGCACGGTCTTGCCGGTCATCGCCATCGCCATGAAGCTGCGGCCGTGGAAGCCTCCGGAGAAGGCGATCACCGCCCGGCGACGGGTCGCGGCGCGGGCGATCTTGACCGCGTTCTCCACCGCCTCGGCACCGGTGGAAAACAGGATGGTCTTGGCCGGGCCGTCGATTGGCGCCAGCGCGTTCAGGCGTTCGGCCAGCGCCACGTAAGGCTCGTAGGCCATGACCTGGAAGGCGGTGTGGGTATAGCGGTCCAACTGGTCGCGCACCGCCGCCATCACTTTTGGATGGCGATGGCCGACGTTGAGCACGGCGATGCCGCCGGCGAAATCGACGAAACGCTTGCCGTCGGTATCCCACAGCTCGGCGTTCTCGGCGCGGTCGGCGAAGTTCGACATCGCGGTCGCCACCCCGCGGGGAATTGCGGCGATGCGGCGCTGTTGCAGTTGGGTGTGGTCGGTCACGGTCTAGGCTCCTCGGGCTATGGGGCCAGATTGCGAGGGCCACGCTGGCGATCATAGGGCCAGAGTGCGACGGTCGCTGGTGCCAGTCACTAGTACAGCGCACGCCAGCGCGCGGGCGGCTGGGCGATGCATGGGGCGCGTTAGCACCACCTGCAGCGTGCATGCCGGCTGGTCTTGCGTTGTGGTTGACTGTCAACTTTCTTGGGAGCTATTTGGTTGACAGTGCAGGCCATGCTTTCCAGACTGCCACGTTTAGCCTTGTCGTCATCTGTCGGAAAACCGCCATGCCTGCTGTCAGTGAAACCACCGCCCGCGATCCAGCTGTCGCGCCGCCCCGGATCCGTCATGACTGGACCCGCAGTGAAGTGCGCGCCCTGTTCGACTTGCCGTTTCCCGAGTTGCTGTTCCGTGCGGCCAGCGTGCATCGCGCCAACTTCGACCCCAACGAGGTCCAGGTCAGCACCTTGTTGTCGGTAAAGACCGGCGGCTGCCCCGAGGATTGCTCCTACTGCCCGCAGGCGCAGCGCTATCACACCGGGGTGGACGCGCAGAAGCTGATGTCGACCGACGCGGTGCTGGACAAGGCGCGTGCGGCCAAGGCGGCCGGCGCTTCGCGGTTCTGCATGGGCGCGGCGTGGCGCTCACCGGCCGACCGCGACATCCCGAAGGTCGCCGCGATGATCCGCGAGGTGAAGGCGCTAGGGTTGGAGACCTGCGCGACGCTGGGAATGCTCAGCGGCGGCCAGGCACAATCGTTGAAAGCGGCGGGGCTGGACTACTACAACCACAACCTGGACACCGCGCCGGAGTTCTACGACCAGATCATCCACACCCGCGACTACCAGGACCGGCTGGATACGCTGGCCCACGTGCGCGGCGTCGGCCTGAAGACCTGCTGCGGCGGCATCGTCGGGTTGGGCGAGTCGCGCGACCAGCGCGCCGGCCTGCTGCAGACGCTGGCCAACCTGCCGTCGCATCCCGAGTCGGTGCCGATCAACCGGTTGGTCAAGGTCGAGGGCACGCCGCTGGCCGACGACAAGAACCTGGCCGAGCTGGATCCATTCGAGTTTGCCCGCACGATTGCCGTGGCGCGCTTGCTGATGCCGTTGTCGATGGTGCGCCTGTCCGCCGGGCGTCAGCAGATGTCCGACGAGTTGCAGGCGCTGTGTTTCGTGGCCGGCGCCAACTCGATCTTCTACGGCGAGAAGTTGCTGACCACCGACAACCCCGAGACCAACCGCGATCGGGCCTTGTTCGAGCGCCTGGGTCTGCGGCCGATGCCGGTCGTCGAGCAGGCACCGCCGCCGGGCGCGACCGTGCACGCCGACATCGTGGAGACTGGCCGCATCGAGGCGAACCACATCGAGATTGAAACCCGGGATACACTTCCCGGCATGGATACCGTCCGCACCGCCGGCGTAGTCTGAACATGGCGCGTGCGTCCTGGCGTGAACGCATCGAGGCTGCGCGTCTGGCGCGGGTCGCCGCGTCGCGTAGCCGGGTCCGGCGCGTGGTCAGCCATCGCGATGGCGCGCGTTGCATCGTCGATGGCCGCCAACTGCTGAATTTCTGCAGCAACGATTACCTTGGCCTGTCCCAACATTACGCCGTAGTCGGTGCGCTGCAGGATGCGGCGGCGCGCGAGGGCGCCGGTGGCCTGGGGTCGCACCTGGTCTGCGGCCACCACGACTTGCACGACCGGCTGGAGAAAGAGCTGGCCGATTGGCTCGGCGCGCCGCAGGCCCTGCTGTTCGGCAGCGGGTTTCTGGCCAACCTGGCGGTGGTTCAGGCGTTGCTCGGCGATGAGGATATCTGCGTCCAGGACCGCCTCAACCACGCCAGCCTGATCGATGCGGCGCGCCTGGCCGGTTGCCACCTGAGGCGCTATCCACACGCCGACGCGGAGGGTGCGATCCGCCAGCTGCGCAGCCTGCCCAAAGGCGTTGCAATGCTGGCCACCGATGGCGTGTTCAGCATGGATGGCGATGTCGCGCCGCTGCGCCAGCTGGCGTTGGTCGCGCGCGTCCAGAACGCGCTGCTGTATGTCGACGATGCCCACGGCATTGGCGTGCTGGGGCCCGATGGGCAAGGCAGCGTGGCCGAAGCGGGTTTGTCGGTGAAACAGGTCCCGCTGCAACTGGCGACCCTGGGCAAGGCGCTGGGCAGTTATGGCGCAGCGGTAGTGGGTGACCATGACTTGATCGAGCACCTGGCGGAAACCGCACGGCCCTATCTCTATACCACCGCGTTGCCGCCGGCCCAGGCCGCTGCCAGCCTGACGGCGGTGCGGCTGGCCCGCAAGGAGCACTGGCGGCGCGAGAAGCTGGTCGAGCTGGCGGCCCATTTCCGCTTTCGTGCGCGCAGCGCCGGGCTGACACTGCTGCCGTCGGACACACCGATCCAGCCGGTACTGGTCGGTGATGATGCGCGTGCGCTGTCGATGGCCGCCGCCCTGGAGCGCGAGGGTTACTGGGTCGCCGCGATCCGGCCGCCCACGGTTCCGGACGGTCGCGCGCGGCTGCGGGTAACCTTGTCGGCGTTGCATGCCAGCAGCGATATCGATGGGCTGGTCGAGGCGTTGCTTCGGGCCCGGGACCGCGCCGAGGCGGAAGCGCGGGTTGCCGCGATCCAGGCCGGGGCGATGGCGTAGCGCGAGCGGCAATGCACTCGACCCTCTCCTCACTCCAGCCGCGGTAGCCGCAAGAACACCATGCACATTCAAACCCGCGGGCACGGCCCGGCACTCGGCCTGATCCACGGCTGGGCGATGCACGGCGGCCTGTTCGCCCCCTTGGTCGACCGGCTGGCCGGACGCTATACGCTGCACAGCGTCGACTTGCCCGGCCACGGCCATTCCCGTGACGACGCCAGCAGCCTGGAGCCGGCGGCATTGGCGCAAGCGCTGGTGGCGCGAGTGCCGGATGCGGTCTGGCTGGGCTGGTCACTGGGTGGCCAGGTGGCGATGCGTGCCGCACTGGACCACCCCGACAACGTCCGCGGCCTGGTGATGGTCGCCTCCTCGCCGCGCTTCGTGCGTAGTGACGATGACAGTTGGCCGCACGGAGTCGGGCGCGAGCTGTTTGCGGACTTCGGACAAGCATTGATGCGTGATTTTCGCGGCACCCTGGAGGGCTTCCTGGCGCTGGAGGCGCTGGGCTCCAGCAGCGCGCAGGAAGAACTGCGTGAGCTGAAGACCCAGGCGTTCGAGCGTGGTGAGCCGGCGCCGCACGCGCTATTGGAGGGCTTGCGCTTGCTGGACTCGGTGGATATGCGTGCCGAACTGGCGGACCTGCAGGTACCCAGCCTGTGGTTGTCCGGCCGCCGCGACCGCCTGGTTCCCGCCACCGCGATGCCGGCCGCCGCCGCGTTGGCGCCCAATGCGCGCAGCGTGGTGATTGGCAATGCCGGTCACGCGCCGTTCCTGGGCGCCGCCGATGAAGTCGCAACCGAGATCGACGCGTTCATGCAATCGATCCATACGGAGCAGCCGGCATGAACGGCTTGTTTGACCATCGCCAGGTGCGCCGCGCGTTCTCGCGCGCCGCAAGTGACTACGATTCCGCCGCCGCGTTGCAGCGCGAAGTCGCGTCGCGGCTGGCCGAGTCGCTGGACTATCTCGACGACCCCGCGCTCGCACTGGCGCCGCCAAAGGTCGTGGTCGACCTGGGCTGCGGGCCGGGGCATATGTCGGCGACGTTGCAGAAGCGCTGGCCGAAGGCGCGGGTGCTGGCGATCGACGCGGCCCCGGGGATGCTGGCGCAGGTAAGTGCAGCCGGGCGCCCGGCCGGGCTGCCACGCCTCAATCCGTTTGCGAACAAGCCGGTTCCGGTCTGCGCCGACGCGCGCGCGCTGCCGCTGGCCGACCGCAGCGTCGACGTGCTGTTTTCCAATCTGTGCCTGCAATGGGTCGAGGACCTGCCGGCGGTGTTCGCCGGCATCCGGCGGGTACTCAAGCCCGGTGGCCTGATGCTGGTGTCGACGTTCGGCATGGATACCCTGATCGAGTTGCGGCAGGCGTTTGCCGACGCGGATGAGGCGCCGCATGTGAGCCCGTTCACCGCGATCGGCCCATTCGGTGATGCGCTGATCGCGGCTGGTTTCAAGGACCCGGTGCTGGACCGCGACGAGTTCCGCCTCGGCCACCCCGACCTGGCCAGTCTGATGCGCGAGCTGCAGGCGCTCGGTGCCACCAACGCGCTGGCTACGCGTCGCCGCAGCCTTACCGGCCGTGCCAGGTTTGCCCGGGCCTGCCTGGCCTACGAAGCATTGCGCGGGGCCGATGGCCAGCTGCCGGTGACCTGGGAGGTGATCTACGCCCACGCCTGGGGCCCGCCGCCGGGTGCGCCGATCCGGGTCGATGGGGTCGACGAAGTGCAGGTGCCACTGTCGACCATCCAGGTTCGCAAGCGCTCCGGATCTGGCCGTTGAATCAGCGCAAATTGACCTTGCTTGCGGTCGCGATAGCGTTGCTGTCGGGGCTGTTTTTCACCAGTACCTATGTGCTCAACCGGGCGGCGGCGACCAGTGGCGGGCATTGGGCGTGGACGGCCGCGCTGCGTTACCTGATCGCTTTGCCGCTGATGCTGCCGTTGATGCACTGGCAGGGCGGAATCAAGCCGGTGTGGCGGGCGATCCGGGCGCATCCGTGGCCGTGGTTGGGCTGGAGCACGGTGGGGTTCGTGTTGTTCTACATCGGCCTGAGCTACGCCGCCGCCAGCGGCCCGTCATGGTTGGTGGCCGGCACCTTCATGCTGACCGTGATTGCCGGGATGTTGTGCGCTCCGCTGTTGTACTCCGACGAACGTGCGCGCATTCCGCTGCCTGCACTGGGCACCGGACTGGTGGTGGTGGCGGGCGTATTGCTGATGCAGTTTGGCGTCAGCGGTGGGGGGCTTGATCGCGACGGTTGGATCGCCTTGTTCTGCGTCGTGATCGCCGCGGTGGCCTTTCCGCTGGGCAACCGCGGTTTGTTGCTGCACCTGGAGCGGGTGGCCCAACCCGGTGTCCCGGAGCTCAATGCCACCCAGCGCGTGTTTGGACTGACCCTGGCGAGCCAGCCGGCGTGGCTGCTGGTGGCGTTGTATGCCGGTAGCCAGGCCGGACTGCCACCCGTCGACCAGGTGTGGTTGGCGGCCGGGGTAGCAGTGGGCGCCGGGATCATCGCCACCGTGCTGTTTTTCCAGGCCACCGGCATGGTTCGCGACACCGCGACGGGCCTGGCGGCGGTCGAGGCGATGCAGGGGGCGGAGATCCTGTTCGCCACCATCATGGGGGTGCTCTGGCTGGGCGAGGCTTGGCCGCAAGGGCTGGCGTTGTGGGGCGCGGGGATCGTGATCGTCGGCATTATCGGCTCCAGCTGGGTAGCGGCCCGCAACGCCGCCGGTGACCGGCGTGCCATCCAGGACTTGCGAAGCGAACGCGGCGCTTAACGCGAGTAGCGCGGCGGCTAGAACGCCTCGCGCGGCGCTTGGAACGCGCAAACGCCGCGCCTGAAACGCACGTTGCGTTCAGCCGCGGGCCGCTAGATTCGTTCACACGTCACGCCACGCAACGAGTCGAGCATGTTCAGCCCAACCTCCATAGCCTTGGCGACTTCCGTCCTCACCCTGCTGGTCAGCAGTCTGCTGCCGGTGCGCGCGCAGGACGCGCCCACCAGCGTCATTGAACAGTGGGGGTTTGATCCGGGTGTACTGGTGGCCGACGGCCGCGAGTTGCTGCGTCGCGCGCCGGACCCGGCCATTGACGGACTGTTGCAGGCCGCCCACGCAAGCACCCGTAGCCCGGAAGAAGCCGCCGCGTTGTGCCAGTTGTTCGATCCCGGCACGGACCGCAGCCTGGCCGGGCTGAACGCGATCGCCAACCGGCTGGGACCGGTCAACCAGGACCGCTTCGCCACCGCAGTGGCCAACGTGTTTGTCGCGGCCATGCAAGCGCCGGTACAGCCTTACGACGAGGCGGTGGCACGGCAGTCACTGAAAGCCGCCGGGGTACGCGCGGCACTGGTCAATGACGGGTTTGTCGCCGGCCTGAATGGCACTGACACCGACGCCCGCTGCCGGTCGATTGGCTGGTTGCTGGACGCGTTGCACGACCGGCCGTTACCGGAACGCGCCTCGGTCGCACGCCTGTTGCTGGGTGAAGGCCTGGAGCAGTTGGCAATTGGTACCAGTGTCGCTGCGCCGGGCGCGGACGTTGTGCCATTGCGATAGCACGGAGCCTCAGGCGGTTTCCAGCGCCAGCAACGCCGGCAGCGTGTCCAGATCGACGTTGCCGCCGGAGAGGATGATGCCGACGCGACGTCCGGCGAAACGCCCGGGATGGGCCAGCACCACCGCCAGCGGCACGGCGGCAGACGGCTCCACCACCAGCTTCATGCGCTCCCACAACAGCCGCATCGCCGCCACTACCTGTGGGTCGCTGGCCAGCAGGATGGCGCGCACGTGGGCTTGCACGATCGGGAAGGTCAGTGTCCCCAGTTCGGCGCGCAAGCCGTCGCAGATGGTGTCGACGGCGCGGCCGGAGATGCGCGTCCCGGCCTGCAGCGAATCATGCGCGTCGCGCGCGCCTTCGGGCTCGGCGCCCAGCACCTCGATCGCCGGATCGATGCCATGCGCGGCCAACGCCGCACCCGACAACAGGCCACCACCACTGACGGGTGTGATCACCGTGTCCAGGTTGGCGACGCTGTGCAGCAGTTCCAGCGTCGCGGTGCCCTGGCCGGCGATCACCCGGGTGTCGTTGAATGGATGCACCAATATCGCGCCGGTGTCGCGCAGCACCTCGGCTGTGACCTGGTCGCGCGATGCCTGCGTCGGATCGCAGAGGATCACCCGCGCGCCGTAATTGCGCATTGCCGCCAGCTTGACCGCGGAGGCGTTGCGTGGCGCTACCACGGTCGCCCCGGCGTGGCGCAACCGGCACGCCAGCGCTATCGCCGCGCCGTGGTTGCCTGAGCTCTGGGTGACGATGCCGCGGGCGAGTTCGGTCTCGGTCAGCGAGAAAATCGTATTGCACGCACCGCGGAACTTGAACGCTCCGGTCCGCTGCAGGTTCTCGCATTTGAAATGGAGCTCGCAGCCGGCCAAGGTGTCCAGGGTGCGCGACCGCAACACGGGGGTCGCGTGGACGTGCGGCGCAATGCGCGCGGCGGCGTGGAGGATGGCATCAAAATCCAGCGCAGCGGAGGTCGGCTGACCGGACGGAATCTCGGGGAGGGTGATTTGCATTGGATGAGTCCGGCGCGACAGGATGGGGCGCAGCAAGCCGGACGGCGCCAGGCCAGCGGCCATGCCAGCATGGAGCTGAATGATCGAATTGCCGAGTTAAGCGCTAGTTCAATGCCGGAAGCCGACGATGGCTACATCATAACGGGGGATCCCGCAATGCTTAGAAAACTGATCTTGCCACTTTCCGCGATGGCGCTGCTGGGCGGTTGCATGACCGGCGGATACGGCTATCAACAGGCTCGCGGCGACTACTACTACGGTCAGCCGAGCACCGACTACCGGTACTACAACCGGTACGGGAACGACGGCTACTACAGTAATCGTTACCCGGGCTACTACGGCAACGCCTATTACGGCAACGCCTATTACGGCAACAGCTATAACCGCCGCTATCCCTATGGCTACTACCGGCCACCGGTGATCGTGGTGCGGCCCGGCCACAACAACAATCACGGCAACAACGGCAACCACACGCCGCGACCGGATACCGACCGCGATCGTGCGCCGTGGCGGGATTACGAGCGCCTGCAGCGCGAACGGATCCAGCGCTCCGAGCGTCCGACCGGTTCGCCTGCGGCGGTGCAGCGTAGTGTCATCGCTGCGCCGGTTCGCCCGACCTCCACGCGCCCATCATCGGGAAGCAGCAACAATCGTGGTTCACGGATGGAGACGATGATCCGCAAGTCCAAGGCCGGACGGGACAATTCCCAACCCATCAGGCAGAAATAGCGCATTCACGCCGGATCCGGTAATCCAACACCGGATGACTACCATGCGCCGGTATTGACAGAGAGCGTCGCAATGCGACGTAATCAGGTATCGTCTCAATGTCGACGTCTCACGAGGAATCTCGGATCCCCCCTGTTCCGCCCTCGTTTGACGTCGACACCTACACTGAAAGCCCCGCTCTGGCGGGGCTTTCGCTTGTTTGGGATGTTCCGGGGGCCGGCAGGAATCCGTGGATCGAGGTGTGTCGCCGGGGCAGGGGATCGGCTTTTATTCGCGCAAAGTGCGACACCGGTCTCATTTCATGCATAGAAAAAGGGCCGAATGTCCCCCGACATTCGGCCCCCGTGCTTCCCCAACAGGCACTTGGTCGGCCCTGTTCCAATTCCGACCGGCGCCAGGCGCCTGCCCTGTTGGGTGCATGATTGATAAAGCATGAAGCGTGCCAAGTTCCCGGCGTGTCCGGTATGTCTGGCCGGAATGCGCGAACGCGACACACCGGTGAACGGCGTAGAATCCACGCCCTGCGGCGGCTCGGGATGTCACGACGGGTCACCCAACGACGGCCCATTGGCCAGGGTCTTGCGATGAGCAATGATTTCTTTCAATACGACGTGATCGTGGTCGGTGGCGGCCATGCCGGCACCGAGGCCGCGCTGGCGTCGGCGCGCGCCGGGGCGCGCACCCTGCTGCTGACCCATAACGTCGAGACGGTCGGCGCGATGAGTTGCAACCCGGCGATCGGCGGGATCGGCAAGGGCCATCTGGTGCGGGAGATCGATGCGCTCGGCGGCATCATGGCGCACGCCGCCGATGCGGCAGGCATCCAGTGGCGTCGACTCAACGCGAGCAAGGGGCCGGCGGTGCGGGCGACGCGTTGCCAGGCCGATCGCAGCCTCTACCGCGCCTTTATCCGCCGTGCGGTGGAGAACCAGCCCAACCTGACCCTGTTCCAGGCCGGCGTCGATGACATCGATTTCGACAACGCCAAGGTCAACGGCGTCACCACCCAGACCGGCCTGCGCTTCCATGCGCCGGCGGTGATCCTGACCGCCGGCACCTTCCTCGCCGGCAAGGTGCACGTCGGCCTGACCACCTACGCGGCCGGGCGCGCGGGCGATCCGCCATCAGTCACCTTGGCGCAGCGGTTGCGCGAAGGCCCGTTCGTGGTGGACCGGCTGAAGACCGGCACCCCGCCGCGTATCGACGGACGCAGCCTGGACTACTCGGTGATGGTCGAGCAGCCCGGTGACGATCCGCGCCCGGTGATGTCGTTCATGGGCTCGCGCGACGACCACCCGCGCCAGCTGTCGTGCTGGATCGCCGAGACCTGCGAGCGCACCCACGAGATCATCCGCGGCGCGCTCGACCGCTCGCCGCTGTACACCGGCCAGATCGAGGGGATCGGCCCGCGCTACTGCCCGTCGATCGAGGACAAGGTGGTGCGTTTCGCCGAGAAGACCAGCCACCAGATCTTCGTCGAGCCGGAGGGACTGGGCGTGGCCGAGATCTACCCCAACGGCATTTCCACCTCGCTGCCGTTCGATGTGCAATTGGAGCTGGTGCGCTCGATCCGCGGGTTCGAGAATGCCCACATCACCCGCGCCGGTTACGCGATCGAGTACGACTTTTTCGATCCGCGCGGGCTGAAGAGCACCTTGGAAACCAAGGCGGTCGAGGGCTTGTTCTTCGCCGGTCAGATCAATGGCACCACCGGTTACGAGGAGGCCGCCGCGCAGGGGCTGCTGGCCGGGGTCAATGCGGCGCGTCAGGTGCGTGGGGAGGCCGGTTGGTGTCCGCGCCGCGACGAGGCGTACATCGGTGTGCTGGTCGATGACCTGATCACCCACGGCACCGTCGAGCCGTACCGGATGTTCACCAGCCGTGCCGAGTACCGCCTGCAGCTGCGCGAGGACAATGCCGACCTGCGGCTGACCGAAACTGGCCGCAACCTGGGTCTGGTCGGCGATGCGCGCTGGGCCGCGTTTGCCGCCAAGCGCGAGGCAATCGAGACCGAGAACGCGCGGCTGGCTGCGATCTGGGCCTCGCCCAACAATCCGCTGGGCCGCGAGATCAACGCCAGCCTGGGGATCGAGTTGAGCCGCGAGAGCAGCGCGCGCGACCTGCTCAAGCGCCCGGAAGTGACCTATGCGCGGCTGGTGACAGTGGCTTCGCTGGGGCCGGCGGTGGCCGATCCGGCGGTGGCCGAGCAGGTCGAGATCGGGGTGAAGTACTCGGGCTACCTCAACCGCCAGAACGAGGAAATTGCCCGGCAGCAACGCCATGAGACCACCGCGATTCCGTCGGATTTCGACTTTGCCCGGGTTCGCGGACTGTCGGCGGAGCTCAGCGGCAAGCTCGAGCGGGTGCGGCCGCAGACCATCGGTCAGGCCCAACGCATCCCCGGCATGACGCCGGCAGCGATCTCGTTGCTGCTGGTGCACCTGGTGGGCGCGCGACGCCACCAGGTCGCCTGAGAGACTTGGTGCCGGCGTCAACTCCCGGTTGACCGGTTTGCGGGCGGCTGCCTAAACTGCGGCAGCTTGCCGGGGCCCCACTCCCCCGGCCATGACCACACCGTGGACACACCGAGTCGATCTAGAACATTCCCCGACACCATGGCCCGCACGCTCGCGCGGCGATGCGTGGAGCCTGCGACGACCCGGTAAACCGGTGTTGCCCGCTTCCGCGATCGCACGATAGCGACCGGCCGGAGGCATGAAGATGCAACCCAACCCCCAACAGGCCGTGCGGCCGTTTTACCGCGCCGATATCCACGGCAACTTCGATGCCGACCTGGTCGCCGAGGCGATCGCGGCCGAGCTTGGGCACGACCAGCTTGAGCGCGACAATCTCGGGGCCCTGCAGACCGCGTTGAGCGAAGTGCTGGCCGCCGACCTGGCGGACGTGCTGACCCGCCTTTCGCCGGAGCAACAGGCCGCAGTGCTGCCGTTGATCGCCGCCGACGAGCGCGCGCTGGTGTTTGGCTACCTGCCGCTGGAACTGCAGACCTTGCTGGTGGCCGGCATGCAACGCCCGGCGGTACTGGAACTGCTCAAGCTGATGTCCGCTGACGAGCGCGTGGACCTGTTCAACACCTTGCCGTCGGATCGGCGCGAGCGCCTGTTGCCTGCATTGGCGCAAGCCGAACGCGACGATATCCGCCGCTTGGCCAGCTACCCGCGCGACAGCGTCGGCGCGCTGATGACCTCCGAATACGCGACCCTGACGCCCGAGCTGACCGCAGGCGAGGCAATCGCCGAGTTGCGCCGGGTCGCGCCCGACAAGGAGACCATCTACACCTCCTACGTGATCGACCATGATCGCCATCTGCTGGGTGTGGTCACGTTGCGGCGCTTGATCCTGGCCGATCCGGCCACCCCGGTGTCGGAGGTGATGGCCGCCAATCCCGTCACCGTCCACGTCGATGCCGACCAGAACGAAGCCGCCAACAAGATCGCGCGATACGACTTCATGGCATTGCCGGTGGTCGACCATGACGAGCGCATCGTCGGCATCGTCACCGCCGATGACGCGATGGACGTGGCCGAGGCGGAAGCGACCGAGGACTTCCACAAGGCCGGCGGCACCCTGGGCAGCCTGACGATGAGCATGAAGGATGCCACCGTGGGGCTGCTGTACCGCCAGCGCGTGTACTGGCTGGTGCTGCTGGTGTTCGCGAACCTGTTCTCCGGTGCCGGCATCGCCCACTTCGAGGACCTGATCGCGGCCAACATGGCGCTGGTGTTCTTCCTGCCGTTGCTGATCGCCAGCGGCGGCAACGCCGGTGCGCAGTCGGCCACGCTGATGGTGCGTGCGCTGGCGACCGGTGACGTGGAGATGCGCGACTGGGGCAAGATGCTGGGGCGCGAGGTGGTGGTCTCCACGTTGCTGGGGCTGACGATGGCGTTCGCCGTGAGTGCGATCGGCCTGTTTCGTGGCGGTCCGGCGATTGCCCTGGTGGTGGCCTTGACGATGCTGCTGATCGTGCTGGTGGGCAGCGTCATGGGCATGTCGCTGCCGTTCCTGCTGAACCGGTTCAAGGCCGACCCCGCATCGGCCAGCTCGCCACTGATCACGTCACTGGCCGATGGCGTGGGCATCCTGATCTACTTTGCGATCGCCACCGTGCTGCTGTCGTGGCTGGGTCATGCCGTCGCCTGATGTTGGCGGCAACCCGCGCCATCGAGTGTGGGCGCCGGGTCGGCGGTTGACGGACAGCAGCGGTAGACTGTCGCGATGAAGCCGACCCGCCTGGATGTGCTGACAACTGCGGTCTTGGCCACCGCAATCCTTTGCGGCGCTTGCAGCCCGGCACCAGACGCCGGCACCGCGGCGGTCGATAGCGCGGCTATCGGCGACGGTGCGCTTGACGCCCCCTCCTCGACCACCGCGACCGAGTATCAACGTCATCCATGGCGGTTGCCGGCGCCGGTCGGCGCGGCGCAGCCGGATCTGGTGGCAGCGCCGGATGGCACCTTGCTGTTGTCCTGGATTGAACCCAGGCAGGCCGGTGGCCACGCGCTGGTTTTTTCTGCTGCCGGGAAGCCTGACGGCAACGACGTGGCCGGTTGGACGGCGCCGGCGACGATAGCGACCGGGGACGACTGGTTCGTCAACTGGGCCGACACCCCGCATATCGCAATGGGCAATGATGGTGCGTTGTGGGCGCACTGGCTGCAAAAATCCGCCGCCGCCGTATACGCCTATGACATCGCTCTGGTGCGATCCAACGATGGTGGCGGCACGTGGTCGGCGCCGGTACTGGTCAACGACGATGGCACTGCGACCGAGCATGGGTTTGTCTCATTGTGGCCACAGGGCGAGGCCGGACTTGGCGTGGCGTGGCTGGATGGTCGCCAGACGGCGGGCGGCGGCCACGATGCGAGCGCCGGGCATGACGGCCATTCCGGCAACGCGGGCGCGATGAGCTTGCGCGCCGCGCAGTTTGACGCCGCGCAGTTCGCCGGCATGGGTGCGGACAAGGTCCTGCTGCGCAAGTCGGCCGACACCCGCATCGACGCGATGACGTGTGACTGTTGCCAGACCGCCATCGCGGTGACGTCCAAAGGCCCGCTGCTGGCCTACCGTGACCGGAGCGTCGGGGAGATCCGCGATATTGCGGTCACCCGATGGCAGGACGGCAACTGGACGCCGCCGCATATCGTCTATCCCGACCAGTGGGAAATGCCGGCCTGCCCGGTCAACGGCCCGTCGATTGCCGCCAGTGGCGACCAGGTCGTGGTCGGCTGGTACACCAGTCAATCCACCCCTGCCGGCGATATCCCGACCGTCAAGCTTGCCTACAGCGACGATGCCGGCGACACCTTCGCCGCCCCGATCACGCTGGACCACGGTGAAACGGTGCACGGGCGTATCGCGGTGGCCATGGACGCCAATTCGGCGTGGGTGGTGTGGGTGCGTGAAGACGCGCAGGGCCAGTCCCTGCAACTGGCGCGCTATTCGCCCGGGCTGGTTCGGGAAGAGCAACGCATCGAGCTGGCCAGGGTCGCCGGGCGTGGGCGCGGTACCGGCTTTCCGCAGATCGCCCTTGCCGGTGGCGACGCCCATGTGGTCTGGACCGAGGTCGTGGACGGCACGCCGGGTTTGCGCGGTGCGGTCATGCAATCGCCGGTCGCGCAGAACGATCCGTTGCGCTGATCCGGTCTTTTTTATTCGGTCATGGCGCCCCCATGTAGCGTGGGTCGGGTTGCCGGATTCGTGTTTGTCCGCTGTTTGTCCACTGGCCGCGGGAGCGCTTGGCTTCGCCCGACAAGCGGTTTGGAGGAAGATAGTGCCCACGACCGCTGATACAGCCCTTGATACATACCCTTGATTCATGCCCCTAGTACGGAGCGTTTGCAGGCCCCCCATGAGTGATGCCAAACCAGCCATCGATACCGCGACCTCGCTGCATGCCGCTACCGGGGCCAAATTGAACGACATGGACGCCGGCCTGGAAACGTCTGCGGAACGTGCACCCCGCCTCGACTACGTTGACAGCTGCGATCTGCCGATGCCATGGGCGAACTTCCGGATGCACGGTTTTGCCGATCGGGTCACCGGCGGTGAACACGTGGTGTTGACCCTCGGTTCGATTTCCGATGGCGAGCCGGTGCTGGCGCGGGTGCATTCGGAATGCCTGACCGGCGATGCCATGTTCAGCCGCCGCTGTGACTGCGGCGCGCAACTGGAAGAGGCGCTCAAGCGTATCGCCGCCGAAGGTCGCGGCATGCTGCTGTACTTGCGCCAGGAAGGCCGCGGCATTGGCTTGCTCAACAAGATCCGCGCCTATGCGCTGCAGGATGCCGGTGCGGACACGGTGGAAGCCAACGAGGCGCTGGGGTTTGCCCCGGACCTGCGTGATTACGGGATATGCAAGCCGATGCTGGCGCATTTCGACGTGAGCGCGCTGCGCCTGATGACCAACAACCCGGCCAAGGTCAAGGCCATGCAGGCGGTGGGCGTTGCGGTCACCGAGCGGGTCGCGATCCTGGTCGGCCACAATCCCAGCAACCGGCGCTACCTGGCGACCAAGCAGGACAAGCTCGGCCACTTGATCGACACCACGGCATCAGCGAAGGCGCCGGCACACGACTGAAGCCGTCTGGCGCCGGCTTCACATCGGCTCGACGAGGTGCGTAGCTACTGTGCCCCGACCCATGCGGCTTGCCGGGCGATCTGCCAGCACTGCTGGCGCGGCCTTCGGAAGGGGCCACGGGCTCGACGACATGACGTGACCAGCGAGGCGGATGCCGATGGAGATATTCGAACTGTCGATGCCGCTATGGAAGTTGCTGGCGCGCGCCACGTTGATCTATTTCTCGCTGGCGATCGTGCTGCGGTTGCTCCCCAAACGCGAGATCGGCGGGCTCTCGCCAACGGACCTGCTGGCGCTGGTCATAATGGGCGGGCTGGTGGCCGATTCGATGTCGACGGGTGCGAAACACCCGCTGGATTTTGTCGTCCTGGCGGGTGTGGTGCTGGCATGGTCATGGTTGATCAACATGCTGGAGTTCCGGTCACCGCTGTTCGCGCGCTGGACCGTCGAGGCTCCGGTGGTGATCGTGCGCGAAGGCGAGATGCTGCGACGAGCGATGCGCCAGGAGCTGGTCACCGAGCTGGAGCTGCTGAGTCAGTTGCGACTCAACGGCCTGGAGAAAGTTGAAGATGCGGCGCTGGTGACAGTGGAGCCCAATGGCCAGCTCAGCGTGATTGCCAAGTCGACCGGGCATTGACAGCGCGGCGTTATTTTTCCTTGCGCCAGTTGACCGAGCCGCGGTTCTCGATCGAGCTGGATTCGATCTCGATATCAAAACCGTGGTCGAGCAGGTACTTCAACGTCAACACCTGGCCGGTGCCCAGCAACGACACGCCGTAGCCGACGTACAGCCTTGGCGAGAGCTGCTTGCCAACGCCGAACACGCTGCCGCCGAGCGCCTGGCTCTGCATCACCCCGGCTTCGTCCAAGCCGATCTTCGCACCCAGCTGGGAGGCCAGCAGGCTGCCGCCGGCGGTGAGGGCGGCGCTGGCGGCGTTGAGCTGGCCGCGCTCGCTGCCGCTCAGGGTCGACAGTGGGCGGCCCAGGGTGAGGTAGGCGAGCGATTCGGCCTGGGAGCTGGCGGGATTGGACCAGACCTCGGCCTGCGGGTCGGAGGCGCGGCCACTGACATCGACGCCGGCGGTGACATCGCCAATCTTCCGCTCCGCGCGCAGCCGGATCGCGGGGTCGGCAATCGGATCGTTGGACCAGCTCAACTGGCTGCTGGTGATGCGCAGGTCCTGCCCATAGGCGGTGTACTCGCCCGCCACGGTGATGATGCCGGTGGCGGTCATCTCGCGGCCGGGGCGCGACACGATACGCATGCCGCCGCCCAGCTTCCCGTCCAGGCCGAAGCCGTTCATCTGCACGTCGTCGCCGAGCCGGATCACCAGCTCCATCTGCAGCGGCGTACCGGGACCTTCCTCGGGATCGACCGGGTCGAGCACCACCACGTCATCGGACACCGCTACCGTCTGGTCGAGTTGTTCCAGGTTGATGCGGGCCTCCGGCACCTCTACCCGACCGCTCAGTTGCAGTGGTTGGCCGGCCTGGTACTGCAGCTCCAGGTCCGGGCTGGCGACCACGCGCAGCTCCAGGCTGTCCGACACCAGAACATCGGTGCCGCGGACCATGAGCACCAGCGGCGTCTCGTTGCCTTGCCAGCCCAGGCTGCCATCGATGTTGAGCACGCCGCTGCCGGGGTTGCCGGCGGTCGATGCGGAACGCACGCTGCCATGGATCTGCGCCGTCCCGTCGGCCAGGGCGTTGAGCTGCAGGTTGCCCTCGCGCAGGGTGATGGCCAGTGCCGGAATCTCGGTGCTGAAATCGGTCAGTTGCGCCTGTCCGCCCAGTTGTGGCTCCGCGCGGGTGCCGCCCAGGCGGATATCGGCGCTCAGCTGGCCGGTCGGCTCGACGATGTCGGCAACAAACAATTCCAGCCAGGTGAGCTCATCGGTGTCCAGCGAGACCTGGCCGGAGAGGGGAGAATAGGCATCCCAGCCGGTGATGACGTGCGCATCGATGCGGCCGTCATCGTTGAACCCGGAGGCGAGCACTGCCTCGATGCCCTGGCGGCGGAAGTCCGCCGTCAGCGACAGGTTGTCGTATTCAATCAGCTCGCTTCGCGCACGCGGACTGGCCTTGATGCCGCCACTGTCCGAGCTGAGCCGCACCTTGCCTTCCCAGTGGTCGCCGACGGGACGCAGTTGCGCATCGATGGCGATCTCGCCACGCATCACCCACGGCCGATCCTCTTCGCGTTGTGGCAGGTAGGGCTGCACCAATGCCAATGGCAGCCCTTGTCCGGTGATGTTGATGCCCGGTCGCGGCCAGTCAACCGCCACACACGCCGAGCCGCCGGCACTGGACGCCAGGCACGCATTGTCGAGGCTGCCGGTGCCGGCGGGGGCCGGGTTCCAGGCGAAGGCCGCCGGTTGCAGCAAGTGCCAGTCCGCGCCGCGTTGTAGCTCCAGCCGCAGCGTTTGCAGCAAGCCTTGCCAGCGACGGCCTTGCCGGTCGAGCTTGGCGGACAGGGCCAGGCTGCCCAATGCGCCGCTGGTGTTGGAATCAAGCGCCAGATGCTCGACGGCCCCACGGGCGTCGATGGCCAGTGTGTCCAGTTCGATGCCCGCGACCAGGTCGCCGGCACGCACGCTCAACGAGCCGCTGCCGCGCGACCACGGCAAGCTGCCGTCGATGCGGATCGAGCCGGCCGAGTAATCGCCAAAGACAATCCCGTTGCCGTCCAGGTCAGCGCTGATGTCGGGTGCCTTGGGCGAGCCAGTCAGGTGGATCTCGCCGCTCAGGCTGCCGGCACTGTCGGGCAACAGGTCGGCCAGCTGCAGCGGCGAGAACCGCGCGTTGATGTCCAGGGTGTCGCCGACGCGGCCGTGGGCTTCCACGCGGCTGCCGCCGAGGGTGAGGGCCAGCTCGCCCTCGTAGCTTGCGTTGCCTCCGGTGGGCGCCGCACCGTGCATGGTGAAGCTGGCGTCGCCATCGAGTGGTCGCCCGCGCAGACGGCCACCCAGGTCCGCCAGTTCGGCATGGATGTCCAGACCGCCGTCGTCGCGGGTGAGTCCGTCACTGGTGATGTGGCCATTCACCGCCCCATCCCAGCCGGCGGCGAAGTAACCCGGATCAAAGCCGGCCAGTTTCGCGTCGAGATTCCAACCCAGGCTCGGTGCCCACGCCACCGTGCCGGTGGTGGCCAGGGTGCCGGTCGGCATCTGTACGTCCAGGCGCTGCAGCTGCATCTGCTGGGCATCGCCGCGACCGTCCAGGGTCAGTTGCGCCTGCTCACCGGCGCGGGAGAGGGTGGCCGTGCCAACCAGCGCCCAAGCCTTCATCGTGCCGGCCAGGCCCAAATCCGCATCGGCGTGGATGATTGGATTGTCAGCGACAGTCGCCGACGAAGGGGTCGCACCGTTGGAACCACCCCATTGCAGGTCGCGCACGTTGGTGGCGAAACGAAATTCCGGATTGTCCGGGTTGTTGAAGTCGGCGCTGCCGCGCGCGATGACCGTGCCTCCCAACAACTGCAGCCGCAGCGGGTTCAGTTGCAGCACCTGGTCCTGGACTTGAAGCCGGGAATTGACCACGCGGGCCTGGAAATCGCCTTGCCGCAGCTCGCCGCGCAAGCGGGCGTCGCCGCCAATCCCGTCGGCCTGGAACTGAAATGCCACTGGTGTCGGCGAAGCTGCGGCGTTCGAGCCGGTCAACAAGCCGATATCGAGTGCCTCGGCGTTGGCGCGCAATTGCCAGCGCGGTCCCTTGGTGGCGGTCATCGCCGGGCCCGACACGACCTCGCCGGCGCCGGTGACCAGCTGCGGTTCTCCGCCGTCGCCGCGCAGCACCAGTGTCACCTGGAAGGCTTCCGGTGCGCGGCCGGCCAGCGCCACGTCCATGCGGTCCAGGTCGCCTTTGGCCACAAAACCCAGCCGGGCCGGGGTGCGCCCCGTGGCCGCCGGCAGTATCGCGGTTGCCACCAGGTCGCTGCGGTAGCGGTCCGCGGGCACGTAATCGCCGTGTGCGGTGAACCGGCCACGGTCGCTGTCGACGACCAGATGCTCGATATGCAGCGCGCCCGGGCCGGCGTCGAGGCCGCCGCGCAGGCGATGGATATCGATGGTGGGCACCCCTTCGCTGCTGATCAGGAAGCCGTCGATTTGCACGTCGTCGGCCTGCAGCGCCAGCGGCGGAGCGATCTGCGGTAACGAGTCAGGCCAGCGCGGCAACTCAAACGGCTCATCGCCTTGCGGCAGGTCCAGCGTCGCGTTCTCGATCTGCATGGCGTCCAGCCGCAGCCGTCGGCCCAGCAGCGGACGCAACGCCGGGTCCACGGTGACACGCTGCGCGGTGAACACGATGGCGTCGTAGGTAAAGCGCACGTCATGCATGGTCAACGGTCCCGACGCGGGTCCTTCGGCCTTGCTCCAGCTCAAGGTGGCGTTATCGGGCAAGCGCGAGACCACCTGGCCGAGCAGGAACTCGCGTCCGCCGATGCTGCCCAGCAACCAGTAGCCAAATACACCCAGCCCGACGACCACCAGAGCGACCAGCACTGCGCCACGGATGGCCAGGTAGCGCGCACGCGCCTTGCGCCGCGCTCGCAGCTCGGCAATCCGCTGCTCGCGTTGTTCCGCCGTGAGGTCGGGATCGATCCGTCGGCGCAGGATGCCGGCCATCGGCTACAGGTCCGCGCCGATGCTGAGGTAGATCTGGAACCCGGCGTCGGGATCGTCCAGGCCATGGCCGATATCGACCCGGACCGGGCCGACCGGGGAGCGCCAGCGCACGCCGGCGCCGACGCCGGTGTGCCAGTCCGGCGTACCGTCGAACGCGCTACCGCTATCGACGAACGCCGCTGCGCCCCAGTTCTGGGTGAAGTAGTGCTCGTACTCGACGCTGGCAGTCGCCACGTTCTTCGCGCCCAGTGCGTACAGCTTGCCGTCGCTGCCCTCCACACGTGGACCGACCTCGCGCCAGGCGTAACCACGGATGCTGCGGTCACCGCCGGCAAAGAAGCGCAGGCTTGGCGGCATTGCGACCAGGTCGTCGGTAAAGGTATGGCCCAGTTCGCCGCGCACGATCAACCGGTCGCGATCGCCCATCCCGCGATACCAGCGCAGCGTCGCCCTGGCCTGGGAAAAGTTGGCATCGCTGCCCACGCCTTCCAGACCGCCGCGCACCATCAAGGTGCCGGCGAGGCCGTCGCGCGGAAAGACCAGACTGTCGGCATCGATGTATTCGGCCCGCAACGACGGATAGGTGAAGGTTGCGTAGCGGTACTCCGGGCCGGTACTGGCGTCGCCATCGTCATCGGCCAGATAGGACCAGCGCTCGCGCAACGCATGCAGCGACGCGGTGACGTTGAGATGGTTGTTGATGCGTCCGTTGCGACTGCCGACGAACTCGATCCGGCGACTGTCTATGTAGTCGGTCTGTTCGTCCGCCGCTTGTGCACTGAAGGTATACCAGCCATCCACCCACGCGAACGCGGGGATGCGGTACTGCGTGGTCAGGGTCTTGCGGCGCTGCGCGTAGTCGAGCTGGACCAGTGCCTTGTGGCCACGATCGTTGACGTAACGGCGCTCCATCCCCAGCCGCACACCCGGACCACTGTCGGTGCCATAGCTCAGGCCGGCGCTGTAAACGCTGCGTTTGGCGGGGAACAGCAGCACGTCGATGGGAACCTGGCCATCGACGGCCTCGTCAGGGTTGGGATTGATGACGACCGAGGAAAAATAATCCAGCCGTGACAGCGACTCGCGCAGCCGATCCAGCTTGCCCTGGTGGTAATAGCTGCCGGTTTCCCAATAGACCAGATTGTCGAGCAGCGAGGTGCGCAGGATGGCCTTGGGCTTTTGCTCGAACGTGATCACACCCATGTCGTAGCGCGGGCCACTGGTCCACACCAGGTCGATGTCGGCCGCGTGCTCCGCGCGAGTGACTTCCACCCGGCGATGGGCAAAGTCCGCGTCGAAATAGCCGCGCTGGCCAAGCCGTCGGCTGATGCGGGTCTTGCTGGCTTCATATACCGGGTGCTCGAACACCTCGCCAACCTCCGGCTGGAACGCGGCGATGTCTTCGGTCAGGTACCGGTCACGGCCGCCGTCGCCTTCGATGGCAACGTGCTCGCGTCGCACCCGCACCGGCTCCCCGGGATCGACCGCGATGGTCACCGTGGAGGTGGCGTCGCCGCGGTCGCGCTCCACGGTAATCGTGGGTGAGTAATAGCCGAACGGCTCCAGTGCTTCACGGGTCTGGTCTTCGGCCTCGCGCACCAGGTAGGCCAACCGTCGGCCTGACAGGTCCTTGCCGACCACGTCGACCAGCGCCACGGCGCTGCGCACGTTCTCGGTCATCGCGTCGTCCAGGCCGGTGACGATCACCTTGTCCACCTTCGCTGCGTGCGCCGGGTCGCTGGCAAACAAGCACAACGCGGCGATGGGCAGGGCGAGGCGGGGAAGGCGCATGCGGGCGAGGATACCGGTAGCGTGTCAAGAATGGATTAGGACCGGCCTCAGATCGACCGGCCTCAAATCGATAGGTATTCGATTGCCGCCACGCTGCCCAGCCGGTCACTCAGACGCTTGAGCAGCGCCAGCCGGTTGTTGCGCACCTTCTCATCGTCGGCGTTGACCATCACCTGCTCGAAGAAGGCATCGACCTGCGGACGCAGCCGGGCCAGCCGGCCGAGTACGGCCACGTAATCGTCCTGCTCCAGCAGCGGGTCGGTGTCGGCGATCGCCGCGTCGACCGCTTCCGCCAACTCGCGTTCGGCCGGCTCGCAAAAGAGGCTCGTGTCGACGATGTCCGGCACCGGACCCTCGACCTTCTTGAGGATGTTGCGGCTGCGCTTGTTGGCGGCGGCCAATGCGGCCGCTTCCGGCAGGGCCGCAAACGCCCCGATCGCCTTGAGGCGGTGGTCGAAATCGAGCAGCGAGTCGTGGGCCACATGGGCCACCGCCTCGAACTGCTGCACCGAGATGCCCTGGTCGGCGTAATAGCCGCGCAGGCGATCGTAGACGAAGGCGGTGACATCAAAACTGCCGATGTCCGGATTTTGCAGTGGCTGGGCGGCGATGGCGCGCTCCACCAGTTCGTGCAGCAACAGATCGTGGCCGCCTTCGAGCAAGGTGCGCGCCAGGCTCAGCGCATTGCGCCGAAGTGCGAACGGATCCTTGTTGCCGGTCGGCTTCAGGCCGGCGACAAAACCGCCGGCCAGGGTATCCAGTCGCTCGGCGATGGCCAGCACCTGGCCGAGCTTCGATGGCGCGATCGCATCGCCGGAGAAACGCGGCATGTAGGCCTCGTCGATCGCATGGGCGACCTCGACCGGCTCGTTCTCCACGGCCGCGTAGTAGCGCCCGGCGATGCCCTGCAACTCGGGAAACTCGCCCACCAGCCGCGATTGCAGGTCGGCCTTGGACAACTCGGCGGCACGTCGGGCCAGGCTCGGGTCGACGTCAACCTGCGAGGCGATCCACTCGGCCAATGCCGACACGCGCGTGACCTTGTCGGCGACGCTGCCCAGCTTGCCCTGATACGTCACTGCTTTCAGGCCGTCGCTCATCGACGCCAGTCCCTGCTTCATGTCCTCCACGAAGAAGAATTTGGCGTCGCTGAAGCGCGGCCGGATCACCCGCTCGTAACCCTTGCGGACTTCGGCCTCATCCTTGCTGTCGATGTTGGCAATGGCGACGAAATGCTCGCTGAGCCGGCCCTGCCCATCCAGCACCGGGAAGAACTTCTGGTGGGTTTCCATGGCCGCGATCAATGCCTCGGCCGGGACCGCGAGGAACTCGGACTCGAACCCGCAGGTGATCGCGCTGGGCCATTCGACCAGGCCGTTGACCTCTTCCAGGATGCCAGGCTCGATCCGCGCCACGCCGTTGCATGCCTGCGCCGCGGCCTCGACCTGGCGAACGATGCTTTCGCGCCGCTCGTCGGCATCCACCAGCACTTTCGCGCCACGCAGCGACCCCACGTAATCGCCGGGCGTGCTGAACCAGACCGGCTTGTCATGCATGAAACGATGACCGCGACTCATGCGATCGCTGCGCACGCCCAGCAGCTCCACCTCGACCACGTTGTTGCCCAGCAATACCACCAGCCAATGCACCGGCCGGGCGAAGCGGTAGTCGTGGTCGCCCCAGCGCATCGGCTTGGGGATCGGCATCGCCGCCAGCGCGTCGCTGATGATCGCGCCCAGCAGGTCGGCGGTCTTCGCGCCCGGCTTGACCGAGCGGTGCACGAAACGCTCCCCTTTGTTGTCGGTGGTCTTCTCCAGCGCGGTCCACTCGACGCCGGCCTTGGCGGCAAAGCCCTGCAGTGCGCGCGTCGGCTGGCCATCGGCGTCCAGCGCGATGTTGAGGTACGGCCCCAGCACTTCGGAAGACTGTACGGGTTGCTCAACGGCCACTCCGGGCAGTAGCACCGCAAGCCGGCGTGGGGTGTACAGCGGCTTGGCCTCGTCGCGCTCGAAGGCGACGCCGCGCGTGACCAGCCCGTTGATGACGCCATCGAAAAACGCTTGCGCCAGCCCGGCCAACGCCTTGACCGGCAATTCTTCGGTCCCCAGTTCGATCAGCAGCGGTTGCATCCGCACGCCCGTGTTGCCCGAGGTGATGTTGTTCATCACACGCTCTCCTTGCCGGCCTGCTGGGCGGTGGCGCTCTTCATTCCCGGGAACCCCAGCTTCTCGCGCTGGGCGTGATAGGCCACGGCCACCGCCTGGGAGATCTTGCGCACGCGCAGGATGTAGCGCTGGCGCTCGGTGACGCTGATCGCGCGGCGCGCATCGAGCATGTTGAAGCTGTGGCTGGCCTTCATCACCTGCTCATAGGCTGGCAGCGGCAGGTTGAGTTCGACCAGTGCCAGCGCCTCCGCCTCGCACTCGTCGAAGCGCCGGAACAGCACCTCCACGTTGGCATGCTCGAAGTTGTAGGTGCTCTGCTCGACCTCGTTCTGGTGGTAGACGTCGCGGTAGGTCACCGGCGTGCCGTCCGGGCCGTGGGTCCAGACCAGGTCGAACACGTTGTCTACGCCTTGCAGGTACATGCACAGGCGCTCCAGACCGTAGGTGATCTCGCCCAGCACCGGCCTGCATTCCATCCCGCCGGCCTGCTGGAAGTAGGTGAACTGGGTCACCTCCATGCCGTTGAGCCAGACTTCCCAGCCCAGGCCCCAGGCGCCGAGTGTCGGCGATTCCCAGTTGTCCTCGACCAGCCGCAGGTCGTGCACCAGCGGGTCCACGCCGAGTGCTTTCAGCGAGTCGAAGTACAGCTCGACGATATTGTCGGGCGAGGGCTTCATCGCGACCTGGTACTGGTAGTAACGCTGCAACCGGTTGGGGTTGTCGCCGTAGCGGCCGTCGGTCGGGCGGCGGCAGGGTTGCACGTACGCCGCGTTCCACGGCTCCGGCCCCAGCGCGCGCAGGAAGGTGGCCGGATGGAAGGTGCCGGCACCGACCTCCAAGTCCAGCGGCTGGATCAACACGCAGCCCTGCTCGGCCCAGTACGCATTCAGGCGCTGGATGAGTTGCTGGAAGGTGGGAGGCTGGGAGCTCGTGGGCGACAAGGCGCGTGAGTCAGGCTGCGACATGCTTGAAAGGCCGTGGGGCAAAGCAAGTTAGTATACGGCCCGCTTTGCACGCGTCGTTTTTTCGCCGTTTCACACTGGGATACGCTGTCCGTGACCATGCCTTTCCTGATTATCGCGACCGGCCAGCCGGCCGAACCCCTGCGCCGCCACGGCGATTTTGCGCACTGGATCCGGGTGGCCGCGCGCTTGCCACGCGACGGTGCGGTGGTGATCGATGTCCAGACCGGTGACGCATTGCCCAATCGCGAAGGCTTCGCCGGTGTGATCGTGACCGGGTCGGCCGCGATGGTCACCGAGCGCCTGGCGTGGAGCGAGGCCACTGCGGCCTGGTTGCGCGACGCGGCGCACGCGGGCTTGCCGCTGTTTGGCATTTGCTACGGCCATCAACTGCTGGCGCACGCGCTGGGCGGCGAAGTCGGCGACAACCCGGCCGGTCGCGAAATGGGCACCGTTGAGATCGAGCTGCTGCCTGCGGCCGCGCAGGATCCGTTGTTCGCGCCGTTGCCTGCGTCGTTCGATGCACAGCTGACCCACCTGCAGGCCGTATTGCGCGCCCCCGCCGACGCCACGGTGCTGGCGCGATCGGCAGCCGACCCTTGCCAGGCCTTCCGCTGGGGCGATAACGCCTGGGGGGTCCAATTCCATCCCGAATTCAGCGCCACCCATATGCGTGGTTATATCGATGCGCGCAAGATTGCATTGCAGCGCGAAGGGCTCGATCCACGTGCGATGCTGGCGGCGGTGGGGGCTTGCCCGCAGGGTCGACGGGTGCTGCGCCGCTTCGTCCACCATGCGCGCGGGCTGACACAGGGCGTATCTACAAGGGAGAAAACCGGGTCATGACGGATATTCGCAAGGTGCCTGCCGGTGCAGGCGCGGAATGGTTGCTGGGCGGGTTGGCGTTGTTGCGCAAGGCGCCGCTGACGCTGGGCCTGCTGGGTGTCATCTGGGGTGGCCTGTCGACCTTGGCGTCGGTCGGTGGGCAGGTCTGGCTGAGTCTGGTGTTGGCGGTGCTTGGGCCGGTCCTGTTTGCCGGCGTTGTTTACGCGACGCGTGAAGTCGACCAAGGGCGCCCGGCGTCGCCGGCCGACCTGGTGCAGGGCGTGCGTGATGGCAAGGTGCCGCAGCTGTTGGCGATGCTGCTGCCGCAGATCGCCGCGTTGGTGGTGGTGATGGTGTTGCTGGTGGCGATGGTGGGAAGCCAGGAGCTGGTGCGCCTATCCGAGCTCATGGTCGAGCTGCAGGTCAATCCGGATCCCGCGCTGGTCGAGTCGCTGCCGCTGGGTAGGCTGTTTGGCTGGATGATTGCCGCGTTGGTGGTCGGCGTAGTCGCCGGATTCTTTACCTTCGTTGCGATTCCCGAGGTGATGTTCACCGATCGCGGCGCCTTCGCGGCGATGAAGCTGAGCTTCCGCGCCTGCCTGAGCAACCTCGGCGCGGTATTGGTGCTGTTAGTGCTGTTGGTGATAGCGATGGTCGCGCTGAGCCTGGCGTTGCAACTGGTCGGGATGGTGTTGAGCATGGCAATCGGGGCGATGGCGTCGATGTTCGTGGTCCAACTGCTGCTGATGGCGATCCTTCTGCCGGTGATGGGCGGGGTGGCCTATCTCGCTTGGCGGCAGATGATCGGTGACGCACCGACCGCGCCAACGACACCGGTGGTGTCGGCAGGCGGTTTCGAGGCCTGATCGGCCGCAAGGTGTGACGGGCATGCAGCAACGGGGTATGTAGTAGCAGAGCATGCAGTGGCGGCGCAGTCCTCGGGGGAGGACGGCCGTTACGGGGAACGTTGGCAAAACAACAACACCAACAGGGGAAAGGAAAATGACGACACACGCAATGAGTCCGATGGCCGGCTTTGACTGGCTGAAACGCGGCATCAATCTGGGCCGCAACAATCCGGTCGCGGTATTCGGCGGCGCAGCGCTGTTGCTGGTGGCCATGCTCGTGGTGGGAGTGGTGGCGATGCTGGGGGCCGCCGCGATGTTCGCCATGCTCGGAGACAACCTCGTCGGCATGGTCATCATCGGCATGCTCGTGGGCGTGCTGGTCCTGGTGGTGATGGGCATGCTGATGGTCGGCTACTGGCGGCTGATCGACGCAGCGGAGAACGGGCGTCCTGCACGCGTAGTCGATGTGTTTTCCGGGCTGGGCGACATGGCAACCTCGTCGCGCCTGATCGGCTTGCTGGTGCTGATGGCCATCGTGCAGAACGTCATCATGGCCGCCTTGTTGTCGGTGTTCGCCGGCGGCGTCATGACCTGGTATCTGCAGATGATGCAATCGCAGGCGCTCGCCGATCCGACGGCAATGATGGCCAGCCTGCCCGCCGGGCTGGGCGCTGCCTACCTGGTGATGATGGTGGTCGGCATGCTGTTTTTCGCCATCCAGTCGGTTGCGATCGGACAGATCTGCTTGCGCCGCCGCGGCGTTTTTGCCGCGTTTGGTGAGGGTGTTGCCGGCGCATTCAAGAATGTTTTGCCGCTGCTGGTGTTGTTCGTGAGCTACGTGGTGGCGATGATCGTGCTTGTCATCATCGCGGGCATCGTGGTGCTGGTGGTGAGCTTATTGGGCAAGTTCCTGGGCATGTGGATCACCATGCTGATCGGCATTCCGCTGTATTTGCTGTTCCTGTTGGCCGTGTGTGTCGTCGCGTTTGGCGTGATGTACCACCTGTGGCGCGACGTGTGTGAGGGCGGCAGCGATGCAACCACCCCGGCCGAAGCGCTTACCGCCTGATCGGATCCGCGTCAGAGCAGTGCCTGCTCCAGCGTGGTGCGCATCACCGCCATCGCCGCAGTCATGCCCCATAGCGTCAGTGCGATGGTGGCGATCGCGAGTATTCCAAGCCAGACCCAGGCCCAGGTTGGCAGTCTGTCGCCTGGGCCACCGGTTGCCACCGCTCGGGGTGTCGCCATTGGGGCGGCTACGACCCGCGTCGCGCTGATGCGGTCGTGCAAGGCCAAGTGTCTCGGCGCCAATGCCGCCATCAGGTGACCGACGTTCAATGTCGCCCAGGACAGGCTGCCCGCAAGGTGACGGTTGAGGGCGTGGCCCGGTGTCAATGTTTGGCCCCCCAGGTCGACGACCTGTAAACCAAGCAGTCGCTGGCCCGGTGTCGCTCGTCGGTGCGAGCCCTCGCAGGCGACGTGATAACCGCCACCAAGCAAGGCGATCGCGAGTAGCAGCGGCCATGTCAGCGACCACAACGTCGATTGCAAGCTCAGGCTCGCCTCATGCAACGCCGGGTTGTGCAGCATTGCCGCCGCCAGTTGCGGCAGGGGAACGTAATCAATGATCGCGTCGGCCATGGCTTGGCTTGCCGCCTGCAACAAGCCGGTCACCCGAGACGGCACGGCATGCGCCGGAGCCGAGATGACCGGCCAAGCCAGCAGCAGGGCCAGCGGCATGATCGATGCCATATCGATTGACCATGCCGCGGCACGCTGCCAGAACCCCGCGGGAGTCAGCAGCCGGCCGTCGGGATGCGCGGTCACAGCTACTCTTCCGGGGCGACCGCGGCGGGCGGGGCCAGCCAACGCGATGCGACGATGCCGACCTCATACAACAGGCACATCGGGATCGCCAGCATCAGTTGCGACACCACGTCCGGCGGGGTGATCACCGCGGCGACGATGAAGATACCCACCACCGCGTAACCACGTGATTCACGCAACTGCTGCGGCGTGACCCAGCCGAGCAGCGTCGCGATCACCAGCGCGACGGGCAGCTCGAAACTGGCGCCGAAGGCCAGGAAGATCACCAGCACGAAATCTAGATAGGCGCTGATGTCGGTCATCATGGCCACGCCATCGGGCGCGATGCGGGTCAGGAAGCCGAATACCATCGGCAGCACCAGGAAGAACGCGAACGCGCAGCCGGCATAGAAAAGCAGGACGGCCGAGGCGAGCAGCGGAATGGCGAGCCGCTTCTCGCGCTGGTACAGGCCCGGTGCGACGAACGCCCACGCCTGGTAAAGCAGCCAGGGCATCGACACCATCACGGCGGCGAAGAAGGCCAGTTTCACCGGAGTGAAGAACGGACTGGCGACCTCCACCGCGATCAGTTGGCCACCGGCGGGCAACTTTTCCAGCAGCGGCGCGGCGAGCAGGGCATAGAGGTCATTGCCGAACGGCAGCATCACCACCAGCACCACGACCAACCCGACGACCGCACGCAACAACCGTGAGCGCAGTTCGATCAGGTGATCGAGCAGGCGGGGGTCGTTGCCCGACTCGGCATCAGGTGGCTCGTTCGGCGTAGTCATGGGCGCGACGACGGCGGGTCGCGGACCGGCTCGTCAGGCGATGGTGGGTCGCGTCGGACCGGGTCAGGGCCGAGAGGGTCGGGCTCACGCCGCTCCGGGGCAGTTGGACCGGGTTCCCGGTGCTCGGGCTCGGTCGGCTCATCGCGCGGCGGACCGGGTTCGCCGGGAGATGATTCATCGTGTGTCTGGTCGCCGCCGAGTACGGGCTGCCCGGATCCATGCGACTCGTGGTCGGCGCTCGGTTGCGCCTGGGTGGCTTGGTTCCATTCACGCTCGGCAATCACGCGGCCGTGTTGCAGGTCGCGTCGCAGGCCCTCGCCGCTGGCCTGCAACTGGTCGCGGGCATCGCGCAATTCGTCCTGGGTCTTGCGCAGGCTGTTCTTGAGATCCTCGTCTGCCAACTCTCTTTCCAGTTCGGACTTCACCGAGTACCACTGCGCGCGGGCGCGGCGAACCCACAGTCCGGCGAATCGCGCAGCGCGTGGCAGGCGTTCGGGGCCCAGTACCAGCAACGCCACGATCGCCACCACGAAAAGCTCTGAAAAGCCGATGTCGAACATGCCGGTAGCCGGAGGACGCCGATGCCCGCGCTCAGCGCGGGGTGTGCTCGTCGTCGTGCGCGGCTTCCTTGTTGTGTGAAGGCGTCTCGTTGTTGGCGCTGTCGCGACGAGCCGCATCCGACAGCTGCGCCGGCGGCTGGTCCTTGCGTGCGGTGTCGTCGTCCGCGTCGTGGATTCCCTGCTTGAAGCCCTTGACCGCCTCACCCACGTCCTTGCCCACGTTTTTCAGGCGCTTGGTTCCAAACACCAGTACCACGATCACCAGCACGACCAGCCAGTGCCAAATACTTAAACTGCCCATCGGATCTCTCGCTGGAAGTGGGGATGCAGGATAGCGCAAGCCAGCCTAACCGAATGGCATCGCTATATTGGCCAGTGCCTCAGCCAACGGCCAGTCGCCGGCTGGCGATCACTACTCGATCGGAGGCAGTGGTTCGGTCTGGATGGGTGGCGCGGTGGGGCTGTCCACGGTCTGGAACGGCTGCGGCTGGTTTGTGGGCGCATTCACTGGAGCATTGACCGGCGGCGGTGTGTATTGCGGGGCTGCAATCACGGCGGCCGCCGGTGCGGGCGTATCGCCCTGTCGCGCGCTACGCGCCGCTGCCGTGGCTTCTTCCAACTGGTCGCGGAAACCCACGATGGCGTCGGATGGACGCGCCTCGGCGCGGCCTTCGAAGATCATCCGCGGCGTAGTGCCCGGGCCGTAGGCGGCAACATTGGCGTCGTCGTCGATGCTCACTACCCCCCCGTCCAGCGCGACGCCCGCAAACAGGCCACGGGCGCGTGACCACGACCAGATCTCCGCCTTCAACTTGCCGTCGGTGGCCAGGCTGGTGGTTCGCCCGATCGGCCCGGCGGCGATGCTGGCATCCGCGCCCAGGGTGATCTTGCCGTTGACGATGGAGTCCACGCCACGCTGGCTGGTGAAGACCATCACCACGTCGGAGGACTGCACGCCGGCCTGGAAGCCGATGCTGCCACCGGTCAGCTTGACGAAGGCAGGATTGGACCACGTCCCTTGCGGCGTCTTGACCGAAACCAGGCCGTGGCCACGGCGACCGCCGATCACCAGGCCGATCTTGAGCGTGTCGGGCACGACCACTATCGCCTTGGCCTCGTCGAACAGGATGTCCGGAATGCTTGACTCGGGGATGGCCTGGATTTCATTGAGTACGCGCAACGCATTGCGTGCACGCTCGTCCTCGGCAACACCCGCCATGGCAGGGGCGGCCAGACCAAACGTGAGCAAGGCGATGGCGAGTCGGGGCAGGATTGGCATGGGCAACTCCGGGGACGTGGATGCAAGCGGTGCGCAACGAATCATAATGGGTGCGCTGCAATTGACCGCGACGCGCGAATGGAGTTCAGGCTAATGAGAAGGCGATGAATAAGGTAGGAACCGACACGGCACTGGTACTGGTCAACCTGGGCACCCCGGCCGCGCCCACCGCTGCGGCGATCCGTCGTTACCTGGGGGAGTTCCTCGGCGATCGGCGGGTGGTTTCGCTGCCACGGTGGTTCTGGCTGCCCTTGTTGCACGGGCTGATCCTGCCGCTGCGTGCACCAAAGGTGGCGCCCAAGTACGCCAGCGTGTGGATGGATGAGGGCTCGCCGCTTGCCGTGCATACCCGGCGCCTGGCCGAAGCGGTTCAGCGCGAAATGCCCGGGGTGCGCGTGATCGATACGATGCGCTACGGCGAGCCCTCACTGGCGCAGGTGTTGCAGCGATTGTCGTCGGAAGGGATCCAGCGCGCGCTGGTGTTGCCGTTGTATCCGCAATATTCGACCACCACCACCGCTTCGGTGGCCGACGTGGTTGCGCGGGCCGGATCGCTGCCGTTGCGCATGGTCCAGGACTATCACCTGGATGCGGGCTGGGTCGATGCCGTGGCCAGCTCGATCCGGGCCCACCGCGCCCAACATGGTGCCAGCGAGCTCCTGCTGTTTTCCTTCCATGGCTTGCCGCAACGCCTGGTCGACGCGGGTGACCCCTACCAGCGTCAATGCGAAGCCGGTGCCCAGGCGATCGCGGCGGCGCTGGGGCTGGATGAGGCGCAATGGGGCGTCAGCTACCAATCGCGATTCGGCCGTGAGCGCTGGTTGGAGCCGGCCACCGCCAACACGCTGGTCGCGTTGGCCGACCGTGGCGTACGCAAGGTGGACATCGTGGCGCCGGGATTCGCGGCCGACTGCCTGGAAACCCTGGAGGAGATTGCAATCATGCTGGCCGAGGACTTCGCCGCGCGCGGTGGCCGGCTGCGCTACATCCCGTGCCTGAACGACAACCCGGCACACGCCGCGGCATTGGCGGCAATCGCACGACGCGAGTTGGAGGCATGGGTTTGAGCAGCGTCGATGCGCACGGCATGCGCGAGATCAACCTCGACACGTCGCTGGGCCGGTTTGCCGGCTTGCGCAATGCTGCGCCGGGGGCGCCGCGGGTGTTGGCTTTGCACGGCTGGCTGGATAACGCTGCCAGTTTCGTGCCGCTGCAGCGGTGCCTGGACGGGATCGACCTGGTCGCGCTGGATATGCCTGGCCATGGTGCCAGCGGACACCTGCCAGCGGCTGCCGAATACACCGTGGTCAATACCGCCCGGGTGGTCTTTGCCGCGGCCGATGCGCTGGGTTGGGAGCGGTTCTCGCTGCTTGGCCACTCGCTGGGCGGCGCCGTGGCCAGCGTGATGGCCGCCGCCGCACCGGAGCGGATCGAGCGGCTGTGCACGATTGAGTCGCTGGGCGCGTTGGCCGAGCAGGACAACGAGGACGAGGAGGCCGTGATTCGCCTGCATCGATCCTTTTCGCAGCGGTCTGCCGAACGAAAGCCGCTGCGGGTGTTTGCCGACCCGGCGACCGCAGTCCGCGCCCGGATGATGGCCGGCGGAATCAGCGAAGCCGCGGCGAGCCTGCTGGTCGCCCGCGGCCTGGCACCCGCCCGCGGCGAGAACCGGGCACGCGGCTTCAGCTGGCGCAGTGATCCGCGCCTGACCCGTCCCACCGCGGTACGACTGAGCGAAGCGCAAGTGCGTAGCCAGTTGGCGGCAATCACCTGCCCGGTCCGGGTGATCTATGCCGAGCCGGCCCAGGTTTACTTCCCGGAGACACTGCGCCGCGCACGTTTTGGTTGCCTGGTGGATGCGGATCTGGTGGTGTTGCAGGGAGGCCACCACGTACACATGGAAGCGCCTGCGGAGGTTGCCACGGCCATCGGTGATTTTTTCAGTGCTGCCCGTCGAGTAACGCCCGCAAGGTCGCCTTGAGTCGGCGCCCCTCGCTTTTCAGGTAATCCCGATCCTCCCGCCACGCCGGGAAACGCGTCTCGACTTCAGTCCAGAAAGCAGCGGAGTGGTTGGCCTGGAGCAGATGGCACAGCTCGTGGACCAGCACATACTCAAACGCCGACGGTCGCGCCAGCACCAGTGACAGGTCCAGCGCCACTGTGCCATCGGGTGCCAGCGAGCCCCACTGCGACGACATCTGCTTGAACCGGAATTGCCGCGGCGGCCGTGGCAGTCCGGCCTGGTACGCCGGCAGCCAACGACCAATGTTGGCTCGCGCCTGACCTTCGTAGAAGTCACGCAGCGCGCGGGCGATCGCGGAGGGACCAGCGCGGCCAGGCAGGCTGATGACCAGGCCGGTGCCACAGGCGTCGGCATCCTCACCGTCATGCTGGAGCCGGGTGTGACGCCCGGATTGCCAGCGCAGGGGAAGCATCCGGCCTCGCAGTGGCAAGGCCGTGGTCTGCAGTCGATCCACCGCCGCCGGTACGTCCACGGTGTGGTGGTCGACCTGTGCCGCCAACCAATCGGCGTGCTCGCGGCTGAAGCGCTCGCCGCTGGCCAGGCTGGCGCGCAGCGGCAAGGTCAAGCGTGGGCCGCGCTCGTCAACGGACAGCTTGATCCGCCGCGCGCGCGGGTCGCGGAACCGTTGCACCACCAACACCCGGCCGTCCGCCAGTATCAACTCGAACGCGTCGCGCTCCACCGATCGGGGTTTGCGGGCCAGCGGGCGGAACGGATTGGGGCTCACGGCGGTTCCGGTGACGGACTATTCCGACTTGCTGATCTTGAACGCGGCTTCCAGTACCACGAACAATCGCTTGACCTCCGCGCTCATCAGCGCAAAGCGCGCATCCAGCTCGGCGCGCACGTCATCACTGTCGGTGGACTCGAGCTGGTCGACGGCGCCGTCAAGCAGCTTGAACTTGCGCACCACCAGATCCTCGCCGAGTACGAACGAGACGTGGTCATCCAGAGTCAGGGCCAGTCGGGTGACCTGCTTGCCGGTCTCCAGATGCTTGGCGATCTCGTCGTTGTCCAGCTCCATGCGCTGCACCTTGACCACCGCGCCGTGATCGGCCGGATCGCGCAGTTCGCATTCGTCGCCGATGCTCAGGCCATCGGGCAATGGCTCGCCGGCAACCCAGCCGGTCAGGATCGAGCGTGGAGCGACTTCGGCGCTCAGCGGCAAGGCTGGGAAACTGCCCAACGCGCGGCGGATCTCGCTGCAGACGTTCTCCGCGCTCTTGCGGCTGGAGGTGTCGATCACCACGATGCCGTGTTCCAGGTCGAGCAGCGCATCGGTGCGGCTGGGCTTGATGAACGCCCGCGGCATCAGCTCGGTGATCAGCTCGTCCTTGATCCGCTTGCGGGTGCGCCCGCCAGGCTTGCGGCCTTCAGTCTGTTCGATCTGGGCCAGCTTGCGCGCCAGCATGTCGTTGACCACAGAGCCGGGCAGCAATCGATCCTCGCCACCCATGGTCAGCCACAGCGCATCCCCCAGCCGATGCGACAGCTCCTCGGCATCACGGCCGAACGGCGAGATGAAGCCGCGTGAGGACAGCTCCAGTGCGCCGACCGGCTTGAGCTGGCATTCCTGCAGGCCGGCATCGAGATCGTCGAGTTTGGTGCTGGGGGGGAAGCGGAACAGGGTCAGGTTGCGGAAGAACATTCGATATCCGGGAAAGAGGCAGCGGTCGTGCGGACTGGCCATTCTACCGGCCGCGGCCCGCGTTGCCCGTGCTTCGGTAGGCAAGTGTCGTGTCGCTTGCGCGGCCGCGCTATTGTGCAGGGATGAACGACAGCGACGACCCAGCTGACATCGAACGACGCCTGGTGCAACTGCGCCACGAACACCGTGAGCTCGATGCCGAGATCGCCCGGCTGGTCGCGTCCGGGCCGGACGCAGCCGACGAGCTGGCCTTGAAACGGCTGAAGAAACACAAGTTGTGGCTGAAGGATTGCATCGCGCGCCTGCAAAGCGCATTGATCCCCGACTGGCCTGCGTGAGCCTGGAATCCGGCGCTGCGTGGAAGCCGCCGGCGTTGGATCAGCCCGGTCGCTGGTAACCGCCGGCAACGCCATTCTTCGACAGCACCCATTGCCACAGCTGCAACTCGCGGGCGCGGAACGCACCGGCGCACGAGAGCAGGTAATAACGCCACTTGCGGCGGAACGTCTCGCCCAGCTCGTCGGCAAACTGCGGCCAGGCCGCCTCGAAGTTGGCATGCCAGGCCATCAGGGTGGGGTCGTAATAGGCACCGAAGTTGTGCACGTCCTCGGCAACGAACAGCCCGTCGATGGCATCGCCGATCTGGCCAGTCGATGGTGTCTCGCCGTTGGGAAAGATATGCTTGTCGATCCACCGGTCCGGCACCGCGTCGCGCTGGTTCTTGCCGATGGAGTGCAGCAGGAACAGGCCATCGTCGGCCAGGCAACGCTCGGCAACCTCCATGTACTCGCGGTGGTTCTTGTGGCCGACGTGCTCGAACATGCCGACGCTGGCGATGCGGTCGACCGGCCCACCGAGGGCGTCCTGGTCAAGCTCGCGATAATCCTGCAGGAGGAACTCCAGCGGCAACCCCGCGTAACGCTGCTGGCTGTATCGGGCTTGTTCCTTCGATACCGTCACCCCGATGCAGTGGACGCCGTAATGTTCTGCGGCGTAACCCATGAAGCTGCCCCAGCCGCAACCGATGTCGAGCACGCGCATGCCCGGCTTCAGGTCCAGCTTGCGACAGATCAGGTCCAGCTTGGCGACCTGGGCCTGGGCAAGAGTGTCGGCGTCACGCCAGTAGCCGCAGGAGTAGACCATGAGCGGGTCGAGCATCGCTTCATAGAAGCGGTTGCCCAGGTCGTAATGGGTCTTGCCGACCTGCCATGCGCGGGTGCGGTTCTGGCGGTTGAACATCCGCACCTGCAACGCGTGCCAGGCAATACGCGCCGGTGCTACCTCGCGTTCGAGATGGGCCCGCAACAGACGGTCGAAGAAGCCGTCCAGCTGCTCGCAGTCCCAGGCGCCGGCCATGTAGGCCTCGCCGAGGCCGAGGTTGCCCTCTGCCAGGGCACGTTCCAGAGCGGCCGGATCGTGCAGTTGCATGTCCCAGGGACGATCGCCGTTGATGCGGATGTCGGCTTTGCCGAGCAGGCCGGCCACCAGCTGTTGCGGAGCATTGGCAAGTGGCGGTGGCGGGTCGGGTGACTGGCCGCTACCAGGCGCGTCCGGTAAGACGGTGTCAGCAGCAGCAGTGGCGGCGGGTGGCGGTTGAGCCATTGCACAGTCCTCGAGCTGTGGTCGCGGCGACCGGCCCGAAGCCGGCATACATCGATCACGGCCGGCCCGCGACGGATCCGGCGGCGCTATTCATCCTACCTCTACCATGAACCGGCCGCAGCACGCTGGTCAGGGGTTGGTGGGAAGCGCATCCGGGTCGGGTTTGGCGGCCTCCGGACTGACCTTCTCGATACTGTGGCGAAGCTCCCGGCCGAGGATGAACTTGGCATCGCGCGCCCAGGTTTCCAGCAGTTGGTCGAACACCAGCTTGGCGTTCTCGTCGAGCCGGACCAGCTTGATCTCGCGCAGCTTCTGGATGAAGCCGCGGAACAGGGTCTTGTCGAAGAACTCCGGCGCGGCCGGGGCGTAGAGCAGGCTGAGACGTTGCGCGGCAAGCTGGCACAGGCTTTCCAACTGACCGGTGGACAGGGTGCCGCTGCCGTTCTTCACCAGCACCGAGATGGTGATGTAATAGCGCTCGAACGCCTGCTGCAGGGAATGGCCGATTGCGCGCAGCCGGAACACCTCGTCGCTCTGACCGGCATTGCGGGCCAGGATGCCGCCGTCCTCGTCATTGACGCGCTCCAGCAGCCCTTCGCGCACGAAGATGTCGATGGTGCCGGTGAGGCGCTCCACGAACTCGTCCTCGCTCCACGGCAGGAACAGCTCGGTCTGCAGGAACGGATACACGCTGCGGCCCAGCCGCAACACGCTGTCCTGAGCCATGCGGCGGTTGTTCTGGAAGCAGCAGGCAATCCACGAGGCCGCGGTAAACAGGTGCAGCACGTTGTTGCGGAAATAGCTCAGCAACACCGACTGGTCGCCGCCGACCTGCAACACGTCGCCCAGTGGGTGGGCGGTGCGGGTCAGTACGCCGATGTCTTCGGCGTGGGCGATGATCTGCGCCGGTGTGTGCGGAGTCACGGTGACCCGGTCCGAGTACGGCAGCTCGGCCAGCAGCGTGGTTGACAGCGCGATCTGGGCCAGCAGGTCGGCCTCGCCCATGGCGTGCTTGGGCGTCGACAGCAGCGCCAGTGCGAGCAGGTTGATCGGGTTGACGTCGGCCGCGCGGTTGACGTTGACCTGGATGCGCCGGGCCAGCGACTCGACCGTTCCCGACAGCCAGGCCGGCTTCTCGTCATCGCCCAGCGCCTTGCCTTCCCAGTCGGGCGCGTGCTCGGCGAGCACGTCGTCGAGCTTGATCGGCTCGCCGAAGTTGACCACCACCTGGCCGTAGTTGGAGCGCAGTACCTTCGGGATGCCGGCCAGCAGTTGCCAGATCGACTCGCCCTTCTTCTGTTTGCCCGACAACTCGTCCAGGTAACTGTTGCCCTCCATCAGCTTCTCGTAGCCGATGTAGACCGGCTGGAACAATACCGGGCGGGTTGGCTGGCGCAGGAACGCGCGTACGGTCATCGATACCATGCCGCCCTTGGGAGGCAGCAGCCGGCCGGTACGCGACCGGCCGCCTTCGACGAAGTACTCGATCGAGTAGCCACCGGAGACCAGCTTGGCGACGTACTCGCTGAGCACGGTCGAATACAGCATGCTGCCGCGGATACTGCGACGGATGAAGAACGCGCCGCCCTTGCGCAGCAACGTGCCGATGACCGGCAGGTTGAGGTTGATGCCGGCGACGATGTGCGGCGGCACGATGCCACGGGTGTACAGCAGGTAGCTCAGCAGCAGGTAATCCATGTGGCTGCGATGGCAGGGCACATAGATGACCTCGTGCCCCGGCGCGGCCTGCTTGAGCTTGTCCAGGTGATGGACCAGCACGCCGCGGTAGATCCGGTTCCAGACCAGGGTCAGCAGGAAGCTGGCCGAGCGCACCACCGGGTGGGAATAGTCGGCGGCGATTTCGTAGGCGTAGCCGTGGGCCTTCTTCCACGCCTCCGCGGTGCTGGAATTGTCGCGTCGTGCCTGGTCGGCGATGGCGTCCTTGACCGAGTCGGTGGCCAGCACCTTGTCGACCAACAGGCGTCGGGTCGACAGATCCGGGCCAATGACCGCGGCGCGGATGCGGCGGAAATGGGTGCGTAGCACGCGTGAGAGCTTGCGCACCGTGCGTTCCGGCGGCAGGTTCTCGGCAATGATCCCGCGCAGGCTGATCGGTGGCGCGAACCTCACCGTGGTGGCGCGGCCGTTGAGCAGGATCGCCAGCAAGCGGCGGAAGCGGCCGACCAATGCCCAGTTCTCCGAGAACAGGACCGAAAACCAACCGCTGGTCTTGTCCGGTGCGCGGCCGACGAAGATCGATACCGGCACCAGCAGGACGTCGAGCGCGGGGTCATCGCGGTGGGCTTTCAGCAGCCGTGCCAGCGATTCGGAGTGGCTTTTGGATGATGGCGGTGCGCTACCCAGCGACTGCTGCAGGGGTGCCAACGTGCTGGCGTTGCGCCGCGACAGCGCGACATACGCGCGTTTGCGTCCCAGTGGGTCACCGGGCAACGGTTGCAGCGGTGAAGGCAGGCCGCTGTCTTGACACGCCCGCTCCAGAATCAGGGCATTGGACAGGCCGTAATGCTCGATCACATAGCAGATGGGATGCTCACCCAGCCCGGCTGCATGGGCCGCCGGCTCCCTGGGTTCAATCGTCAGCGCGATCCATGGCGCCAACAGGCGGCCCAGCAGGCGCGCCCACCAGGGTCGCCCCGAGTCCTGTGAGCGCTCCGAGGCGACACCTGCGGCCGTTGTCTTGTCCGTGACCGGCTCGGCTTCATCGCCCAGGGTCGACCCCGGCTCGAAGCTGGACAGCGACTGGTCGCGCGCGCGATCCGCCACCGGCGGGGTGGGGTGGGCCGCATCGCCGGACGACCCCGGCAAGTCCGGATGGCCCGCCGTCGCTTTCGCGGCGGGGTCCGTATTGGCATCGTCGCCAGGAAACTGCAGGGGTGTCTGTTTTGGCATCGGCGCCATTATGCCGGTTCGCTCGCGATGGATAGACGGCTCAGCGAACGGTGAGATCGGTCGGCGTTTCGAGGGTGGCCGGTGGTGAGCCCGGTTCAGCGCCGGTACTTGCAGCCGGAACCTGGGACCGGGCGTGACGCAACAGGTCGGTCAGGTACCAGTGTCCATCGTGCCGCTCGACCCGAACCTCGGCTTCGATGGCGATGCCGGCAAGGGTGTAAGCCACCGAAACCCGGGCCTGGTCACCGGTCTGTTCGAGAAGCCGGACCTTGGCGCTATCCAGCGCCTGGTCGAGATCCAGGCCGTAGCCGGTCAATGCCTGTTTGAAACGTGCGAAGAACGGGGCGAGGCGATCCAGGCTGCGATCCATCCCGGTCGTGCGAAACGCATCGGGAGCGGCCAGACCAGTCAGGCGCGCAGCAGCCACCAGTTGGGGTATGGCTATCCTGGCCTGGGCCACGTCACCCAATGGAGCCTGTTTGGCCCATTCGCTCAACGCCGCGATCAGCTGCACATAGTGCTCGCGCTCCGCGGTGCTGTAGTCAGCGCTGCCTTGCACATACTGGGTGGCGAACAAGCCCAACGTCGCCGCCGCGGTGCGCAACTCCCGGTCTGCGCCGGCAAATTGGCGGTTGTAGGCGGCCAGCAGGGTCTTCTCTGCCTCCGGTTCCGCCAACAGGGTGATGAATCCCGGCAGGCGGTCGTCCAGGGGCAGTTCGGTCAGTGGCCAGATAGTGCGTCCCTCGCTCCATGCAACGCTCATCCGCTGGTACAACGCTGGCGGCAAAGCGTGGCGCGAGTAAGCGGCCACGTCGTTGGCTCGAAGGTCCTCGACCAGCCGGTTAACCGCGGCGACCGGCCCGGTTGGCTCGGCGCTGGCCGGGGCCTCGGTCGGGGTGCGGTCGCACGCGACGCCCACGGTGGTGATGATCGCCAGCAGCGCGAGGGCCGATAACAGTCTTGTCGATAGCAGCCTGAAGGTGTTGCGTCGGATCAATAGCATGCAGCGGCTCCCCAGTCGCAGTCCGGCATCTTCGCCGCCACCGGCCCTCGTTACAAGCCGAGTCGATGAGCTGGACAACAATGGCCGCCCACCGCGGTCAGCGTCCACGGACTTGCAGGCAGAAGGACGCGCGAGCGCACACGATCAATCGTGACCCGGTTCCACGACAGCGCCCGCAGTGTCCAGCGCGGCGCGCTTTGCCTCGCGTTGCGCTGCCGGCGACAGGCTCCAGTCGTTACCGAACAGGGCCGGCAACCAATCGCCATAAGTCGGATTGGACAGCATCCACCAACGCTCGCCGAAACGGTCGCCGTATTGCTCCAACAGCGCCTGCCGATGGGTGCTTGTGTTGGGTTCGACCTGGACAAAATCACCCAACTGGTCGCCGAACAGCATCAGCACCCGATAGTTGCGACCAATCAACTGGCGACGGCACTGCTTGTCGCTGCTGGAGGGTTGCTCGCAGTGCTCGACCTGCAGGCCCTTGCCCAGGAACACCGAGTCGTCGGCGACCGGCAGGCCCACCGCGCGCAGGTTGGCCAGGGTTGCGGCCTGCTGGTCGTGGTTACGGTTGGAGATGTAGATCATGGTGATGCCGCGGGCACTGGCCGCCTGCGCGAACTCGAGCACGCCGGGGACCGGGCGGGCGCTTGCCTCGGTGACCCACGCCGCCCAGGTGACAGGGTCGTATTGCAGCCCGGTCTGGATCAATTGCGCTTGGTAGGGCGAGTTGTCCAACACGGTCTCGTCGATGTCGACGATGACTGCCGGCTTCAACCCGGTTGCGGGGTTGGCGCGCTCATCGGCGACCAGGGCATCCCATTGCGGGTCGGCCAGGGCGGCGTCGAGCTGGTCCGCTGCGGCGCGATAGGTCTGGGCCGCGGTGGCACGAAACTCAACCGATGACTGCATCCACAAAACCGCGTTGAGGTTGTCGTCCGCTGCGGCAACCAAGGCAGACGGCTGGACCTCGGCCTTGGGGGCGCCCGTACCTGGATGAGTGAGGCCGTGCTGGCAGCCCGATAGCGCAACTACGCTGGATAACAGTGCGGGAACAAGCAGGCGACGATGCATGACGGGCTCCGGAGAATCAGGTCTGCGAGTGTAGCGGAGGGTCTGCAACCAAAACCCCGGCCGAAGCCGGGGTTTTGGTGGTGCGTCCTTGCCGTGGTTGGTCAGTCGACGCGGGCCTGGATGCTCGCGCGGCTGTAGGCGCTTTCACCGACCATCAGGATGTAGTACGTGGTGGCTTCCGGGTTACGCACGCGGACGGTCTCGTTGTTGCCCGGGCGTGAGGACTCGTGGTCATACGCCGCGGTGGTCGGCGCCTCGCCGGCGCTGACATACACGCTGATGTTGCCGCTGCCGCCGTAGGTCATCACGTTCAGCAACCGCGAGCCGGCCGGGACCTCGATGCTGTACAGCGTTTCGCTGCCCGACGCGCCGGACAGGTTGCGTACGGCCACCCTGTTGGTCAGCTCGATCGCATCCGGAGCGCAGTCCTCCACGGCAGGATCGCACGGCACTTCCATCGCCTTGGCAAGTGCATCGGGGGCGTCAAGCAGGCCACTGCCGATGTCGCGATCGGGAGTAGACGGGAACGGCCGTGCACTGTCGACCAGGATGGCTTCCAGTTCGGCCGGCGTCTTGGGTGCCTGGCCTGCTGCAACCACGGTGCTCTGGACCAGCGCGCCTACTGCCGCAACGTGGGGGGCGGCCATCGACGTGCCGGCCATGCCCATGTAAGTGACCGCACCCAGTTCCGGCGACGTAGCGGAGTCGTTGCCAGCCTGCCAGACGTAGCCGTCTGGATTGCCATCGGTAACCCCACCGCCGGGACCTGACAGGTCGACGTTGTCGCCGTAGTTGGAGTAGTAGGCGCGGGCGCCGGTGATGCCGGCGGCGCCGACCGAGATGACGTTGTCGCAGCTGGCCGGTGAGTGGTTGGCAGCATCGCTATTGCTGTTGCCCGCCGCGACCACCACCGTGGTACCCAATCCGACCGCCTGGTTGATCGCCGCCTGGCTGGTCGGGTCGCAACTGCCAGTACCGCCCAGGCTCATGTTGATGATCTCGGCGGGGTTGGTATTGGTGGGCACGCCGGGAACGTCGCCGCCCGCGGCCCAGACGATCGCGTCGGCGATGTCGGAGGTGTAGCCGCCGCATTTGCCGAGCACGCGCACCGGCAGGACCTTGGCGTTATGGGCAACGCCTGCCATGCCGACGCCGTTGTTGCTCAGTTCGGCAATCGTGCCAGAGACGTGGGTGCCGTGGAACGAACTGCCCGAGGGTTCCACCTCGTCGCATTCGCCAGCGTCATACCAGTCGCCGTAGTCGTGTGCGCCAGGTACGCGCTCATCGGTCGGACGACGCGATACCTCGGCGTCGGTGATGAAGTCATAACCGGCCAGCATGTTCGCATCCATGTCCGGATGGTCGATGATGCCGGTGTCAAGCACCGCCACCACTACGCCTTCACCGGTGGAGATGTCCCAGGCTTCCGGTGCGTTGATGCCTCCAGCCGTGTCTTGAAGGTGCCACTGGTACTGGGCGAAGTACGGGTCGTCGACCACCAGTTGCGGCTGTACCAGGTCGCGGCTGGCGACCTGCCCGCTGGTCTTGTCGATCGCATGCATCATCCGGTCGACCTGGACGGACTTCACCGCCGGGTCGGCAGAAAGCTCCCGCACCAGTGCCTTCAGTGCCGCCGGGTCGAGATCCCGGTCCAGCCGAACCAGGTCGGCGCCCACGGCAAGTTTGCGCATGTACCGGGAATCGGGTGCCTTGGCGCCGCTGCGAGAGCTGGCCGACAACATTGCACGGCTGCGCGAGGCGGCGGTATTGACGGTCTGCAACTTGGCTGCGCGGGACAGGTTGCTGTCCTGGTAGCGAATGATCAGGCGGGCGCCGTCCTGGGCTGCGGGGGCAGCCTGGGGAGCACCACGGGTCGGCAGCGGTGCAACGCCGGCAGCCATTGCCGCGGGGGCGGCGAGGGTGACTGCCACTGCGGTGGCGAGCAGGCTGATGCGGAACGATGGGTTCTTGCTATTCATCTGGCACTTCCTCGTGGTGATTGACATGCGGGTATTTGAAAAGCGTCGATCTGGAACAGGCTTGTTGCTGCAGCATTGCGGTGGCGGGGCCAGGAAGTCCTGATTCCGACCCCGCCGGGGGAATTACCAGCCAAAGCCGACACCAGCGCCGACAGAAGCGTCGTCGCCGCTGAATGCTCCGCCGAAGGTCACCGTGGCGCGGTCGGACAGGGCGCGCTGGTAACCGACCGACAGCGCCGATGCGCCGTTCTGGAAGCCGACGCCGACACCGACCCGGTTCGGGGTACGGACGCCTGCTGCACTGGTGGCCATGTTCAACATCGCCGCGCTCATCGCGCCCATCTGGTCGAACCGGTGGTCGACTTCGTAGAAGCGCTCATTGACCTCGCCGCGCAACGCATTGAAGTCGTCGTTGAGCAGGCCAATGCTCTGGTCGGTATAGGCCTTGGCCGAATTCAACGCGTTGGTGGTGCTGGTGTCGGTGTAGTTGTAGGCCGAGGTCAGCGTCTGGGTCGCAGTGGTGTCGGTGTAGCCCTGCGCGCTGGCCAGGGTGGCGGCGTTGCCGGCTTGCACCTGCGCCACGTTGGTGGCATCGGTGTCAGCGGTGCCAGCCGCGACGTTGGTTACCCGGCGCTGGTTGCTGGCCGAACCGACGGAGACCGTATTGGCCTCGTCGGCCACCGACCCCTGGCCGAGTGCAACTGCACCCTCGGCCGTGACCGTGGCGCCTTGACCCAACGCGGCACCGCCGGAGGCGGTCACGTTGGTATCGGCACCGATCGCGACCGCGTTGCTTGCCGCCGCATCCACGCTGCTGTTGGTACCCACCGCGGTGCTGTTGGCCGCATTGACGACGCTATTGTTGCCAATCGCGATGTCGTTGCCGTCCTCCGCGTGGCTGCCATTGCCCATCGCGATTCCTCCGTCGGAGCCTGCCGAGGCAGCAGGAGCCGTACTTTGCGACGCTACAGCTACAGCTACAGCTGCAGTTGCGACTGCGGGCGCTGCTGCGGAGGTGGGAGTCGCCGCGGTGGCGGTCTCGGCTACCAGCGTCGTTGCCGACAGCTGACGCGGCCTGGTCAGGCCTGGGGGCAGGTTGTCGATCACCGCGTTGATGATTCCAAGCTCGACATCAATCGCAGTGAAAGCAGCACCGACATTGGTGTAGTTGCTGCCCTGGATCATGTAACTGGGCCCGCTGAAAATGCCTCCACTAAAGCCTGCGCCGCCGCCCAAGGCAGTGGCCATGGAGCTCAGCTGGAACATGTTGACGGCGTCGGTGTCGAATGTTCCTGCCGCGACATTGGTGATCTGTCGCTCGCTGCCGACCCCTCCCACAGAGAGGCTGTTGGCGCGATCGGCATGCGAGCCCACGCCCAATGCCACGCTGTTGTCGGCATCGGCAACGCTGTCGGATCCGATAGCGGTGCTGTCATCGCCTGGTGCCGTGGCGGCGCTGCCGACGGCGGTGCTGTTATAGCCGGACGCCGTGGACAGTCCGCCCAGCGAAGTGGCGAAGTCGCCGGTGGCTTCGGCGAGGAAGCCTACGGCCGCCGAAATATTGCCACTGGCAACACTTTCCGCACCCAGTGCCGTGGCGGCATCGCCACTGGCCAGGCTGAAGAACCCGCTTGCGGTGGATTCGATTCCGGAGGCTTCACTCAGCGAACCGGTCGCCACGCTGCCATCACCACTGGCGATCGCCGCGGCACCGGTAGCGGTGGCATACAACCCGCCGGCCTCGCTCTCGGCGCCGGTGGCGCTGGCGTACTCGCCAGACGCGTTGCTGTTGGCACCGCTGGCGGTCGCGTTGTCGGCCAAAGCCACGGCATTGAAGCCGTTGGCGGTCGCCTGGGTGCCGACCGCCACGGCGCCGGAGCCGGACGCGCTGGCACCGTCACCGATTGCGCTGCTGCTGGAGCCAATGGCGGTGGCGTAATCGCCTTCCGCGTAAGCATTGCTGCCCGCGGCCACGGAGTCCTCGCCCGCAACGATGGCTTCACCGTCGCCCGTTGCCTGGAACAGTCGGCTGGTCTCTTCGGCAGCGTCCGCCACGGAGTTGAGCTGGTCCAGGTTCACCGCATCGGTGCCCTCGGTACCGGCGGCGACGTTGGTGATCTGGCGTTCGCCGCCGACCTCGCCGACGGAGACGGTGTCGGCGCGGTCAGCCACCGATCCGGCGCCCAAAGCGACGCTGTTGGGAGCGGCAGCGTATGTGCCATAGCCCAGTGCGGTTGAATCATCCGCCTCGGCCCACGCCGCGGCGCCCACGGTGGTCGAGCCAATTCCGTCGGCGCTGCTCAACCAGCCGATGGAAGTGCTGTAGTCGGCGCTGGCCCAGGAACCATTGCCGAAGGCGGATGCGCCCTCGCCGGCGGCTTCGGTGGCGATGAACCCGAAAGCGGTTCCACCGACCGCCGTGCTTTCCAGGCCCGAAGCCGAGCTGGACTCACCTATTGCGGTACTGCTGGCGCCGCTCGCGGTCGCGGATGCACCCAGCGCCGTGGCGTAATCGTTGGAGGCGACCGAACCGTAACCGATCGCCGAGGACAGGAAACCGTCGGCTTCGGTATAGCTGCCCACGGCGGTGGATCCGTCGCCGTTGGCCGCACTGCGGAAACCATTGGCGGTGGCCTGGGTGGCCGCTGCCGTGGCTTCGGTGCCGGTCGCGGTGCTGTAG
>NZ_JBSVRJ010000005.1:51113-81339 GCF_054052105.1 Lysobacter sp. A286 | reverse complement strand
GGCGGCAACCGCGTCCTCGCCTACGACCAGCGCCTCACCCTCGCCGCTGGCCTTGAAGTACTGGTCGGTGTTCTCGGCGACCATAGCCACCGCATCCAACTGGTCCAGGTTCACCGCATCGGTGCCCTCGGTACCGGCGGCGACGTTGGTGATCTGGCGCTCATTGCCGGCGCTGCCGACCGAAAGCGCGTTGTCTCGCAGCGCGATCGAGCTGGCACCGAGGGCGACGCTGTTCTCGCCTACCGACAGCGCCCCATTACCGACGGCGGTACCGGTGCTGACGGCGATGGAGCCCGCGCCGACGGCAGTGGTTCCATCGCCCGCGGCCAGACTTCCAGCGCCCACCGCGGTAGCTTCCAGCCCCGCTGCGTTGCTGGAGGCACCGATGGAGCTGGCGCCCTCGCCGACGGCGCTGCTGTCCGCGCCGGCCGCCGTGGCGTCTTGGCCGATCGCCTTGCTGCCCTCCCCGCAAGCCAGCGCTTGGCTGCCGAGCGCCATCGCAGTGTTGTTGCCTGTGGTTTCGCAGGTTTCAGCAGCGAGGGTGGGCGCGGCGGCCAAGGTCAACGCCGCGGCGAGCGCGAGATACAGCGGCGCGCGTCTGGCGTGACCGCGGGGTGTGTTCAGGACGGCGTTGTGGGTGGAACGGATGGAGTGCGAGACGGACATGGCTGATTTCCCCGGTCGGCTTCATTTGGAGTGCGGCCGACATCGCGACAGCAACTCCCCCAATGACAACTCCGGGTGGCCATTTCCGCTCTAGGTACCGCTACGAATCGAGCAGAAAAACTTCATGCGACGTTACGCCGGGCATGAAATCGAGGACGCCGGAGTGCGTGCAATCGCCACGGATCTGGCGATGCCTTGCCGAAGGAATAACACGAAAAATGACTCGGGGGTAAATACGTCATGACGCACAAGGGCACTTAACGACTACAAAGGCCCGCAATTATTACCTATAACGTGACTTTCATCACAAATAATTGTGCGGTGCGGCAAGTGTTGCCGCGCTGCGTCAGCTGTCCAAAAGCGCGCGGATTGCGGCCAATCCGGCGGTCGCCCGCTCCTGCTTCCGGGCCGCGTCGGCGACCGGGTCGGCGCCGTCGCGCTGGATTTCCGCGGCGGGTAATTCATCGAAGAAACGGCTCGGTTTGAGCCGGATCGTGTCGCCCCATTTCTGCGCCTTTTTCGAGTACGACAGCCACAGTTGTTCCTTGGCGCGGGTGATGCCGACGTACAGCAGGCGGCGTTCTTCCTCGATGCTGCCTTCGTCGATGCTGGCCTCGTGCGGCAGGGTGCCGTCCTCGACGCCGACGATGAAGACGTAACGGAACTCCAGGCCCTTGGCGCCGTGCAGGCTCATCAGCCGCACCTGGTTGCCGGCGTCGCCCTTGTCGGCGTGCGACAGCAAGGCAAGCTGCGCGGCGAGCTCGCCTGGCCCCGCGCCTTTGCCGCCGTCGAACCAGTCGGCGAGCTCTTCCAGATTGGCCTTGCGGCGCTGGAAGCTGGTCTCGTCTTTGCATTGGGCACGGATCGAGGCGAGCAGCCCGGACTTGTCGGCCAGCGTGCGCACCAGTTCTGCCGGGGTCATGCGCCGGGCATCGTTGCGCAGGCCGCGCAGGATGCCGACGAAGTTGTCGAGCGCGTTGCCGGCGCGGGGCGGCAGCTGCTTCAGTGCGCCGACCGATTCGGCCGCGCGCGACATCGGCATGCCGGCGCGCTGGGCCAGCTCGCCCAGTCTGGACAAGGTGGTCGCGCCGACCTCACGCTTGGGCGAGGTCACCGCGCGCAGGAAGGCAGCATCATCGTCGGGGTTGGCGACCAGGCGCAGCCAGGACAGCGCGTCCTTGACCTCGCCGCGCTCCAGGAACGCGGTGCCGCCGGACAGGTGATACGGGATCTTGACCAGCTGCAGCGCCTTTTCCAGCGCGCGGGACTGGAAGTTACCGCGGAACAGGATGCAAAAATCGCTCCATGGCGCCTGCCGGGCGGTGGCGACAAACTGGATTTCCGCGGCGACTTTTTCCGCCTCGTGTGCGTTGTCGCGGCACTCCCAGATGCGGATGCGCTCGCCGTCGGCCTGCTCGCTCCACAGGGTCTTGGGGTGCGCATGCGGGTTGTTGGCGATCAGTGCGTTGGCGGTGCGCAGCACGCGGTTGGAGCAGCGGTAGTTCTGTTCCAGCTTGATGATCCGCAGCGCCGGGTAGTCGGTGCCCAGTGACAGCAGATTGTCCGGGTTCGCGCCGCGCCAGGCATAGATCGACTGGTCATCGTCGCCCACGCAGGTGAACAGCCCGCCCGGGCCCGCCAGCGCCTTGAGCAGCCGGTACTGCGCATCGTTGGTGTCCTGGCACTCGTCCACCAGCAGGTAGCCGATGCGCTCGCGCCAGCCCAGCGCGCACTCGTGGTCGGATTCCAGCAGCTGCACCGGCAGCCGGATCAGGTCGTCGAAATCGACCGCGTTGAACGTGCCCAGCCGCGCCTGGTACAGCGCGTACACGGTCGCCGCGTCGATCTCGCGCGCGGTACGCGCCTCGGCCATCGCCTGCTCGGGCGACAGTCCGGAGTTCTTCGCCCGCGAGATCAGGTTGCGCATCGCATCCAGCGCATCGGGCTTGGTGCCGGTGCCGAGCAGGTCCTTGATCTGCGCCGCGCTGTCGTCGCTGTCGAAGATCGAGAAGCCGCGGCGCAGGCCGAGCTTGGCGTGCTCTATCTGCAAAAAGCGCAGGCCCAGCGCGTGGAAGGTGCAGATGGTCAGCCCCTCGGCGCCGTCACCTCGGATGCGTTTGGCGACGCGTTCGCGCATTTCCTTGGCGGACTTGTTGGTAAAGGTGATCGCCGCGATACGCTTGGCCGGCATCCGGCCGGACGCGATCAGGTGCGCGATCTTCTCGACGATCACCCGGGTCTTGCCGCTGCCGGCGCCGGCGAGCACCAGCAGGGGGCCGTCGATGTGCTCGACAGCGGCGCGTTGGGGGGGGTTGAGGCCGTGCATGAATAAGGTTCCTGCCAGCGCGACAGTCTACCCGGCCGCGCGCGGGACAAGCTTGGGGCAAGGCATGATCTCGGGTGCTACGCTGTTGGCGTTGGTCCGTCAACTGAGCGTCAGAGCATCCGCCAGGGAGACAGATAAATGATCAGACAATCCATGCTTGCCGTCGCGTTGGTATTGGGACTGGGATTGAACCCCGCTGTCGGTGAAGCTGCCGGCTTGAATGGCACCGAGTTCGACGCCATGATCCGCGGCGCCGCGGGGCATCCCAACGAGCGGGCGCGATGGCGTGGCCTGTGGGCGTACGACAATGGACGCCACGACGCGGCGATCGACCAGTTCCAGCTCGCCGCCTCGTATGGCGACAAGGTGTCGCAGCACGTACTGACCCTGATGTACTGGCACGGCGATGGCGTCGACGCGGATCCGGTCAAGGCGTACATCTGGGCCGACCTCGCCGCCGAACGTGGCACCGATCAGCGTCTGCTCGCCATCCGCGAGAAGCTGTGGACGTCGTTGTCGCCGGAGCAACGGCAGCAGACGAAGCAACTCGGCCCGGGATATTACGAACGGTACGGCGATGACCGGACGATGCCACGCAACGAGGCCGCGATGCGTCGTTTTGCACACGGCCGCACCGGCAGCCGAGTAGGCGCAGACAGCTCGCGGCCGCACATCATTGCCGGTGGGTCGGCTTCAGGCCCCATCAAAGCCAACAGCCTGAATGCGCTTGCCTCCGGCAACGGCGGAATGTCCGCCGCTGAACTTTACGACCGCGAACGCCTGCGGCCGGAGCGGTACTGGGACGCCGAAGATCAGGTGTTGGCGGAGCTGATGAATGAGGGCAAGGTCAAGGTGGGGGAGCTCGAGCCCGTCCGAAAGGACCCCCAATAGCTCGATCGCGCCGGCGAGTACCCGCGGGGTCGGCGCGCTGTGGACTTGGGTTGCGTACCCCGCAGTGGCGTCCTGCATCGGGCTCAGCGCGGACGCGACCGCATTCGTGCCGGAGCGGGACTTGCAGCACTCGTAGCCGTCAACATCGCCGCCCACGGCGTGTTGCATTGCGTGCTGATCGACGAGGCGCAGTTCCTGCACAAGGCGCAGGTCTGGCAACTGACCGAAGTGGTCGATGCAGGCCCAGCGCGTGGAAGGTGCAGGTGGTCAGTGCTGCCCGGGCAGTTTACCCGCAGCTTCCGCGCGCAGCGGATATCATCGAGGCCATCAATCCGTCAGTGGTGTTGGGGAATCCGCGGCATGTTGAAGTCGATCTTGCTGTGTGTGGTGTTGTCGTCGTCCCTCTCGATCGCGGTGGCCGCGGACACGCGCCCGCTGCGGGATCCGACCGAGGATGCGTTGATGATCTCGGCCGGTTTCCTGGCCGCGCACCCGGACCTGCAGAACCGCCAGAGGGGGGTGGAGGCATACGAGACCGGGCGCTTTGAAGAGGCGCTGAAATACTTTCGGCGCGCTGCCCACTACGCCGACAAGGCGTCCCAGGCGATGGTCGGGGAGATGCTGTGGAACGGTGAGGGCGTCGCCCGGGATCCGGCGCTCGCCTACGTGTGGATGGACTTGGCGGCCGAGCGCGGCTACCGGGGGTTCTTACAGTTCCGCGAGCAGTACTGGGCGGCGCTGGGCGAAAGCGAGCGCAAGCGTGCGCTGGACGAAGGCCGGGCAATCTACGCGCGTTACGGCGATGCCGCCGCCAAGCCGCGCATTGCCGCCGTGCTGCGACGTGGACTCGCCCAGACCACCGGCAGCCGCCTGGGCTCCGTCGGCGCGCTCCAGATCATGGTTCCCGGGCCGGGGGGCGTGCCGATAACGATCGATGGCTCGAAATACTATGACCCGCGTTACTGGGATCCCAAGCAGTACGCCGAGTGGCACGACCGGGTCTGGATGAATCCGCGGGTGGGTCGTGTCGACGTGGGGGAAACGGAGACCTTGCGGGGCGAAGCCGCGGAGATTCCGGCAATGATTCCGGACGCGGACAGTCCGGGCTCGCCGGTTCCGCCGGTGGATTCCCCGCGCTAGGGATGTTCTGAACAACTGGCGTCGTCCCCGCGAAAGCGGGATCCAGTGACTTCAGCGCATTGAAAGCAATGGCTCTGGGTTCCCGCCTTCGCGGGAATGACGAGCAAAAGCCGAGTTGTTCAGACCTTTCCTAGGGAAGCTCTGGGAAACGGCCGGGGATCGCAAGATCCACGCCCGTTGCCACGGCACCGCCTAAACTGCCCGCATGGCCAAGCTATATTTCTACTATTCGGCGATGAACGCCGGCAAGACCACCAACTTGCTGCAGTCCGCGCACAACTACCGCGAGCGGGGCATGCGGGTGGCGATCCTGACGCCGCAGCTGGATGATCGCGTGGGGCACGGTACGGTGGCGTCCCGGATCGGGCTCAGTGCGGATGCGACCGCATTCGCGCAGGAGCGTGACTTGCAGGCACTTGTGGCCGCCGACATCGCGGCCCGCGGTGCGCTGCATTGCGTGCTGGTGGACGAGGCGCAGTTCCTGCACAAGGCGCAGGTCTGGCAACTCACCGAAGTGGTCGATGCGTTCCGGATCCCGGTGCTTTGCTATGGCTTGCGCACGGATTTCCGTGGTGAATTGTTTGAGGGCAGCCAGTACCTGCTCGCCTGGGCTGACGAGATCAGCGAGATCAAGACGATCTGCCACAGTGGCAGCAAGGCGACCATGACCGTGCGCGTGGACGAGCAGGGCCGCGCGGTAAGCGACGGGCCACAGGTCGAGATTGGTGGCAACGAGCGTTACCTGTCGGTGTCTCGTGCCGAGTTCAAGAAGGTAGCGCGTGGCGAAGGCGCGATCACTCCGCAACAGCCATCGCTGCCGCTTGAACCCATCGCCCGCGATTGACCCGGGGGTGACCGGTCGGCGTGCTCAGTTGCCGGCAGCCGTCCGGGTGGATCGATTTGCATTGCAACCCAGGCGAATCGCATCGATCTCCCGGGGGATGACACCGCCTTCCGGCCGGGCCTGCTGCAGGTCGTGATCCAGCTGGTCCAGACGGCGTACGGCTTCCAGACGCTTGGGACCATGACAGCGCAGTTGCGCCGCGTAGGCACGGGCACGCCAGACGGTATCGCGCAGTTCGATGTCGTTGTCGGGCAGTTGCGCCAACGCATCCAGCTGCGCCAGGGCGGCGGTTGCGGCCGGCAACCCGGCAAACCGGGATGCACGCTGGTAGGCCAGGACCAACTCGGCACGCCGGGTGAGCGGATGGGAGTTGCCGTAGTCGGCCCGTAACTGGCGGATGGCGTGTTGCAGTCGCTCCACGCCCTGGCCGGTTTGCCCCAGTGCGATCTCGACCTCGCCGAGGAGACGATCGATCTCACCCACCGATCCTTCTTCGATACCGGGCAGGGTCTGGCGGATCTCGTGCGCCTCCAGCAGCAGGGGATGGGCGAGCGGGTCGCGGTCGTCCGCATGCAACACCGACGCCAGATCCAGCAGGGCATCGGCGACCAGGTCGGGTCGGTCGTCGACGCGGAGGATCGTGAGCCGGTGGCGCAGCGACGCCGATGCGGCGTCCAGGTCGCCTTGTTCCCACTCGATCATGGCCAGCGCGTGGTAACTGTCGGCGAGATCGGGATGGTTTGGCCCGAGCCGTGCGGCAAGCAACCGGTGGCTGTCGCGCAGTTCTGCTTCGGCCTGCTTGTAGCGGCCTTGCTGGAAATGGATGGCAGCCAATTGGCGACGCACCGCCAGTGTGGTCGCATGCTGCGGCCCGTGGACCTCCGCACTGATCGCCAGCGCGGTTTCAAGTTCGCGTTGGGCCGGTTCCAACTCTCCCTGGGCGCGATGCAGACGACTGAGGTTGCGGTGGATGTCGATCAACAACGGGTGCCGGTCGCCAGCTTCGCGCAGCAAGCGATCCCGCGCTGTTTCGAAATCCGCCAGGGCGACAGCGGTCTGGCCCTCGTCGGCATGCAAGCCGGCCAGATCCATCAGGTTTTCCACCTCCCCCACGCGATTGGCATGGCCTTCTCGGCGTAGCATCAGCGACCGCTCGAACAACCGCTGCGCACCCCGGCGCTCGCCGTTGGCGCGGTGGCAGCGGCCGAGCTGGGAGTAAAACTCGGTGGCTTGCGGTGGCAACTTGGCCTGCTCGGCTCGCGCGTTGTCCAATGAGGGCTGCATCAGCTCGATGCATGCGGCCGGGTCGCCCAACAGGCGCGCCACGCGGCCGCGCTGGGTCAGAGATTCCAGCTGCAGGCTGGTCGGCACGGCGTCGGTGCCCGCGATCAATCCCGCCTGCTGGTCCAACAGGACTTTCGCTTCCTGATAGTCGCCCAGTCCGATGCGCAGCCGCGCGACCACGCCGAGTATCTCGGCCAGCGTCCGTGGCTGACGGGCCAACTCGCGGTCGGCGCGTTCCACGGACGTCGCCAACAGGTCGCGCAGCTTCAGAGGCTCACCGTCACGGGTGCCGCCTGCGCCTTCGAATACGCCAATCATGAACGCCTGCAACGCCTGCGCACGCGCGGCCTCACTGACCGCCTCACGCGCCTGCCAGGCGACCACCGCCAACGATGCGGTGAGGACCAGGGCGGTCAGGCTGCCGGTGGCCAGCGGCCAGCGATGGCGGCTGACGAACTTGCGCAACTGGTAATTCAGACTTTGTGGTCGCGCCTTTACCGGCAAGCCGGCGCCGTAGCGTTGCAGGTCCTGGGCGAGTGCCTCAACCGAGGGGTAGCGCTGCTCGGGGCGCTTGGACAGCGTCTTCAATACGATGTTGTCCAGGTCGCCGGACAAGGCTCGTGCCCGCCGTCGCCATGCGCCGTTGTCGCGCGGTTGCTCCGGGTCAGTGGCGTCAGGGGGGCGTTGCAGCATCGCCTGGGACGGACGCACCGGGTCGTGAGCGAGGATCGCCTCCTCCCAGGCTGCATCACTGTCCCGCCGCAATCGGTACGGCTTGGTGTCGGCGAGCAGTTCATACAGCACCACCCCCAACGAGTAGACGTCGGTCATCGTGGTGACCGGCTCGCCACGGATCTGCTCGGGCGCGGCGTAGTGCAGGGTGAAGGCGCGTGTCCCGGTGCGGGTCTGCTCGGGCGCGATATCGCTGTCGAGCAGTTTGGCGATGCCGAAGTCGAGCAGGCGCACCTCACCTGCCGGCGTCACCAGGATGTTGGACGGCTTGAGGTCACGATGGACAATCAGGTTGGCGTGGGCGTGGCTGACCGCTGCGCAAATCTGCTCGAACATCTGCAGCCGGGTATCCAGCGGCGTGTCATGGTCGCGGCAGTAGTCGGTGATGGGTGCGCCGTCGACGTATTCCAATGCGAGGTAAGGCAATCCTTCGGTGCTGATGCCGGCGTCCAGCAGGCGCGCGATGTGCGGGTGGGCAAGGCGGGCGAGGATCTGCCTCTCGCGGGTGAAGCGCAGGCGCAGGTCGGTATTGGCCAGGCCCGGCCGCAGCAGTTTCACCGCGACCCGACGCTGGTACAGGCCGTCGGCGCGCGCGCCCAGCCAGACCTGCCCCATGCCCCCTTCGCCCAGCAGGTACTCAAGCTGATAAGGCCCGACCGTGCTGCCGGGCAGGACGCCGCGCTCGGTCGTGATCACGGGTTGGGACAGGAAGTCTTCGCGTGCGTCTTCCAGCGCGATCAATGCTTCCAGCTCGTCAGCCGCCTGGACATCCTGGTTGCGCAATTCGTGCAGACGTTGCGCGCGCGCATCGGGCTCCAGCTCGAACAGCTCGTCAAGCAGTGGCGACAATCGTTGCCAACGCGCGGGGTCCATCGTCAGTACGTCGCAACAACGTTGACCGCTGCCATGCCGGATCTCCCTCGACTGCGGCGATTGCTCACCCTGAATGCCGGTACTGCGGCAGCGCCGGGATCAGCCTGCCGCTTCGTCCCGCAGCGAGGCTAGCAGGAACAGACGTGCCTTTTGCCAGTCGCGCCGGATGCTGCGCTCGGAACGTTCCAGCAGCGTGGCGATCTCCAGTTCCGACAAGCCGGCGAAGTAACGCAGCTCCACCACTTTCGCCAGTCGCGCGTCGACCGCCGCCAACCGGGTAAGCGCGATGTCCAGGGCCAGCATCTCGTCGTCCAGCCGCAACCCGCCTTCCAGGTCCTCGGGCAGATCGGTGACCCGGTGCAGGTCGCCGCCGCGCTTCTTCGCCAGCCGCTGGCGCGCGTAATCGACCACCACCGAGCGCATGGCCGAGGCGGCGTAGGCAAAGAAGTGCGAACGATCATCAAACGTCGCCTCACGTTTGCTCGACAACTTCAGATAGGCCTCGTGCACCAGCGCGGTGGCGTCCAGGGTCTGCCCACGCTGGCCGGCGAGCTGGCGTCGGGCCATGGCGTGCAGCTGCTGGTACAGCGTGGCCAACACCTGGTCGAGCGCGGCACGATCCCCGCCCCGCGCTGCGTCCAGCATCAGGGTGATGTCACCAACGTCTTCAACGTCATCAATGTCATCGAGGTTGGCCATCGTATTGCCTGAGGCGTTGGACCCTCGACTATAACGTGAACGTCCCGACAGATTTCACCTGCGTTTGCGCCCACGTTTTCGAGTTTTGCGGGCACGGCGCCAGGATGCCAAGGTCGGGCTGTCGGCATCAGCGCTGGCAGTGGCTGCACCAGACGCTGGAGCGCTGTCCGATCCGGGCCTGCTTCAACGCCCGGCCGCAAGCTGGGCAAGGTTCGCCGGCGCGCCCGTACACCGACAATTGCTGGACGAAATAGCCGGCGTTGCCGTCGGGGCTGATGAAGTCGCGCAGGGTGGTGCCGCCTTGGGCGATGGCCGCTGCCAGGACCCGCTGGATCTCCGCGGCGAGGCGTTGGTAGCGTCCACGCGAGACCCGGCCCGCGGGTCGTGTTGGTGATACTCCAGCGCCGAACAGCGCCTCGGCGGCGTAGATGTTGCCCACGCCGACGACGATGGACTGGTCCATCAGGAATGACTTTACCGGAGCCCGTCGACCGCGACTGCGGGCAAACAGGTAGTCGCCATCGAAGGCCAGTCCGGCAGGATCGGCCAGACCAGGCGTATCGAGCGGCTCGGCTCCCAGTGATGCCAGTAGCGGGTGCAGCGTCCCGGGCGGCTGCCACAACAGGCAGCCGAAGCGGCGCGGATCATTGAAACGCAGGACCCGGCCATCGTCGATCCCGATATCGACATGGTCATGGGGCCGCAGCGGCGTCTCGGCCGGCAGCACCCGCAGGCTGCCCGACATGCCCAGGTGGATCAGCGCGCTGCCTGCGGCGGTATCGAGCAGCAGGTACTTTGCCCGTCGGCGCACCGCATCGATCCGCTGGCCGTGCAACGCGGTGCCGATCTCGGCGGGGATTGGCCACCGTAGCGAGTCCCGGCGCAATGTCACGGCGGTGACCTGGCGCCCGGTAAGGTGCGGTGCCAGGCCGGCACGGGTGGTCTCGATTTCAGGAAGTTCCGGCATGGCGAGAGTCTACGGCGGCGCGGACCACCCGGGTTCGACTGGTCCATTCAGCTGCGTGAAGGCGATTGCCGCTGAATGGACCAGTCGTGACAGGTACCCGCCAGCAAGCATTGAACCGGTGACGGTGGCATCATTACCGGTGCGGCCGAGCGATGTGGCCACTTGTTTTCCGGAGTCTGGAAATGCCCGTTTCACTACTCGATTTTCTCGCCGGCGGCGTGCTGCAGGCCAGCATTGGCGGGTTGCTGGTCTATTTGCTGGTGGTCACGCAGCTCACCATTTTTGCGGTGACCTTGTACCTGCATCGGTCGATGACCCATCGCGGCGTCGACTTCCACCCGGTGGTCAACCATTTCTTCCGTTTCTGGACCTGGCTGACGACCTCGATGATCACCCGGGAGTGGGTGGCCATCCATCGCAAGCACCACGCGATGTGCGAGACCGAGGAAGACCCGCACAGCCCGGTCACCAAGGGCATCGGCAGGGTGTTCTGGCAGGGCGTGGAGCTGTACCGCGAGGCCCGCAGCGACCGGGCGTCGATCGAGAAATACGGCAAGGGTTGCCCGGACGACTGGATCGAGCGGCATCTGTACACGCCGCATGCGACCAAGGGTCCGGTGTTGCTGTTGTTCCTCAGCTTCGCGTTGTTCGGCTTTGCCGGCGTGGCGATCTGGGCGGTCCAGATGTTGTGGATCCCGCTGTGGGCCGCCGGCGTGGTCAACGGACTGGGCCATTGGTGGGGTTATCGCAACTTCGAGACCACCGACAAGGCCACCAACCTGATTCCGTGGGCGTTCTGGATTGGCGGGGAAGAGCTGCACAACAACCATCACGCATTCCCCAGCTCGGCCAAGTTTGCCCTGCGCAAGTTCGAGTTCGATATCGGCTGGAGCGCAATCCGGCTGCTGCAGGCACTACGACTGGCCAAGGTGTTGCGCGTCGCCCCAACCCTGGACGTGCGCCCCAACATCGCCATGCCTGACCGCGAGACGCTGAAGGCGCTGCTGGCGATCCGCTTCCAGGCGATGACCGATTACTACCGCAAGGTAACCCTGCCGACGCTGCGCGCCAGCGACGAGAAGCTGCCACGCAAGTTGCGCAAGGGGCTGGCCGATGGCGGCCGCTGGCTCGACGATGACAAGCGCGCACGCCTGCACGCCTGGCTGGCCGAGCGTCCGCACATGGCTACCCTGGCCGAATACCGCCAACGCCTGCAGCAGGTGCTTGACGACCGGTCCCACGATGCCCAGGCAACCCTGCAGCGCCTGCATGACTGGTGCGTGGAAGCGGAGAACAGTGGCAACCACGCCTTGCAGCAATTCTCGGCACGGATGAAGGGCTACACCCTGGTGCCCGCGCGGGCCTGAGCGCCCGCATGGCCTACCCGGACAGAGGGGCGGCGACGCCCCTTTTGTCTGCCCGCCTGTTGCAGGAGTCATCGACGATGCGTGCCAAGCCGTTGCTGCTGATGTTCGTGCTGTCGGTGTCTGGCGCCGTGACTGCGCTGCCGGCATCGGCACAGTCACGGGTCGATGCGACCAGCGACTACCTGCAGCGCATGGACACCGATCGTGATGGCCGCGTTTCGCTGGTCGAGTACCAGCAGTGGATGGGGTACGCATTCGAGCGCATGGACGTGGACGGCGACGGTGTGCTCGACCCGGACGAGCTGCCTGGTGGTCGCGGTCGCCCGGTGAGCAAGGCCCGGCACCTGGCCGCGCTGGCCGCTGCGTTTCATCGACAGGACCTCAATGGCGACGGCTTCCTGGATGTCCGCGAACTGGCCGCCCCGCCGCCGCGCTAACGGCATAAGCCGGTAGGCGACTCAGCCCTGTCGCTGCCACTGGATCGACAACGCCTCGCCGCGCGCCATGCGTTGCAGGTGCTCGGCGACTACCGGCTCCAGCTTCTCGAGCTCTGCGCCGTCCGCACTTTCGATGGTCGCGGCAATGCTGTCGCCCTGCACTCGCAGCACGCATGTCGCATTGCCGAATTCGATCCGGGCGCCGGTGTCGTCGTGCTCCACCTCAAGCTTGTGTGACCAGTGCTTCGCCAAACGGCCGATCAGCTTGGCCGGCCCCAGGTCGGTGACGGTAATGAGCGAATGGGTGGAGTGCATTGGTTCTACCTCTATCAGTTGAGAGTCATTCTCATTATCCACAGAAGACAACACCGGCACGAGGCCGGTGTTGTCCCTGCTGCACTGACGCGGGGGTTGGCAGTGGCACGGTCGCAACCAAAGGCGACCGTGCCCGATGGCGCTACAAGGTGATGTCCACGTCCTTGGTCTCTCGCAGGAACAGCGAACCGACCACGAACGTCATCAACGCGATGATGATCGGGTACCACAGCCCGTAGTAGATGTTGCCGGTGGCGACCACCAGCGCGAACGAGATGGTGGGCAGGAAGCCGCCGAACCAGCCATTGCCGATGTGGTACGGCAGCGACATCGAGGTGTAGCGGATCCTGGTCGGGAACAGTTCCACCAGCCACGCCGCGATCGGCCCGTAGACCATGGTCACGTACAGCACCAAGATGGTCAGGATCAGCAGAACCATCGGCTTGTTGATGCGTGCATCCTCGGCCGTCTCGGTGTAACCGGCGGTGGTCAGCACGGTCTTCAGCGAGCTGCCAAATTCGCTGGCCCTGGTGGCTGCAACGTCCTTCGCCAGGCCCTTCGCCTCGTAGCTGCCGACCTCGACATCGCCAATCATCACCATCGCCACGCTGCCTGCCGGCGCGGGTTCCACGTCATACGGCACACCGGCCTTGGCCAGGGCCGCGGTGGCGATGTCGCAGGAACTGGTGAACTGCTTCTTGCCGACCGGATCGAACTGGAAACTGCAGGTGGTCGGATCGGCCAGCACCAGTGCGGGTGAGGAGGCGCTGGCTTCCTCGATTGCCGGGTTGGCGTAGTGGGTCAGCGCCTTGAACAGCGGGAAGTAGGTCAGTGCGGCAATCAGGCAGCCCGCGAGCACGATCTTCTTGCGGCCGATCTTGTCCGACAACCAGCCGAAGAACACAAAGAACGGTGTACCAATCAGCAACGCGCCGCCAATCAGCAGCCAGGTCGTGGTCGGGTCGACCTTCAGCGACTGTGTCAGGAAGTACATCGCGTAGAACTGGCCGGTGTACCAGACCACGGCCTGACCGGCAGTCGCGCCGAGCAGGGCCAGCAGAACGATGCGGCCGTTCTTCGAGAAGAAGCTTTCGGTGATCGGTGCCTTCGACAGCGTGCCTTCGTCCTTCATTTTCTGGAACATCGGCGATTCGGCCAGCTGCATGCGGATCCACACCGACACGCCGACCAGCACGATGGAGATCAGGAACGGGATGCGCCAGCCCCATTGTTCGAACGCCTCTTCGCCCAGGATTCCGCGCACGCTCAGGATCACCACCAGCGACAACAGCAGCCCGACCGTCGCGGTGGTCTGGATGAAGCTGGTGAACAGGCCGCGCCGGCCGTGCGGGGCATGTTCGGCCACATACGTCGCGGCGCCGCCGTACTCACCGCCCAGCGCCAGCCCCTGCAGCATTCGCAGGACCACCAGGATGATCGGCGCAGTGATGCCGATGGATGCGTAACTGGGCAGCATGCCGACCAGGAAGGTCGAGATGCCCATGATCACGATGGTGATCAGGAACGTGTACTTGCGCCCGACCATGTCGCCGATGCGGCCGAACACGATCGCCCCGAATGGTCGCACCGCGAAACCGGCGGCAAACGCCAGCAGCGCGAAGATGAAGCCGGTGGTCTCGTTGACGCCACTGAAGAACTGGGCGGCGATGATCGCCGCGAGCGAGCCGTACAGATAGAAGTCGTACCACTCGAACACGGTGCCAAGGCTGGAGGCAATGATGACCTTGCGCTGTTCCTTGGTGATGGCGACCTTTGGCGGTGCGCCGGCGGCGGGATTGACGGTAGACATGAGGTGGTTTCCCTTCGGGTTGGGTATGCGTTAGAAGCTGTACTTGACGGTGGTGTGCAGGCGGCTCAGGTCGCCTTCGCGATCGTCTTCGAGGAAACGCTGGCCGACGCTCAGTTCCGCGCCGATGTCGAGCTTGGGAAACGGCGAATAGATGAGGTTGGCGCGCAGCGAGTGGGCACGCTCGGTCACGCCCTGGCCGGTGATTCCGACGTCGTTGTCGAAGTGCGCGGCCGAGTACATCAGGTTGCCGCGCAGCTTCGGGCTGAGGACATGGCGCCAGGCGACATAGCCGCCATAGCCGTCCAGCGCCTCGAGATCGCCGTCGACGTCCTGCACCACGTCGCTGCCCATGCCGAAGGCGAGGTAACGGCCGATGCCGCTGCCGCCGTTGATCGCGTAGCGGATGTCGTCGTTGGGGCCGATGTTGAACTTGCCCGAGGCGCTGAGCGCGCCGCCGGTCGCGGTCTCCTCGCCAGCCTTGAACTGGCGCAGCAGGCCGGCCACGGTGAAGTGGCCCCAGTCGCCCTTGGTGAGCCAGCGCGCCGTCGCATCGGGGGCGATGTTGTCGCCACTGTTGAAGCGCGGGCCGGCGGCGAGGTACGGGGTGACGGTGGTCTGCGGGTTCTCCAGTGAGAACGACCACGGGCCGCTGGTGTAGCGCAGCTGGGCCTGGCGCACGAAGATCACGCCGTCGGTCGGGCCGACGAAGTCGACCGAATCCGGCAGCGCGGCGGTGTCCTGGAAGTTCGACCAGGTCTGGCCAGCCAGCCAGTTGTTCCAGCTCACATAGGCGTGGCGCAGGGACACGCCGTAGGTGTTGGTCGAGGTCTCGTTGCCGAGCAGCGCGTTGCTGCCGCCGCCGTACATGTCGGCTTCGATGTAGGCCTTGACCTTGTCGCCGGCGTCGGTGACGTGGTCGGCGGCGAGCCAGAAGCGCGAGAACTGAGCATGCACATCGGTATAGGCGTCGCCGCCCTCGGCGCCGTCGGGGCCAACCGGAATCGTGCTGGGGACGTAGAACAGCCGGCCCGCCGAGCCGTCGGCGATGCGCCCGTCACTGGTGTCGGTGACCATCGCGTCGAGCTTGATGAAACCACCGAAGCTGAAGGCGGTGCCGGGTGCCGCGGACGGTGTGATGGTGGTGGCCTGGATCGCCTTGCCGTCGGCTACCGCGGTCGCGGCCGGGGTGGCCGGCACCGCTTCGGTAGTGGTGATGGCCTGCTGTTGCTGCGACACCAGTTGCTGGACCATCTTCTCCAGCTCGACCACGCGGGCCTCCAGCTCGACCTCCTTGGCTGTTTGCGCGTAGGCGAAGCCGGGCAATGCCAGTGCGACCAGCAACGCCGCGGCGAGCGGTCGCTTGGGGGTCGGTCGCTTGTGGCGCGTGGTCACGCCGTACGACGGCTCGCGAATGGACATGTTCCCTCCCATGGAAACCGCGTCGTTTGCACGGTTCGCAGGCAGACTGCGTGGCCACCGCACTGCACAACCATTCACCTTTGGTCGTAGATGCCCCTGTTCATCCTGCCGATTACGACCAAGGTCTAAGGCGAGGTTTACCGACCGCCCCGGACGATGCGGCACACTGACGCTCCTGGCACCCGCCGCGTGCCGGCCCCGCAACTGCATATCGGAGTGCGTCATGAGCGAGCCCGTCTCGAACCAGCCCATCGCGGTCTATCCGGTCAAACCCGGGTTCGCCGCCGATACCCGCATCACCCAGGACGACTACCAGCGCCTGTATGCGCAGTCGGTCGCGCACCCGGACCAGTTCTGGGGGCAGGTGGCGGAGCGGCTGGACTGGATGACCAAGCCGACCAGGATCAAGAACACCAGCTTCGACCTGGCCGATTTCCGCATCCGCTGGTACGAGGACGGCGAGCTCAACGTCAGCGTCAATTGCCTGGACCGCCACTTGGCTACCCGCGGTGACAAGACCGCGCTGGTGTTCGAGCCCGACAGCCCTGACGCAGCCGCGCAGAACATCACCTACCGCGAGCTGCACCAGCGCGTATGCAAGCTGGCCAACGCCCTGCGCGCGCTGGGCATCGGCAAGGGCGACCGGGTCACCATCTACCTGCCGATGATTCCCGAGGCGGCGATCGCGATGCTCGCCTGCGCGCGCATCGGCGCGGTGCACATGGTGGTGTTTGGCGGCTTCTCGGCCCACTCGATCGCCGACCGCGTGGCCGACAGCGGCAGCAAGTTGATCATCACCGCCGACGAAGGCCTGCGCGGCAGCAAGCGGGTGCCGTTGAAGGTCAACGTCGATGCCGCGCTGAAGCTGCCGGGCACCAACAGCGTCGAGACCGTGCTGGTGGTACGCCACACCCGCGCCGCGGTCGACATGCAGATGCCGCGCGACCGCTGGTATGACGCCGTGGTCGACGGACAGCCGGTCGAGTGCGAGCCCGAGCGCATGAACGCCGAGGACCCATTGTTCATCCTCTACACCTCCGGCAGCACCGGCAAACCCAAGGGCGTGCTGCACACCACCGGGGGCTACCTGGTGTATGTCAGCTACACCCACGAGGCGATATTCGACCTGCGCGAGGACGACGTCTATTGGTGCACCGCCGACGTCGGTTGGGTCACCGGCCACAGCTACATCGTCTACGGGCCACTGGCCAACGGCGCCACCTCACTGGTGTTCGAGGGCGTGCCGAACTACCCGGATGCCTCGCGCTTCTGGCAGGTCATCGACAAGCACCAGGTCACCATTTTCTACACCGCGCCGACCGCGATCCGCGCGCTGATGCGCGAGGGCGACGAGCCGGTCAAGGCGACTTCGCGCAAATCACTGCGCCTGCTGGGCAGCGTCGGGGAGCCGATCAATCCCGAGGCCTGGCGCTGGTACTACGACGTCGTCGGCGACGGTCGTTGCCCGATCGTTGACACCTGGTGGCAGACCGAGAACGGCGGCATCCTGATCTCGCCGCTGCCGGGTGCGACCGACCTCAAGCCAGGCTGTGCCACCAACCCGTTCTTCGGCGTCCAGCCGGCGATTGTCGACACCAACGGCAACTTCATCGAAGGCGAGGGCGAAGGCAACCTGGTCATCGTCGATTCCTGGCCGGGCCAGATGCGCACCGTCTACGGCGATGACCAGCGTTTCATCGATACCTACTTCAAGACCTATCCGGGCACCTACTTCACCGGCGATGGCTGCCGCCGCGACGCCGACGGCGACTACTGGATCACCGGCCGGGTGGATGACGTGATCAACGTCAGCGGCCACCGCATCGGCACCGCCGAGGTGGAGAGCGCGCTGGTCTCTCACCCGCAGGTCGCCGAGGCCGCCGTGGTCGGCTTCCCGCACGACATCAAGGGCCAGGGCATCTATGCCTACGTGACCCTGATTGCCGGCGAGCAGCCCAGCGATGCATTGCGCGCCGAACTGGTCAAGCATGTGCGTACGGAAATCGGTCCGATTGCGACTCCCGACCATCTGCAATGGGCGCCGGGCCTGCCCAAAACCCGCTCAGGCAAGATCATGCGCCGCATCCTGCGCAAGATTGCGGAGAACGCCCCGGATCAACTCGGCGACACCAGCACCCTGGCCGATCCGGCCGTAGTCGATTCGCTGGTCAAGGAGCGCCGCGTCCCGTAGCGTCCGCCCATGCCGACCCTGCTGATTGCCGATGACCACCCGCTGTTCCGCGAAGCCTTGCGCGGGGTCGTTGCGCGGGTACTGCCGACCGCGCGCCTGCACGAGGCCGACAGCGTGGGCGCCCTGTACGCGCTGGTCGAAGCCGAGCCGGACGCCGACCTGTTGCTGCTCGACCTGAACATGCCCGGCGCGCAGGGTTTCAGTGCGTTGGTGCACTTGCGTGCCTTGCATCCGCAACTGCCGATCGTAGTGGTGTCCGCGCGCGAGGAGCCGGCGGTGATGCGGCGCGCGCTGGATCACGGCGCGGTCGGCTTCATTCCAAAATCCGCCGATGTGGCCACCCTGGGCGAGGCGATCGGTACCGTTCTGGCGGGCGACCGCTGGGCCCCGTCCGCCGCCTTCAATGCCCCGGCTGCAGATCCCGATGAACACGATGCTGCCCGCCGCCTGCGCGACCTCACCCCGCAGCAATTCCGCGTCCTGCAGATGCTCGGCTCGGGCTTGTTGAACAAGCAGATCGGCTACGAGCTCACAGTCTCCGAGGCGACCGTCAAAGCCCACGTCACCGCGATCCTGCGCAAGCTCGGCGCCAACAACCGCACCCAGGCGGTGCTGATTGCCGGCCGCCTGGCGTTGGATCCGGGCAACATCACGTTGCCGCCGGAGGGTGTGGAGTAGCGCTTACTGCCAGGAGGCCGCAAGCAATTCGACCTGGCTTTGGCCAGCGCGGCGGGCAACCGCCCGACCGAGCGCGACATCCCTGGTCGAAGGTCATCGGCTGTCTAGCGCTGCGCCGCCAGGAACGCCCGCAGCGACGCCGGCTTGATCGGCTTGGTCAGCACCAGACAGTGATGCTCGCGGGCGGCGTGCTTGAGCGCATCGCTGCCGTCGCCGGTCAGCAGCGCGGCCGGCAGGTCGGGGCCGAGGCGCTCGCGCAGCAGGTCGATGATGCCCAGACCGTCGAGGCGGTCGTGCAGGTGGTAGTCGACTAGGGCGACGTCGGGAGCTTCGCCGGCCGGCAGCGCGTCCAGCACGGCGATGGCCTCGTCGACGGTGGCGGCGGTCATGCTGACGACGTGCCAGCGGGTGAGCAGGGCACGCATGCCTTCGAGAATCTCGCGGTCGTTGTCGATGCACAACACACGCAGGCCGGTGAGGGAATCGGCAATGCCTTCGGTGCGCGGGGCGGGCGCGGGGGCGTCGGGGAAACGTGCCCGGCCGAACGGCACGGTGATTGAGAACACGCTGCCGGCACCGACCCGCGAACGCACGCCCAGCGGATGGTCCAGGGTGCGGGCGATACGTTGGCAGATTGATAGTCCCAAGCCGAGGCCACGCTCGCCGCGGCCGGGATGGTCGAAGCGGCGGAATTCGTCGAAGATCTGCACGAGGTGGTGCGGTGAGATCCCCGGCCCGGTGTCCCAGACCTGCAGCTCGACGGCGCCCTTGCGCACGCGCGCGGCGATCAGCACGCCCCCATCACGGGTATAGCGCAAGGCATTGGCGAGGAAATTCTGCAGCGCGCGGCGCAACAGGCGGCGATCGGTGCGCACCATCAGCGGCGCGGCCGGCGCGCGCACCCGCAATTGCAGGTTGCGGCTGGAGGCGATCGGTGAATGCTGGGCGGCCAGTTCGCGCAGCAGTTCGTTGACGTCGAAGTCGGCGATCTCCGGGCGCAGTGCACCGGCGTCGAGGCGGGAGATATCGAGCAAGCCGTCGAGCAGGTCCTCGGCGGCGCGCAGGGAGGCATCGACGCGTTCGGCGAGGCGCCCCTGTTCGTCGGGCTCGTCACTCTCGCGCAGGGCCGAGGTAAACAGCCGCGCGGCATTCAACGGTTGCAGCAGGTCGTGGCCGACCGCGGCAAGGAACCGGGTCCTGGATTGCTGTGCGTCCTCGGCCTCGCGGGTGCGTTGCTCGACACGCTGCTCCAGGGTCTCGTTGGATTCGCGCAAGGCGCGCTCCACGCGTTTGTAATCGGTGATGTCACTGTAGCTGGTGACGTAGCCACCACCGTCGAGCGGCCGGCCGCGCAGCTCGATCACCTGCCCGTTGCTGCGCACGCGTTCGGACACATGCGGCGCGCCGACACCAAGGTGCTCGATCCGCCGCTGTACCTGGGTCTCGATGTCCCCCGGGCCCATCTCGCCGTGCTCGGCATTCCAGTACAGAAGGTCCGCGACCGGACGGCCGACGTACAACATGCCCTGCGGGTAGTCGAACATCTCCTGGTAGCGGCGGTTCCAGGCCACCAGGCACAGCTCCGCGTCCACCACGCTGACGCCCTGGCTGATGTTCTCCAGCGTGGTCGCCAGTACCTGGCGGTTGAAACGCAGCTCCTGGTTCGCCTCGTCCAGCAGCGCCACCACCTCGCCCAGTTCCATGCCCGATCCGCGCAGGGCACTGGTCAAGGTCAGCCGTGCGGAAGCGGCACCGATCGCGGCGGCGAGCAGGCGCTCGGTGAACTGGGCGAGCGCGCGGTCGGCAAGCTGTTCCGGGTTCCATGGCTGACCCTGCCGACCGGCATAGTCCTGGAAGGAGCGTCGGGCATGACGCCCACCGACGATGCGTTCGGCCAACGCCAACAGGTCGCCACCGCGCACGTTGCCGGCCCAGCCGCCCGGGCCGAGCGGCGGTCGTTCTCGATACGGGTCCAGGAATGGCGCCGCCCGCAGTTGCTCCTGCAGCCGCGGCCGCTGGCGTGCGGAGACGTAGACAAAGGCGCTGGTGTTGAGCAGCAGCGACCAGAATACCCCGTGGGTCAGGCTGTCCCAACCCACCAGGCCGAACAGTTGCTCCGGTTGCAGCCAGGCAATGCCGAACGGGCCGACATCGACCCAGTCCGAAGCGATCCAGCCCCCGGTGGCCAGGCTCGGCAACAACAAGGTATAGAACCACACCGATGCGCCAGCGGAGATTCCCGCGAGCGCACCGGTGCGGCTGGCACCTCGCCAGTACAGGCCGCCGATCAACGCCGGTGCGAACTGCGCGACCGCGGCAAATGCCAACAGGCCGTGCTGGGCGAGGCTGCCGTCACCGGACCCCCGGGCATAGGCGTAGGCCATCAGCGCCAAGCCGATAATCGTTGCCCGGCGTACCCACAGCACCCGCTTCTCGATACCCGGCCCGGTCCGGCTGAGTGCGCCGGTACGCAACAGTGCCGGCATGATCAGATCATTGCTGACCATCGTTGCCAGCGCCACGCTGGTCACGATCACCATGCCGGTGGCGGCGGAGAATCCACCGATGTAGACGATCAGCGCCAACAGGTTCTCGTCCATCACCAGTGGCAGTGCGAGCACGTAGGTGTCGGGCGATACCCCGCTGTCGCCCAGCACGGCCTGGCCGGCCAGGCTGATCGGCACAACCATCAGGCTGATCAGTACCAGATAGCCGCCGAAAAACCAGCGTGCCACCCGCAGGTCGCCGACGTTCTGGCACTCCACCACCGCGACGTGGAATTGCCGTGGCAGGCAGATCAACGCAGTGAAGGCGAGCAGGGTCTGGGCGACGAAGCCCACCGGCAAACCGGGCCGGGTGACGGTATCGGCGGCCTGCACGATGCGCTCGCCCAGGCCGCCGACGCCCGGCAGGTGCATCAGCGCGAAGATACCCACGGCGATGAACGCCACCAGTTTGACCAGCGACTCCAGCGCGACCGCCAGCACCATGCCGTGATGGTGCTCGGTGGCGTCGATCTGCCGGGTGCCAAACAGGATCGAGAACACCGCCAGCAACAACGCGATGTACAGCGCCGGATCAGCCAACAGACTGGTGTTGGCCGGTACCCCGGCGAGTACCTCGATACTGTCGGCGACGGCCTTGAACTGCAGCGCTACGTAGGGAATCGCGGCGATCAGCGCGAGCAACGAGACCAGTGCCGCCAGCCCTGGCGCGCGGCCATAGCGCGAGGAAAGGAAGTCGGCGATCGAGGTGATCCGCTGCTCGTCGGAGATCAGCACCAGCCGTTCCAGTAACCGCCACCCGAACAGCAACAGCAGCAGCGGCCCCAGGTAGATCGGCAGGAACCCCAGGCCGGTCCGCGCAGCAGTACCGACCGCGCCGTAGAACGTCCATGACGAGCAATAGACCGCCAACGCCAGCGAGTACACCGCCGGGCGTACCCAGCGATGTTTCGGCATCGCTTCGCGTTGATCGCCGTAATACGCGACGACGAACAGCATGCCGACATAGCCGACCGACACCAGCAGCAGTATCCAGCCAGGAATCAATTGCACGCGCCTCCGTGGTCAGTCGATCGCCGAGTGTAGGGTGAGGCAGTACGACTTCGGTACTGCCTCGACGAAGGTCTAATCCCCGCCGAGCAGTTTGCGTGCGATGGCTTCACTCTGGTTGCGCAACTCGGGTACTGCCAGGCTCTCCCACAGGCGGCCGATGCGCAGGCTGCCGAGCGTCAGCACGGTGGCCTGTACCGCGCCATCCCGTGCGATCACCTCGCCATTGGCTGCCGTATCGATGCCAATGCCATGCGGGCCAGGTGCCGCCACGCCCGTTGCCAGCAGGTCCTGCAACAAGGCGTTGCGCATCGAGGCGGCGCGGGTCTCCACGCCGGTGGCATTGACGAGGTGATCGGCCTCCAGCACCCGTGCGCCGCCGTCGGACCGCTGGACCTCCAGGCGCACCCCGTCAGCGGTGGACGTTGCCGCCTGCAAGCGTCCGCGATGAAGCTGCAACTGGCCGCTGGCGCGCAGCGCATCGATCGTGGCATGCACGTCCGGCGCGATCCGGTGCCGGTGCACGTCCCATTGCCGCACGACATGACGCAGGAAACGCCGCTGATCAGCGACCGACAGGCTTTGCCACAAAGCCTGCACGTGCGGCCGGATGCGGTCGATCACCCCCTGCCAGGCCTCGCCATGGGCAACCGCACTGGCCGCATGGCCGCGTAGTGCTTTCAAACGCTGGCGCAAGGACAGTGCGAGCAGTGCCGCCGGGTCAAAATCCGCGGCTCCATGGGTGTCGGCATGCGGCAGCGGCATCAGGGCGTGTCGTGACAGCACATGGATGCGGCCGCGGTGACCGCCGGCGTGAAGCGACAGCACCACATCGGCCATGCTCAGGCCCGAACCGATGATCGCGATTTCGGCATCGCGCCGAAGCTGGGCGACGGACTCGTAATGCCAGGCTTCCAGGTATTGGCCGACCGACAACGCATCAACCCCGCGTGCGGGCAGCGGACGCACGGTGTTGCCCATTGCCAGCACGACATTGCGGGTGCAAACCGTCGCGCCCGAGGCGAGCTGCACACGCCAGCCCGGTCCCGGCCCTGTCATCGCGACCGCGCGATCGTGCACGACTTCAAGCTGGGCGACACTGCCTGTCCCGGCCTGTCGCAGCCGATCACGCAGGTAGTCCGCATAGTGTCGACGTTGCGCGTAACTGTCGGACAACGATCCCGTCGACTGATCGGTAGAGCCGTGGTGTTCCAGCATGAAGTCGAGGAAATCCTCGGGCCGGTCGACAAACGCGCTCATGCGCTTCACGGGTACGTTGAGCCGATGCTCGGCGGCGCGACTGGCGTAGGCGGCACCTTCGCCGAGCATCGCGGCAGGTTCGACCAGGACGATCTGCAGCGGCGTGGCAGCCAGGCGCAAGAGATGGGTGGCCGTCATCACGCCAGCCGCGCCACCGCCGATGATCGCGACATCCACGGAAAGGGTCGGATTCGTCATGGCCCGATTGTAGGTGAGTGGCGGAGACCGCTTCGCAACCAGCAGGTCGATCGGAGGGCGACGCATACCAGCACGTAGCGGATCACGGCCGTCAATGTCCGCGACGGTCCAGATGATGTCATTTTTTGCGCGGACATCGCTCTGTCTGGCCAATCCGGCAGGGCAGCTGAAAACTGCGCCTGCGTGACATGTGCAGTGACGATGTTGTCTGCATCAACGGGGGTCGGTCAATGCCGTACCTGGTCGGCCTGGTGCCGGTTGTGGGCAGGTGCCGCCGCGATGGCCGCTTCGCGGCCTGCCGGCCAGAGTGTCATCCAGTCCAGGTTTGCGCCCCGCATGCCGGTGGTGGCGACTTGCGCGCCGGGGCCTTCGATGTCGCAGTCGTCGAGCCGACCATCGGCCGCCATCAGGCTGTGCAGCTCCAGCTGTACCGCGACATCCCCCAGCGCATGGGCGCGGGCGTGACTACGTGACAGCAAGGATTGCGCGGCCCGGGGCTGGTTGTCGGCCAGCGCACGCAGGATTCCGACCTGGTCCAGACGGTGGGACTGCATCCAGGTGTCGTTGGGATAGGTTTGGCGTGCGGCGTCTGCGTGGCGCATCGCCTGCGTCCACCAGCCGCGCGCGGCCGCGGTTTCGGCTTGGCCAACTTCCGCCTCGGCGAGCAACCAGGCGTATCCGGAACCTTGCAGTGCGTCGTGGGTAGCGATGTACAACGCGTCCGCTTCTTCCAATTGGCCGGCGCGAGCCAGCAGCGGCGCGACCTGCAGTGCCGTCATCCAGCGTTCGGGACATTGCTCCATGGATCGGATCCGGGTCACCATCGTCTGCAGCCGTGGCAACGCGGACGCCGCATCGCCGGCCAGCAGGGAGATGGCGGCTTGGTGCATCACCAATTGATCCTGCAGCTCGGGTTGCCCATCCAGACCGCAGCGATCCAGCGCCATGCGCGCTTGCTGCATCCGTCCCAACGACAACAGCCCAGTCACCCTCGCGCATGCCAGTCGCGCAGAAACCACCGCGGGCAATGGCGGGAGGTCTTCACGGGCGAGTCGCTTCACGGTGTGCTCGAGTACTTCCAGCGAGCCGGTGTAGTCGCCCTCGGTGGCCAGGATAAACGCCTCGAACTGGTCCAGCCACACCGCCAGGTTGCCTTTCAACCCCTGGCTTCGGATAAGGCGAACACGTTCGCGTGCCTGATCGAAGCGACCTGCCAAGGCGTCCTCGTTGAGCAAGTCCAGTTGCAATGCGCGCTGCCCGTGGGCATCGCCCGCAGCCACGGCGATGGCGAGGGCCTCATCCAGTCGCTTGCGGTACTCGGCCAGGTTGCCGGCGTTGTAGTGCTGGAACGCAACGCGGCGAAGCAGTTGGACCTCCATGGATCGATAACCACCGGCGTGTGATCGGGCCAGCAGCGTGTCCAACTGCGTCGACGGCACCGATGGTGGCTTCGACAGTTCGGCGGAAACCCGGACGTACAATGCGTCCAGTTCCGCGCCGGCAGCGGCGAACAGCACTGCTGCCTGCTCGAACTGCGACATGTCGGCCTTCTCCCCGAACTCGGCGACGTCGACCTGGGCTTTCAGGTGGATGGCGGTCGCGCGCTCACGCTCCCATCCCGGGCCGGCGTCCCGTGCCAGTTGCTCGGCCGCCATCGCGTGCGTACGCATGCCATTGCGGTCGCCGCGGGTGCCGGCAATCTCGGCCAGGCAAATCAACCAGGGAATGCGCAAGCTGATGGGCTGGCGCTGCCATTCCACCTCCGCCAGGCTCTCCAGTGCCAGGTCGGACTGGCCGGAGCGTAGTTGGAGCCAGGCCTGGTCGAGGCGGAATGTCAGGTTTTTCGGGTATCTGTGCGCCAACGCGGTGATTGCCGCAGCCGCCTCAGTCACGCGGCGCGGATCGACCGACAGTTGTGCGGCATCCAGCACCTGGTCGGTATCGTCGCCGATCGGCACCAGCAATTCGCGCGCCGTCTGCATGTGTGCCACGGCGGCATTGGCTTGCCCCAATCGTGCCCGGGACATCGCCAGTTGCAGCTGTGCCAGTCCAAAATCAGGCGATTGTTCGACTACCGACTGCAAGCCGGCCGCGCTGGCGGACATGTCCCGGTCGCGATAGTCCTGGTAGGCGGTGGCATAGCTGCGGGCAGCGGGTGCATCGATGTCCAGCGTTGGCCACGGCGTGTCGTCTCGGCCGGGAACCAACTGCGTCAGTATCTGCTGGGACAACTGGTCGACCAGTGCCGGAATCCGGGCCTGGTTGCCGCGCAGTTCCAGTTGCCGGGTGCCATCGGCGTCGGTAATGCGGGCGCGGACGAAACGTTCGCCCGGCTTGTCTGCAGTTTGCCCGGAACTGAGCAGCACCACCGTAGGCGACAGTGACGCCGCGTCGGCAGCCAGGTGCGCTTCGCTCATCACGATCACTTCCGGCAGCGAGTCGAGTTTCCATTCCAGCCAGGCATACAACAGGGTTGCCGGCCAATGAGCCTCGGCATCATTGTTGTTGCCAACCTCGATCAGTGCGACGGCCACCGGAGCGGTTGCCGCGTCAATCGGCGCCAATGGCGTGGGCTTGGGTACCAAGACGATGGCAATGGCGGCCAGCGTCGCCAGTCCCGCCGCCAATAGCCAGAGGTGGAGCCGTTTCTCAGGAACTTCTGGGCCGCCAATGCGGACTTCCGACGGCTCCGCAGGCGGCGAGTCGTCCCGCCCGGCTACCCCGCCGTCGATGGCATAGGCCGCATTGACCAGCACCGGTTCCACGGGTCCGGGCGGCTCGAACACGTAGCCCTTTTTTGCAACGGTACGGATCCATTGCTTGCGCGATGGCCCCAAGGCCTTGCGCAGTAGCCATATGCTTTGTGACAGGTTGGCATCTTCGACGATCACACCCTGCCAGACCTGATCAAACAACATTGCCCGGGTATGCAGGGCATGGGGGCTGGCGAGAAACTCCAGCAACAGGTCGAACGCGCGCTGGGGCAGTTCGACCGTTTGCTCCGGACTGCTGACCCGGCGGTACCTCAGGTCAATTTCCAGGTCGCCAATCCTTAGTTGCCTGACCTCGCTGGGCCATGGACACCCGGGTGCATCCGTCACTGCGCGCGCTCCTGTCGTGGGTTGTATCGCGGCGGTGCGCCTCCGCACAGCCCGCCGAGCCGGCTCCCCGCCGGACCCTCAACTATCCCGATAGCTGCTGCCGAGGGGATATCTGTCGGCCAATAACGCGACGAATGTCTCAAAATGATCGTTAATTGATAAAAAATTGAACAATTTGCATAAGCAAATGACCCTTGACGTCACTTATATCTGTTCCGTACTTCGGAGCCCGGGCAATTGGAACGCACCTCCAGGAAGGAACGCCAGGGACGGAATGCCAGGGAAGGGCAATAGCGGAGTGCAGGGGCCTCGCAAGGACGTCGGTACGAAGTGCCGAATAGAGACGTCTTCGGCCGTGGACGCAAAGGAAGCCGCGTCCACGGCCATTCGCCAGGCTCAGGTCGCACAGTGATGGCAACGCAGACCGCATCGCAGGGGGAGGAGCTGGTCTGGATCGTTTGTCATTTCAATACACCCAAACCAAGCCACATAGGGGTAATACGAAATGCCTACAATTTCCACTCCCGGCATGCGCAAACACGCGCTTGCAGTTGCCACCGCAGCCGCGTTGACAGCATCCATCTTCGCCGCGCCTGCGCTCGCCACAGGTGATGGCACGGTCAACCTGTCGGCCCTGCAATCGGGCGAGACGCATGATCGCTTCATCGTGAAGTACCGCGACGGTAGCGCTCCGCAGCTCAACGTTGCCAATGTTCAGCGCTCGCTGCAACGCGTGGCCACCACTACGGCTGCCGGCCAAAAGATGGAGTTGCGGCAGTTGCGTCGCACGGCCACTGGAGCCGACGTGATCCGTACCGCACGCAAGCTGGATCGGGTCGAGGCAGCGGCGTTGATGCGCCAGATCGCCACAGACCCAAACGTGGAGTACGTCGAGGTCGATCAGTTGCTCAAGCCGACCATGACCCCCAACGACACCTATTACGTGAGTAACCAGTGGCACTACTTCGAGGCCGCTGGTGGCATCAAGGCCGACCAGGCCTGGGATGTCAGCACCGGCCAGGGCATTGTCGTCGCCGTGCTGGACACCGGCATCACCAACCACAGTGACTTGAACGCCAATGTCGTTGCCGGCTACGACATGATTTCCGACGCCGGCATCGCGGGCGATGGCAACGGTCGCGACAGCAACCCGGCCGACCCTGGTGACGCCTACAACGGTGGTGGTTCCAGCTGGCACGGTACCCACGTTGCGGGCACCGTCGCCGCTGTCACCAACAACAACAAGGGTGTGGCTGGCGTGGCCCCGAATGCCCGGATCCAGCCGGTGCGCGTGCTCGGCAAGGGTGGCGGCTATACCTCCGATATTGCCGACGGCATCATCTGGGCGTCCGGCGGCAGCGTCCCGGGGGTGCCGAACAATCCCAATCCTGCCGAGGTCATCAACATGAGCCTGGGCGGCTCGGGTTCGTGTGGCAACACCACCCAGAATGCAATCAATGGGGCGGTCTCGCGCGGCACCACCATCGTCATCGCATCGGGCAACAGCAACGCCGACGTTTCCGGGTTCACGCCAGGCAACTGCAACAACGTGATCTCGGTGGCGTCCACCGATCGTCAGGGCGCACGCTCGAGTTTTTCCAACTATGGTTCGTTGATCGACGTGGCCGCACCAGGCAGCGGCATCGCCTCGACCGTCAATACCGGCAGCACCACGCCGGGCGCCGAGGGCTACAGCCTGATGTCGGGCACCTCGATGGCGTCTCCGCACGTGGCTGGCGTGGTCGCGCTGATCCAGTCGGCGGCCGCGGCCAATGGCGGGGTCAAGACGCCGGCACAGATCGAATCCATCCTGAAATCCACCTTGCGTCCGTTCCCGGGCAATACCGACCGCGACATTGGCCAGGGCATCGTCAATGCGAAGGCGGCGGTGGATGCGGTGGTCGGAGGAGGTGGTGATCCGGGCGACCCGGGTGATCCGGGCGATGGAACCTTGCAGAACGGCGTGCCGGCGACTGGCTTGGCGGCCAGCAGTGGCAACGACGTGGTCTACACGATGGTGGTTCCGGCCGGTGCCAGTGGCCTGAGCTTCTCCATCTCCGGCGGTAGCGGTGATGCGGATCTGTATGTCAGGCGCGGCAGTGCACCAACCGACAGCGCGTATGACTGCCGACCGTGGCGCAGCGGCAACAGCGAGACCTGCACCTTCGCAACGCCGGTGGCTGGGACGTATCACGTGCGCGTGAAGGCGTACCAGAGCTACGCCGGGGTGAGCCTGGTCGGTAGCTATACCGCAGGCGGCGGCGGTGGTGACAACAGTCCGCAGACCTACACCAACGCCGGCAACTACTCGATTCCCAGCCCGGGCACCATAGAAAGCCCGATCACCGTGTCGGGTCGCAGTGGCAACGGCGCGTCCGCGACCCGGCTGAACGTCGATATCCGGCACACGTATCGCGGTGACCTGCAGATTGACCTGGTGGCACCGGATGGCTCGACCTACCGGATCAAGAACTCCAGTGGCAGCGATAGTGCGGACAACGTGATCGGTTATGCCGACGTCGACCTATCGGGTGAGTCGATCAATGGCACCTGGAAGTTGCGCGCACGCGACATGTGGGCCGGTGACACCGGCTACATCAACTCGTGGGACATCAAGCTTTGATCTTTGGCTAGCAAAAAAGAAACCCGCCGGAAGGCGGGTTTCTTTTGGAACAAGCCGGAAGGCTTACTTGATCTTGCCTTCCTTGTAGATCACGTGCTTGCGAACGACGGGATCGTACTTCTTGATCTCCATCTTGTTCGGCGTGTTCTTCTTGTTCTTGTCAGTGGTATAGAAATGACCGGTGTTGGCCGAAGAGATCAGGCGAATTTTGTCGCGCTTGGAAGCCATGGTTCAATTCTCCTTAGATCTTTTCGCCGCGTGCGCGGAGATCGGCCAGAACGGAGTCGATGCCGTTCTTGTCGATGGTGCGCATGGCGTTGGCGGAAACGCGGAGCTTCACCCAGCGGTTTTCACTGGCGACCCAGAAGCGGCGCTCGTGAAGGTTGGGCATGAAGCGGCGACGGGTCTTGTTCATGGCGTGCGAGACGTTGTTGCCGGTCGTCGTTCGCTTGCCGGTTACTTGGCATACACGGGACATACGCACCTCGAAAGGATGTTGATGCTTCCCTTGGCCAGGGAGGCGGCGGCCCCGCCGGGTCCACAGTTCAGGTGGGCGGCATGCGATACGGGAAGGGTGCCGTCCTGGAGGACGGACGCTGGAACCGGGCGACCCGGAATCGCGCTTCCGGGAGTCGCCTTGCTTACCCATTGGGAAAGCAGGACACAGCGAGCCGGGTATTATGCGGGAGTGGCTGTGGGGGTTGCAACTGCTTAGGTGGAGGCGAAGGCAAAAGCAACTGCAGGGCGTGGGCTTCGGGGGGAGCGGCGCCCGGTGTGGGGGACTTTCCCCCTCCCCTTTTTCCCCCCCCCCCCCCCCCAACCCCCCCCCCACCCCCCCCCCCCCCCCCCCC
>NZ_JBSVRJ010000005.1:0-51105 GCF_054052105.1 Lysobacter sp. A286 | reverse complement strand
TGGGGGGGGTGGGTTCTTGGTGTGGTGTCTGTTTTTGTGTGTTGTTTCCTCCTCCTTCCCCCCCCCCCCCCGCCGCGGACATCCATGTCCGCTATACGCAGGCCCCACACCGGACACCGCGCCGGCGCTTTGGGTGGCGCGGTCAGGTGCTGGTCGTTTCCGTTTTTTCGGGTTGAGTGGCTTCGGCCGCGCGGGATTGCTCGATGAACTCGTGTACCTGGGTTTCCAGCACCGGTAGTGGCACCGAGCCCAGCGCCAGCACCATGTCGTGGAAGGCCTTGATGTCGAATTGGTTGCCCAGTGCTTTCTCGGCCTCGCCGCGCAGGCGGACGATCGCCAGTTCGCCCAGCTTGTAGCTCAGCGCCTGGCCGGGCCATGAGATGTAGCGGTCGACCTCGGTGGTGATCTCGTGCTCGCTCAGCGCGGTGCGGTCGCGCAGGTAGGCCAGGGCCTGGTCGCGGGTCCAGCCTTGGGCATGCACGCCGGTGTCGATCACCAGTCGCGCCGCGCGCCACATCTCGTAGGTCAGTCGGCCGAAATGTTCGTAGGGGGTCTGGTAGATGCCCATTTCCTCGCCCAGTTTTTCCACGTACAGCCCCCAGCCTTCGCCAAAGGCGGAGATGTAGGTGTTGCGGCGGAAGTCGGGCAGGGCGGTTTGCTCCTCTGCCAGTGCGCCCTGCAGGGCGTGACCGGGTGAGGCTTCGTGCAGGGTCAGGGCCGGCAGGTTGTAAAGCGCGCGCGAGGGCAGATCGTAGGTGTTGAGCCAGTAGGTGCCGTTGCCACCGCGACCGCTGGTCCAGAACGGCGCGATGTCTTCCGGTACCGGGATGATGGTGAAGCGGCCGCGCGGCAGGGTGCCGATGTACTGGCCGACGACGCCGTCGATGCGCTTGGCGATCCAGGCGGCGCGATTGAGCAGTTCCTGCGGGGTCTTGGCGTAGAACTGCGGGTCGGTGCGCAGGAACTCCAGGAACTCGGCAAAGCTGCCTTCGAAGCCGACCTGCTCGATGATTGCATCCATCTGGGTCTGGATCCGGGCGACTTCATCCAGGCCTATCTGGTGGATTTCATCGGGGGTGAGATCCAGGGTCGTGTACTTGCGGATCTGCTGGCGATAGAACGCTTCGCCATCGGGAAACTCGGAGGCGCCCAGGGTAGTGCGTGCGCGCGGCACGTACTCCTCGCGGAAGAAAGCCAGCAACTGGCCGTAGGCGGGGATCAGCTGTTCACCGATCGCGGCACGCGCGGCTTCGCGCAGCCTGGCTTGCTCGGCGGCAGGGATGGCGTCGGGGAGCTTCTCCAAGGGCTCGTAGAAGCTGGACTGGGTCGGGTCGTCGAGTTCGGCGATCGCGGCGATCGAGACATCGCGCCCGTCCAGCACGATCCGCGGCACACTGAAGCCTCGATCCAGCCCGGCGCGCATGTTGGCGATCTGCTGGTCAAAGTAGCGCGGCACGTCGGCCAGACGCTCGATGTAGGCCCGGTAGTCTTCCGAGGTATGCATCGGGCGCCGGGTCATGAAGCCCAGGTTGGACCAGAACGAGGAGTCCGAGTTGAACGGCATTTCGTAGCTGCGGAACCGGACCTCCGCGGCGAGGTTCTCGATCTGGGGGCGATACACCGCCAGGTTGATACGGTTGTCTGCCGACAGTGCTTCCGGATCGATCGCGTCAAGTTCGGCCAGCACTCCCTCCCAGACCTTCAACCGCGCGGTCTGGCTGGCCGCGTCGACCGATGGAAGCTGGTGCTGGTTGGCGCCGTCACTGTCCTCGTCGGCGCTGCCGAATTGTTTCTGCCGCCAGGTCCATTCGCGCTCGTGGATTGCCTGGAAACGCGCGTCAGCCGCGGAGGCTTCGGTGGCTGGCTCGGCGCCGAGCGTGGTGGCCGTCGCCCCGGTAGCTGCCGGTCCGGCGTGGGCGGGCACGGCGGCAAGCGCCAGGTGGGCGGCGAGGAGGGCGGGGAGCAGTAGGTTCACGGCGGCTACGGATACGGGAAGGTTCCTGATCTTCGCATTCGCGCTCGATGCCTGCCCACGGGCCAAAAGTACCGGGCTGACGGCGCCGGTCGGGTCCGTCGGTGTTACTCGCCGCGGCCGCGCAGCTTCTCCAGCACCCCGTCGAGTGAATCCAGGTCGCTGTAATGAATCACCAGACGACCCTTGCCGCCGCGACCGTGCAGGACGTTGACCTTGGTGTTGAGCGACTCCGACAGCTCACGCTCCAGGGTCACGATGTCGGCCTGTGGGCGCGTCTTGGCCGGGCGTGCGCGCTTGCCTTCGGGAACCTTGCCCAACGCGTACTGCTGGACGCGATGTTCCACCTCACGCACCGACCAGCCGTGCTCGGCGGCATCGCTGGCAAGTTTGCTGGCCAGGTCCGGCGACAGGGTCAGCAGCGCGCGCGCGTGCCCCATCTCCAGTTGCCGGGCCTCGACCAGTGCGCGGATCGCCGGCGGCAGTTCCAGCAGCCGCAGCAGATTGGAGACCGATGCGCGTGAACGCCCCACGGCGCCGGCGGCCTCGGCGTGGGTGAGGTCGAACTCGTCAATCAGCCGCTGCAGCGCGGAGGCCTCTTCCAGCGGATTGAGATCCTCGCGCTGGATGTTCTCGATCAGGGCCATCGCGACGACGGTGCGATCGTCCACTTCGCGCACCACGACCGGGATCTCGTCCAGTCCCGCCAGTCGGGAGGCGCGCCAGCGACGCTCGCCGGCGATGATCTCGTAGGTCTTGCCGCCGTGCTCGCGGGTTTCGCGCGCGACAATCGGCTGGATCACGCCCTGGGCGCGGATCGACTCCGCCAACTCCTCCAGCTTGTCCTGGTCCCAGTGCTTGCGCGGTTGGTACTTGCCCGGCGCGAGAGCATCCACGGGCAGGTAGCGCAAGGTATCGCCGATGCCGGCTTCCAGCACGGTGGCTCCGGCCTTCGGGCCAAGCAGGGCCTCCAGTCCGCGACCCAGACCACGCTTCTTTGCGGAAGCCCCTTTGCTTGCCGCGGCCTTGGCGGCCGGCTCATTGGCGGCGGCTTGCTTGCCGGGCTCGCCCTTTACGGCACTCATGCGGCGGTCTCCGTGGTTGGTGGCGTGATCCCCGACTGCGCTTGTTTGACCGCCCGGCTGCGCTCGCGCTGGCGGCGCAATACTTCCCCGGCCAGGCCAAGGTAGGCAATCCCGCCACGGCTCGCACCGTCGTAGCCGACGATGCTCTGGCCATGGCTGGGGGCCTCGGCCAGGCGTACGTTGCGTGGGACGATGGTGCGGAACACCTGGTCGCCGAAATGAGTGGTCAGCTCGGCCGAGACCGCATTGGCCAGGTTGTTGCGCACATCGAACATGGTTCGCAATACACCCTCGATTTCCAGTTGCGGGTTGAGGTTGCCGCGGATCGCCTCGATGGTATCCATCAGCGCGCTGATGCCTTCCAGCGCGTAGTACTCGCACTGCATCGGCACGATCACCGAATCAGCGGCGGTCAGCGCGTTGAGCGTCAACAAGGACAATGCCGGAGGGCAGTCGATCAGGACGAAGTCGTAGTTGTCGGCAATCGGCGCCAGTGCCAGCTTCAGTTGTTGCTCGCGTGCATCGGTGGTCATCAGCCGCAGCTCGGCTGCCGTCAGGTCGATGTTGCCCGGCAGCAGGTCGAAGTCTTCCTGGGTGCGCACGATCGCGGTGGCGGCGGTGTCCTCGCCCAGCAGCACCTCGCAGATCGACGTTTCCAGCTCGCGTTTGTCTACTCCGCTACCGGTGGTGGCGTTGCCCTGCGGGTCCAGGTCAACCAGCAACACCTTCTGCGGCGTGCGCGCCAATGCGGCGGCCAGGTTGACGGCGGTGGTGGTCTTGCCAACCCCACCTTTCTGATTGGCGACGGCGATGATGCGGGCCATGCGGCTCGTCCCCTGGCTCAAGGTTGCAAAGGCGGCGCGAGGCGCCGGTCGGACTGGGGATTATGCCCGCCTCGGCGGTTGCCTGCCGAGGGCGTGGCTTCGTCCCACGATGACCAGGTGGCGCTCGGCGTCCAGGCCCGGGACCGACAGCGGATGCGACGCACTCAAGGCCCAGCCCGGTGGCAATTCGGCGATCTCCTGCGCGGGATACACGCCCTTCATTGCCAGCAGGCAGCCGTCGGGTGTGAGCAGATGGCCGCCGAGCTGGAGGATCAACGGCAGCGTCGCCAGCGCGCGGGCGGTAATCGCGTCGAAGGCGCCGGGCCGATCCAGCGCCTCGATCCGCGATTCGACCACTTGCACGTCCCGCAGGCCCAGCTTGCGCACCACCTCGCGCATGAACCGGCACTTCTTGCCATTGCTCTCCACCAACGTGACTCGCAGGCCGGGCTTGGCGATGGCCAACGGGATGCCAGGCAGGCCGGCACCGGTACCCAGGTCGGCCAATGCCCCGCCCGCCCCGGCGATATCGTCCAGATACGCGTGCATCGCCAGCGAATCGAGCAGGTGTTTGTCGACCATTTCCAGCGGGTCGCGCACGGCCGTGAGGTTGTAGGTCTGGTTCCAGCGGGCCAGCAGGTCCAGGTAGTCCAGTAGCGGCGCGGCCAGGCCGCGATCCAGGGCGAGGGCCTCCAGGCCCGCGTGCAGGCGGGCTTGCAGGCGCTCGGAGGTCGCCGCGGCGGGGAAGGTTGGGCTAATCATCGTCGGAGAGTATGACGGCCGTAGGCGGTTGGTAACCGTCACATCGGCGGCCAGTGGTCACGCCAGGCAAGCATTGCGGTGTAGCCAGGGGCGGGTGACAGTTCACGCAGGCTCCACTGTGAGGGGCGTCCCAGTGCCGGGTCACAGGTGGCCAGTTGCAGCCCGGCCGCGGTGTCCGTAAACGCGAGCCGGTCCAGGCCGAATGCCAGACCGCGCCCGTGCGCCTTCAGGACCGCCTCTTTCGCACACCATAAACGCACGAAGTTGTGCTCACGCACCGCGGGGTCCAGGTGGTCGAGCCATTGAGCCTCCTCCGCGCTGAAGAAGCGCCGGGCCAGCAACTGCGCGCGCGGGCGTGGGCGTTGCCACTCCAGGTCGACGCCGACCCGGCGGCCTTCCGCAAGTGCGGCCAGCAGGCCTTCACCGCTGTGGCTCCAGTTGCAGTCCCAGCGGTCGAACGGTGCACCGAGCATGGGGCGCCCATATGGCGTGCGTTCGATCCGCAGGTCTGCCGCTGGATAGTGGAGTTGTTCCGATAGCCATTTCCGCACGACCGGCTCGGCCGCCTGTTTCCGTGGAAGCGGCAGCCAGATCCAGCGAGGTGTGGGGGGATCGGACAGGAACATGAACTCGCTGTTGATCTGACCATGGTCGGTCAGCGTAAGCTAATGCAAGGGGAGCGGCGTTGCCGCAGGATTGGCCTATGTCTGCGGTTATCGATAATTCTGCCAATGAAATCATCCCGCCGGACGCGTCGGCCATGGTTGCCGGTGCGCCTGATCGGGTGATCGCGTTCAATGCCGATGGCGTGATTTCGCTGGCGACGTTCCAGCGTGAAGTGTGCGCCGTGGCCGCGAGCTTGCCGTCGGCCCCGTATGTGATCAACCTGTGCGAGGACCGTTACCGCTTCCTGGTCGCTTTCTGCGCCGCCGTGATGCGTGGGCAGACCACCTTGCTGCCGTCGTCGCGTGCGCGGGCGGTGATCGAGGATGCGCAGTCGCGGTATCCGGGCAGTTACTGCATTGGCGACAGTACCTGCGATCCGGTGTGGCCCGGCGTCCAACTGCTGCCCGACAGGCTTCCCCAACTGGATGGGGCGTTGCCGGCGATAAGAGAGCAGGCATTGGTCGCGATCGGCTTCAGCTCCGGCAGTACCGGCCAGCCCACCGCGACGGCCAAGCGTTGGGGTTCGTTCCAGGCCAGCACCGCGCAGAACCTGGCCGCGCTGGTCGGACTGCTTGATCAGGATGGCGTTACGCCCCTGGTCGCAACGGTGCCGCCGCAACATATGTACGGAATGGAGATGTCCGTGCTGCTGCCGCTGCTCGGCCCGGTTGCCATGCATTCGGCGCGCCCGTTCTTCCCGGGCGACGTGGCGCAGGCACTGGCCGACGCCGCCACGCCCCCCCTGCTGGTAACCAGTCCGGTGCACCTGCGCATCGTGCTGGACTCCGGGATCAAGCTGCCACGGCTGTGCGGAGTTGTGTCGTCCACCGCACCTCTGCCAGTTGAGTTGGCTGCAGCCGCCGAGAAGCGCTTTGGCTGTGAAGTGCGCGAACTGTTCGGCTCAACCGAGACCTGTGTGATTGCCCGTCGCCGCACCGCGGTGGAAAGCGCCTGGACGCCGTTGCCCGGCGTGCGCCTGGAGCCGCGGCCCGACGGTACGGCGGTGCATGCGCCGCACCTTGCACAGCCGGTAATGCTGGCTGACCTGGTCGAGTTGTATCCGGAAGGTTGCTTCCAACTGCGTGGACGCAACGCCGACCTGCTGGAAATCGCCGGCAAGCGTGCCTCGTTGGGCGACTTGAATCGAAAGTTGCTCGCCGTGCCCGGAGTCGTGGATGGGGTGATGGTGCAGCTGGATGCCGCGGACGATGTCGGCGTGCGCCGGATCGCCGCACTGGTGGTTGCCCCGGGACAGGACGAGGCGACCATCCTGCTCGCATTGCGTGGACAGATGGATCCGGTGTTCCTGCCGCGCCGCCTGCGCTGTGTTGACTGCCTGCCACGCAACGACACCGGCAAGTTGCCACGCGATGCGGTGTTGGCTCTGCTGACCGGTTGAGACCTGCTGACGCCTTCATCACGCCGCCCTATACAGACTGGACTCGCCCCCAAGCAGGGGAGCATTTAACCCTCTGAATGGACAGGAGAGACAAACATGATGGGCATTATTATCTGGTTGATTGTAGGCGGCATCATCGGTTGGATCGCCAGCATGATCATGAAGACCGACGGTCAACAGGGGATCTTTCTCAATATCATCGTCGGCATCGTCGGCGCGTTCCTGGGTGGCTGGCTGGCCGGTGTCCTGGGTATTGCCGGCGGCAGCATCGGTGATGGGATCAGCATCCCCAGCATCCTGATTTCCCTGGTGGGCGCGGTGGTCCTGCTGGCGATCGTGAACCTGTTCCGTCGCGGTCGTCCACGCTGATAGCCGAGCGGATGGCTCGATACAGGCCGTGATCGTGACGGTGATACGCAAATGCCCGGCGCACGCCGGGCATTTGTCGTTTGGCGGGTACTCGCGGCCGGCTACCCGGCGCCGTCCATCGCTGGGGTGATTTCCACCCACGCCGGCGCATGGTCACTCGGTCGCTCCCACGTGCGCGGCTCGCGGTCCACGCCGGCGGCCACGCAGCGCGGCTTCAACGCATCCGACACCAGAGTCAGGTCGATCCGCAACCCGAGGTCGCGGCGGAATCCCGCCTGTCGGTAGTCCCACCAGCTGAATACCCCGGCATCGTCGTGGTGGAGCCGGTAGGCATCATGCAAGCCGAGCGCCAGCAACCCTTGCAGCGCGTTGCGCTCGGCGGCCGAGGTCAGGATGTGGGTCCCGTCCCACACCGCCGGGTCGTGCACGTCGCGGTCGTCCGGCGCGATGTTGAAATCGCCCAGCACCACCATCTGAGGATACGCCTGCAACTCGGCGGCGATCCATGCCTGTACCGCCGCCAGCCATCGCAGCTTGTAGGCGTACTTGTCGGTACCCACGTCCTGGCCATTGACGACATACAGGTTGATGATGCGCACGCCGTCGACGGTCGCTGCAATCACCCGCTTCTGCTCATCGTCGAATCCGGGGATGCCGATCTGCACATCGGTTGCCGGTTGGCGCGACACGATGGCCACGCCGTTGTAGGTTTTCTGGCCACTGAAAACGCTGCGATAGCCGAGTGCCGCCAGGGCGGTGTCGGGGAAGCGATCGTCAGTGAGCTTGGTCTCCTGCAGCCCGACCACATCGGGCTTGGCCGCAGCGAGCCATTGCTCCAGGTGCGGCAAGCGTACGTTGAGCGAATTGACGTTCCAGCTGGCGATATTCATGCGGCCAGTCTAGCCGGCACGGCCGGTTCCATCATCCGCGCCAATGCCTGCTACTAGCGGACGCTTACTCGTGATGCGATTTTCCGCGACGTCACATCAAGGCTTGCCGTGCGTTGCGCGAGCGGCGAGGCGACAATGGCGGTCCCAGTCGCCGTTCCCTTTCCAATGACGCCAACGCACCTGCCTGACTACCCTTTCACGCCGCAGCGTTTCAATGTTCGCCCCGGCATCGCGATGAGCTACCTCGACGAGGGCCCGCGTGATGATGGGGGCGCGGCGCCGGAGGTGATCGTCATGCTGCACGGCAATCCGTCGTGGAGCTTCTACTGGCGGCATCTGGTGGCCGGGCTGTCGGACCGCTACCGCTGTATCGTGCCGGACCACGTCGGCATGGGGTTGTCGGACAAGCCCGACGATGCGCCGGGGGCGTCGCCGCGCTACGACTACACGTTGCAGTCGCGGATTGATGATGTCGAGGCGCTGCTGACGCACCTGGGCATTTCCGGACCGGTCACGCTGGCGGTGCACGACTGGGGCGGGATGATCGGCTTTGGCTGGGCGTTGCGGCACATGCCGCAGGTCAAGCGACTGGTGGTGTTGAATACCGCGGCGTTTCCGTTACCTTCGGCCAAGCCGATGCCGTGGCGGTTGTCGCTGGGTCGGGACTCGAAGCTCGGCGGGTGGCTGATCCGCAGGTTCAACCTGTTCGCGCGCGGTGCGGCGTGGATGGGGACGCGACGGTCGCTGCCGGCGGACGTGCGCCGCGGTTACATCGCGCCGTACAACGGGTGGGTCAATGCGATCAGCACGCTGCGCTTCATGCAGGACATTCCGCTGGGCGAGGGCGATGCGGCGTGGCCGTTGGTGGTCGAGGCGGGGCGGCGGTTGCCGGAGTATGCGGACCGACCAGCGTTTATCGGTTGGGGGTTGCGCGACTTCGTGTTCGACAAGCACTTCTTGAAGGGCTTCACCGAAGCGCTGCCGCAGGCGCAGGTGCAAGCGTTCGAGGATGCGGGGCATTACGTGCTGGAGGACAAGCACGAGGTACTGGTGCCGGCGATACGCCAGTTCCTGGATACCCATCCGTTGGCGGATTGATTGCCGGGCGACGCCTACAATCGGGGCATGACGGATTCGTGCAACATCGCGGCGGCGTTGCCGCGGCTGGCCGCCGAGCAACCCGACCGGGTCGCGATGCGTTGCCCGGGTTCGCGTGGGCCGGATGGGTTGGCGCGGTATGACGTCAGCCTGACCTACGCCGAGCTCGACACGCGCAGCGATGCCATCGCGGCCGGGCTGGCGTTGCGCGGCGTGGTGCGCGGCAGCCGTACGGTGGTCATGGTGCGGCCGTCGCCGGAGTTCTTCCTGTTGATGTTCGCGTTGTTCAAGGCCGGCGCGGTGCCGGTGCTGGTGGATCCGGGCATCGACAAGCGCGCGCTGAAACAGTGCCTGGCCGAGTCCGAGCCGCAGGCGTTCATCGGAATTCCGTTGGCGCATGTCGGGCGGAAGCTGCTGGGCTGGGCGAGGTCGGTGCGGGTCACCATCACCACCGGCAAGCGCGCCTGGCTGAGTGAGGCAACGCTGGATCAGGTCGAAAAGGAGGGCGCCAACCGTGTCGGTGCGTTGGCCCTGTTCGCGCCACTGGCCGCGACTGCTCCCGATGACGTCGCGGCGATCCTGTTCACCAGTGGCTCGACCGGAGTCCCGAAGGGCGTGGTCTACCGGCATCGGCATTTCATCGCCCAGGTTGACATGCTGCGCGACGCATTCGGCATCGTGCCCGGCGGCGTCAACCTGGCGACCTTTCCGCCGTTTGCCTTGTTCGACCCCGCGCTGGGGGTGACGTCGATCATTCCGGACATGGACCCGACCCGGCCGGCCAACGCGGACCCGCGCAAGCTGTGTGATGCGATCGCACGTTTCGGCGTCGACCAGTTGTTCGGGTCGCCGGCCTTGATGGCAGTGCTGGCCCGGCATGGACAAAAGCTGCCGACGTTGCAACGGGTGATGTCGGCCGGTGCGCCGGTGCCGGCCCATCTGGTGGCCAAGCTGCAACGCCTGCTGCCCGCGGACGCGTGTTTTTGGACTCCCTACGGCGCGACCGAGTGCTTGCCGGTGGCGATGATCGAGGGCCGTGAGCTGGAGACAACCGGCGTGGCCACTGCGGCCGGCGCCGGCACCTGTGTCGGCCGGCCGGTAGCGCCGAACGTGGTACGGATCATCCGCATCACCGACGAGGCGATCAGCGAATGGTCGGACGCGCTGTGCGTGCCGGCCGGAGAGGTGGGCGAGATCACCGTGGCGGGGCCGACCACGACCGACAGCTACTTCCATCGTGTCCTGCAGACCCGACTGGCCAAGATCCACGAGGAAGCGGCAACGCGCACCGTCCATCGCATGGGGGATCTCGGCTATCTGGATGCCGATGGCAGGTTGTGGTTCTGCGGCCGCAAGTCCGATCGGCTGCAGACCACGGCCGGGCAGCTGTATACCGAGCAGGTCGAGCCGGTGTTCAACTCCCACCCGGAGGTACGTCGCACCGCGCTGGTCGGGATCGGCGAGGCGGGCGCGAGCCAACCGGTGCTCTGCGTGGAGTTGGCGCCGGGGGTCAACGCGACGCAATGGCCCCGGGTCGAGCGCGAACTGCGCGCCCAGGCGGCTCTCCATCCGCACACCGCCGGCATCGCCCGATTCCTGCGCCACCCGGGGTTTCCGGTCGATATCCGTCACAACGCGAAGATCGGGCGACCGGCCCTGGCACGGTGGGCCGCCGGCAAGCGTTAGCGGTCTGCTCAACCTCTCGTGTTCAACCTCGCGGGCAAGCCCGTGCAGCCCGGCGCCAGTGTCGTACGATGGGCGAATGAAAATCCTGGTGACCGGTGGCGGTGGTTTCCTTGGCCAGGCGTTGTGCCGCGGCTTGCGTGATCGCGGACACGACGTGGTCAGTTTCAACCGCGGCCTGTACCCCGAACTCGACGAGCTGGGGGTCAGGCAGATCCAGGGCGACCTTGCCTCGCCCAATGCGGTCATCCATGCCGCGAAAGGTTGCGAGGCGATCTTCCACAACGCCGCCAAGGCCGGTGCATGGGGGCCCTACGAGGACTACTACCGCGCCAACGTGCTCGGCACCCGGCATGTGCTCGATGCCTGCCGGGCCCGTGGCATCCAGCGCCTGGTCTATACCTCAAGCCCGAGCGTGACCCACCGGGCAACCCATCCGGTGGAAGGTGGCAGCGCGGAAACCGTGCCCTACGGCGAGCACTTCAAGGCACCGTATGCCGCAACCAAGGCGATCGCCGAGAAGGATGTGCTGGACGCGAGCGACGCATCGCTGGCTACGGTGGCGCTGCGGCCACGGCTGATCTGGGGCGTGGGTGACAACCAGCTGCTGCCGCGCTTGGTCGAGCGCGCTCGCGCCGGCCGGTTACGCCTGGTTGGCGACGGCAACAACCTGGTCGATACCACCTATATAGACAACGCCGCGCAGGCTCATTTCGATGCCTTCGAGCATCTTGAGCCCGGTGCCGCGTGCGCCGGACGGGCGTACTTCATCAGCAACGATGAGCCCCGGACCATGCGCGAGACGGTCAATGGGCTGCTCGCCGCGGTGGGTGCGCCGCTGGTGGACAAGACCCTGCCGTTTGGCCTGGCTTATGCGATCGGAGCCACCTGCGAAGGTTTGTGGCGAGCCCTGCCGCTGGAGGGCGAGCCACCGATGACGCGTTTTCTTGCCGAGCAACTGGCGACCACGCATTGGTACGACATGGGTCCGGCTCGGCGCGACTTTGGCTACCGGCCATCGGTGAGCTTCGACGAAGGGCTCGCGCGCGTTGCCGCCGCGTATTCCGGCTCCAGCCATGACCACGGCGGGACTGGCCAAGCCCAGTAGAATGCGCGAATGACCGAGCCATCACACCCGCCCAGCCCATCGCCCCTGGGCGCACTCAAGCCCGCGGCCGGGCGTGCGCTGGAGGCCGCGCTCAACCGTGCGTTGGCGCTTGATCCCGAGACCCGTGGCAGCCTGCGTGCGCTGGATGGTCGGCGGGTCGCGCTGCGCTTGACCTCCCCGCCGCTGGCGCTGCAGGTTCGCGTCAATGGTGAGCGACTTGAAGTCGGGCCGATTGATGGTGAGTCCGAGCCGGACCTGTCGGTGCGCAGCACCCTGGGCGGACTGATTTCGCAGCTGCCTTTCCTGCGCAACGACGACGCACCGCCGGTCGGAAAATTACGGATCGAGGGCGATGCCGATCTCGCGCGGCGGCTGCAGCGACTGGCCGAGCGGTTCGACCCGGACTGGCAGCGGCCCTTCGCAAAGGTGTTCGGGGACGTGTTGGGGGTACAGATCGCGAACGCGTTGGCGGCCGGATTGCGCCACGCACAGGTGGTGGCCGGGCAGCTCGCCGGCAGTGCGGCCGAGTTCGTCACAGAGGAATCGCGCGACGTGGTGCCACGCGCTGAGCTCAATGCCTTCCATGACGACGTGGATGGTTTGCGCGATGACGTGGAACGGATTGCCGCGCGCATAGCCCGGTTGCACACCAGCGCGCTGGGCAGCAGTGCATCGAAGCGTCCTGCGGGTAGCGGATCGGCCGGGGACGCAACGCAATGAAGTCCTTTTTCCGCGCCTGGCGGATTGGCCGGGTGTTGCTGCGCCATCGCCTCGACGACCTGCTGGATGGCACCGCGGCGGAGCGTTGGCTGAAGCTGGCGCGCCCGTTCGTGCCGCGTGCGCCTGCGTCGATCGCCATGCAGTCACGCGGTGCCCGGTTGCGGCTGGCGCTGCAGGAGCTCGGCCCGATCTTCGTCAAGTTCGGCCAGATACTGTCCACCCGTCGCGACCTGGTGCCGCCGGACATCGCCACCGAGTTGGCCTTGCTGCAAGACCGGGTTGCGCCGTTCGATGGCGAGCTCGCGCGCGCCATTGTCGAAGAGGCATTGGGCCGCCCGGTCACCGAGGCATTCGCGCGCTTCGATGTCACCCCGCTGGCGTCGGCATCGATTGCCCAGGTCCACGCGGCGACGTTGCCGTCGCCTGACACCACCCCCGGTCGCGAAGTCGTGGTCAAGGTGCTGCGGCCCGATGTCGAGGCGCAGATTGCCGCCGACATCCGGCTGCTGCGCGCGCTGGCCGGCGTGGTCGAGCGCACCCATCCGCGCGCCGGGATGATCCGCCCGCGCGAGATCGTCGCCGAGATCGAGAACACCCTGGCCGCGGAGCTCGACCTGGAGCGTGAGGGTGCCAATGCCAGCGTGCTGCGGCGCTTCTGGACCAAGCCGGACGGCACCCCCAGCGACGACCTGTACGTGCCCGAGGTGATCTGGTCGCACACGGCCGGCCGCGCGCTGACCCTGGAGCGCGTGCATGGCATCCCGTCCGACGACATCGAGGCGCTGGACGCAGCCGGCATCAATCGCCCCGCGCTGGCGGCCAAGGGCGTGCGGGTGTTCTACACCCAAGTGTTCCGCGACAACTTCTTCCACGCCGATGCGCACGCCGGCAATATCTGGGTCGATATCGACCCCGCGCGCAAGGCGAACCCGCGCTTCATCGCGCTGGATTTCGGGATCATGGGTCAGCTCTCGGATGAAGATCAGTACTACCTCGCCGAGAACTTCATGGCGATCTTCAACCGCGATTACCGCCGCATCGCCGAGCTGCACCTGCGCGCTGGCTGGATGCCCGCCAACAGCCGCGTAGACGAGCTGGAGGCCGCGGTACGCGCGGTGTGCGAGCCGTACTTCACCCGGCCGCTGAGCGAGATCTCGCTGGCCGAAGTGCTGGTCAAGCTGTTCCGCACCGCGCAGCGGCACGAGCTGACCCTGCAACCGCAACTGATCCTGCTGCAGAAGACCCTGCTCAACATCGAGGGCGTTGGCCGACAGCTGGATCCGAAGATCGACATCTGGGGCGTGGCCAAGCCGGTGCTGCAAAAAATTCTGGTTGCCCGTTACAGCCCCAGGCGTTTGTTGGGCGAGTTCCGCAAGCGCCTGCCGGAGCTGGTCACCCACGCTCCGGAAATGCCGCGACTGCTGCACACCTGGCTGACCCAGCAGATCGAAGGCAAGCATGAGCTGAAGATGCGCTCGCAGGATCTGGCCGAGTTGAGCCGCAGCGTTCGCGATGCGCAAAAACATACCGTCGCGGCGATCCTTGGCAGTGGCCTGCTGATCGTGGCGGCGGTGCTGTATGGGCTGGAGGCGAGCGGGCCGACGCTATGGTCGATCCCGGTCGCGTCCTGGGTCGCCGGCGTGGCTGGACTGGTCGCGATGCTGATGGCGTGGCCACGGCGTCCACGACGGTGACCGGTGGGTTCATCGACGGTGACGTAGCGGACAGCGTGCCGGTCGCGTCCGCACTCGCGCTGGACGTGCTGTATTGCGACGAGCACCTGGCCGTGGTCAACAAACCGGCCGGGCTGATGGTGCACGACAGCGCCTTGGCGCGCGGCGAGACCGACTTCGCCGCCGATCGCCTGCGCGAGCAATTTGGCCGTAAGGTGTTCCTCGTCCATCGCCTGGACCGCGCCACCAGTGGTTGTCTGCTGCTGGCGTTTGATCGCGACAGTGCCTCGGTGCTGGGCAAGGCGGTGATGGCGGGCGCAATCGAGAAGGACTACTGGGCGGTCTGCCGGGGATGGCCAGACGGCGACTTCCAGGTGGATCACCCGCTTGACGGGGGGCCGGGAAAGCCGGTGAAAAAAGACGCGACGACCCGCTTCGGGCTGCTGGCAAAAACCGAGTGCGACTGGCCTTCCAGTGGCTTTGCGTCCTCGCGCTACGCGCTGCTACGCGCGCAGCCGCAGACCGGTCGTTTCCGCCAGATCCGTCGTCACCTCAAGCACATGTCGCACCACCTCATTGGCGACACCAGTCATGGTGATGGGCGCCACAACCGGGCGTTTCGGATGATCGGCGTGCACCGGATGTTGCTGCATGCCCGGCGGCTGGCATTTGCACACCCGGATTCGGGGGAAGTAGTGCAGGTGACCGCGCCGGTCGACCCGCCGTTCGGAAAGGTGTTGGGGCTGTTCCAGACGCTTCCGGACGAGTGCCGGACCGGACCCGAGCACCATGGCGTTTAGACTCACTGCATGGTCGAGATCGGCAGCATCGTGATTCCCGAGTCCGAACTGGTCGAGCGTTTCGTGCGTTCGGCCGGTCCGGGCGGGCAGAACGTGAACAAGGTCGCGACTGCGGTCGAGCTGCGCTTCGACATCGTCAACTCGCCCTCGTTGCCCGAGCCGGTGCGCGAACGCCTGCTGGCGCGCCGGGATCGCCGGATTACCCTGGACGGCGTGCTGGTATTGAATGCCCAGCGGTTTCGCACCCAGGATCGCAACCGCGAGGATGCGCGTGAGCGCCTGGCGGCGTTCGTCAGTCACGGGCTGCAGCCGCCCAAGAAGCGTGTGGCAACCAAACCGACCCGGGGATCGAAGGAGCGACGGCTGGCAGGCAAGCGCGAGCGCAGTACGATCAAGCAGGGACGGGGGCGATCACGGCAGGAGTGGGACTGACGGGTTTTCCGGTCGGTGGCCGGAGATCATCTCGCGGCGAGTTGAAGACGGGTGACGGAAACATGGGTAACTAGAACACGGGGAAATATCCAACCGATGCGTCGACCAGACCATGCTCCTGCTGCAGACATCGTGCCGGCGTTGCCACCCAGCGTGCCGCGGACGAAACCAAGTCCTTTCAAGCGTTGGCTGGGCCGTAGCGTATTGCGTCTGGGCGGCTGGCGGATGCTGGGGGAGTTCCCCGATCTGCCCAAGGTGGTCCTGATCGGTGCACCACATTCGTCCAATTGGGACGGGATCTGGGGGTTTGCGGCCAAGTTGGCGCTCGGGCTGGACATCAAGATCCTGGGCAAGGACTCGTTGTTCCGGCTGCCATTGCTGGGCTTCGTCCTGACCGGGCTTGGTGTGATCCCGGTCAATCGCAGCGCCGCCAGCGGGGTGGTCGGGCAAGTGGTCGAAATGCTGGAGCGGGCCGACCGGTTCTGGATCGGCCTCGCGCCGGAGGGGACCCGAAAGCCGGTGGAGCATTGGCGGACCGGCTTCTGGAAGATTGCCCATGCGGCCCAGGTGCCGGTACTTCCGGTGTACTTCCACTATCCCGACAAGGTGCTGGTGGTGGCCGCTCCCATCAGCTTGAGCGACGACATGAGCGCCGACATCGCGCGCATCCGACAGTGGTATCGCGGCGTGTCGCGGGGCAAGCATCACGACGCCTGAGGCGGTCTCCGGCACGTGGGTGCCGGGTTGGCATGGTAATTGCGTTTGTCTCTGTCTGGGGTGGTATTTCCCAACAAACGAACCAGTTGGCCGTCCAGATCACGGCCGCGGAGTGCCGCAATGCGCCGTGTCGATGCTGTCTTCCGTCTTGCCCGTGTCACGAGATCCCGACTGTGGATCGGGCGGCGCTGAGCCATGGCCTGTGTGCCCTGGTTCGTGATCGGCCCGAGCACCTGGCTGGCGGTGTCCGGTTATTGGCGCGCGGCCGATCCGACCGTGCCGGCACCGGCCGAGGATTGGCGTCGGGCGATCGTGGACGTCGTCATTCCGGTTTGCCGCAATCAGGACACGATCGCCCATTGCCTGGCGTCATTGCTGCGCCAGACCCGTCTCCCACGGCGCGTGGTGCTGGTCGATGATGCCGGGGTTGATCGTGATCACACCATCCAGTTTGCGCGGGAGTTCGCACGCGCGAACGGGATCGATCTGCAGATCGTGGTGCGGGCGTGGTCTATCGGCCGGGCCGCGACGTTGAAGTGGCAGGCGCGCCAGTTCACCGGGGACGTGATGTGCGTGCTCGATGCCGATACGGTGCTCGAATCGCCGGACTACATCGAACGTTGTGTCCGTGAGCTGTACCAGGGCGTGGGTATTGCCAGTGCCTGCGGGAGCGTCAGGCCGTTGCGGCATGACGACCGTGCCGCGCTGGCAACCACGACGCCGTTCCGGTGCTGGCTGGGCGAGGACGGGTATCGGGACCCGTGCGCCCATTGGCCGGTTTACCGGCGTTGGTGGCACGCGCTCGGCGTGGCATATCACGAGCACCTCGCGCAGATCCAGCAAGAGGTTATCGACCGCGGGCTGATGCGCAGCCAGGGCGGCATCGCATGCGCCACTGGTGGCGCGGTGGTCTATCGGCGCCGCTACCTGGAGGATCTGTTCGACCGCTATGAGCCGATCCGTGGCGATGACCTGACTGCCGTTGAGGATCAGTTCATTGCCTTGGCGCTGGTCACCGAGGGCTATCGCAATATCCGGATCGCCGATGTCGTAGCGCGCACCCAGTATCCCGAGCTACAGCACCTCCCACGCCGGTGCTGGCAAGCGAGTATCGGGCTGCTCCAGTGCGGACACTACTTCGATGTATTGCTGCGCAGTCCGCTGCGCGTTGCTCAACGATGGATGCAAAGGCGGGGGAAATCACCGTCAAGCGTGAGCAGCCAAGACCCGGGGACCGAGCTCCGCCGGGTGCGCGAGGCGTATCGGCAACCATTCGGTGAGCGCCTGACCGGCCAATTGGGACGGCCCGCCGGCACCACGCTGGTGTTGATGGCGCTGGAGCAGCTTGGGTATCCGACGCTGTTGTACGCGCTGATGTTGACCGGGCACTGGAGCCTGTTGGCCAGCGTGGTGGGGCTGGAGGTGGGTGCAACGCTCTTGCTGGCCTGGAGATTCTCGGGCCCCCACCGTTGGCTCGCCGTGGGACGGGCCGCGTTTGTCGCGCCGCTGCGTTATGCACTGGTGCTGACCGCGCCATGGGCCATGGCGTGGTTTGCCGCCCGGCTATGGATGTGGGGTCGCTACCGCTGGTTCGTGCGTCGTCAGGTGGACGGCGTCCGGCTCCGGCGTGGTCGCTGATGCAGCCGAGGACGAGCCGCCTCAGCGCTGGGATTGCCCGGTGGCGTCGTAATCCTGCCGCATGAACAAATCCGGTTTGATCAGCTCGGTGAACGCGCGTGCCTGGGGACTGAGGTACTTGCCCTTGCGCACCACCACGCCATAGCTGCGATCCGGGAAGTAGTCCGACAGTGAGCGGGCTACCAACCGGGATGCGTCGGCAGGGCCCAGACAGATCGCAGTGACAATGCTGATCCCCAGCCCCATGGCCACGTACTGCTTGATCACCTCCCAGCCGCCAACCTCCAGCGCGACGTTGTAGGGCACGCGATTGCGCTGGAATACCAGATCGACCATCCGGTAGGTGGTCAACCGTTGTGGCGGCAGGATCAGGCCGTAGGGAGACAGGTCCTGCAAGCTCAGCTTCTTCAGCGAGGCCAGCGGGTGGTCCAACGGGGTGATCAGCATCGGCTCGAAACGCGCCACCGGCGCGTAATCCAGGTCGCCAGGCACGTCGAGCATCGAGCCCACCGCCAGGTCCACCGCATCGGATCGCAATAATTCCAGGCCGCCGGCGCCGGTGACGTTGTGCAGGTTCAACCGCACCTCTGGCTGGGCGCTACGGAAGGCTGCGACGATCTGGGGTAACAGGTAGAGGATCGTGGAGCTGCCGGCGGCGATGTTGAGTTCGCCGGCATCCAGCCCGCGCACACGCTCGCGGAATACGGTGGGGAGCTCGTCGAAGCCCTCCACCAGCGGCCGGGCCAGCTCATACAGTGCCTCGCCCTCGCGCGTCATCACCAACCGCCGGCCGCTGCGTTCCAGCAGGCGCAAGCCCATGTCGCGCTCCAGAGCCTGCAGTTGCAGGCTGACGGCGGGCTGGCTCAGGTATAGCGCTTCGGCGGCGCGCGATACCGAGCCCAGTCGCACGGTCTGGCAGAACGCCCGCAGCGGCTTCAGCCGGTCGCCCTTGTAGGAAAAGCGCGGAACCGCGGGTGACTCGGCAGTCATTTGCACTCTCGTCGGGGACGCGCTGAAGGTCTGATCGGCAGGCTGGGCACCAGTTGCGATCCAGTTATATGTATAAATTATACAAGACATTGAAATATCTGTGTTGTCAAATACAAGTACGCAACCGCATGGTCGATCTCCCATCCCAACGGAGTACCGGCATGTCGGCAGTACGGCCTCTTGCCTCGCGAGATCCCACCGCAACGGTGACTATCACCGCGACAGCCAACGATCAGCAAAGCTTGCTGACGCCCGAAGCGGTGGCGTTTCTCGCAGCCCTCCACCAGCGCTTTGAAGCGCCTCGCCAAGCACGCTTGGCCCGTCGGATGACACGCCAGGCAAGCTTTGATGCGGGTCAGCTGCCGGACTTCCGCGATGACACCCGCTCCATTCGCGAAGGTGACTGGCGAGTCGCGCCATTGCCGGCTGCATTGTTGGATCGCCGGGTCGAGATCACCGGCCCGGTCGACCCCAAGATGGTCATCAATGCGCTCAACTCCGGCGCCAATTGCTTCATGGCCGACTTCGAGGACAGCACCTCGCCGACCTGGGGCAACCTGATGGCCGGCCAGCACGCCCTGCGGGCCGCAGCCGCAGGCACGTTGGAATACACAACCCCCGGGGTCGACGGCAAGCCGGCCAGGCACTACGCACTCAAGCCGTTGACAGAGCAAGCGGTGTTGCTGGTACGTCCGCGTGGCTGGCACCTGGACGAGAAGCATGTGCTGGTCGATGGTCAGCCGATGTCGGCCAGTCTGTTCGACCTGGGACTGTTTGCCTTCCACAACGCACATCTGCTCGCGGCGAAGGGCCGCGGCCCTTACTTCTACCTGCCCAAGCTGGAGTGCATGGAGGAGGCGGCCTTGTGGGACGAGGTACTCGGCCACATCGAGATGTCACTCGGGCTGGCGGCAGGCCAGATCAAGGTCACGGTGCTGATCGAGACCTTGCCGGCGGCGTTTGAGATGGACGAGATCCTGCACGTCCTGCGCGGGCGGATCGCCGGCCTGAACTGCGGGCGCTGGGATTACATTTTCAGCTACTTGAAGACCTTCCGTGTCCACCCCGACAGGATCCTGCCCGAGCGCGGCCAGGTGACGATGGAGCAGCCGTTCCTGCGCCTCTATTCGGAACTGCTGATCCACACCTGTCATCGTCGCGGCGCCCATGCGATGGGCGGCATGGCAGCGCAGATTCCGATCAGCAACGACCCGGCTGCGAATGCAGCGGCGATGGCCAAGGTGCGCGCCGACAAGATACGCGAGGTCACCGCCGGCCACGACGGCACCTGGGTCGCGCACCCGGGAATGATCCCGATTGCCCGCGACGTGTTTGACGAGCGCATGTCCACGCCGAACCAGCACCACGTGCAGCGCGCGGACGTACAGGCCTTCAGCGAGCGGCAGCTGCGCGATCAGCTGGTCACTCCGCCCTTGGGAACGGTCACCCGCGCGGGCTTCGACAACAACGTCGAGGTCTGCGTCCGTTACCTCGCCGCGTGGCTGGATGGCACCGGCTGCGTGCCGATCCACTGGCTGATGGAAGACGCCGCCACCGCCGAGATCGCCCGAGCGCAGTTATGGCAATGGCTGCATCACTGCGATCTTCCGGCCCGTAGCAAGCGAGGCCCCCTTGGCGCCGAGATGCCGACATCGCCACAACACATTCGCGAACCGCTGCACCTCGATGACGGCACCCCGATCGATTTCGCGCTACTCGACCGCGCCCTGATCGCGCTGCCGACCCGGCTCGGCGACCGCAGCAAGCTGCCCGGCGGCAGCCGCATCAACGAGGCCATCGGCATGCTCGATCGCCTGACCCACGCCGACACCCTGGAGGACTTCCTGACCTTGCCGGCCTACCAGCGCCTCGACTGACGTCGCATCAACCTCCAGCAACCAACCTGACCAAGGACCCACGCCATGACCAGCCAACCCACCGCAGACCAGATACGCCACGATTGGAACACCAACCCGCGCTGGACCGGTATCAAACGCCCTTACTCGGCCGAAGAGGTGGTGCGCTTGCGCGGCACCGTCGCCGTCGAGCACAGCCTCGCCACCCTCGGCGCCAACAAACTCTGGCACTCGCTCAACACCACGGACTTCGTCAACGCGCTCGGCGCGCTGACCGGCAACCAGGCGATGCAGCAGGTCAAGGCCGGACTCAAGGCGATCTACCTGTCGGGCTGGCAGGTCGCCGCCGACGCCAACCTGGGCGGGCAGATGTACCCCGACCAGTCGCTGTACCCGGCCGACTCGGTGCCGGCGGTGGTCAAGCGCATCAACAACACCCTGCTGCGTGCCGATCAGATCCAGTGCGCCGAGGGGCAGGGCGATATCGACTTCCTGCAACCGATAGTGGCTGACGCCGAGGCCGGCTTCGGCGGCGTGCTCAACGCGTTTGAGCTGATGAAGGGCATGATCGAAGCCGGCGCCGCCGGCGTGCATTTCGAGGATCAGCTGGCCTCCGCCAAGAAGTGCGGCCACATGGGTGGCAAGGTGCTGGTGCCGACCCGCGAGGCGGTCGAGAAGCTGGTCGCCGCGCGCCTGGCCGCCGACGTCATGGGCGTGCCGACCCTGATCGTCGCGCGCACCGACGCGGAGGCCGCCGACCTGTTGACCAGCGACATCGACGCCAACGACGCCGCGTTCGTCACCGGCGAGCGCACCGTCGAAGGCTTCCACAAAACCCGTAAGGGGATTGACCAGGCGATCAGCCGCGGCCTCGCCTACGCGCCGTACGCCGACCTGGTCTGGTGCGAGACCGGCAAGCCGGACCTGGCCTTCGCACGCAAATTCGCCGAAGCGATCCACGCAAAGTTCCCCGGCAAGCTGCTGGCCTACAACTGCTCGCCGAGCTTCAACTGGAAGGGCAACCTGGATGACGCGACGATTGCGAAGTTCCAGGTTGAGCTGGCCGCGATGGGCTACAAGTTCCAGTTCATTACCCTGGCTGGTTTCCACGCACTCAACTACGGCATGTTCCACCTCGCCCGTGGGTATGCCGAGCGCCAGATGAGCGCGTTTGTCGAATTGCAGCAGGCCGAGTTCGCCGCTGCCGCGCAAGGTTTCACCGCGGTCAAGCACCAGCGTGAAGTGGGTACCGGGTATTTTGATGCGGTGACCCAGGTGATCCAGGGCGGGCAGTCCTCGACCGTCGCGTTGAAGGGCTCGACCGAGGAGGAGCAGTTCGCACCCGCACGCGCCGCAGCGGCATGATTCGGCGCGTTCCGAGACATGTACGTTTGACAATCGCCCCATGCTGGTATTGTGGATTCACGATATCTGAAGACAAGGGGTAGGGGTCATGGATTTTCGTGTTCTGGTTTCATCGGCAGTGTTGAGCCTGTTCGTCAGCTTCTCGGCGTCAGCCGCTGAGGAGCCGCTGTCATTCTCCGATATCCGCGAACAGCAAATAGAGATCCGGGCGAACGTGGACGCCAACAGGCCTCCCTACGACGACATGTCACAACGCGAACGGGAGCGTCTGGTGCGACGGCAGGGCGACCTGCTGCACCTGATCGAGGGCAAGGCTTCGTTGCTCGACCTGGACGAGAAGGGTCGGACCGAAGCGATCAACTCGCTCGAGTGGATCCGCGCGGAGATTCACAACGCCGAGGAGGACCGCCTGGTCTGCAAGCGTGAAACGCGCGTCGGCACCCACCTGAAGGAGCGCGTGTGCAGAACCGTCGCGGAGCGGCGCAAGGATCTTGAAGATTCGAGAAAGCTGTGGGGAAACGGCAATCCCTGCTCCAACTCGAAGGGGTGCACGACGGCGAACGCGATGAGCGACGGCTGATAGGTAGCGGATTTGGCCCCTAAACATCCGAGGAGACCCATGTCCAATTACAAAGTTGGAGACCACGTCAGTTGGAACTCGGAGGCGGGCCACGTGAGTGGCACCATCAGCAAGGTCCACACTCGCGATTTCGACTACAAGGGCCATACCCATCGAGCCAGTGCGGATGAGCCGCAATACGAGATCAAGAGCGACAAAACCGATCATGTCGCCGCGCACAAAGGTAGCGCGTTGCACAAGTTGAAAGATTGACGAAGCGCGCCGCCGATGAGTGGCATGGCCTGTTCAGCTGGGTGCTATGCTGATTGCCTGTTCCAGCACTGCCAATGGCGGACGTGGAATTTGCAATGGGCATGGGCGCAGTCAAGGGACGAGGTCCGGACATGGGCGAGTTATCCAGCGACGAGTACGCTTTATTTGCGTCCCTCGCGCGCACCCGCCGTGTGGAAGCTGGCACCTCGTTGTTCCGTCGTGGCGACCTGGGTACCACGATGTATGTCATCGCCAGCGGTCTGGTCGAGCTGGATTTCGGCGACGACCTGATTGCGAAGTGCTTCGGTCCGCGCGAGTTTTTTGGCGAGCTTGGACTGTTGATCGGCGATCATGCTCGCAGTGCTGATGCCAATATCGTCACCGGTGGGGAGCTGTTGGAGTTGCGCCACGAGGAGTTCCAGCGACTGGTCGACACCAGTCCGAAGCTGATCTCCTATTTCCTGCGGCGTGCGATCACCCGCGTCGTGTTCAACGAGCGGGAGTTGATTCGACGCTTGCGTCGTCGCAACCAGGACTTGCAGGCGGCGATGGACCGTTTGCGGGCGACCAGCCAGCAACTCAGCCAGGCCGAAGCCCTGGTTCACAGCGACGAATTGACTGGCCTGTACAACCGGCGAGGGCTGTTGCAACACCTGGAAGAACGGCGCAACGGGGGGGCTACCAGTGGCCTTGGCCTGGTGTTGTTCGATTGCGATCGATTCAAGCAGGTCAACGACGATCATGGGCATCTTGCCGGTGACCGGGTGCTGCAGGCCGTGGCGAATATCCTTCGTTCGGTCACCGGTCCGGCGGACGTTGCCTGCCGGTTGGGAGGTGATGAGTTCTGCCTATTGGTCAAGGCTGATACCCGCCGGGACGTGCTGCGCTACGCGAACTTCGTGCTCGGCACGGTGCAGGGGCTGATGAAGGTCTCGCAGGGCCAGTCACTGGTTTGCGCGCTCAGCGCCGGAGCCTGCCTGGTGGCTCCCGATGGCGAATGGAACGACTGGTACGCCGATGCCGATGCCGCGTTGTATCGGGCCAAACGACTGGGCGGCGACCGGGTGGAGTGGCAAGAGGCATCTCCGGTCCAGTCGCAACCAGAGCCTGCCAGATGATCTCTGATCCCGCCTCGTCAGCCCCGGCTGCGTCCAGTGGCGTACCGAGGCTGTGCACGATCCTGCTGACCGACCTGGTCGATTCGACAGCCTGGGTCGAGCGACTGGGTGATGGCGCCGCGGCCGACCTGTTCCGTGCCCACGACCGCTTGACGCTGGAACTGTTGCAGCAATGGTCAGGTCGCCTGATCGATCGTTCCGACGGCTTGCTGTTGCTGTTCGAAAGACCCATCGACGGGCTCGCCTTTGCGCTCGATTACAACCGCGGATTGGCCCGACTGGGCACTTCACATGCCGTTGTACTGGAGGCTCGCACCGGCCTGCATGTTGGCGAAGTGTTGAGCTGGCGCAATAGCGATGAAGCGGTATCGATGGGTGCCAAGCCGGTCGAAGTCGAAGGGCTGGCCAAGCCCATGGCGGCACGATTGATGACGATGGCCCGGCCTGGACAGATCCTGTTGTCGGCCACCGCCGAGTCATTGACCCACCGTGCAGCGCGCGAACTGGGCGAGCGTGGGAAGCGCCTGTCCTGGCAGTCGCACGGGCGCTGGCGGTTCAAGGGGGTGTCAAAATCCCAGGAGGTGTTCGAGGTAGGTGAGGCGGGATTGGCGCCATTGCGGTCGCCATGCAGCAGCGCCAAGGCCTGGCGGGACGTCGCCTTATGGCGCAGGCCGGCAGCATTGGTGGCCGAGGCGGCAATGGTCCTCACGCTGGGTGTAGGGCTGTGGGTGATGGCCAAGCCGCAACCGGCCATTGCCTTCAACGAGCGCGACTGGGTGGTGTTGGCCGACCTGCGAAACTTGACTGACCAACCGCTGCTCAGCGCGTCGCTTGAGCAGGCATTCCGGATCAGCTTGGAGCAGTCCCGCCACGTCAACGTACTCAGTGATCTGAAGACCCAAGCCACATTGGTGCGGATGCAGCGAAAGGCCGGCACCGGGCTCGACCGCGCCCTCGCCTCCGAGATTGCCATTCGTGATGGTGCCCGTGCCGTGATCCTGCCCACGGTGGCCGAAGTTGGTGGCCGCGTGCGGGTCAGCGCCGAGGTGATCGACCCTCACAGCCAGACCACGGTGTATGCCGAATACGCCGACGGCAAGGGGGCGTTGTCCGCACTGGCGTCGATCGACCAGGTGACCGCCACGTTGCGTGAACGCCTTGGCGAAGCCCTTGAGGGAGTGCAGCGCGATTCAGTACCGTTGCCGGAGGTGACGACCGGTAACCTCGATGCGCTTCGGACCTATGCACTGGCCCGGAAGGCAACCGCGGAGCAGCGATGGGAGGATGCCAAACACCTTTACCAGCATGCAATCAAGCTTGATGACGGATTTGCGTTGGCCTACATGGGGCTGGTGCAACTGCATTGGTCATCGATCGATTACAAGGCGGCATTGCCCTACCTGGACAAGGCGCTGTCCCTGCGCGCCGCGCTGCCACCGCGCGACCGCCTGTATCTGGAAGCATGGAAGGCCGAGACAGCCAGTACCGGCACGCCACTGGAGGAGTGGCGCATGTTGGCATCGCTGTATCCGGATTATTTTGCCGGTGCGTCGAATGCTTCCTGGTACCTGCTGGAAGCCAATCGCTTCAAGGAAGCACTTCCCTATGCAGAGGCGGCCGCAGTGCCGCAGGATCCGTTGCGTGCATTTCCGATCCGGCATATCGGGCACATACGGTTCGCCCTGGGCGATCCGGCGGCCGCGCTCGAGCAGTACCGCCTTGCGGACAGGCTCGGGAACGGTCAGCCCACCCGGCATTCTGCGGCCGCGCTGGCAGCACTCGGCCGATACGACGAGGCCTGGCAGATTCTGGACGTCCTGAAACCCCGCGAAGGCGACCCGTCCAGTTTCTACATGAACCTGGATCGGGTATCGGTCGCGCTCGACCAGCAGCGCTTCGAGGTTGCGCGCAAGAAAGCCGCCGAGGCGATGGCTGCCACCGCTCCGCTGGATGAATTCCATCGGCACAATTTTGAATTGATCGCCCAATCGGCTGCGTTGGCAGACAAGCCCGGTGACGTGTCCGTCCCGAGTCTGAGGCGGGTTGCACGCGCGGCCGAGGCGAGGTTGCAGGACGTGAATTCACCCGCGCGCCAAGGCGACGCCTTCCGATTGTTGATGGCGGCCTACCTGGCCCAGCGCAGTGGTGACAGCGCGCTTTCCGGGGACGTCCTGCAACACTCCGCAGCGGCGATCAACGCGTTGGACGACATCAATACCGGCAAGCTGCTGGTTATCGTGCAGGCGACCCAACTGCGCCTGAAGGGAGATCACGATGCTGCGATCGCCTTGCTGGAGCCACAGATTGACGGATTCGAGCTGCTGCAGGCGCATTCGGCTTTGCTCGCGGCCTACGAGGCCGTGGGGAAGGATGAGCAGGCAGGGCAGCAAACGCGATGGCTGGCTGCCCACCTGGGCCGTGCCTACGCGGAAATCGGACATAGCCAGCTGTTGCAGCCGATCAATGTCGCCGATGTCCGGCAGGCCCTCAGTGACGGCAATTGATCGAAGGCTCTGACGGGCTTTCGTGGCGTCGATGCAGCCGGATTATCTGCTGCGAAGAAACGATGAGACCTTGCCTGCCTCGAAACAAAAAATCACGGTCAGTGGACCTGCTGCCGTGAGGTGCGATTTGAGTGCTTCGCGGGATTCGGCAACCTCGTGTTTCGAGGCCAGGCGGTCGACCTGGGTACAGCGCAAGGGCGACGCCCCGACGGGCAGGAAGTAGCCGACCTGGTTCAGCGCTTTCTCCGCATCCCGCTTGAAGAGGGTGCGAAATTCATCGTCGGTGCTCAGTAGTTCGAGAAGCTTGTCGGCGACGCTGGGATCCAGCGGCGGGTGCCCTGATCCGTCGTGCAGGTTAGTCATGGTTTCCCCTTTCCTGAAAATTGCTGCTGGCGGCCGGCCTGAGGTCCTGGCGCGCTGTGGACGGTTCGTATGGAGCCGGATTCATAACATACTCGGTGGATCTAGGATCCGGATTGCCGGGGGGGGGCAGGTGCATGCGGGTGCGTCGCTGCGCGGTGCTGTTTTTTGAGTTGCGGGAGGACGCCAGCTTCAGCCTGGCGTCGCTACTGACGGGGGGCGCGGGACTAAGCCGCGAGTCGCGTTGGCTGGCACTGACGCCCCATCTGGATCACGAGGTCGAGGTGGATGTTGTGCAACGCGAATTGCTCGGCGGCCTGAGTCCTGTCGAGTGGGTGGATGCCGACACCTTGTCGGACCATGCACCCGGGGCTCTCGAGCGTTTGCTGCGTGAGGGGTTGGTGGTTGCCGATGAGCAGCGCACAGTGCACTGGGAGCGCGATGATGTGCTTCGCGCCTCGTACTGGTGGCCCCTGGCCGCGCTCATCCATCGGCAGAGTCGTTGGCACGGGATTGATGGCGTGCGGGCCATGCAGGAAAACGACCTGGTGACCGCGGATAAATTGCGCCAACGATTTGGTGCGCCTCCCGCGGAAGTGGGCGAGCAAGCCTGTATCGCACCACGCCTGTATCTGCCGCGTGCAGCGGGGAACGATTTCGATGATCTGCTTGCGCGCCGGACCACCTGTCGAAATTTCGATGCCGACCGGCCTTTGCCGGAGGCCCTGTTCGCGCGGATGCTGCAACGCGTGTTCTCCGCGCAGGCGCAGGTGCGGGTCAGTCACGACACGGCGTTCCTCAAGAAGACCAGTCCCTCCGGCGGTGGCCTGCACCCGACCGAGGCGTACCTGATCGTGCAGGACGTGGAAGGTATCTCGCCCGGGCTATACCACTACCACCCGGTCGATCACGCATTGGAGCCGTTGCCGGCGCCCGCGCTGCCGTTGGCGGAATTCGCCAAACTCGCCTTGGCCGGGCAGCACTGGTTCGCCAATGCGCCGGTACTGGTGGTGCTGACGCCACGTTTTGGCCGCAGCTTCTGGAAATACCGCCACCACGCCAAGGCCTACCGGGCGCTGGTGCTCGACAGCGGGCACCTGTCGCAGACCCTCTACCTGTCGGCAACCGAGTTGGGTTTGGGGGCGTTCGTGACCTCGGCGATCAACGAGGTCGACATCGAGCGTAGCTTCGGTCTCGACCCATTGCTGGAAGGACCGCTGGCGATCTGCGGCTTTGGCTGGCGCGCCGGGACCATGGAGACTGCGGAGTTCGATCCGGCCCATGAGGTATGGCAGCCGGAATAACATGCGACGCGCCGACGCAGTCTTGACCGCTGTGGAATACGCGCGTAAACACTTCCAATTGGTATGTCTTTAAGGGGGGATATTCATGCAAGCCAAAGGTGTAATTGTGTTGCTCTTTTCCGGCCTTCTGCTGGCCGGGTCGGTTGTCCACGCGGGGCAGGTGAGTGCGCCGGCCGACGCTGCAGCCGTGGCCAAGGACGCGGCAGTAACCAACGCGGACGATGACGGTGACCGGATGGTCTGCGAATACGAGAAGAGAATCGGCAGTAACATGAAGACCCGCATCTGCAAAACCGCGCGGGTGCGGGAACGCGAACGCGAGATATCGCGAGCCGCCATGGAAAGTCGTTCCATCTGTGCGGACTGCGGCGGCGACTGAGCTGGCTTCCTAGGCGGCCTGGTTAGCCTGGCCGCGGTCCATTCTCCGGTAACCAATCGCTTCGCTCAGGTGCGGGGTGCGGATGTGCGGACTGTCGGCAAGGTCGGCGATGGTCCGGGCGACCCGCAAGATCCGGTGCATCGAGCGTGCCGATAGCTGGAGTGCATCGATGGCGCGCTCCAGCAAACCGTGATCGGCGTTGGATAGTCGGCAGGTCGCGGCGGTTTCCGGCTGGCTGAGTTGCGCGTTGGCTTTCCCGGCACGATCGGATTGCAGGCTTCGGGCATGCAGGACACGCTTGCGCACCTGTTGGCTTGGCTCGCCGTCGGGAGCGTCCGGACGTAGCGCCGATGTCGGCAACCTCGGAACCTCCACGTGCAAGTCGATCCGGTCCAGCAACGGGCCGGAGATGCGTGCGCGATAGCGCAACACCGTGTCGGGGCTGCAACGGCAGCGACCGCTGGGATCGCCGGCCCAGCCACAGGGGCACGGATTCATCGCCGCCACCAGCTGGAACCGGGCCGGGAATTCGCAGCTGCGCGCGGCCCGCGAAATCGTGACCACGCCCGACTCCAGCGGCTCACGCAGTACCTCAAGCGCGTGCCGCCCCCATTCGGGCAGTTCGTCGAGGAAAAGCACGCCGTTGTGGGCCAGGGAAATCTCACCGGGTCGGGGCTCGGCGCCGCCGCCCACCAGCGCCACCGCACTGGCGGTGTGGTGGGGCGCGCGAAACGGACGCTCGCGCCATCGTGACGGGTCCAGTCCGCGACCACTGATGGAAGCAATCGCGGCCGAGTCCAGGGCTTCGTCCTGGGTCGCGTCCGGAAGCAGGCCGGTCAACCGCGATGCCAACAAGGTCTTGCCGCATCCCGGCGGGCCGACCAGGAGCAGGTGATGGCCGCCGGCGGCAGCGACTTCCAGTGCGCGCCGGGCATGGGTTTGCCCGCGAACGTCGCTGAGGTCGGGGCCGCGAGTGCGCGAGGTGGGCATCGCGATCGCCGATGGCAGCGACTTGGTCCCGCTCATCATCGCGCACACCTCCAGCAAGGTACGCGCGGTGCGTACTTCGACCTGGCTGGCCAGTGCCGCCTCGGCGCCATTGCCAAGCGGGACGATCAACTTGCGTCCGGCACTGCCCACCGCCAATGCCGCCGGCAGGACGCCGTCGATGGCGCGCAACTCGCCGGTCAGCCCAAGTTCCCCGAGAAACTCATACTCGCTGAGTGCCTCAAGCGGGATCTGGCCGCTGGCGGCGAGAATGCCAAGGGCGATAGGCAAGTCGAAGCGACCGCCGCACTTGGGCAGGTCGGCCGGTGCCAGGTTGACGGTGATCCGACGCGTCGGAAACTCGAGTTGCGCGCACTGGATTGCCGCGCGAACCCGATCCTTGGCTTCGCGCACGGCAGCTTCGGGCAAGCCGACGATCGACATCGACGGCAGGCCGCCACCAAGGTGGACCTCCACACGGACCGCAGGCGCACGCACCCCCGATCGCGCACGGCTGTGCACGAGTGCCAGGTTCATCGGGACGACTCAGTGGCGCGGCTGGGCGGGAGTATCAAACGACGGCGCTGCACCGCCGGAACCGCGCTCGACCTGCGCCTCCAGGTCGGACACCGTGCGTTGCAGTTGCTCGAGCTTCTCGCGGGTACGCAGCAACACCGCGCGCTGGACTTCGAACTCCTCACGGGTGACAAGGTCGAGTTTGGACAGCCCGGTCTGCAGCACCGATTTGATGTTCTGCTGCAGTTCCTCACGGCTCTCGCGCACGCTTTCCGGGACCAGGCCGCTAAGGCGGCGGGCGAGTTCGTCGATGTGGTTCAGATCGATCATGGTGGGCTCCTGCAACAATGGTCCCAGCCTCGCGTGCCGGTCGGTCCGGCGCCATCAGTCGGCGCCGCGATCAGGGGTCAGATTAGTCTGACCCTGATGGCCCGACCCCGCGGAGCCGCTACTCTAACCCAGGCGACGGAACGCTAGCGTTATCCTCGTCGACAATCGTACCCAAGCCCCGGAGGCAGTGGATGAAAATGGTGATGGCGGTGATCAAGCCGTTCAAGCTCGACGATGTCCGCGAGGCATTGGCAGAGGCCGGGGTGGCCGGGATCACGGCCACCGAGGTCAAGGGATTCGGTCGCCAGAAAGGCCATACCGAGTTGTATCGCGGGGCCGAGTACGTGGTCGACTTCCTACCCAAGATCAAGCTGGAGGTCGCGATCACCGACGACCAGGCCGACACCGTGGTGGAGGCGATCATGAAGGCCGCCGGCACCGGCAAGATCGGCGATGGCAAGATTTTCGTCTGGGACCTGGACCGGGTGGTCCGGATCCGTACCGGCGAACTGGACGGCGACGCGCTGTAGGCAGGCCAGGGTTACTCGCCCAGTGCTGCGGCAACGAAGGGCGGCAGGGTTGAGGCGCCTTTGTGGATGTCGGCGCTGTAATAGTGGCTATCGAAGGATTTGGCGCGCGCGTCGGCCTCGCGGAAGTCGAAACCGCGTGACTTCCTCGCCAGCGTGCAGCTCCACCAGCCAGTGGGGTAGCACGGCTGCGGGAACGGCAGGGTCTGGAACGACGTAAAGCCGGCCTTTCCCATCTCCGCGCGCATCGCCTTGATCAGCTCCAACAGCACCAGCGGCGACTCGGATTGCTGCACCAGGATGCCGTCGTCCTTCAAGGCGCGAAAGCATGAATCGAAGAACGACTTGTTGAACAGGCCCTCGGCCGGCCCGACTGGATCGGTCGAGTCGACGATCACGATATCGAGGCTGCCGGGCGCACAGTTTTTCATGTACGCGATGCCGTCGTCGAACAGGAGTTGCGCGCGCGGATCGGCATTGGACTCGCACAGCTCGGGGAAGTACTTCTCCGACATCCGGGTGACCTGCTCGTCGATGTCGCACTGCACCGCGCGTTCCACGCCGGGGTGCTTGAGCACCTCGCGCAGGGTGCCGCAGTCGCCACCGCCGATGATCACCACCTGCTTCGGGTCGGCATGGGTGAACAGCGCCGGGTGCGACATCATCTCGTGGTACAGGAAGTTGTCGCGCGTGGTCAGCATCACCGCGCCGTCGATCAGCATCAGGTTGCCCCAGTCGGTCGTCTCGAAGATCTCGATCTTCTGGAATGGCGACTGCACCTCGTCCAGCTTCTTGTTGATGCGGAAACCGATTGCCGAGCCTGACGGCTCGAAGTTCTCGTAGTGCCAGGAGGGGTTGGGGGTCATTGCGGTTCGTCCAGTATTCGGGGAGGCCGCCATCGGGCAGTCCCGCTCGGGGCCGCCATTTGGTGGGGTCGAAATTAAACCCCAATTGTAGCGAACCATCCGCTGCGCTTTCGTGATGGATCGTCGTGCGACGGACCCATGATCAGCGGTCGGTGCCTGATGACGGCAGGGTAAACCGGCTTCCGTTGTGACGCCCACGGGTCACCGGGACGATAGAATGCCAATCCCCCACACTGCTGGTAGCAAACCGATGTCCCACTGGTCGATGGATCAGGCCCGCAAAGCCTATTCGATTCCGCATTGGAGCGAGGGGTACTACGACGTCGACAAGGCCGGCCGGGTCACGGTGCTGCCGACGGGTGCCGGTGGTCCGGCGGTCGCGCTGCCCGAGGTCGTCGATCAGGCTCGCGCCGAGGGCGCCCGGTTGCCGCTGCTGGTGCGGTTCCCGGACATCCTGGGCGACCGGTTGGGCAAGCTGCAGGGCGCGTTCGTGCAGGCGATGGCGGAGGCGGACTATGCCGGTGGCTACACCGCGGTGTACCCGATCAAGGTCAACCAGCACGAAGGCGTCGCTGGCACGCTGGCCTCGCACCACGGCGAGGGTTTCGGGCTGGAGGCCGGCAGCAAGCCGGAGCTGATGGCGGTGCTGGCGCTGAGCCGGCCGGGCGGGCTGATTGTCTGCAACGGCTACAAGGACCGCGAGTACATCCGCTTGGCGTTGATCGGCCGCAAGCTCGGCATGGAGACCTTCATCGTCATCGAGAAGCCGTCCGAGCTGGCGTTGGTGATGGAGGAGTCGAAGGCGCTGGGCGTGAAGCCGGGTCTGGGCGTGCGCATGCGGCTGGCCAGCCTGGGCGCGGGCAAGTGGCAGAACAGCGGCGGCGACAAGGCCAAGTTCGGCCTGTCCCCGCGCCAGGTGCTGGACCTGTGGAAGCGGCTGCGCGAGGCCGACATGACCGATTGCCTGGGCCTGCTTCACTTCCACATGGGTTCGCAGATCTCCAACGTGCGCGACATCGCCAGTGGCATGCGTGAGGCCACGCGCTATCTGATTGAGCTGTCGAAGCTGGGCGCGAACGTGCGTTACATGGACGTCGGCGGTGGCCTGGGGATCGACTACGAGGGCACCCGTTCGCGCAGCTACTACTCGATCAATTACGGCATGCAGCAGTACGCCAGCAACATTGTGCAGCCGCTGGCCGATGCCTGCGCCGAGCACGACCTCACGCCGCCGCGGATCGTCACCGAATGCGGCCGCGCGATGACCGCGCACCACGCGGTGCTGGTGGCCAACGTGTCCGAGGTGGAGCCGGCGCCCGAGGGCCGCGTGCCGGACCTGCACGACGACGAGCCGGCGGTGATCCGCCACCTGCGCGGGATCCATGCGGAGCTGGACGCGCGCCCGGCGGTAGAGCTGTTCCACGAAGCGGTGCATTTCCACAGCGAAGGTCTGACCGCGTACGCGCTCGGCCAGATCGACCTCACCCACCGCGCCCGCATCGACGACCTGTTCTACCTGATCGCCCACGGCGTGCGCGACCGCCTCAGCCCGGGCGAGAAGAGTCACCAGAGCGTGCTGGACGAGCTCAACCAGCGGCTGGTCGACAAGTACTTCGTCAATTTCAGCGTGTTCGAGTCGATGCCCGACGTGTGGGCAATCCAGCAGGTGTTCCCGATCATGCCGATCGAGCGGCTGGACGAGGCGCCGCAGCGCCGCGGCGTGATCGCCGACCTGACCTGCGATTCCGACGGCCGCATCGACACGTATGTCGGCAACGAGACGCTGGACACCTCGATGCCGATCCATTCGCTCATTCCCGGCGAGAGCTACCGGCTGGGCTTCTTCCTGGTAGGCGCCTACCAGGAGATCCTCGGCGACATCCACAACCTGTTTGGCGACACCGATGCGGTCGAGGTGCGGGTGGACGGCGCGGCCGACGGCGGCTACCGGCTGGCCCAGCAACGTCGTGGCGACACCACCGACGTGATGCTGGACTACGTCGGCTACAAGGTGGACGACTTGCGTGCGAACTACCGGCAGAAGGTAGCTGCCGCCAACCTGCCCGCGGATGAGGCCGACCAATTGAATGCGACGTTGGAAGCGGGCCTGACCGGTTACACCTATCTCGACGACGCGCCCTTGGCATGAGGAACTGCATGAAAACCGGATTTATTGGCCTCGGCGCGATGGGCGCACCGATGGCGCGCTACCTGCACTCACGCGGCCTGCTGACCGCCGTGGGCAACCGCACCCAGGCGAAGGCCGATGCGCTGGCCGCCGAACTGGGTATCCGTGCCGCACGCTCGGCCGACAACTTCGCCGATTGCGACGTGGTCGCGCTGTGCGTGTCGCTGGACGCCGACGTGCTGGAAAACGTCAACGCACTGGCGCAAGTGCTCAGGCCCGGTTCGGTGGTGGTCGATCATTCCACCGTGTCGGTGCAGACGGCGCGGCGGTCAGCGGCCACCTTGCAGGCGCAGGGGATTGGCTTTATCGACGCGCCGGTGTCGGGCGGTGTTGAAGGTGCGCGCAACGGCAAGCTGTCGGTCATGGCGGGTGGCACGGAGGCCGACTTCCAGACGGTGCAACCGGTGCTGCAGGCCTACGCCAGCCGGATCAGCCACATGGGCGATACCGGTGCCGGACAGGCGACCAAGGCCGTCAACCAGGTGCTGGTGGCCGGCATCAACGAAGCGGTCTGCGAGGGGCTGGCGTTGAGCGAGAAGCTCGGCCTGGATCCCGAGCGCCTGCTGCCGACCCTGATGGCGGGCGCGGCCGGCAACTGGTTCCTCGACAAGCGCGGCGCGACCATGCTGCGCGGGGAGTTTGCCCCAGGTTTCAAGAGCGCGCACATGCTCAAGGACCTGCGCATCGTTCGCGATATCGCACGCGAGGCAGGAGTCCGCCTGCCGACGCTGGAACTGGCGTTGGCCGACTACACCACCCTGGCCGAACGCGGACACGGGGATGCCGATACATCGGTATTGATAAAGCTCAAGCGCGGCGACTGACCGCGCCCGGCGGCGGTGCGGGGTCTACTTGACCTTGATCGCCATGGCCGGCAATCCGCTGTTGCCCAACTTGCGCTTGGCATCCGCCAGGTCGCCGGCGGAGTCGTAGGGGCCCATGCGCACGCGATAAATCGTCTGGCCATTGATCTGGGCCGGCTCGACTCTTGCGCTCAAGCCAACCATGGCGATGCGTGCCTTGAGCTCTTCCGCCTGGCTCGCCCCCTGGAAGGCGCCGGCCTGCAGCAAATAGCGGACGCCATCGGCGACGGCAGTCGCGGTGGTCGGCTTGGGTGCGGCGACTGAAGCGGTGTCGCGGTCGGGTTGGCTTGCGGACGACGGCGTCGCGGGAGCCGTCGTCGCGGGTTGGGGCGCCGGATCAACGGGGGTTGGCAACGCGAGGTCGGCGGCGTCGGGATTGGCGGAGACGACGACCTGGGCAGGTTGCTCTCCGCGCAGCAGGGCGGCGGCGCGTGCGGCTTCGGCACGCTCCGTGGCGGCCAGTTCGGCGTCGCTGACGGCCACTTCCTTGCCCGGTAGCAGCGTGTAGAAATCGTACTTGGGGCCACCGTCGTTGACGGCGGGTTCCCCTTCGGCGCCTGACTGTGCCGGAGCGGCCTCATCGCCGCCACTGACAACCGGTGCCGGACGGGCATCCGGGTTGGGTTGGGGACGGAAGAAGCCATCGCCATCCGACTTCAACAGTTTGGGCGCGAGCGCGATTGCCGCGATGGTCAATACGATGCCCAGTACCATCCATGCCCAGCCCGGCAAGCCGTTGTTGCCCTGGTTGCGCCGCGCCTGTGTCTTGCCACGTCGTGCTGCCACCTACATTACCTCCGGGGCGTTGATGCCCAACAAGCCAAGTCCATTGGCCAATACTTGCCGCGTTGCCATTGCCAGCACCAGCCGAGCGTTGCGCTGGTCGGCATCGTCGACCAGGAACTGGTGGCCGTTGTAATACGACTGGAAAGTTTGCGCCAACTCCAGCAGGTAGATGGCCAGCTGGTGCGGTTCCAGGTCCTGACCGGCGCTGTCGACCACGTCGGGATAGCGCAGTACGGTCACCACCAGCTCGTGGGTGGCGGCGTCATCCAGGTCCAGCGGCAGCGCCAGTCCGGCCTCGCGGTCGAACGACAACCCGCGCTCGTCCAGCTGGCGCATCAGCCCGCACATCCGCGCATGCGCCACCTGCACGTAGTACACCGGGTTGTCGAGTGACTGGCTGCGTGCCAGATCGATGTCGAAGGTCAGCTGCGAGTCGGGCTTGCGCGCGACCAGGAACCAGCGGGTAGCGTCGCGGCCCGCCTCGTCGACCAGCTCGCGCAGGGTCAGGTAACTGCCGGCGCGCTTGGACAGCTTTACCTCTTCGCCGCCACGCATCACCGTCACCATCTGGTGCAGGACATACTCCGGCCAGTCCTGCGGGATGGCCAGATCCAGCGCCTGCAGCCCGGCACGCACACGCGACAGCGAGCCGTGGTGGTCTGCGCCCAGCTCGGTGATGGCGCGCTCATAGCCACGTTGCCACTTGCTCAAGTGGTAGGCGACGTCCGGCACGAAATAGGTGTAGCTGCCGTCGGACTTGCGCATCACGCGGTCCTTGTCGTCGCCAAAATCGGTGCTGCGCAGCCACAGCGCACCGCCTTCCTCATAGGTGTGGCCGTTGGCGGTCAAGGCGGCGACGGTCTCGGCGACCTTGCCGTCGGAGTAAAGCGAGCTCTCCAGGAAGTACACGTCGAAGCTGACGCCGTAGGCCTGCAGATCGTCGTTCTGCTCACGGCGCAACCACGCAACCGCGAAGCTGCGGATCGCGGCGAGGTCGTCGGGGTCGGTCGCGGCGGTGATGGTCTGGCCGTCCAGCTCTACGCCGGCGCCATCCAGGTAAGCACGTGCCACGTCGGCAATGTAGTCGCCGCGGTAGCCATTTTCGGGCCAGTCGGTGTCGTCCGGCTGGATGCCACGCGCTCGTGCCTGGACCGACAAGGCCAGGTTTTCGATCTGCACGCCGGCATCGTTGTAGTAGTACTCGTGGGCGACATCCCAGCCGTTGGCATCCAGTACCCGGGCAATGCAATCGCCGATCACCGCCGCGCGGCCATGACCGACGTGCAGCGGGCCGGTCGGATTGGCCGACACATACTCCACTCCGGCGTGGTGGCCGTTGCCGGAATCGTTGCGGCCATAGGCCTGGCCGCGGTGGAACACCTCGCCGAGCTCGCGACGCCAGGCCGCCTCGTCGAGGTGGAAGTTGATGAACCCCGGACCGGCGATTTCGACTTTGGCAATGTCGGCGCTGGCCGGCAGTGCCTCCACGATCGCTTGTGCGATCGCGCGCGGATTGGCTCTTGCCGGTTTGGCCAGCAACATCGCCGCGTTGGTCGAGAAATCACCCTGCGCGCGCGTCTTCGGGCGTTCGATCACGAAGTCGGGTGTTTCCAGATCGGCCGGAAGGCTGCCGGCGGAACGCATCGCTTCGATGGCTTGGATGACCAGGGCGCGGAGGGTGGTTTTCACGAAAACTCTGGAAAGGCGGCAGAACCGGTCATTTTACCCGGAATTGAGCGTGTCGTCGGCGCGTTGCCGACGTTCACCTGTATCCCATCACTGCCCTGCCGTCAGACCCAGCCGCGCGCCGCCAGCGATACCGGCGGGCCATCGGCAATGACGAAGTGATCCAGTAACCGCAAATCGACCAGCGCCAGCGCCTGTTTGAGGCGGGCGGTCACCGCGCGGTCGGCGGCGCTGGGCTCGGGATTCCCGCTGGGGTGGTTATGGCCGACGATCACCGCCGCGGCGTTGTGGGCCAGCGCCCGCCGCACCACTTCGCGCGGGTGTACCTCGGCGCCGTCGATCGTGCCCCGGAACAACTCTTCGAAGGCGATTGCCCGATGCCGGGTATCGAGGAACAGGGCCGCGAATACCTCGTGGGGCAACCCGCGCAGGCGCTGGGCGAAGTAGCGGCCGGCTGCCTGCGGATCACTGAGTGCGATACCGCGCTCCAGTTCCCCCGACAGGTGCCGGTGACCCAGCTCCAATGCTGCCGCCAGCATGCACGCGCGCGCTGGGCCCAACCCGGGAAGCTTTGCCAGTTCCGCCGGTGCGCGCTCCAGCAAGGCGCGTAGTGGCCCATGCGCGGTCAACAGTTCGCGCGCCGTGGTCACCGCGTCGCTTCCGCGCAGGCCGGAGCCAAGGAAGATCGCCAGCAGCTCCGCGTCGGACAACACCCCGACACCGCGTGCCAGCAGTTTCTCCCGTGGGCGCTCGGAGGCGGGCCAATCTCGTATATGCATGGGTGGCCTCGAAGGCTGAAAAAGTGAAGCGGGGACGGAACCCTTTTCCGTCCCCGCTTCGGGGCGCATTCACCGTGCCGCATTGTCCCGGTGCCTGACATCGGAACCGCCCTTCGCGTCGGGTAAGCTAAGCCTTGGTCCCACGGTAGGAATTTCCCCAACGTGTCAGCGCTCCAAGGACAAAAGATCCTGCTGTGCGTGTGCGGCGGCATTGCCGCGTACAAGGCGGCGGAGCTGGTCCGCCGGCTCGGTGCATCCGGCGCGCAGGTGCAGGTGGCGATGACCGACAATGCCCGGCGGTTTGTTGGCGCAGCCACTTTCCAGGCGCTTTCGGGCCGTCCCGTGCGCACGTCGTTGTGGGATGAGGCCGCCGAAGCAGCGATGGGTCATATCGAGCTGGCGCGTTGGCCCGACCGGATACTCATCGCACCGGCCACCGCCAACATCATCGCCAAGCTGGCCCATGGATTTGCCGACGACCTGGTCAGTACCCTGTGCCTGGCAACCGATGCGCCGCTGGCGATCGCACCGGCCATGAACCGGCTGATGTGGGCGAACGCGGCGACCCGGGCCAACGTTGAAACCCTGCGCGAACGCTCGGTGATGGTTCTGGGCCCCGGCGCGGGTGACCAGGCCTGCGGCGAGGTGGGCGAAGGTCGCTTGCTGGAGCCCGATGAAATCGTCGCCGAGCTGGCCCGGGCCTCAGCGTGAGCCCCGGGACGCTGGTGGGGCGTCATGTCGTGGTGAGCGCGGGCCCCACCTATGAGGACATCGATCCGGTGCGCTTCCTGGGCAACCGCAGTAGCGGAAAGATGGGTTTTGCCATCGCCGCCGCCGCCGCTCGTCGTGGTGCCCAGGTCACCCTGGTCGCCGGACCGGTGGCGCTGCCAACCCCGGCCCAGGTCACCCGGGTGGACGTACGCTCGGCCGCGCAAATGCACGCTGCGGTGATGCAGGCCTTGCCGGCGCAGGTGTATGTCGCCGCCGCCGCCGTCGCCGATTTCACCCCCGCGCACGTCGCCACGGCAAAGATCAAGAAGCAAGCCGGCGGTGAAGGATTGACCCTGCAGTTGGTGCGAACCCGGGACATCCTGGCCGACCTGGCGGGAAGTCCATTGCGGCCCCGCCTGCTGGTCGGTTTTGCGGCCGAGACCGATGATGTCGAGCGCCATGCGCGCGCCAAGTTGGTCGACAAGCAACTGGACCTGATCGCTGCCAACCGGGTCGGTGTGCCCGGCTCGGGTTTCGCGGCGGACGAGAACACCCTGGTCGTTTACGGCGCCGGCTTTGAGTGCCCATTGGGCACCGCATCCAAGCACGAACTGGCCGAACGCCTGCTGGACCTGATCGTCAGGCAGTTGCCGACGTCACCCTCACAGACAGCAGCCCCACAGACATCCCGGAATATCTGATGCACCACAGCCTGGAACTGAAGATTCTTGACCCAAGATTTGGCGATTGCTGGCCACTGCCCGAATACGCCACCCCCGCCAGCGCCGGTCTGGACCTGCGTGCGGCGCTTGACGACGCGCTCACCCTGTTGCCGGGCGACACAGCGCTGGTCGCTTCGGGCCTGGCTATCCACATTGGCGACCCCGGTTTGTGCGCGGTGATCCTGCCCCGCTCCGGGCTGGGCCACAAACACGGCATAGTGCTGGGCAACGGCACTGGTCTGGTCGATGCCGATTATCAGGGGCCGTTGATGATCAGCGTCTGGAATCGGGGCGATCAGCCCTTTACGATCGCGCCTGGGGATCGCATCGCCCAGCTGGTGGTCCTGCCGGTGGTGCGGGCGCAGTTGCAGGTGGTGGATGAATTCGCAACGCATGAATCCGGCGACAGCGTCCGTGGAACCGGTGGCTTTGGCCACACCGGCGTCCGCTAGGCGCACTCGCGTGGTACTGAAGGGGAAGTCATGGTCGATATGAAATTTACCCGGCCCGAGCTGTCGCTGGAGCCGCTCAAGCCGTTCTTGCCGCTGGTGGCCGGGGTCTGCGCGCTGCTGGCGCTGTGGTTTGCCTGGAGTGGCTGGCAGCAGCATGGCGACGCCAACCGCCGGATGGCGCTGGAACAATCGCGCGACACGGCGGTACAGGCGACAGCGGCCACGCTGGCGGCCGAGCGGGAGCGCTTCGCCCAGCGCTTGGCCGACCCGGTGCTGGCGGCCGCCGTGGCAACCGGCCAACTCGATCACGCGGCCGAGTTACTGGTCAAGGACTGGCCCGGCGCCAGCGACGCGGCGCTGGTAAAACCGGCGCTTGATTCCGGCTACGCCGCCCTGCCAAAAGGGGGCTACGGCCGTCTGGCGGTGCTGGAGTCGGCTTTGGCGGAGGACCAGCCGGTCAATGCTGTCATTCGTGGCGATGGCAAGAACCGGCTGGCGCTGGCGGCGCCGGTAAATCGTGGCGGCGAGCCGGTTGCCGTGGCTTTGGTCTACCTGCCACTGGAGCGGCTCACCGCGCCGTTGGCGGCGGTATCGGTGGCCAATGACACCTACTTGGCGCTGCGCCAGGGAAACTACAACGTTGTTGAACGCGGTGACGTCGGCCTGGCCGGCGGCGCCGAGGTTCTGGCGGTCAAGGTGCCGGGCAACGATCTGCGCATCGCCGCCGCCGCCCCGCGCGTTGCCGCTGCGCCATTTGGCCTGGACCCGCTGGGTTGCGGCATCCTCGCCGGCTTGCTGGCATTGCTGGGTGTGCTGTGCTGGCGCGGGCCGGCGATAGTGGCGCGGCGCCAGGCGGCGGGAAATGACGATCAGGACGATTCCGGGGAGTCGGCGCTGACCCTGGCCGAATCGATGGGGGAGAACGTTTCCCCGGATACCGATGCCGCCACGGCAACGACAACGACTGCTGGCAGCGCTTGCGCGCCGGTAGCACTGGATCGGGGCATTTTTCGTGCCTATGACATCCGCGGCGTTGTCGGCCAGAGCCTTGACCTGGGCGTAGCCGAGCTGATTGGCCATGCCATTGGCTCGTTGATGCACGACAAGAATCTGGAAGAAATCGTGGTGGGCCGTGATGGGCGCTTGTCCGGTCCCGACATGGTCACCGGGTTGATCGCGGGGTTGCGCAGGGCGGGCCGCAATGTGATCGACATCGGTCTGGCACCCACGCCACTGGTTTATTTTGGTGCCTATCACCTGAAGACCGGCTCCTGCGTCTCGGTCACCGGCAGCCACAACCCGCCGGACTACAACGGCTTCAAGATTGTGGTCGGCGAGGAGACCTTGTCGGGTGAGGCGATCACTGACCTGTATGCGCGCATTGCCGAGGACCGGCTGCATGTCGCGCCGGTCGAAGGCGGCCTGGAACAGCGCACCATCGATGATGACTATGTCCGGCGGGTCGCCTCCGACATCCAGTTGGATCGCGCGCTGAAGGTGGTGGTCGACGCCGGCAATGGCGTCGCCGGCGAGCTCGGGCCGAAGGTGCTCACGGCGATCGGAGCCGAGGTGGTGCCGCTGTATTGCGAGATCGACGGCACCTTCCCCAACCACCATCCCGATCCCAGCGAGCCGCAGAACCTGGCCGACCTGGTGCAGATGGTCGAGCGGCTGGATGCCGACCTGGGCATCGCCTTCGATGGCGATGGCGACCGGCTGGGAGTGGTCACCCGTGACGGCCACAACATCTTCCCCGACCGGTTGTTGATGCTGTTCGCCGCCGACGTGCTGGAGCGCAACCCGGGCGCACAGATCATCTTCGATGTGAAGTGCACCGGCCGACTGCCAGGCTACATCCTGCGCCACGGCGGCAGCCCGCTGATGTGGAAGACCGGCCATTCGCTGATCAAGGCCAAGATGCGCGAGACCCAGGCCGAGCTGGCCGGCGAGATGAGCGGTCACTTCTTCTTCAAGGAGCGCTGGTACGGCTTTGACGACGGCATTTATGCGGCCGCCCGCCTGCTGGAAATCCTGGGTGGACAAGCCGACCGTCCCAGCGACGTGCTCGATGCATTGCCCGATGGCGTTGCCACGGCCGAGATCAAGGTCGCCGCGCCCAACGATGACCCGCACGCGTTCGTCGATCAGTTCATTGCCCGTACCAGTTTCGATGCCGCGCGGTTGACCACCATTGATGGCCTGCGGGTTGACTGGCCCGACGGATGGGGGCTGGTGCGCGCCTCCAACACCACGCCGGTGCTGGTGATGCGTTTCGATGCCGACAACCAGGCGGCGATGGCCCGGATCAAGGGCATCTTCCGGGAGAAGCTACTGACGGTGAACCAGGACCTCGAGCTGCCCTTCTGATCCGGCAGCGCCCGCTGGCTTCAGTTCGCGATAGCGGGCCAGTGCGGCGTTGAGCTCTTCGTCGATCGTGCCGAGTTCAAGTTGCCGTGCCTCCAGCAACTGCTGGTGTCCGCGCAGCGCCTGGTGCTGGCTCAGGATGTTGCCAGCCAGCGTTTTGGCGACCGGCTTTTCCGCCAGTTCCGCCTGTCCTGCCCGCTGCAACAGGTTCAGCAGGCTCCGCCGCGTGCTCTTTATCCCGATCCGGGAGGTCTCGATGTTCGACTCGATCACCTCGATGCGGTTCTTGAAGTTCTGCTCCAGCTCCACTTCCGTGGCGAACGACGCCACCATGGCGCTTTCCTGGCGGGCCTGCGAGGCGTTGACGCGCGCTGCCTCCTTGCCAAGCAAGGCTTGCGCCCGGGCGACCTTGAGTTCCGCCTCGGTCGGCGCACGTTGCACCTGCTTGGTCGCCATGCCGCTGACACTGAACTCGGTGCGGGCGTTATCGACCGCGCTGGCGGGTAGCGCGTCGCCACAGACCTTGCCGGTTTCGGTCTGCCAGCAATAGATCTTCTTGGCTTCCGTTTTCTGGGCCAGCGCCGGCGCGGCCGCCAACAGCAGGACGACGGCGAGCGCCTGGGTAATGGATCGGGGCGGAAGATTGTTCATGTCGGGGCAGCACCTGTCGCTATCACCTAACAGGTAACGCAAGAGTCGGGCCAAACCGCGCGCCCCGCAGCTCAGTCGTCCGTGCCGCCGCCGTAGCGTGCGCGATAGGCCAACAGGCGTTCGCGCTGGTCGCCCAGCGCCCCAGACTCGCTCACCAAGGCAAGAAGATCGTCCAGGCTGGCCACCGCGACGACCGGGAGGCCGTGCTCCACAGCGACAGTTTGTGCCGCCGAGCGTCGGCTGTGCGTCGGGTCCACGGCTTCCTGCCGGTCCAGTGCGATCACGATCCCGACTGTCGTGCCGCCGGCGCGGTCGATAATGCCCAGCGCTTCACGGATCGCGGTTCCGGCGGTGATCACGTCATCGATCACCAGCACCCGCCGGCCTTCCATCGAAGCGCCGATCAGGCTGCCGCCTTCGCCGTGGGCCTTGGGCTCCTTGCGGTTGAAGGCCACCGGCAGGTCACGCCCACGATGGGCGTATTCGCAGGCCACCGCCGTTGCCAGCGGAATGCCTTTGTAGGCCGGCCCGAAGATCAGGTCGAACTCGATCCCCGCGGCATCGATGGCGTCGGCGTAGCAGCCGGCCAGCGTGGCCATCGAGGCACCGGAATCAAACCGCCCGGCATTGAAGAAGTACGGACTGACGCGACCGGATTTCAGCGTGAACTCACCGAAGCGCAGCGCGTCTACGCGCAACCCAAGTTGCAGGAATCGGGTGCGGTGGTCGGTCATGGTCAGCGGGGTCCAGGCAGGGAGGGTGGATCGGTGGCGAGTTCGTCCAAATGACACAGCATCAGCTGTTGAGGTCCCGCGGGGCCACCGGGATAGAGCTCGTCGGTGTCACGAAACCCGGCGCGGGCATACGCGGCGAGGGCGACAATATTGTCGCAGTTCACCGTCAACGCCAACAGTCGACGCTGCGGATAGCGCCGCAATGCATCGGCGCAGCACGCCCGGATGGCGCGTATACCCAATCCCCGGCCCTGATACTGGCGATCGATCACGAACGCTCGCAAGCCCAGGTGTGGCCGGTCGAGGCGACGACCGGTGACGGCGTGCGGCGCGCGATCGAGTCGATAAAAGCCCACCAGCTGGCCCGCGTGCAGGATCGCCATTGCATCGCTGAGCCGATCACGCTGCGCATCGGCCAGGTTGAAGGCGATGTCACCGACAAACGCCGATTGCCCCGGGGCGACCCGCAGGCTCCGTATCGCGGCGACGTGAGTGGCGTCGGCCACCACCACCTGGATGTCGGCCGGCTCGTGCATGCAACCGATGATAAGACACCCGTTGGCCTTCACCGCCGGGACGTGGTGCTGCGCGTGCCGTGGCGGCATTGTTATGATCGCTAATCCCCCATCGCGGAGCGCACCTTGCGCATCATCAGCTTCAACGCCAACGGGTTGCGCTCGGCGGCCCGCAAGGGCTTTTTCGACTGGTTCCGCGAACAGGACGCCGACGTGTTGTGCGTGCAGGAGACCAAGGCGCAAGAGCACCAGCTTCACGGTCCCGACGGACTGGATCCGGCCTTCCTGCCCGATGGCTATCGTGCCTTCTTTCGCGATGCGACCACCAAAAAGGGATACAGCGGGGTGGCGATCTACAGCCGGCGTGAGCCCGACGAGGTCCGTACCGCGCTGGGCTGGGCGCCTTTCGACGAGGAGGGGCGCTACATCGAGGCGCGTTTTGGCAACCTCAGCGTGGTGTCGTTCTACATCCCGTCGGGTTCCTCGGGCGAGCTGCGCCAGGGTTTCAAGTTCGAGGTGATGAACTGGCTCCAGCCAACGCTGGACGAGTGGCTCGCCAGCGGGCGCGACTACGTGCTGTGCGGTGACTGGAACATCGTGCGCACCGCTCTGGATATCCGGAACTGGAAATCGAACCAGAAAAACTCCGGCTGCACGCCACCGGAGCGTGAGTGGCTCAATGGCCTGTGCGGGCCGGGTCAGGACGACCGCCCTGGCTGGACCGACGCCTACCGGGCACTGCACCCCGAGGGCCAGGATTACACCTGGTGGAGCAACCGCGGCGCGGCTTATACCAACAACGTGGGCTGGCGGCTCGACTACCAACTGGTGACGCCGGCGCTGGCGACGCGCGTGCAGGCTTGCTCGATCCTGCGTGAGCCGCGGTTCTCCGATCACGCGCCATTCGTCGTGGACTACCGCGGGGAGTTGGGTTGAACGCCGCCGCAGCGGCCCCGGCTCCGGCAAGGCCCAAGGGTTGGCGCGGCATCCTGGCCGCGTTTGGCACGCCATCGGCGGGGACCATGTTTTTCCTGGGATTTGGGTGTGGCCTGCCGTTCCTGCTGGTCGGCTACACGTTGTCGATCTGGCTGCGCGAGTACGGGTTGGAGCTGAGCACGATCGGCCTGCTCAGCTACGTCAGCATGTTCTACGTGTTCAAGTTCCTGTGGGCGCCGTTGATCGACCGCTGGAACGCCCCGTTGCTGGGTGTGCTTGGCCGGCGCCGCGGCTGGCTAGTGCTGGCGATCGCGGTGCTGATCGCGGCCCTGGCCGGGATGGCCTTCACCGGGCCGGTGCAACTGGCCACCTTTGTCGGCCTGGCCGCGCTGACCGCGTTTGCCGGCGCCACCCAGGACACCGTGGTGGATGCCTACCGGATCGAGATTGCACCGGTCCACGCCCAGGGCGCGCTGGCCGCCACCTATACGCTCGGCTACCGCATCGGGTTGATCGTGTCGGGCGCGGGCGCGCTGTATATCGCCGAGTTCAGCGGCTGGCGGATCGCTTACCTGACCATGGCCGCGGTGTTGCTGTTGCCGCTGCTGGCGGCACTGCTGGCGCGCGAGCCCGAGCAGATCCAGGTGCGCGAGCGCAAGAGTCTTGGCGAGGCCTTCGTCGGCCCGTTCAATGAGTTCTTCCGCCGCCACGGGGTGGCGGTCGCGATCGTGCTGCTGGTGTTCGTCGGCCTGTTCAAGTTGCCCGACCAGATGCTCGGCGTGGTCGCCGGACCGTTCTATATCGACACCGGCTACAGCAAGGCCGAGATCGCGACGGTTTCGAAGTTGTACGGGGTCTGGATCGGGATTGCCGGCGCGTTTCTGGGCGGCCTGTCGGTGGCGGCGCTGGGCCTGCGCCGTTCCATTTTGATTGGCGCGCTGGGACTGTCGTTGTCAAACCTGTTGTACCTGCTGATGGCCATGAACCCCAGCCAGACCTGGGCGTTCGTGGCAGCGTTGTCCGGCGACAATCTGGCATTGGGATATGCCGGCGTGGTGCTGATCGCGTTCCTGTCGGGGCTGACCAGTCGGGAATTCACGGCAACCCAGTACGCCTTACTCGTTTCACTGGCCAACATGCCGGGTAAGATCATCGGCGGGATGTCGGGTTTCATGGTCGAGAAATGGAGCTACGTCGGCTTCTTCGTGTTCAGTTCGCTATCGATCGTGCCGACCCTGTTGTTGCTGGCCTGGCTGTGGCGGCATACCCATTTGTTCGAATCCAGGGATTGACGGCACGATGATCCGGAGTCCCTGGCGGTACGCGTTCACGCAAGATCGGGCCACGGCGTTACCGTGTCGAAGGAGGCTGTCATGAGCGAAACCGTGCTACTCGATATCGACATGTTTCTGGTGGAGCGCATCCGTCGGGTGGCCAGCGCAAACGGCTGGAGCCAGAAGCAGGCGCTTATCCATTTACTGGAACACGGATTGTTTGCCTGCGAGGCAGCCATGAGCTCGGGGTTTGATGACTCGGACGCCGATGCGCTGCAGGCGGCGATCATGGCGTTGGAGCAGATCGACAACGATCCGGGCTTTTCGCTGATCGGCCGTGCTGGGCCTTCCGGCGCGGAAGTGGACGCCGCGACAGATGCGCTTGATGACGGTCGTGGTGGGGCGCCGGTCAAGGCGTCGGGTGACGCGCTCCCTCAAGCGGCAGGGTAGATTGCGCCCAGTACTCGCGGACCCCTCGCGCCGGTGACACTGGGCAGGTTGCCGGGTTGACCGGCAAGGGTTCGTCGAGCCAGCCAGGCAAACCCCATCGCTTCGACGAAATCCGGGTCTAGCCCATGCGCGGCGGTGGACTCCATCAGCATTCCCGGTAGCCGCGCCCCGATGCGTTGGAGCAGGCGAGCGTTGTGTACGCCGCCGCCGCAAACCAGCACCCGCCGGGTTTCCGGCTGAAGCGTGAGCAGTGCACCGGCAATGGTGGCCGCGCTCAGCTCCAGCAAGGTCGCCTGGACATCCTCGGGCCGTTCCGTGCCCGCCAGTCGGCCCAGCAGCCATCCCAGATGGAACTGCTCGCGTCCGGTGCTCTTGGGTGGTGGCAGTGCAAACCAGGGGTCGGCCAGCAAACGTTCCAGCAGCGCGACGTCGACCGCTCCGCGCGCGGCGAACGCGCCGCCCGCGTCGTACGGCTGGCCCAGCTCCTGTTCGCACCAGGCGTCCATCAACGCATTCGCCGGACCGGTGTCGAAGCCGCGGACATTCTTGCCGCCTGCGCTTGGATCACCGGCGGGCAACAGGGTGAAATTGGCGATTCCACCCAGGTTGAGAACCGCACGGTCCTCATAGGGCGAGTGCAACATCGCCGCATGCAGGCCGGGCAGCAATGGCGCACCCTGGCCACCGGCCGCCACGTCGCGGCGGCGGAAGTCGGCCACCGTGGTCATGCCGCTGCGCTCGGCAATCAGGTTGCCGTCGCCGAGTTGCCAGGTAAAGGGTTGGTTGCCATCGAGCAGCGCCCCGTTCGGGCGATGACGCACGGTCTGTCCGTGCGAGCCGATGGCGCGTACTTCCGATGGCGCGACGCCGGCATCGCTCACCAGTTGCACCGCAGCGTCCGCAAAGGCTTCCGCGACCTGCACGTCCAGGGTGCCAAGTTCTTCGACCGATTGCGCCGCGCCGCCCTGGCCCAGTGCAACCAGTCGGGCGCGTACCCGAGCGTCCCAGGGATAGGTGCGGCCCAGCAGCAGGGAGCAGGCGGAGCCGTGGAAGCGGACCAATGCCGCATCGATGCCATCGGCGCTGGTGCCCGACATCAAGCCGATGAACAGCTGGTTGTTGTCCAGCGCGGCCGGTGCTGGGTCAGCAGAGCCCGTCCGGGTGCTTGTTGCCATCTGGACTCAAGCCTTCTGGTCGGCCCCGGCCGTTGGCTTGGGCGAACGCGCCTCCGTGGAAGCAACCCGTGCGTTGCCCTCCAGCAGTTCCTCGACCTGGCGAATCCGGGCCAGTGCCGGTGCGGTCTGGGCGCGGAACGCGACCAGTGCGGCACCCTTCAATGGTTCGGGCGGCGGCATGGTCACGGTCAGCGGATTGCGGTGAACCCCGTTGACCCGGAACTCGTAGTGCAGGTGCGGGCCGGTCGCCAGCCCGGAGCTGCCGACATAGCCGATCACCGTGCCTTGCTTGATGCTCGCGCCGCTCTTGTATTTGCTGAAGCGCGACATGTGCGCATACAACGTGGTGTAGCCCTTGCCGTGGTCCAGTACCACGGTGCGACCATAGCCGCTTTTCCAGCCGACGAACTTCACCCGGGCATCGCCGGCGGCCATGATCGGGGTGCCGCTGCCGGCGCCATAATCGACGCCCTGATGGGCACGGGTGCGTCCCAGGATCGGGTGTTTGCGCGCCGTGGTGAATCCCGACGTGACCCTCGCATAGGGAATGGGCATGCGGATAAAGGCCTTCTTCAGCGGTCGACCATCGGCGGTGTAATAGCCGATGTTGCCATCGCGCTCGAAGCGGAAGCCGGAATAGGTCTTGCCGCCCGTGGTGAAGGTCGCCGCGAGGATGTCGCCGTTGCCGATGCGCTCGCCCTCGCGCCAGATCTGGTCGTAGACAACGCTGAAACGGTCGCCCTTTTGTGCATCGGTGAAGTCGATGTCGTACTGGAAAATCTCGTCGGTCAGAGTGGCGATCGAGTTCGGGGACAGGCCTGCCTTGCGTGCGGCGGCATACAACGAGCTGCTGATCTCGCCTGTAGCCACGGTGCTGCGGCGCTGGCTGGGCCGCTTGATCACCGTCTGTTCGATCTGTTCACCGTCCAGGCTGAGCTCGACGCGATGGCTGGCGTCCCGGTCATAGCGGAATCCGCGTAGTGCACCGTCGGCACCAAGCTCGAAGGCAAGCTCCGCGCCCGGGCGCAGCCGGGTCAATACCGGTTTCGTATCAGGCAGGTCCAGGATCCGGTACATGGTGCTGGCCGGCACTCCAACCTGCTGGAACAGCGCGCCCAGGGTCTGGCCCGATTGCACCTGCACCAATTGCCATGCGTCCTCCGCGTGGGCGTGTGCCTGCTTCAGCGTCAGCGGTGGCAACGGCAGCGCCGTGAGATGCCGCGGCGCTTGTGAAGTGCCAACCTCAAGGTCGCCGAACCCGGGTACGATTGCGCCTACCAGCATGCCGATGGTGGCAAACAGGCTTGCCTGCATCCACTGGCGTCGTGTCCAGCGACCGTTGAATCCGTCGGACAGGTGTCGGGCCAGGACCGGTCGGTAGAGGGCGGCTTCGCGAAGCTTTTTCAGGCGCTGGCGCCGATCTGGACCGGAATCTGGTGCTGTCATTCGGAGGCTACCTGCGCGCGAGTGTGTGAAGGCGGTGTCACGGCGTTACGATAAGGACGCGAGAAGTATGCGTCAAACCCTTGAGCTGAATAGGGTTTTCCCCAAGGGATTCCCGATCGGCAAGTTATTTCACATTTATGATCGTGATTGCAACTCGGTCGTGATCCAGCCAGCGAGACTCCTTAGTGTCTGCACAACCCACACCCTCCCCGGATGCCTCCCTGGCATTGATCGAGCGCGGCGCAGACGAGCTGCTGAAACGCGACGAGCTGGTTACCCGCCTGCAGCTTGGCCGCCCGTTGCGGATCAAGGCCGGCTTTGACCCGACCGCGCCGGACCTGCATCTGGGTCATACCGTGTTGCTCAACAAGCTGCGGCAGTTCCAGGACCTCGGTCATCAGGTGATCTTCCTGATCGGTGACTTCACCGGGATGATCGGTGATCCCAGTGGCAAGAACGTCACCCGCAAGCCCCTGACCCGCGAGGACGTGCTGGCCAATGCCGACACCTACGCCGAGCAGGTGTTCAAGGTGCTCGATCGCGACAAGACCGAAATACGCTTCAACTCGGAATGGTTTTCGCGGATGACCGCGGCCGACATGATCAAGCTCGCCTCCCGCCACACCGTGGCGCGGATGCTCGAGCGCGATGATTTCGCCAAGCGTTATGCCGCACAACATTCCATTGCAATCCACGAGTTCCTGTACCCGCTGGTTCAAGGCTATGACTCGGTGGCGCTGGAGGCTGATGTCGAGCTGGGTGGTACCGATCAGAAGTTCAATCTGCTGATGGGGCGCGGCTTGCAGGAGGCCCACGGCCAGCCGCCGCAGGTCGTGCTGACCATGCCCTTGCTGGAGGGGATCGACGGCGTCCAGAAGATGAGCAAGTCGCTTGGCAACTACATCGGCATCAGCGAGCCGGCGCTGGAAATCGTCACCAAGGTAATGAAGATCGATGACGCCTTGATGTGGCGCTGGATCGAGCTGCTCAGCTTCGAGATATCGATTGCCGAGGTCGCCGCATTGAAGGCGCAGATCCAGGCGGGGCAATTGAACCCGCGTGACGTGAAGTTGCGACTGGCCCGCGAGCTGGCCGCACGGTTCCATGATGCGGGCGCGGCCGATCTCGCCATCGCCGGCTGGAACGCGGTGGTTCGCGGACAGGGGGATACCGCGCAGTTACCGCTTCGGGACCTGGTGGTGCCGGTTGAAGGGCTGCGCATTGCCGCGACACTGACCGCCGCCGGATTGACCTCCAGCAACTCGGAGGCCAATCGCAAGCTCAAGGAGCGGGCGGTGCGGGTGGATGGCGAGGTGGTGGAAGACGCGGGACGCATGTTCGCCCCGGGCTTCGAGGGTGTTCTGGCCGTGGGCAAGCGGACCTTCGCGCGGGTACGGCTGGTTGCGGCCTGATAGCGGGAGCGGTTTCGCGACCGCTTCCCTGTTCATCCCCACTGGTGCAGACTACGCGGCCGCGCCGAGAGGTGAGCAGGGCGGCGGAGCGGGTTGAGGGGTTGCGGGGTTCACGAGGTGTTGACGTGCTGTGAAAACCGGTTAAGATGGTCGGCTCGACGCAGCAACAGCGCGACGGGGCAGCGGTAAAA
>NZ_JBSVRJ010000004.1:0-106432 GCF_054052105.1 Lysobacter sp. A286 | reverse complement strand
GGCCTAAGCCATGCAAGAGTAGGTCATCGCTGAGCATTTACACCGAAGGCCGGTCCCCACTAGGGGCCGGCCTTCTTCTTTTGGGGATCTAGCGGTCGATGCCCAACGCCGCTTGCGCCAGCAAGGCGATCACGCAAAGAAGCCCCACAGCCCAGACCAGACTGCGCAGCTTGTCCAGGTTGGCTATATAAAATACGCCGTGCAGGACACGTGCGATGACGAAAGCGATCGCGAGCGACGCGATGTTTTCGTGGGACACCGCAGAAAGCTGGGCCAGCACTACAGCGATCGCGAACGGCGGGAAGGCCTCAAATGCATTGAGCTGGGCGGCGTTGGCGCGGATCGATCGTGGGTTGTCTTGCCTGGCCAGCCAGCCCCGCGGATCCCGGTTATCGAATCCATCGCCGCTACCTTTGGCGACCATGGTCCAAACATACGGCAGCACGGCCGCCACCAACACGCACCAATATGCAGTTGTCAGAGTCATCTATGCGCTCCTTTTGGGGAATACTGGAGATTCTTCCAAAGGGCAATAGCTACTCGACCGTTGGCGTCATCATGTTTTCGCGGGCGCTACGGAATGCGTTGCCCTGGTACCACTCAGGCCACTGGTCACTATTGGCCAGCTGCTCACCGACGCCATACAGTGCTTTCAAATCCTGTATCACGCCGTCGAGGTTCCACGAGGGGTCGTATTCATCGGCCGGCTGGTGGTAACGCTGATCACGGTAATCCAGCTCGCTCTTTTGCCCGGCTTCCACGCCGCCGTCGATCAGGTCGGTACCGCCCTTGGCGTACAGCGCAGGAACCCCGGCCTTGGCGAAGTTGAAATGGTCGGAACGGAAGTAGAAGCCGTCCTCTGGAGTGGCCTCGGCATGCAGTACGCGGCCCTGCTTGTCGGTGACGCTGGCAAGTACATCCTCCAGCTCGGAGCTGCCGAAGCCGACAACGGTCATGTCGCGCGAAGGGCCGGAGATCGGCATCGCATCCAGATTGATGACCGCAACCGTCTTGTCCAGCGGAATACTCGGATGAGCGACGTAATACTTGGAGCCGAGCAACCCGGACTCCTCCAATGTCACCGCGAGGAACAACAGCGAGCGATCCGGTGCGGGCTCCTGGGCGGCGAACTTCTCCGCAATGCCCAGGATGCCGGCTACGCCGCTGGCGTTGTCGACCGCACCGTTGTAGATCGTGTCTTTATCTGCGCCGCTGTCGTCGTGGCCTTCGCCGCCGTGGTCACCCAGATGATCCCAATGCGCCATATAAACCACCGCTTCGTCGGGACGGGTCGCACCGGGCAACAGTGCAATCACATTGCGTGAAGATTTTTCGCGGATGGTGCTGTCCAGGTCAAGCGATAGCGAGGCATCCAGCGGGATCGCCTTGAAGCCAGTCTTGTTCGCCGCACGGTACAGATCGTCCAGGCCATGGCCGAGCTCGCCCAGCACTTCGCGGGCGACTTCGCCGGTAATCCAGCCTTGTGCCGGCAAGCGCGGCTCGGGATCGTCTGCGGGAGCAAGATCGAACTGGGCACCGGACCAGGAGTTCTTGACCACGTCCCAGCCATACGAGGCGCCGCGGGTATCGTGAATGATCAATGCGGCCACAGCACCCTGCCGCGCCGCTTCTTCATACTTGTAGGTCCAGCGACCGTAATAGGTCATCCGCTTGCCTTCGAACAAGTCCGGATCATTGGCATGGAAGCCCGGGTCGTTCACGAACATCACCACCGTTTTGCCCTTGACGTCGACTCCGGCGTAATCGTTCCAACCCAGCTCGGGCGCATTCACACCGTAACCGACGAACACCAGCTTGCTGTCCTTGATGTCGACCTCGGTCTGGCCGCTACGGGTCCCGATAACCATGTCGCTGCCGAACTGAAGGTCACGCGACTCACCGTCGATATCCAGATGGATCACGGTTGACTCGTCGGCGGTGGTCTCCACCATCGGTACAGTCTGGAAGTAGCTGTCGCCGTTGCCCGGCTGCAGCCCGAGTCGTTGGAATTCGGTCTCGAGGTAGTTGACGGTCTTCTCGCCACCGGGGCTGCCTGGTGCTCGACCGGCGAATTCATCGGAGGCCAGGATGCGGACCCGTTCGGCAAAATCGGCCGCATTGATGCTGGCGTCGGAAGTGTATGTGCTCGCGTTGCTGGCAGCGGTGGCTGCCGGCTGCGACGGCGAATCTGCCGCATCATTGGACGGATTGCAGGCGGCCAACACGAGGGCCGCGGCTACCAGCGAAGTGGCGGGCAACAAGGGAATGCGGGACATGGGTCATCCAGAAGCGGCAGTATCATCGATACTAGCGCGTGTACCAGAACTGTGCCCCACCCGCCTGCCCCCAGTGGGTATCGACCTCGCCACGCCGTTGCGCGGTATCTATATCCGGGCTAATCCTCGCGCGGTGGTGCACTGGTTCCCGAGTAGCTTGTCGCGGTGGCGCCGGTGACCGGTCCGATGCGGGCGCTGTCGTGGACCAGCAACGTCACTTCACGTTCAAACACCAGCGGACCGTCAACCCGGGCGTTCGGGCCCACCACGATCCTTGGTTTGCGATTGCTGCGGAAGCTGAACCAGCCGACGTTTGGCTTCTGGTAATGGATCCCTCCATGCACGTGCGAGCCCGCGCCGACGGTCAGGTCGCCGCCGACCATATCGATGTCGCCGGAAACATCGGTATCGACCAGGCCCACTGCGCCGTTGACGGTGCCGACGTCCCCCTGCACGCTGCTGCCCCGGCCCAGGAAAATCTCACCGTTGACCGTGTTCACGGATTCGCCGACCTGCACGTTCGTGCCGGTGCGGATATCGCCATTGACCGTCGACAGGCCTCCGACCTGCGCACCATCACCCACATCGATGCTGCCATTGACGGTCCCCGCCTCGCCGGTGCTTGCCTTGGCGCCGATGCTGATCTGCCCGTTGACCGTGTCCAGGTCGCCGGCGCGCTCACCTTGTTGAACCTGCAGCGTGCCGTTGACCTTGCTCATGTCGCCTTGGTCGGCGAATGCCGTGGCCGGGGCGAGCAGGGCGAGTGAGATTGTCATCGACAGCGCGAGGGCGATTGGGTTGCGGGTCATGGCTTGAGTCCCGGTATAAAAGGGGAAATAGAGTGTCGGTTCACTTGCGGCACGAAGCTTGGCACGGCGTTTCGCTACAATCCACCCCATCTGAGTCAGCGAGATAAACGTCATGCCGATCCTCCAAGCGCCAGCCGTCCGGCCCGTCGTGTTGCTGATCCTGGATGGGTGGGGTCATCGTGAGGAGCCCGCCGATAATGCGATTGCGCAAGCAAACCTGCCCAACTGGAAAGCGCTGCTCGCGAGCTGTCCGCATACGTTGATCCATACCGAGGGTCGCCACGTCGGTTTGCCGGACGGGCAGATGGGAAATTCCGAGGTGGGCCACATGAACCTGGGCGCCGGCCGCATCGTGTACCAGAGCCTGACCCGGATCGATGCGGCGATCGAGGACGAAAGCTTCTTCGGCAACCCGCAACTGCGCGCCGCCTGTGCCGCGGCAAAGCGTAACCACTCCACCTTGCACCTGCTCGGGCTGCTGTCGCCGGGTGGCGTGCATAGCCACGAACGGCACATCTTCGCGATGCTTGAACTGGCGCGACGCGAAGGGGTGGGAAAAGTGGCCGTGCATGCGTTCCTGGATGGGCGCGACATGCCGCCGCGTTCGGCCCGACCTAGCCTGGAAGCGTTGCAATCGGCGTGCGAGTCGGCAGGCAACGCTCGTATCGCCAGTGTCACGGGCCGCTACTACGCGATGGATCGGGACCAGCGTTGGGACCGTTTGCACCAGGCATGGGACGCAATGGTCGAAGGGCGGGCTGAACAACGCGCAGGGAATGCAGTGGCCGCGTTGGACGCGGCTTACGGCCGTGGTGAGGACGATGAATTTGTCCGGCCGACCGTGATTGGCGAGTCGCTGCCAATGGTCGATGGCGATGCCGTGGTGTTCATGAATTTCCGTGCCGACCGTGCCCGTCAGCTGGCGGCCGCGTTCGTCTCCCCGGCATTCACCGGCTTCGATACGCGTCGTCCCGCATTGTCGGATTTCGTGTGCCTGACCGAGTACGACGCCAGGTTGCCCGCCGAGGTGGCGTTCCCCCCGGATGACCTGCGCCATACCCTGGGTGAGATCTTGTCCGATAGCGGCTTGCGACAGCTGCGTATCGCCGAGACGGAAAAGTACGCCCACGTGACGTTCTTCTTCAGTGGTGGCCGCGAAGATGCCTACGCCGGCGAGACGCGAATCCTGGTGCCCAGCCCGAAAGTCGCGACGTATGACCTGCAACCAGAGATGAGTTGCCCGCAGGTGACCGAGGGCCTCACCGCCGCGCTGCGCTCCGGCGATATCGATGTCGCGATCTGCAACATCGCCAACCCGGACATGGTCGGACATAGCGGCAATCTGGTCGCGGCGGTGAAAGCCGTCGAAGCGGTGGACGTTGCGATTGGTGAGATCCTGGCCGCGGTACGGCAGGCCGGTGGTGCGATCGTGGTCACCGCCGACCATGGGAACGTGGAGATGATGCGTGATCCGGTGACCGGGCAACCGCACACCGCACATACGGTGGGGCCGGTGCCACTGGTCTACGCCGGCCCACGACCGGCTTCGTTGCGCGACGGCGGCTCGTTGCGCGATGTCGCCCCGACCCTGCTGGACCTGCTGGGATTGCCCAAGCCGGGGGAGATGACGGGCCGCAGCCTGCTGCTGGACGGGCAGTCCGGCTGATGCCAGTCACGCGCGCAAGCGTCTGGGTTGTTTTTGCCGTCGCCTACCTGATGGCTGGGCCGACGTTCGCCCAAAGCAGCAGTGACACCGAGCGCAAGCTGCAGACGATCAAGAAGGAGCTCAAATCGGTCGCGAGCGAGCGCCGCCAGATCGAATCCAAGCGCGGCGCGGCGACCCGTGAGCTGCGCCAGGCCGACGAGCAGGTCTCTGCGTCCAGCCGCCAGTTGCGCCAGACCGAGCGCGACCTGGTTGCGAGCCAGGCCAAGCTGGACGAGGTACAGGCTCAGCGGGATGCCCTGAACGAGAACCTGGACACCCGGCGCGAGGAACTCGCCCGTTTGATACGTGCGGCCTATGCGCAAGGGGATGCGGCACCGTTGAAACTGCTGCTGGCTCAGGACCGGGTGGCTGATGCCAACCGGCTGTTGACCTACCACCGTTACCTGCAGAGCGACCGCGCTGCCCGGATCCAGTCGCTGTCGGGTGAGTTGGCGCAGGTCGATGCACTGGAGCGGGAGATCGTCGCCCGTCGTACCGAGTTGGATACGACCAGGCAACGCCAACGCAGCCAACTGGCACAACTGGAAAAGGACCGCAGCGCGCGCAAGGAACTGGTGGCCGAGCTTGACCAGCGTTTCCAGGACAAGCGCAGTCGCGAGAAAGCACTGGGGCGTGATGCCCAGGGACTGGAGCAGGTACTGAAGAAGCTGCGTGCCGCGGCCGAACGTGCCGAGGCGGCCCGGCGCGCCGCAGTGGCCAAGGCCGAACGCGAAGCGCGCGAAGCGGCGAAGCGCACCGGCCAGCCCGCGCCAAGCACTCCAGCCCCAACCCCCGTCGCCGGAGGCCCCCAGGTGGGCGGCGTTGGCTGGCCTTTGACGGGCAACTTGATCGCTGGCTATGGCGCCAAGTTGCCTGACGGCCGTGAAAGCCAGGGTTTGTTGATTGGTGCCAGCGCGGGCACCGCGGTAAGTGCGGTGGCCGCAGGCACCGTGGTGTACGCCGAATGGATGAGCGGCTTCGGCCTGATCCTGATTATCGACCATGGCAATGGCTACATGAGCCTGTACGCACACAATGACGCCGTACTCCACGATGCCGGCGACACCGTCAGTCGTGGCGATCCGGTCGCGACCGTCGGCACCTCGGGTGGGCACGGCAGGCCGGCGCTGTATTTCGAATTGCGCCGTAACGGGGATCCGGTGAATCCATCTACCTGGCTGAAGCGCTGAGCGAGCCTGCCGACGGCATCGCTTTACCCGAAATTCCGGCGATGGGGCTTATTGTTGCCACCGGAGCCATCGTTCCTGGAGTTCGCCCAATGCATTTGCGTTACCTCCCGAGTGTCCTTGCTGCCGCCCTTGCCGTTGCGTTGGCGCTACCTTCCGCAGCGGTTATCGCGCAGGACCAGACTACCCCCGCCGAACCAACGCCCGCGGCCCAGCCACCTGTGGAGCTGCCACCCGACCCGGTCGACGAGGAAACACCGGCAGCGCCGGCCACTTCGGACGACACGCGTGCCGGCGACGATGCCGCCGCTGAGTCGAAGATTCCGCTGGACGAAATTCGCCGCTATGTCGCGGTGTACAAGGCCGTCAAGGCCGCCTATGTAGAGCCGGTCGATGACCATGACCTGATGCAGTCCGCGATCCAGGGCTTACTGCTCGATCTGGACCCGCACAGCGCCTATCTGAAAGGCGATGCGGCGGACAATTTCGATGAGCAATCACGTGGCAACTACGATGGCATCGGGGTGGAAATATTCCCACAGCCCGATGGCACCTTGCGGGTCATCGCCCCCATCGACGACACGCCGGCGGCGCGGGCGGGGGTCAAGGCCGGGGACCTGATTGTCGCCGTGGATGGCGTGCCGCTCAGGGCCAGCGCGGATGCGGAAGCCAGCTCGTTGCGCGGCAAGCCGGGTACCAAGGTCGAGTTGACGGTGGTGCGCGATGGCGAGGACGAGCCGTTGAAAATCAGCGTTGAGCGCCAGACCATAGTCATCGCCAGCGTCCGCAGCCGGATGCTTGAGCCGGGCTATGGCTACATCCGCGTGAGTGCATTCCAGGCCGATACTGCCGGAGATTTCGAGGGTCAGCTTGAGCAGCTCAACCAGCAGTCAGGCGGCCAACTGAAAGGGCTGGTGCTGGACTTGCGCAGCAATCCGGGTGGCTTGCTGACCGCCGCGGTGCAGATTGCCGACGCGCTGCTGGATGACGGCGAGATCGTCAGCACGCGAGGGCGGATCCCGATCAGCGACGCGGTGTTCAGCGCCACTCCCGGCGACCTCATGCAAGGCGCTCCGGTGGTGATCCTGGTGGATGCCGGCTCGGCCAGCGCATCCGAAGTGCTGGCCGGTGCGCTGGCGGATAATCATCGGGCGCGGGTGGTCGGCAGCCGGACCTTCGGCAAGGGCTCGGTGCAGACGCTGCTGCCGCTGGACAACGGCGATTCGGTCAAGCTCACCACGGCGCGTTACTACACGCCCAGTGGCAAATCGATCCAGGCGCTGGGTATCGTTCCCGATGTCGTCCTGCATGCTGACAAGCAGGACGATGATGCGCGTGCGACCCGCTACACCGAGGCCAGCCTGCCCGGGCACCTGGAGGGCGAGGGCGATCAGCCTGGCGTCCATGCCGGTGAAGTGCTCGATGGCGAGGCCCCGATCTCCGCCGCACTGGTGGAGTTGAAGCGGCTGGCAGCGATGCCGTCCGAGGCGGCGACGGTCAGCGCCCACTGATCTCCCGCACGCTTGCCGGGATCAGAAGCCGCTTCGGCGGCGCAGTCGCCGGGCGATGCCTGCGCGTGCAAGCAGCGCAAACGCCCCGCCGAAGGCGAAACCTGCCAGATGCGCGGACCAGGCCACCGCGCCGAATGCGGGACCAATGAAGGTGAATACCACCTGCAACAACGCCCAGATCCCGATCAACAGCGCGGCGGGCACCTTCACAAACTGCAGGAAAACGCCCAGCGGCACCACCAAGCCGAGCCTGGCACCGGGGAACAAGGCCAGGTAGGCGCCAATCAGCGCCGACACCGCGCCGCTGGCGCCGATGATCAACCGGTCAGGGGTGGCAATCGACAGCACCGCCGCGAGATTGGCGACGGCACCGCCGAGCAGGAACAACAGCATGAATCGCCATGGGCCCATGGCGCGCTCGGCCGGAAGTCCGAAGATCAGCAGGAACACCAGGTTTCCCAGCAGGTGGACCCAGTCGGCATGCAGGAACAACGCGCTGATCAAACGTACCAGACTGCCATCCGGCAGCGATTGCGCCCAGGCGATCGAGGTGGTCAGGCCACCCGACAGTGCTCCCCACTCCGTCAGCAGGCGGTGTTGTTCCGGCGCGGGCAACAATGTCAGCCAGGTAAAGCTGCCCCACAAGGCCGCAAACAGCAACGGGGTGGCCCAGCGCAATGGTGCCTTCTGGCGTGATGGAATCGCAACGAACATGTCAGTGTCCCGATGTGTGCGTTGCAGCGCGATCAGGCTGGTCAGACAAGCGAAACCTCATGTTTAACTGGGGTTGTGGGCGGTCAATGCTCATTTGTTAGCATGGGGTTAATCGGCACGCTATAGTGCAGACGGTGCCGTATGGCGGCGCCCCGGCATCCGTCGGCGACCGGCGAAACCGGCGCTCCAGACGCGCCGAAAAAATAACGTCACTGGAGATTACACGTATGCACCACGTACACCGCATCACACGCCTGTCGGCGCTGGCCTTGGGTATCGCTGGCGTGTTCGCGCTGGGCCAGGCCAACGCGTCGGGCTTCCAGCTCAAGGAAAACAGTGTCAAGGCCATGGGCGCGGCCTACTCGGGCACGGCTTCGAACGAGGGTGACACTTCGGTGGTGGTCAACAACCCGGCATTGATGACGAGCTTTGAAGGCACCACGGTGCAAGCGGATGTCAGCGTCATCGACCTGAGCTACGAGTTCAAGGGCGGTGGTTACGATCTGGCTGGCCAGCCATTGACCGGGGGTAACGGAGGCAACGCCGGTGGCGTGACCCCGATCCCGTCGATGTCGCTGGTCCACAAGTTCGACAATGGCCTGGCGCTGGGCGCGATGGTCAATGCACCGTTCGGCCTGAAGACCGAATATGACGACAACTGGGTAGGCCGCTACTACGCCCACACCTCGGACGTGCAGATCGTCGACCTGACGGTCTCCGCCGCGATCGACCTGATCCCTGATCGCTTGTCGATCGGTGCCGGCCTGATCTATTCCAGCGCGGACGTGACCCTGTCCAAGTCGGTTGATTTCGGCACCATCCTGTATGGCGCCGGCGTGCCGTTGCCGTTCGCACGTCCGCAGGGAGCCGATGGCTTTGCCGACGTGCAAGGTGATGACACCGGTATGGGCTGGGTGCTGGGCTTCAATCTTCGTCCGACCGACAAACTCTCCATCGGGCTTTCACACCGCTCCGAGATCGACTACGAGCTGCGTGGCGACGTGGACTGGACGCTGCCTGCCAACGCCCGCGCCACGTTCGACGCGGTAGGTCGCGCGGCGCTGTTCCAGGACGGTGGTGTAAGCGCCAAGTTGACCACTCCGGGAACCACCACGGTATCGGTAGCCTATGACTTCACCGATCGCGCCAAGGCGATGGTGACCTACGCGGAAACCGGTTGGGAGTCGTTGCACGAAGTCCGTGTCGACTTTGACGGCCCGGATCCGGATTCGGTTGAAGCGTTCGATTGGGACACCACCCGTTTCATGTCGCTTGGCGGCGAGTTCAAGTTGAATCCGGCCTGGACGCTGCGCGCGGGTTATGCGATCGACGAGACCCCAACCACCTATGCGACCCGTACCCCGCGTTTGCCGGACGAAGATCGCAAGTGGTACACCCTGGGTGCGACCTGGCAGATCAGCGATGCGCTTGACATCAACTTCGCCTACGCACGGATCGAGCCCGATACCCCGCAGATTGGCCTGATCACCCCGCCGCAGGCCGGTGGCCAGCGCCTGTTTGGCGAGTTTGACGGCGGTGCCAACCTGTACGGCATCTCGGCCCAGTACCGCTTCTGATCGATCGATATTGAACCAACAAAAAACCCCGCTTCGGCGGGGTTTTTTGTTGCTGCGGAGACGTCAATACAGCGGTTGCAGACGTCGCCCCCGTGCCGGGCCGCGGTGTTTCGCCAGGCTTATTCGCCCAGGGTCAACAGTGACGCATTGCCGCCGGACGCGGTGGTATTGATGGTGATCGTCTTCTCGGTGGTAAAACGCGGCAGGTATTGTGGACCGCCGGCCTTGGGGCCGGTGCCGGACAGGCCATGGCCGCCGAACGGCTGCACCCCGACCACCGCACCGATCTGGTTGCGGTTGACGTAGCAGTTACCGACCTTGATACGGCTGGAAATCCTATCCACCGTGGCATCGATACGCGAGTGAATGCCCAAGGTCAGCCCGTAGCCAGTCGCGTTGATGGCGGCGATGACCGCATCGAGCTGGTCCGCCTTCCAGCGGATCACGTGCAGCACCGGGCCGAAGATCTCCTGCTTCAGCTGGTCCAGCGAATCCAGAGCATAGGCGCGCGGGGCGAAGAAGGTGCCGTGGGCGGTCTCAGGCCCCATGTCGCCGGTTGCGATCGGTGTCGCCTCGCGGTCCATGCGCTCGGCATGGTCTTCCAGCATCTTCAACGCGTCCTTGTCGATTACCGGCCCCACGTCAGTCGACAGCAGGCCGGGATCGCCCACCTTCAACTCGGCCATGGCACCGGCCAGCATGGTAACCACCGTATCGGCGATGTCGTCCTGGACGAACAGCACGCGCGCGGCGGAGCAGCGTTGCCCGGCGGAAGTAAAGGCCGACGACAGTGCGTCCTTGACCAGTTGCTCGGGCAGGGCGGAGGAGTCGGCGATCAACGCGTTCTGGCCGCCGGTCTCGGCGATCAGCACGCCGAGCGCGCCTTCACGTCCCGCCAGGGCGCGGTTGATCGCCGCGGCGGTCTCGTTGGAGCCGGTGAAAGCAACACCCGCCACGCGTGGATCACTGGTCAGCGCGGCGCCGACGGTGATGCCATCGCCGGGAAGGAATTGCAGCACATCTTCGGGCACGCCGGCTTCGTGCATCAGCCGGGTCGCGTAGTAGCCGACCAGGTTGGTCTGCTCGGCCGGCTTGGCCAGCACGCTATTGCCGGTGGCCAGGGCAGCGGCGACCTGGCCGATGTAGATCGCCAGCGGGAAGTTCCACGGGCTGATGCAGACGAACACGCCGCGGCCACCGTGGTGCAGCACGTTGGTCTCCCCGGTGGGGCCGGGCAGCGGCTCCGGGGTGAACATCGTGCGCGCCTGGGCGGCGTAGTAGCGCAGAAAGTCGACCGCCTCGCGGACCTCGCCGACGCCATCGGCAATGGTCTTGCCGGCGTCCTTGGTGCACATCGCGATGAACTGGGCCATGCGCGACTCAAGCAGGTCGGCGGCACGCTCCAGGATCGTGGCGCGATCGGCCGCCGGGGTCGCATCCCATCGGGGGTGCGCAGCGACGGCATTCTGCAGCGCCTGCTCGACCACGGCGGCGTCGGCCGGAAGCCACTGGCCGACGACCTCGCGCAGGTCGGCCGGATTGGTCACCGGCACGCGCTCGCCGGTCAGCGTCGCGCCGGGTACCAACGGTTCTGCGTACCAGTCATTGCGCACCGCGGCGTTGACCTGTTCGGCCAGCGTCCGCAACTGGTCGTCGTTGGCAAGGTTGACACCCATGGAGTTGCTCCTGTTGCAATATTTCATCGAGGCTGCGTGACTCCGGAACAGGTCGACCGGCAGCGGAATGTTGGGGTGCGAAATGGTGTCAAACCCGGCCACCGTATCCAGTGGATCGCGGACGAGTTGGTCGATGGGGACGCTCTCGTCGGTGATGCTGTTGACGAAGCTGGAGTTCGCGCCATTTTCCAGCAAGCGCCGGACCAGGTAGGGCAGCAGGTCTTCGTGGCTGCCGACCGGCGCATACACGCGGCACGGAACATCCAGGCGATCCGCCGGGATCACCTCGGCATACAGGTCATCTCCCATGCCATGGAGCTTCTGGAACTCGAAATCGACCCGGCGCCCGCCCAGGCCCGCCATGGTGTGGACCGCGGCAATGGTCTGCGCGTTGTGGGTGGCGAACATCGGATAGATCGCGTCGGTGGCCTGCAGCATCTGGCGCGCGCAAGCCAGATACGACACGTCGGTGTTTGGCTTGCGGGTGAATACCGGGAATCCGGGGTAGCCATCGACCTGGGCGCGCTTGATCTCGGTGTCCCAGTACGCGCCCTTGACCAGCCGTACCGGGATCCGGCGACCCACCTGGCGGGCGAGATCGACGATGAATTCAATCGCCTCCGGTGCACGCTTCTGATACGCCTGGATCGCCAACCCGCAGCCATCCCATCCGTCAAGGGACGGATCGCGGTAGACGCCGGCGAACACGTCCAGTGACAGCTCCAGTCGATCGGCTTCCTCGGCATCCACCGTCAAGCCGATACCGTGATGCTTGGCAAGCTGGGCCAGTTCCAGTACCCGCGGGGTCAACTCGGCCAGCACCCGGGCACGCTTGGGGTGCTCGTAGCGCGGATGCAGTGCGGAGAGTTTTACCGAGATGCTGGGGGTCGCGAAGATGTCGTCGCTGCGGTAATCGGCGCTGCTGCCGATCGCCTGGATGCCTTGGCGGTAGGCGTCGAGATAGCGCAGTGCATCAACGTCGGTCAACGCGGCCTCGCCGAGCATGTCATAGCTATAGCGATAGCTGCTGTTGACGCCCTTGCGGGCGCGGGCCAGGGCCTCGGCCATGGTCCGGCCCATGACGAACTGGTGGCCCATGATTTCCATCGCCTGGCGCACGGCCAGCCGGATCACCGGCTCGCCAATGCGTCCCACCAGCCGTTTGAAGGCATTGTGAGCGTCGCGCTTGGTGTCATCAGCCAGCTCGACCAGTTTGCCGGTCAGCATCAGGCCCCAGGTCGAGGCGTTGACCAGCATCGAATGGGACTGGCCCATGTGGCGCTTCCAGTCGGCTTCACCCAGCTTGTCGCGGATCAGCTTGTCGGTGGTGAGCTGGTCGGGAATCCGCAACAGTGCCTCGGCGACACACATCAGCAACACCCCTTCCTCGCTGCCCAGGTCGTACTGGCGCATGAAGGCCTCGACCACGCCTTGCTCATGGGCCCGGGCGCGTACCCGCTGCACCAGGTCGGTGGCCAGCGCCTGGGTTGTGGCGCGGGCGGTATCCGGCAAACGGGCCCGCTCAGCCAGCGCATTCACGTGGTCGGTCTCGTCACGCCGCCAACCGGCGGTGATCGCTGCACGCGCACTGCCGGGCATAGCCGGTAATTCGGGACTGATCAAAGTGCGCAACGGCAGCGAAGCGTCCAGGGAGGGGGATCTGTTGGTCATCGGGTCCGCAAGCGGCGGTGGGGGGGAGGGCCCGATAGTCTATGGTTAAACACGCGCGCGCGCTGGATAACTTAAGTCATGGTCGAAGTCACCATGGGCGTGATTCGCTTGCTGCAAATCGTCCTGGCGGATACCCTTTGAAGGCTTTCGGTAACGTAGTCACTGGCGGGATGGGTCCCGGTGGGCCCGTCAATCATTCCGTCGCGGGTCGTTTCGGCATCCCGGTGCCGGATGCAGGCCGGGGCAGCTCGTGGAGCAGGACCTAAGATAATCATGATCAACAAGCGGAATGCGGGGCTCAAATTGATGAAATCCGGTCGTGTCAAACAGTGCGCCATGGGGCTTGTCGCCATGGCTGCGCCGATGTGGGCGTTTGCGCAGAGTGCGGACCCGCACCGCTGGCAGCTCAACATGGGCCGCGGTGTCACCCACCTGTCCAACAACGCGTATGAAGCCCATATGATGGTGCTGTGGATCTGCGCGGGAATCGGCCTGCTGGTGTTCGTCGCCATGGGCGTGGCGATGTTCCGGTTCCGGAAGTCGCGCGGCGCGGTGGCGGACACATCATTCACCCACGATACCAAGCTGGAGACGCTGTGGACGGTGATCCCGGTGATCCTGCTGGTCCTGATGGCGACCCCGGCAACCTTCAAGCTGGTCGACATGTACGACACGCGCGATTCGGAGATGACCGTCAAGGTCACCGGCTACCAGTGGATGTGGGAGTACGAGTACCTTGGCGAGGACGTCAGTTTCACCAGCCGGATGGACCGCGAAAGTGATCGCATCCGCCAAAGTGGCCTGGATCCACGCGATGCCGATACCGTTCATCCGTACTACTTGCTGGATGTCGACAACCCGCTGGTGGTGCCCGTCGATACCAAGATCCGGTTCGTGATTACCGCTGACGACGTGATTCACTCATGGTGGGTGCCGGCATTGGGTTGGAAGCAGGACGCGGTGCCGGGCATCATCAATGAGGCCTGGGCCGACATTTCCACCCCGGGTGTCTACCGCGGCCAATGCGCCGAGTTGTGCGGCAAGGACCACGGCTTCATGCCGATCGTGGTCAAGGCACTGCCCAAAGCCGAGTTCGAGCAGTGGCTTGCCGCCCAGAAGGGCGGCGAGGCGCCGACCGAACCTGCTGCAACCGCTACCGACACCCCGGAAGCACCCCAGGCAACTCCCGAACCCGAAACCGATGCCCCGGCCGCTGTCGCGGTCGCTGGCTGACCGGCCCGCCGGCTTTTACATCACACGAATCCAGAGGTAGGCCATGGCTGCCACGTACCCCGTCACTGATCAGCACGATGACCACGGTCCCCAGCAAGGGTTCGTCCAGCGTTGGCTGCTTTCCACCAACCACAAGGACATCGGGACCCTGTACCTGCTGTTCAGCTTCATCATGTTCCTTATCGGTGCGGCGTTCTCGATCGTCATCCGCAGTGAACTGGCGCAACCCGGGCTGCAGTTCGTCGACCCGCAGTTCTTCAACCAGATGACCGCGTTGCACGGATTGGTGATGATCTTCGGCGGGGTGATGCCGGCGTTCGTCGGCCTGGCCAACTGGATGATCCCGTTGCAGATCGGTGCGCCGGACATGGCGCTGCCGCGCATGAACAACTGGTCGTTCTGGATCCTGCCGTTCGCGTTCGCGATGTTGCTGATGACCCTGTTCCTGCCGGGTGGCGCGATGGGTGGCGGCTGGACGATGTACCCGCCGCTGTCGTTGCAGGGCGGTTCCAACGTGGCTTTCCAGATCTTCGCCATCCACATGATGGGCGTCAGCTCCATCATGGGCGCGATCAACGTCATCGCCACCGTGCTCAACATGCGCGCGCCAGGGATGGACTTGCTGAAGATGCCGATCTTCACCTGGTCCTGGCTGATCACGGCGTTCCTGCTGCTTGCGGTGATGCCGGTGCTGGCCGGTGCGGTCACCATGCTGTTGACCGACAAGTTCTTCGCGACCTCGTTCTTCAACGCTGCCGGTGGCGGTGATCCGGTGATGTACCAGCACATCTTCTGGTTCTTCGGCCACCCCGAGGTCTACATCATGATCATGCCGGCGTTCGGCATCGTCTCGGAGGTCATTCCGACCTTCAGCCGCAAGCCGCTGTTCGGCTACCAGGCCATGGTGTATGCACTGGCGGCGATTGCGTTCCTGTCGTTCATTGTCTGGGCGCACCACATGTTCACCGCCGGCATGCCGTTGGGCGGCGAGCTGTTCTTCATGTACGCCACCATGCTGATCTCGATCCCGACCGGGGTGAAGATCTTCAACTGGGTTACCACCATGTGGCGCGGCTCGATGACCTTCGAGACGCCGATGCTGTTCGCGGTGGCGTTCGTGATCCTGTTCTCCATCGGCGGCTTCTCCGGGCTGATGCTCGCGATCGTGCCAGCCGACTTCCAGTACCACGACACCTACTTCGTGGTTGCCCACTTCCATTACGTGCTGGTGACCGGCTCGGTGGTGGCGCTGATCTCGGCGGTGTACTACTGGTGGCCCAAATGGACGGGCCGGATGTACAACGAGTTTTGGGGCAAGTTCCACTTCTGGTGGACGATGGTGTTCCTCAACCTGCTGTTCTTCCCGCAGCACTTCCTGGGCCTGGCCGGCATGCCGCGCCGCATCCCGGACTACAACGTGGTGTTCGCCGACTGGAACCTGATCAGCTCGATCGGCGCGTTCGGGATGTTCGTGACCCCGTTCATGATGATCTTCATCCTCGGCCACTCGAAGAAGTACGGTGCCAAGGCAACCGCGCGCGTCTGGGAAGGTGCCCGTGGCCTGGAGTGGACCGTGCCCAGCCCCGCGCCGCACCACACCTTCACCGTACCGCCGGTAATCCGTGACGGAGACCTGGCCCACGGTGACGTGACCCACTGAATCGCCCGTATCCGGCGCGATCCCGACCTGGACTGAACATGACTCCGACCCCGCCACCACGTGATGATGTCGCCGCGCGCCGCAAGGCCGCACGGCGTACCGCACTGTGGCTGGCGGTGGCTGCAGCGGTGGTCTACGGCGGTTTCATGCTGATTGCGGCACTCAGGCAATGAACGCCGGACACGAGCCATCGACGCCATCGACGCCGCCGCGCAAGGCGTCGACCGGCCTTGCCAAAATGCTGATCGCGGCTGCGGTGGCGTTCGCCTTCAGCTTCAGTCTGGTGCCGCTGTACCGGATCGCGTGCGAGAAGGTTTTCGGGATCCGGCTGGACAATACTGCCGTCGAGTACACCGCCGACGCCAATGCCGCAGTCGACCGGATGATCACCGTGGAGTTCGACGGCGGGGTGAATTCCAAGTTGCCCTGGAGCTTCAATCCCAACCAGTCGACCATGCAGGTGCGCCCGGGCGTGCAATACGAGACCACTTATTTCGCGCGCAACAATAGTGATCGGGCGATAGTCGGCAGCGCCGTTCCCTCGGTGGCGCCGGCACGCGCTTCGCGCTACTTCAGCAAGACCGAATGCTTCTGCTTCACCGCCCAGACCATGGCCGCCGGCGAAACCCGGGACATGCCGGTACGGTTCATCATCGACCCCAATTTGCCCAAAGACATCAAGACCGTCACCCTGTCGTATACGTTTTTCAAGAACCCTGAGCTCACCGCGCAGTTGGCATCCAGTGCCCACGCGGTTTCGGCCACGCCGGTCTCAGCGCCCTGATTGCTCCATTGAACCCATTGCATAACGGAACCATCTCCATGGCCCAAGTCCAGTCGTCTGACGCCAACGTCTACTTCGTCCCGCACCACAGTCGCTGGCCGATCCTAGGCTCCGTTGCCCTGTTCGTGATGATGACTGGCGCCGGTGGCTGGCTCAACCAGAGTAGCTGGGGGCGCTGGACCTTCATCGTCGGCGTCGCGTTGATGATCGGGGTGCTGTTTGGATGGTTCGGTGACGTCATCCGCGAGTCGGTGCGCGGCAAATACAATCGCCAGGTGGACATGTCATTCCGGATGGGGATGGTCTGGTTCATCTTCTCGGAAGTGATGTTCTTCGCCGCATTCTTTGGTGCGCTGTATTACTCCCGCCAGTTGTCGCTGCAATGGTTGGGCGGTGCCGGCGACGGCGCGATGACCAATGCGTTGCTCTGGGACGGCTTTACCACGGGCTGGCCGAGTAATGGTCCAGGCTTGGTCGGCGGTGCTTACCAGACGGTCCCGGCGTGGGGCTTGCCGCTGGTCAATACATTGATCCTGCTGAGCTCGGGGGTGACCCTCACCGCGGCGCATCACGCGCTCAAGGCCGGCAAGCGCAAGGCGTTGCTGGTCGGCCTGGGCCTGACGGTGCTGCTGGGCTGTCTGTTCCTGTTCTTCCAGGCCGAGGAATACGCTCACGCCTATGCCGAGCTGAATCTGACGATGGGTTCAGGCATATACGGCTCCACGTTCTACCTGCTGACCGGTTTCCACGGCGCGCACGTGACGTTGGGCACGATCATGCTGCTGATCATCTGGTTCCGCTGCCTCAAGGGACACTTCAGCGCGGACGACCATTTTGGTTTCGAGGCGGTGGCGTGGTACTGGCACTTCGTCGACGTGGTCTGGCTGATGCTGTTCCTGTTCGTCTACGTCCTGTAACCACGATCCACACGATCCTTCCGGGACGTCGCGGCAGGTCGGCCACCAGCCCGCTCCTACACACAACAAGCGGGTGATGCCAGCTTCCAGCGGTGGGGGTAAAGCGGCCTGCCCACCACCGGCGATCGGTTGGGCGAGCCCCTCAGCCCCCAACGGAGTGGAACTGGATCCACCCCATCTTTGCGGCGACCGCCACAAACAAGATCATCGCAATGGACAGTGCGACCCGTCGGGTCAATGCGTTGACGGTTCGCTTGCTCTCGCCCTTGTCGACCAGCATGTAGTAAAGCGCGGCACCGAGGTTCCAGACAATCAAAACCAGGAAGCCGATGATCACCAGGGTCTTCATCAATTTGCTCCGGCGTGTTTGCGACCAGCCCGGCGCGGGAGTCGACGTGGGTGGATTATCGCAAGTTGTGATGGATAAGACGTGAGCCGACGCCACACATTGGTCGTTGGTTGGCTGTCGGCGATGGCCGTCATTGTACTGTTCGTCAACCTGGGCAACTGGCAGCTGCATCGAGCGGTCCAGAAGCAGGGAATGCTGGATGCCGCCGCGCAGGTGCTGGCCACGCGTGAACGTCATCCACTTGGCCTGGCAACCGACGAGAGCCGTCTGGAAACTTACGATTGGGCCGCGGGCCGCGGTGAGTTCGCGTCGCGCCCGCCATTGCTGCTCGACAACCAGCAGCGCGAGGGCCACGTCGGCGTAAACGCATATCGGGTGTTCCTGCCCGAACAAGGCGCCCCCCTGCTGGTCGACCTGGGCTGGTTGCCGTTGCCGGCCGACCGCACGTTGCCGGCCATTGCCCGGCCAGAAGGCACGATCAGCCTGCAAGGGTTGCTGGTGCCGCCGCCAGCCACCGGGATCCCGATGGGCCCCGGACTGGTGCGTGACGGCGGCAGTTGGCTGCTGACCCGGGTGGATATCGCGGCTATCGGGTCGGCGATCGACCTGCCTCTCGCGCCGCGGGTATTGCGCCTGGATCCGGCCTCGCCGCTGGGGTATGAGCGCGACTTGGCGCTGCTTGCCAACACGCTCACGCCCGACAAACATCGCGCCTACGCACTGCAGTGGTTCGCATTGGCGCTGGCGGTGCTGGCCACTGCCCTCATCGTTACTTTCCGCAAACCGCGCAAGCACAACCCCAAGGCCGATACGCCATGACCAGCCCACAACCGCCCGCCAAACCACAGGATATCGACATCAAGTCGCGCAACCGCAACCGCATCATGCTGGTCGCGATATTTGTCCTGTTCTTCGGCAGCGCGGCGGTTGCCGGCTTCCTGCGGTTCTCCGGTTGGCAACCCGAAGGCAGCAAGAACCACGGTGAAGTGCTGCAGCCGCCGACGGACCTGCGCGAAGTCATTCCGCAGTTGGTGGACGGCGGCACGTATGAGTGGAATCCGGATGCCCGCACTTGGCGCATTGCCCTGGCGCCGCCAACGGACTGTGGCGCGGAGTGTGCCGAGCTTGCACGCGACCTGGACAAGGTGTGGCGGCTGTTTGGCAAGGACGCGGACCGCCTCCACATCCTGTGGATCTGTGACTCCCCGGGTTGCATGCCGCCCGCCGCGGTGGCGTTGCCTCGCACGCTGCGGCAGCTGCAGCCGGATCCGCGGTTGCGCGCGGGGTTGCCGGGCGTGGATGATCCCGCCGGCGTGCCAGTGTATGTGATCGATCCCAATGGATTCGTGATCATGCGCTTCGAGCCCGGTTTCGATGCCGGCGGCTTGCGCTCCGACCTGGCCACGCTGTTCAAACTGATCTGAATACGGTCGTTACCGTTCCGGGCCCGGAACCGGTATCGACCAAGGGAACCCAATGACCGCATCACACAACCCCGCCAGCCACTCGACTCATCTGCGGCCAGCACGGCACTTCCATCGCCTCGCCTGGCTGGCGGTGGCATTGGCGCTGGGGGTGATCGTGTTCGGGGCATTTGTGCGCTTGTCCGATGCCGGTCTGAGCTGCCCGGACTGGCCGACCTGTTATGGCCATGCCGCATGGCCAACGCAGGACGGACAGGGTGCCGACCACGCCGCCGCCGAGATCCGGCCGGTCAATGTCGACAAGGCGTGGCGCGAGCAGTTGCACCGGATGGTGGCCGGCGCATTGGGCGTATTGACCCTGGGCCTTGCCTTGCTGGCCGCCCGCCGACGCAAGTTCGGCATCACCCGGGTCGTCGCCGCGTCGGTGATGGTGGCGGTCGCAATCCCGCTGTACATGCGTGATCAACACGTTGCCGCGACGGTGTTGGCGATCGTCGCAGAGACCGTGCTGCTGTTCTCGGCGCTGCGCTGGAGCAACCTGGACCTGGCCCGGGCCGCGACCCTCACCCTGGCGGTGATCATATTCCAGGCGCTATTAGGCATGTGGACGGTGACCTGGCTGCTCAAGCCGATCGTGGTCATGGGGCATTTGTTGGGCGGCTTGCTGACGTTTTCGCTGTTGTTGTGGATGGCGTGGCGTGCGACCAACGTGCCGATCCGGCTGGCCGAGGCGCCCCGGCTACGGACGTTGATGATTGCCGGGTTGGTGTTGCTGGGCACGCAGATCGCGTTGGGCGGCTGGACCAGTGCCAATTACGCGGCGCTCGCCTGCGGCACCGATTTTCCGACCTGCGTGGGCCAGTGGTGGCCACCGACTGATTTCCGCGAAGGGTTCGTGTTGTGGCGTGGGATCGGCATGGACTACGAAGGTGGCGTGCTGGACGGCGCATCGCGCATCGCGATCCAGATGGCGCACCGGATGATGGCGCTGGTGGTGGCCATTTACCTGTTGTGGGTGTCGTGGGTGCTGTTGCGCAAGCCAGGCATGCGCGGTTGGGGAAGCCTGCTGGGACTATTGCTGTTGGCCCAGGTCAGCCTTGGCATCGCCAATGTCAAACTGGCCCTGCCGTTGTGGACCGCGGTGTCGCACAACGCCGGCGCCGTGCTGCTGCTGTTCGTGCTGGTATCGCTGTTGGCGCGGCTGCGCGCACCGGAGCCGTGAGATGAGCCACACCTTCCGTCAGATCTGCCGCGAGTACTGGGACCTGACCAAGCCACGCGTGGTGGCGTTGATCATCTTCACCGCGGCGATCGGCATGTTCCTGGCGGTGCCCGGGCTGCCGCCACTGCAGGAGTCCGTGCTCGGCTTCCTGGGCATCTGGCTGGCGGCGGCTTCCGCAGCGACCATCAACCAGCTGCTGGATGCCCGCATTGACGCCAAGATGGTCCGCACCTCGTGGCGGCCGATCGTGGTTGGGCAGGTGACCCCGCGCCAGGCGCTGCTGTTTGCGCTGGCACTGGCGGGTTTGTCGATGCTGATCCTGCTGGTGTGGGTCAACGTGCTGACGGCGGCGCTGACGTTTGCCTCGATGATCGGCTATGCGGTGATCTATACCGTGTACCTCAAGCACGCGACCCCGCAGAACATTGTGATCGGTGGCCTCGCAGGCGCGGCGCCGCCCGCGCTTGGATGGACGGCGGTCACCGGCCAGCTCGATCCGCACGCATTGCTGCTGGTGCTGATCATCTTCATCTGGACGCCGCCCCATTTCTGGGCGTTGGCGATCTTCCGCCGCGATGACTATCGCAAGGCCATGGTGCCGATGCTGCCGGTCACCCACGGCGTGCAGTACACCCGCTGGCAGATCCTGTTCTATACCGTGCTGCTGGTGCTGGTGACGGTGTTGCCGTGGGCCACCGGCATGAGTGGGCTGTTCTACCTGGGCGGCGCGCTGGTGCTCGGTGCGGCGTTCCTCTATTACGCCTGGCGGTTGATGGACCCGCCCGATGAGACCTACGCCATGAAGGTCTTCGGCTTCTCGATCGTGTACCTGATGGCGTTGTTTGGGTTCCTGCTGGTCGACCACTGGCTGCTGGCACTCATGCAGCCCGCCGCACTGATGGAGTTCAAGGCGCTCGGCTGATCACTCGATCACGATGCGTGCCGAAGACGGCGATTGCGTCGCCAGCAATGCCGACAACGATGGATCGGCCGGATAGCCGTCGCCGTTGAACTGGAGCGCGACCGTGCCGACGCGGTCGGGATCGGTACCGACGCCGACGAACAGATCATGCCAGCCCCGATGGCGACGCGAACTGATCGCGATCGGCGGCCGGGTATTCGTGGTCCGGGTGACCAGACGGAAATTTCCCTCGGGCGCCGCATGAAAGATCAGCAACGAGCAGCCTTGGCCGCTGCACCAGCGACTACCCTCCAGCAACATCATCAGGTCATCGGCGCCGTCGCCGTCAAGATCGACAAGTGCCTCACGGTAAGCCGGAACCTGCTCCACTTGCCGGTCCGCCAGGAAGCCTGCCAACGCGTCTTCGGCCGGGTTTATGGCTGCGGTGGTCAGCGCCGGTACGGGCAGTGCGACGGTTTTCGTCGCCGACGCCACCGCATCGGCGTGTCCGGTGTCGTTTTGGCGCTGCGCGTTGGGCAAGTCGAATGCCGGCAGATTACCGCTGCAGCCACTGATCGCGGCAACCGCAAGGGCGCAAGCTACCAGTCGCACAGCCCGACCTGGCCGGGGGTCACGCGCAGGCATGTGATCTCTCCGGTACGTCATCGCCGTCCAGACTAGACGTGCGTGCGTCGTCGTCGAGTCAACGAGCCTGCGGCAGCGTCACCAGACCAGGTCGTCGGGCACCGGGAAGCGCTGGTAGTACTCGTCGTCCGCGTCATCGCCGCCGGTCTGGGCGATGTCCTTGCGGCCATGGTCGAGCACGATCATCGACGGATCGCGCGAATGGACCTTGTCGGCGGCCGCGCGGGGAAGCAATTCATAGCTCTGGCCGTGGCGGACAACGACCAGCGCACCCTTGGCGAGCTGGGCGCGCAGGGTCTCGTTGACCAGCACGTTCCTGATCGCGCCGTCGTCGTTGAAGCGGTAGGCAATCTCGCCTTCGCGCGCGACCTTGTGGCTATCGACGATCTGTCGGACCTGCGCCCGCAGCTCGGCACTGTGGGCCTGTGCATTGCGTTCGGCCGCCAGCGCGCGATCACGCTCGGCGCGCTGTTCCTGCAGCTGGCGGGTGTCTACCGGCGGGGCATCCGGTGTCGCAGTGCTGCGGCCATGGCGCTGCCGCGTCTGTTCGCGAACTGCCTTGGCCACCTTGTCCTTCTTGACCAGGCCAGCCTTCAGCAGCTGCTCCTGCAAGGGGGTGCGCATAATAAAAAGACCGTGGTTCCGTGAAGGGGGGTAATGATTGTAGCGTTATCGTGGAACAAGCCCCGCTGGCATCCCGGGCTAGCTGAGGCGGGCCAGCAGCAATCCGCGCAGTTCGTCCTTGTCGTCATCGCTCAAGCCGCTTTCGTGCCGTTGGGCTTGCAACTCGTCGACGCGTTGCTGCAGGGTCTGGCGGTTGAGCTGGGCGATGGTGTCGAGCAGTTCCTTGCGCAGCGTGCTCTCGTCGCCCGGCAGCGAGACGGCCGCCAGCTTCTGCAATGACTCATGCTCCTGGCGGCCGGCGAAGTGCTCGACCAGCGCGCCGGTACCAATGTCGGGACGCTCATAGACCAGGCCCAGCAGATCGACCAACAGGTCGATGCCGGGTTGCTGTAACGCCGCAAAGCGAAAGGGCGGTTCCAGCTCCAGCGCCAGTGCGGGCTGTTGCAGCAGCAGCAGGATGGCACTGCGCACCAGGCTGCGGCGCGGGGTGGCGCGCCCATGGCCGGCGCGGGCGCGCTGTACCGGCACATGGGTCGTGGTGGTGCTGGTGCGAGCGCCGACGCCGGTCAGCTCGGTCAGCCGTTGCTGCATCAGGTCGGCGAACGCGCCATCGGGGATCTGCGCGAGCAGGGGTTTGGCACGCTCGGCCAGCCGGCCCTTGCCTTCCAGGGTGCCCAGGTTGACGTCGCTGGACAACGAGTCGAACAGATACTGCGACAGCGGCGTGGCGGCCTGGCAACGCTGGTCGAAGCCATTGGCACCCTCGCGGCGAACGATGCTGTCGGGATCCTCGCCATCGGGCAGGAACAGGAAGAATCCCTGGCGCCCGTCCTTCATGCGCGGCAATATCGATTCGACTGCGCGCCAGGCCGCTGCCCGGCCGGCGCGATCGCCGTCGAAACAGAAATACACGTCCGCCGCGTTGCGGAACAACAGCTCGGCGTGGTCGGGCGTGGTCGCGGTGCCCAGGGTGGCCACCGCGGTGTCGACGCCGTGCTGGAACAAGGCGACCACGTCCATGTAGCCTTCGACCACGATCAGCCGGGGGATCTTGTTGTGGGCCTGCCGTACCTGCCACAGGCCATACAGCTCGCGGCCCTTGTGGAACAGCTCGGTCTCTGGCGAGTTCAGGTATTTGGGGTTGGCGTCGGCATCCAGCACACGCCCACCGAAGCCGATGGCGCGGCCGCGACGGTCGTGGATCGGGAACATCACCCGGTCACGGAACTTGTCGTAGATGCGGCCGCTGTCGCTTTTGGAGAACAGGCCGCCGCGCTCGAGCAGGCTGGTCTGGCGCTGATCGGTCCCCAACGCGTCGCGCAGGGCATTGAAGCCATCCGGCGCGTAACCGATGTGGAAGCGCGCGCGGGTCTCGGCATCCACGCTGCGCCCGTCCAGGTAAGTCCGCGCCTTCGCGCTGTCGGCCAGTTGCTGCTGGAAGAAGGTTGCCGCCGCCGCCATTGCGTCAAACAGGGCCTGGCCATCGGGATTGGCGTTGCGTTGCCGGGTATCACGCGGCACTTCCATGCCGGCGTGCTTGGCCAGCTCGTCGACCGCATCGAGGAATTCGAGCCGGTCGTAGTTCATCAGGAAGCTGATCGCGGTGCCATGGGCGCCGCAGCCGAAGCAGTGGTAGAACTGCTTGGTTGGCGAGACGGTGAAGCTGGGCGAGCGCTCGTCGTGGAACGGGCAGCGCGCCGAGTATTCCTTGCCTTGGCGCTTCAATGGCACCCGCGCGCCAACCAGCTCGACAATGTCGGAGCGGGCGAGCAGGTCATCGATGAATGCGTCGGGGATGCGGGCCATGCAGCGTTGTCCTGGCGGACATCCATGATCGAAAGTGAGTGGTAGGACTAGGATGCCACCGCAGCGGTTGTTCCGCTTGCCGGCAAGAGAATGGTGTCAGGTGTTGCTGGCGCCGGCGGGCGGTGGTTCGTCCGTAGCGAAGCCGGTCTCGTCCGGCGCAGAGGCGTTCATGGCCCGGGATTGTTCGTCCATCAAGCGGCCCTTGACCCGCGCATGCTCGTCCAGCATCGCGGTGATCAGCGCGCCGGTCATGAACACCATCGCGCAGTAGTACAACCACACCAGCATCACCACCAGCCCGCCGGCCGGCCCATAGGCGTTGCCCAGGGTGGCTTGGCCCAGGTACAGGCCGATCGCCCAACGGCCCAGCATGAAAAGTCCGGCCGTGAGCGCGCCCCCGAACAGCGCACGTCGTCGACTGACGGGACGGTCCGGCAGCAGCCGGTAGATCAATGAAAACACCAGCATATAGAGCAGGAAGGACACCGCCGCGGCGAATACCGGCAGCAGGTCCGGCAGCCAACGCATCAGTATCGCCATTGCGGCCTGCGCCGCCATCGATACCACCAGCAAGAAACCCACTCCCAGTGCCATCCCGAATGACAGCAACCGCTTGCGGAGCCAGCTCAGCAGGCCGCCCAGGTGTTTGGCGTCGCTGCGGAAAACCCGGTTGAGCGCCGACTGCAATTGGCCAAAGACGATGGAGGCGCCAATCAGCAACGCGCCGACGCTGAGCAGTGCGGAAAATGAACCGGTGTCCGGTTGCTGCTCGGCGTTGGCCACGATCAGCCGCGCCGTGTCCTCGACCTGGGGCCCCACCAGCATGCCGACCTGGTGGAAGAACTCATCCTGCGCCGCCGGGTACAGCGCGGTCGTCAGCCACAACAGCAACACCACCAGCGGAGCGAGCGACAACAAGGTGTAAAACGCCAATGCCGCGGCCAGCGCGAGGATGTCGTAGTCGATGAACCGGCGGACGAACTTGGCAGGCCAACTCTGCTCCAGTCGGGCCTGCAGCCCGTGGATGCGATCGATGAGCTCCGGGTCGGGGGTTTCCCCGTGCGCCTTCAAGGGCCTCGGCAGGACGGGCGCGGCAGATTCGTCGGCGTTGCGGTCGGAGGTCGGCATGCAGCGTTCATCAGCGACGCGGAGAACGTCCCGGACAGTATCGATGAGCGCGGGTTAGCATCGCGTGGGCGAGACCTTCAGGCGCTCAGGCGTTGCTTCACCAGCTTCGACACCAGGCCCATGTCCGCCTGGCCGGCGAGCTTCGGTTTGAGCACGCCCATCAGCTTGCCGATGTCGGCAGGGCCGGCAGCACCGGTTTCCGCCACGGCGGCATCAATTGCGGCGATGACCGCAGACTCGGACAGCTTGGCCGGCAGGTAGCGCTCAATCACCACGATCTCGTCGCGCTCGATGACGGCCAAGTCTTCGCGGCTGGCGGCTTCGAACTGGGTGACCGAGTCGCGGCGCTGCTTGACCATCTTGTCGAGGATGACCAGCGCCTGGGCATCGTTCAGCTCGATGCGCTCGTCGATTTCCTTTTGTTTCAGCGCCGCCAGCATCAGACGGATCACGCCGAGGCCCTGCTTGTCGCCGCTCTTCATTGCGGCTTTCATGTCATCGGTAAGTTGCTGCTTGAGGGTCATGACGGCGCCTTGTGAGTGTGGGGAGGTGGAAACGATGCCAACGCAAAAAGCCGGCTGCGCATGACGGCGCGGCCGGCTTGGTGCAAGTATCCCTGATCAGCCAATCGATCGAAAATTGATCAACGACTCGATCAGCAATCGATCAATACAGGCGCTGGCGCTTGGTCACGTCGCGCGCGGCGCGGCGGGATTGACGCTTCACCGCAGCGGCAGCCTTGCGCTTGCGCTCCTGGGTCGGCTTTTCGTAGTACTCACGCTTGCGGGTCTCGGCGAGTACGCCGGCTTTCTCGCAGGTGCGCTTGAAGCGACGCAGGGCAAACTCGAAGGGCTCGTTTTCGCGGACTTTGACGGCGGGCATACGGAATCTCGGTTCGGGTGAACTGCCTGGCAGATCCAGGCGAGCCGCATATGATAGCGAGGCGCGAGGGACGGACGCAAGTCCGGGCCGGCTGAATGCGGGAGTACGCCGCGTAAAAGGGGCTGCTGGCGTACCCTGATTGTCCTCCTTCTTCGTTCGAGCTGCCATTGCCGTGAGAGTCCTGGGTATCGAAACCAGTTGTGACGAGACCGGCGTGGCCGTGTACGACACGGCTACCGGCTTGCTCGCGCACGCGCTGTACAGCCAGATAGCGCTTCATGCCGAGTACGGCGGGGTGGTTCCCGAGCTGGCCAGCCGGGACCACGTGCGCAAGCTGCTGCCGCTGATCCGGCAGACCCTGGACGAGGCAGGGATGACGGTCGAGGATATCGACGGGGTGGCCTATACCGCCGGTCCGGGCCTGGTCGGCGCGTTGCTGGTTGGCGCCGGGGTCGCGCGCGCGCTGGCCTGGGCCCTGGACAAGCCGGCGGTCGCGGTCCACCACATGGAAGGTCACTTGCTGGCGCCGTTGCTGGAGGATGATCCACGCGGACGCCCGGAGCCGCCGTTTGTGGCGTTGTTGGTCTCGGGCGGCCATACCCAGTTGGTTGCCGTGGACGCCATCGGGAGCTATCGCCTGCTCGGCGAGACCCTGGACGACGCGGCCGGCGAGGCCTTCGACAAGACCGCCAAGCTGATGGGCCTGCCCTACCCGGGTGGGCCACAGCTGGCTGCGCTGGCGGAGCAGGGCACCGCGGGGGCATACAAGTTCGCGCGGCCGATGACCAACCGGCCCGGGCTGGATTTCAGCTTCAGTGGCCTGAAAACCCAGGTGATGCTGGCGTGGCGTGACAGCGACCAGTCCGACCAGGTGCGTGCCGATATCGCGCGCGCGTTCGAGGACGCCGTGGTCGATACGCTGGCGATCAAATGCGAGCGTGCCCTGGAAGTGACGGGTTGCCAAACCCTGGTGGTGGCCGGCGGCGTCGGCGCCAACCGGCGGTTGCGGGCCCGGCTTGACCAGATGACCTCCAGCCGCGGTGGCCGGGTCAGCTTCCCGCGGCCGGAGTTCTGCACCGACAACGGCGCCATGATCGCCTTTGCCGGCGCGCTGCGACTGCAAGCCGGGCAACACGCGGATGCCGCCGTGACGGTCGCACCCCGCTGGGACATGGCGGCCCTGCCGGCAGTTTGACGGCCCACCACACCTCCATCACTCCGGTACGCGCCGCGATGGCGCTGCCCAAGGCACGGGAACGCAATGGACAAGGTATTCATCGAAGGGCTGCAGATCGACGCACTGATTGGCATATATGACTGGGAGCGGCGGATCCGCCAGCCGCTGGTATTTGATATCGAGATGGCGTTCGACAACAAGATCCCGGCGGCAACCGATGCCATCGGCGATACGCTCAATTACAAGGCCGTCAGCAAGCGGGTCGTCGAGTACGTATCGCAATCCGACTTTGGCCTGGTGGAGACCCTGGCCGAACGGGTGGCGTCGATCATCCTGGAGGAGTTCGGTGTGCAGCAGGTCAAACTCAAACTGAGCAAGCCCGGCGCCGTGCGTGGCGCACGTGCGGTGGGGGTGATGATCGAGCGAGCGGCCGGTACCCTGCACGGATGAATCCAATCACCTATCCCGAATTCCTGCAGCCGGTGCTTGCCATCCCGTATGCCCCGACCGTGCTTGGCGTCGTGCTTCTCGTGCTCACGGCATGGATCGCCAATTGGCTCACCCGTCAGGTACTGCTGAAGATCGTGGCCCGGGTGGCCCGGCTTTCGCCGTCGCATTGGGACGACGCGATCATGTCGCGCCGGGTGCTGGCGCGGCTGGCCAACGTGGTCCCGGCACTGGTGCTGCTGGCCGGGGTGGGTGCAGTACCGGGCTTGCCCGAAGTCGTGGATGCGGTGATACGCAATGTCGCCTGGGCCTATGTCGCGCTGACCCTGGCCATGGCGGTCGGCAACCTGCTGGACGCGCTCAACGATATCTACCAGGCCAATAGCCGCTACGCACGCGAACGGCCGATCAAGGGCTACCTGCAACTGGTCAAGTTGGTGGTGTACGTGATTGCCGCAGTGTTGATCATCGCTGCGCTGATCAACAAGAACCCGGGGATCCTGCTGACTGGCCTGGGGGCGATGACTGCGGTGACGATGCTGGTGTTCAAGGACACCATCTTGTCGTTGGTGGCCAGCGTGCAGTTGGCCAGCAACGACATGCTGCGGGTTGACGACTGGATCGAGATGCCCAGCCAGAACGCCGACGGCGACGTGATCGACATCAGCCTGCATACCGTCAAGGTGCAGAACTGGGACAAGACGATCAGCACCATCCCGACCCACAAACTGATCAGCGAGAGCTTCCGCAATTGGCGGGGGATGCAGCAATCGGGCGGGCGACGGATCAAGCGGTCATTGCTGCTGGACCAGTCCTCGGTGCGCTTCCTGAGCCCCGAGGAGCGAACCAGCCTGCGTCGTATCGCGCTCATCGACGATTACCTGGATACCCAGCGTGAGGAGCTGGAGGCGTACAACGCCAAGCTGCAGGCGGCCGGCAAGGACCCTGTCAACAACCGCCGCGCGACCAACCTGGGCACCTTCCGCGCCTACGTCACGGCCTACCTGCGCGCCCACCCGGGGGTGAACCAGGACATGACCCTGATCGTGCGTCAGCAAGACCCCGGCCCGACTGGCTTGCCGATGCAGGTCTACTGTTTCTCCGCCGATGTCGGCTGGGTGGCGTACGAGAACCTGGCGGGCGATATCTTCGATCATCTGCTGGCCGTGCTGCCCGAGTTCGGCCTGCGCCTGTTCCAGCAGCCCAGTGGTGCCGACATGATTGCCGGCCTGGGCGGTCATCCGCGCGGTGTGGTCAATACCGCGGCTGTGGCGGCGGCCGCCGCCGATGCCGATATCGACACCTATGGCCGTCCTGCAGATTCCGACACCCGCCCGGCACAACCGGACCGCGCATGAGCCGGGCGTATCTGAGCCTGGGCAGCAACCTGGACCCGGCGCGGCATCTGCGCGAGGCAATCGCCGCGTTGCACGAGCGCTTCGAGGTGCTCAGGCTGTCACCGACCTACCGCACCCGCGCGGTAGGTTTCGAAGGCAGCGACTTCTACAACGCGGCCGCCGTGATCCAGACCGATCTTGAACCGGACGCGTTGAACGATTGGTTGCACGCACTCGAAGATGCCCACGGCCGCGACCGCAGCGGCCCACGCTACGGAGATCGCAGCCTGGATATCGACGTGGTGTTGTTTGACGACCGGGTCATGGAGGGCGCAGGCAACCTGCGTATTCCCAGGCCGGAACTGAAGCACGCATTCGTGCTGAAGCCGTTGGCCGATATCGCCGCCGACACGGTAGTGCCCGGTGATGGTCACACCCTGGCCGAGTTGTGGGCGATGCACGAGGACCACGACCTGCCGATGGAAGTGATCGAGCTTTAGCCGGCCAGCATCCGGCCACCGTCCAGATACAGCACTTGTCCGGTGCAGTAGCTTGCGTCCTGTAGCAACCAGCGCACGGCTTCAGCGACTTCCGCCGGCGTGCCAGTGCGGGCCAGTGGCGTGCGCGCGAGTTTCGCCTGCTGCGCCGTGGTGAGGGAGGCGGCGTCACCGTTCGTCGACGGTGCGGTAGCCGTGTCGGTCGGGTCCTGCGGCCACAGGATCGCGCCGGGCGAGACCGCGTTGACGCGCACCTGCGGGCCCAGTTCCAGCGCCAGCGACTTGGTGGCCATCAACAGTGCCGCCTTTGCCATGCAGTAGATCGTGTGTTCCGGCAGTGGGCGCTCGGCGTGGATATCGGTCATGTTGACGATGGCACCGCCGGCAGCGGCCAGATGGGGCGCTGCGGCCTGGGCGAGGAAGAATGGCGCGCGGGCGTTGCTGGCAAACAGCTCGTCCCACTGCGCGGGCGTGGCCTGGCCGACCGGCGTGGCCCGGAAGCCGGAAGCATTGTTGACCAGCGCGTCCAGGCGGCCGAAGCGACCAATCGTTCGCGCGATCATCTCCGGAAAACGATCGAAATCGGCCAACTCCGCCTGTAGCACCAGGGTACTGCGCGGACGCGTCGCCTCCAGTTCGGCCACCAGCACGCCCAGCTCCGCCTCGGAACGGCGGTAATGCAGTGCCAGGTCGTAACCGGCCGCGTGCAAGGTGCGGGCAATGGCCGCACCGATGCGGTGGGCGCTTCCAGTGATCAGGGCAACGGGTCGGGACATGGCGGCAGGCAATCAGCCAGCATTGGTGGGTGAACCGCTATCCTGCGCGACTGGGATGTCCAATGCCAAGCGAGCTCCGTCAACGTGAGTGACTTCACCCTTCCGCCGCCCGATGCCGATGCGCTCGCCCATAGCGAGCAGTTGCAGGCATTGATCCACCAGCAGATCGCCGCCAGCGGCGGCGCGATCGCGTTCTCGCGTTTCATGGAGCTGGCTCTGTATGCGCCTGGCCTGGGTTACTACAGTGCCGGGGCAAGCAAGTTTGGCCAGTCGGGGGATTTCATCACCGCCCCCGAATTGGGACCCGTTTTTGCGACCTGCGTCGCCGAGGCGGTGGCGCCGGTGTTGGCGCAGTGCGGTTCGCAAGCCCGGATGCTGGAGTTGGGCGGCGGCACCGGCGCGTTTGCAGAGGTGGCGCTCAAGACCCTGCACGACCTCGGTGCACTGCCCCTCCGTTACGCGATCCTGGAGCCGAGCGCCCAGTTGCGTCAGCGCCAGCAGCAACGGCTGCGCCAGCAGCTGCCGGCGTCGCTGTTCGAGCGGGTCGAATGGCTGGACGCGCCGTTCGCGGATGACTGGGATGGCGTCGTGTTCGCCAACGAGGTGATCGACGCGCTGCCGACCCCGCGTTTCGCGATCGACCAGGGCCAGGTGTACGAGGAGCACGTGGTGGTGGCCGAAGCCGGCCTGGTGCGTGAGTGCCGCCCCGCCGATGCGTTCCTGTGCGGCGCGGTGCGCAACCTCGAGCAACGATTGGAGCAGCCATTGCCGGATGGCTACCGCTCCGAGGTGCTGCCGCAGCTGCCCTACTGGATCCAGGCGGTCGCCGGTGGTTTACAGCGTGGCGCGATGCTGTTCGCCGACTACGGCTATCCGCGCGCGGAGTACTACCTGCCCGAGCGCAGCGATGGCACCTTGCGTGCCTACTACCGCCACCGCATGCATGCCGACCCGCTGCTGTGGCCGGGCTTGCAGGACATCACCGCGTCAGTGGACTTCACCGCGTTGGCCGAAGCCGGCGCGGGGGCGGGGTTCGAGTTGGCGGGGTACTGCAGCCAGGCCAGCTTCGTGCTCGGCAATGGTCTGGCCGGGATACTGTCGCAGGTCGAGACGCTCGCCGATGATGGCCAGCGGCAGCAACGCGTCAACGAGATCAAGCAGCTCACCCTGCCCAGCCACATGGGTGAGCGCTTCCAGGTGATGGGGTTCCAGAAGGGCGTCGACTTCGACGCGGCCTTCCTGGCTGGCGACCTGAGTTTCCGGTTGTGACCAGCGAGGCGGCGGCGACGCAGCGCCGATGGTTACGCGACTTCCATCGGCCGTGGTTGTGGCTGGCCGGATGGGCGGGCTTGCTGGTGTTGGTCGCCGTGGGTTCGCTGCTACCGTCCGACGACCTGCCATCGGTGTCGCTGGAGTATTTCGACAAAGCGCAGCACTTCGTGGGCCATGCGGCACTGTCGGTCTATGCGGTGATGCTGTTTGCGCGCCTGCGTACCCAGGCCGTGGTCGCGTTGGGGTTGATCGGGTTCGGCATCGCCCTGGAGTTCGCCCAGGCCATGCTCACCATGGACCGGATGGGTGACAGTGCCGACGTGGTCGCCAACAGCCTCGGCGTGCTGGCCGGCTTGTTGTTGTCGGCCACGCCGGTGGCGCGCTGGTTGCAGCACCTGGATGCGCGATTGCGCTGAGTGCGCGATGGCACCCGTCGCGAGGCCGCTTCAGGGTTTCTTGCCGGTAGCCGCCGCGACGGCCGCGACGCGTGCCTCCCGCAGTGCCGCGCCGATGGCCGGACCCGAGAGGCCGTCAGGCAGGTCGTTTGCGCGTATCGAGCAGGCGACTGCATGGGCGGCACGCAGTGCGTCTGCCTGCGGATAGGCGTCCTCGGCGTGGCCGGTGCGTCCACGTTTGTCGGCGCTGCAGACGGTGGCCAGTTGGTCGATCCGCCCGGGCTTGCGGAAGCCATCGCAACGCTCGATCAGGGTAATCACTGTGCCAGCGCGCAACTCGTCAAAGCGGTGCACGTTGAGGTGCTCGCGGCAGGCAATCGCGGCCAGCTGGAAATGCTCGTTGGGGACTTTCAGCCGTTCGCACAGGGCGCGCAACGGCGCGACGCCGGCTTGTTCGTGGCCAATGTGGCGTGGCAGCACATGGGCCGGGGTCAACGCCTTGCCCAGGTCGTGGGTGAGCGCGGCGAAACCGATCAGGTCGTCGCCCGGAGCCAGCCGCGCGGCCATGTCGCATACCAGTTCGGCGTGCACGCCGGTGTCGACCTCCGGATGGAACTCGGCGCGCTGGGGGACGCCATACAACGCGTCCACCTCGGGCAACACCACCGCCAGCGCGCCGGCATCGTGCAGGGTCCGCAGGAATGCCGACGGCCGTGCGCTGGCGAGGGCGCGCCGCAACTCCTGCCAGACCCGCTCGGGCACCAGTTCGGCCAACTCGCCGGACGCCACCATCTGTTGCATCAACGCCATGGTCTCGTCGGCGACGGTGAAGCCATGCGCCGCAAACCGGGCCATGAAGCGCGCCGCGCGCAACACCCGCAACGGGTCCTCGACGAAGGCTTCGCCAACGTGGCGCAGCACGCGCGCCTGGATATCGGCCGCGCCGCCGTGGGGATCGATCAGCTTGCCTTGGGCGTCCTGGGCGATCGCGTTGATGGTGAAATCGCGCCGGCCGAGATCTTCTTGCAGCGTCACCGATGGATCGGCGTCGACCACGAAACCGCGGTAGCCGCGACCGGACTTGCGCTCGGTCCTGGCCAGCGCATGTTCCTCACCGGTATCGGGATGCAGGAACACCGGGAAATCACGGCCGACCGGCTTGAAGCCGGCGGCCTCCATCGAGGCCTGGGTCTGGCCGACCACGACCCAGTCGCGGTCACCGGGTTCCAGGCCGAGCAGGCGGTCACGCACCGCGCCGCCGACCAGGTAGATCTCCATCAGGACGCGGTGCCGTCGGCCGGGCAGGCGAACGACTTGCGCGGCGCATCGGTACTGCCCTGCATGCGATCAGTCAGGCGCGCCGCATCGCCATCCAGGCGCCAGTCGTAGATCACGCTGAATGCCAGCACGCGGGCCACGTACTCGCGGGTTTCGCGGTAGCTGATGGTCTCGATCCAGAAGTCCGCATCCATGGTCGGCCGTTGCGCTTGCCAGCGTCCCAGCGGCGCCGGCCCGGCGTTGTAGCCGGCGATGGCGAAGTACGGCTTGCCGCCGTACTGGTCGAGCATCTGGCGCAGGTAGGCGGTGCCCAGGGCGATGTTGGTGTCGGGGTCGTACAGGCTGTCCGAGCCGCCCCATGGCTGGCCGATGCGTCGCGCCACCGCGGCGCCGGTGCTGGGCAGCACCTGCATCAGGCCCAGGGCGTTGGCACCGGAACGCGCCTTCGGGTTGAAGATGCTTTCGGCGCGGATCTCGGCCGCCACCCAGGCCGGGTCGAGGTCGTTGCGCGCCGCCTCACGGCGGATCGTGGCATCGTGGTGAAGCGGGAAACGCAATGCATACAGCTGCATCTCGCCGGGCGCCTTGCCCAGTGAAAACACCGCGCGGTCGAACCAGCCATTGGCCTGCGCCAGCTTGACCGCGACCTGGCGCTGGGTGTCGCTGAAACCGTCGGTGGCGTAATGCCATTCCTTCACCGCCCAGCTCGGGTGACCCAGCAGGTGCAGGCCAAACGCGCGTTGCAGCGCAGGATCGGCCGCCACCTTCGCGATGGCCGAGGCATCGGCGTCGACCTGCGTCGGGCACAGCGCATAGGGCTGGCCGAGGCGATCGGCCGCCAGGAAGCCATGGAACTCCGCCTCGCGCGCGGCGGCTTCGTATTTGGCCTTCGCGGTGGCCTTGTCGCCAGCGAGCTCGGCCAGCCGCGCCTCGAAATACTCGTAGCGCGAATCGCTGCGCTGCTTGTCGCCCATCTTGCGGATCGCGGTCAGGGCGGCCGGCCAATCCGAGCGTGCCAGCGCCTCGCGTACGCGCCACTCATGCAAGCGGGGGTCATAGCTGGCTTCGGGTACCAGGTTGAGCCGGCGCTCGGAGTCGGGAAGATAAGAGGCCACCGTCCACAGCGCGATCATGTACATCGCCCGGCCGCGGTCGGCTTCGGTGAAGCCCAGCGCGTTGGCGTACTGGGGCAACAAGGCCTCGGCGCGGTCGGGGTCACTCTTGCCTAGCTTGGCCAGGCCATGGGACGCGACCAGACGGCTGCGATCGGTCTTTGGCCAGCTCAGCGCGCGCGGGTGTGGGGAATCCATGAAAGCGGCGTATTGCTCCGCCAGTTCGCGCTCGGGCGCGGACAGGCCGCTGGCCGCGCTGCGCATCACCCCCGGCTCCCATTCGGCGGTGGCGGCTTCGATTCGATCCCAGCGCATCGCCGGTGTCAGGCCGCCGCGCTCGCTGAGCGCGGTGAACACCGGATCGCAGTCATTGGGCAGCGACTTGCCGCTGCTGTTCCATAGGGCTTGCGCGTCCTTGAGCCATTGCGCGTCCGTCTTGCCCAAGGTGACCTGTGCATCCAGTTTCGCGCAGCGCAATTTGGTGCTGTCGATGTTGTTGTTCCACGCTGACAGCAACGCGGCGGGGTCGTTGCGCCGCGCGCTGGCGGCCAGCCACGCCGCCCGGAACAGCTCGGCCACCGCCGTGCCCTGGTATTGCTGCAGGAAGGCTTCGGCGCGTGATGGCACGACGTTGTCGATGTTGCGTCGCAGGCTGGCGTACTGGATCCACCGATAAAGCGGGTGGTCCGCCAAGTCGGCGTACTGTCCCGCGTCGAACCGACCGCGCTCGGCCGCCTCGATCGCCGCGCCGACGCGTGGCAGTTGCGGGTCGGCCAGCGGTTTGATCGATGCGGTCGGGGCTGGCTCGGGGGCGGCCGTGGCGGTCGACGATTGCGCGGGCGGTGTCGGGTTGGATTGGGCGCAGGCAGGCGTGGCAACCGACATGGCCAGCGCGGCGAGTACGATGGGCAGGATTGGGGGCAACATGACGCGACTATAGCCCAGCCGGCATGAACGTCCCGACGCGGGAAGGCGACGTTCCCGACGCACGATCCGAATCCCCAAACCCCCGCCGTGCATGGTTTTCCGATCAGGTCGTCCTTGGAGTACCGATGACATCGCTATGGTTGTTGTTTCCCCTGCTCGGCCTGGTGGTGGGCGTGTTGGCCGGCTTGCTCGGCGTGGGCGGCGGGCTGGTCCTGGTCGCGGCGCTGGTATGGCTGTTGCCACTGTTGGGGGTGCCGCCGGACGCCGCGATGCACGCTGCGCTGGCCAGTTCCCTGGCCAGTATCGTGCTGACTGCTGCGGCCTCCGCGCGGGCCCATTCCAGACGCGGCAGCGTGCTGTGGCCAACGGTGGCCTGGATGGTGCCGGGGCTGCTGATCGGCGGCTGGCTGGGCAGTGGCGTGGCGGTGCGCATCGGTGATGATGCGTTGCGCTATATCGTCGCCGGTTACTGCCTGCTGGCGGCGGCGCAGATACAGTTTGGCCGGCAACGGTCGGCGACCGGCACGGGTGCGGTGGTGCCACGGGGCGCGTCCATGGTCGCTGCCGGCGGCGGTATCGGCGCACTGTCGGCGGTGATTGGTATTGGCGGTGGCAGCATGACGGTGCCGTTGCTGGTCTGGCGAGGGGTCATACCGGTACGCGCGGTCGGTACCTCCTCGGCGTGCGGAGTTGCCATCGGCCTGGCCAGCGCGCTGGGCTATGCGGTGCACGCGCCCGCGGGCGCGTTGCCGGAGTACGCGATTGGCTATGTGTACCTGCCGGCCGCGATTGGGGTGGCGATTGCCTCGGTCGTGGCCGCGCCTTGGGGGACTCGTCTGGCGCATCGCCTGCCGGCAGCCAGCCTCAAGCAGATATTCGCGCTGTTCCTGGTGATCGTCGCCGTGAGCCTGTTGGTGGCGGGGTAGTGCCTGCGAAGAGAATCGTCGCGATAAGTCGCGATGACATGTCCGCGATTGGCGGATAGAGGACACAGCCTATGGGGCTCTATAGGCGACCCATCCTCTGAACGTGAACCCCGCGTAGAACAGTTCTATCCGCTCGTATCCGGCATCCTGCAACAGCGCCACCTCCGCATCTGGAGATAGCACCGGAAGCCGGGTCGCAATGGCGTCGATTGCTGATTTCGCACTCGATTCCGGAATGCCCGACGATACGGCGAAGGCGGCGTAGCGCTTGAGCCAGCGTGTCCTGTCCTCGTTGGACTGAGAAAAACTGTGGTGAGCTACCACGAGGGGCGCACCCGGCTTCAAGCGGCGCCGGAGTTCGTGCAGCGTGTGCAGGCGCTCATCTACCGACAGGAAGTGCAGGGTCAGCATGCAGGTAGCGCCGTCGAACGACATCTCCGGCACTGCGTCGATGTACCCCTCGAAGAGTTCTGCGCGCGGTGCAAGCAGGCCCAAGGTGTCTGCCGCGAGCGCGAGCATCTGCGGTGAGGGATCGACCCCAAAGAACCGCCAGCCCGGCTGAGCTTCGGCAAAGGCCTTCAGTTCCATGCCACCGCCTGCACCGAGTACGAGGACTCGGCCATCTTCCGGTACAACCTCTGCCAGCAAAAGTCCGGCCATGCGGTGCAGGGCGTGGAGACCCGGGACTAACCTGACGGGGCCGTTCGCGTAATTGCCGACAGCGTCGGCATCGGAGAAGGAAGGCACGGAGGGTTCCTGTGTTGACGGGGGAAATGCATTTGTAACATCATTAGTTACATGAAAAAAGACAGCCGTCTATCCGCCGTGCTCCATGCACTGCTACACATGGCAGAGCACCGGGGCCCCATGACGTCCGATGCGTTAGCCCGGTGCCTCGGCACCCATCCGGTTGTGGTGAGACGCACCATGGGCCTGCTACGCAACGCGGGGCTGGTCGCTGCGGATCGCGGCCATGCGGGGGGATGGTGGATCAAGGCCGACCTTTCTGCCGTCTCCCTGCGCGATCTGCACGAGGCGCTCGGAGAGCCCGCGCTTTTTTCCGTCGGGAACCGCAGCGAGCACCCGGCCTGCCTGGTCGAGCAGGCGGTCAATGCGGCGCTCAACCATGCCTTCGACGAGGCCGAAGCGCTGCTGATGGAGCGGTTCGCAGCGGTCTCGCTGGCTCAATTGGCCGCGGATTTCGCGCGCAGGCATCAGACCCATCGAAGCGGAGCATCCGTATGAAGTACGACGTGATCGTCATTGGCGGCAGCTATGCGGGGATGGCTGCGGCCCTCCAGCTACTCAGGGCGCGCCGGACAGTCCTGGTCATTGATGCCGGGCAGCGGAGAAATCGTGCGGCTACCGAGTCACACGGTTTCCTCGGCCAGGATGGTGTCGACCCGGGCGAGTTCGCGAGCACCGCCCGTGCACAGCTCGAGCGCTATTCCACGTTGACCTGGCTGGACAGTCTTGTGGTCGCTGCATCCGGCGCCAAGGATGATTTCACGGTGAGCACCCGAGACGGCGACGTTCACCAGGCACGGCGCCTACTGCTGGCCATAGGTGTGTCCGATGAGCTGCCCCGGGTTCCTGGATTGGCTGAGCGTTGGGGAACGAGTGCTTTCCACTGCCCTTATTGCCACGGCTATGAGCTGGCCAACGGCCGCATCGGCGTCATCGCCTCCGGACCCAACTCGGTTCATCAGGCCCGGATCCTGCCGGAGTGGGGCCAGGTGACCTTCTTCCTCAACGGCGTGCTCGATCTGGATCAGCACGCCGGTGGGCGAGAGCTGCTTGAGCGAGGCGTTACCATCGAGTCCACCACGATTGCCGGAATTGAGGGGCATGCGGATGTTGTGCTGGCAGACGGCCGGCGCTTGCCTTTTGAAGGGGTGTTCACCGCTCCGCGCAACGCCCCGTCTACGCCTATCGCCGAGCAGATGGCCTGTGAGTTCATGGATACCCCAATGGGTACTCAGATCAGAACAAATGAGGCCAAGGAAACCAGTGTTTCCGGCGTGTACGCCTGTGGTGATACGGCACGCGTCCCGCATTCGGTTTCACTGGCGGTGGGAGACGGTGCGTGGGCCGGTGCGCAGTTGCACCAATCGTTGGTGTTCCCGTCGGCATAGCCTTGCACGGGAAAATCCAAGGTCCGCTTTCGGTGGCGGTTTCAACAGGTCAACGCAACAGCTCGTGGCCCGCAGCAACCAAGGACGGGCGGGATCCCAGTGTGATCGCTGGCTCGGGATCATTCATGGTTCTGTCATATCGAAGTGATCTGCTGTTCTCAGCATGAACGCATCGCTGAGTCCGCCGTTTGCCGCGCTGGCCGTCCCGCCGCTCCCCTGCGACGGTGCCGAAGAGGCGCCGTCGCAACGGCATCGGACCATCTGGATCTCCGACATCCACCTGGGCACGCCAGGCTGCAAGGCGGAGTTCCTGCTGGACTTCCTCAAGTGGAATGACTCCGACACGCTTTACCTGGTCGGCGACATCATCGACGGGTGGCGACTGCGCAAGGGCTGGCACTGGCAGCAGTCGCACAACGACGTCATTCAGAAGGTGCTGCGCAAGGCCCGCAAGGGCACGCGCGTGGTCTATGTACCGGGCAACCACGACGAGTTCGCGCGCGCCTACGTGGACCATGCCTTTGGCGGCATCGAAGTGGTGCACGAGATCGTGCACCGCACGGCTGACGGCAGGCGCCTGCTGGTAACCCACGGCGACCTGTTCGATGGTGTTGTGCAGCAGGCCAGGTGGCTGGCGTTGCTGGGAGACACGCTGTACACGCTGATCCTGGCCCTGAACCACTGGTTCAACCGCGCCCGCGCGCGCCTGGGCTTCGGCTACTGGTCTCTGTCTCAATATCTCAAGCACAAGGCCAAGGGCGCGGTGGCCTTCATCACCGATTTCGAGCTCGCGTTGGTCCGGGAGGCGCGTCGCCGCGGCTTCGACGGCGTCGTTTGCGGGCATATCCACAAGGCGGAGATTCGCATGGTTGACGGCATGCTCTATTGCAACGACGGGGACTGGGTCGAGAGTCTTACCGCCCTGGTCGAGGACCACGCAGGGCAGCTGCGCATCGTCGAATGGAGGGACATCCGGCGATCGACGCCGGCGCTCGCGGCGGTGGAGCCGTGAGGATCCTGATCGTCACCGACGCCTGGGAGCCGCAGGTCAACGGCGTGGTGCGGACCCTCAAATCCACGCGGCGGGAGCTCGAACGCATCGGCCACCAGGTCGAGCTCATCACGCCATCGGGATTCCGCACGCTGCCGTGCCCGACCTATCCGGACATCCGGCTGTCCCTGCTGCCGGGGCGCCAGGTGCGCCGCCGCATCCGCGAGTTCGCGCCGCAGGCGATCCATATCGCCACGGAAGGGCCGCTCGGCATGGCCGCGCGCGCGTATGCGCTGCGCCATCGGCTGCCGTACACCACCGCGTACCACACGCGCTTCCCGGAGTACGTACGGGCGCGCACCGGGTTGCCGCTGGCGGTCACTTACCGCTTCCTGCGCTGGTTCCACGGTCGGGCCGAGGCGGTGATGGTGCCGACCGAGGTCGTGCGGCGCGATCTGGTGGCGAACGGCTTTGCCCCCTCGAAGGTCGTGCTGTGGTCCCGCGGCGTGGACCTGGACATCTTCAGGCCCGGGCCGGCGATGCCCCACGATCTGACCAAGCCGATCTTCCTGTGCGTCGGCCGCGTCGCAGTGGAGAAGAACATCGAGGCCTTCCTGCGGCTCGACCTGCCCGGTAGTAAATGGGTCGCCGGTGAGGGACCGGCGCTGGCGAAGCTGAAGGCGGAGTTCCCCGACGTCCGGTTCACCGGGGTGCTGGGGCAGGCGGAACTGGCGACGCTCTACAACGCCGCCGATGTGTTCGTGTTCCCGAGCCGCACCGACACGTTCGGGCTGGTGCTGCTCGAGGCGCTGGCCTGCGGCTGCCCGGTCGCGGCCTATCCCGTCACCGGCCCGGTGGACGTGATCGGCGATTCGCCGGCGGGCGCGCTCGACGAGGATCTGCGCGCCGCCGCGCTGCGCGCGCTCACGATCGACCGCGCTGTCGCGCGCAGGCATGCCGAGCGCTTCTCCTGGGAGGCGTGTACGCGGCAGTTCCTCTCGCACCTGCATCCGTTCAATCCCGGCCCCGGAGAAGTTGCGATCGCGCCGGCGTCTGGTCCGCCCGCGAGCCACGGACCGTCGGTACCGTGACGGACGGTGGAGGCACTTCGCCGCCTGAGTTGCCAGAAGAGTCCGCGGCCCTGGAGAGCCCGTACAAGAGTCTGGGCGGCCCGGGCCGCATCTGGAATGCCCTGCGCTACTCGATGCGCGGGCTGGTCCATGCCGTGCGTGTGGAGAGCGCGTTCCGGCAGGAACTGATTGGTGCAGCCATCCTGGTGCCGCTGGCACTCGCGCTCGCCCTGCCGGCGCTGGAAACGGTGGCGCTGATCGGGTCGGTGATGCTGGTGTTGATCGTGGAGCTGGTCAACTCCAGCATCGAGGCAGCGATCGACCGCATCTCCCTCGACCACCACCGCCTGTCCGGCCGCGCCAAGGACCTCGGCAGCGCCGCGGTATTCCTGGCGCTGCTCTGGTGCGCATTGACCTGGCTCCTGGTGGCGGGGCCGTCGCTACTGGTGCGATGGGGTCAGTTCGCGTCTTAGAGCCCGCACGAGTTGGCTTCTGATGTTCGCTATCGACCCGAAGCGGACATTGCGCGCGGTGCAGTAATGATGCCGGGAGAGACTATGTCGACCGCCTAGACGCATTGGAGGGGCCGCTATAGCTTTCCTTGCTGATGAATGGGGAGGAGTCGAAGAAGTCTCTGAAGATCAGTCGGTGCAAAACGGCTCGCGTATTAAGGTCTACTGTTCATCTTGGCTGGGGATCGGTGACTGCGGTTGTGATAGTCGATCAAATGCTGCGAGTTTTCGTGGAGACTGATGGATTCAAGCCGCAACTCTCACGAGTTGCCACATCTTCACAATCTATCTACGTACTCCAACGCCAGACTGGTCCCGATACCCCCGACGAAGGAGCATTGAAATGTTTGTGACCAAACAACATCTGGTGATGGCGCGTACGCTCGGCGTGGCGATCGTCGCCACCGTGGGACTTGCCGGCTGCGCAACCTATGCTGACGAGTTTGCAGGAATCAACTCACGCCTCGATCAACTCGACACGAGGGTTCAGAGCGCGGCCCAGAGCGCCGAATCCGCCAATCAGTCCGCGCAGCAGGCCAATCAACGGCTGGATCAGATCGAAAGCCGCGTCCAGCAGCTCGAAACGGCGCCCGGCCGCCCGCCGCGCGGTTAGTCGCTCTTGCACAATTCGCGACGAACGCCCTGAACCGGGACCCGGTGGCCTTTGCTGGCCAACGGTCTCCTTGATCTTCATCCAGTCTTCGTTTTAAGGAACGCCATATCCGTACGTGCACACACCCTGCGATCCGGGCCGTTTATGGTGCGCTCGCGCTGGCGCTGGCTTTTTCGAGCTTCGGCGCGGCCAGTGCCGAGGATGCCGCCGCGCAACCGGTCGCCGCCGTCGACCAGCTTCCGCGAGGCCAGGATGTGTCCGGCACGGTGATCGAGCTCGCGGGCTGGGTTGTCGCAGCCAACGACAACCAAGGCTATCCGTTTGCGGTCATAGACAAGGCCGCCGCACAGATCCTGGTGTTCGACGGCGACGGCCGACTTCGCGGCGCGGCCCCCGGGCTCTTTGGCTCGGCGATCGGCGACCATTCGGCCCCCGGCATCGCCGGTCTCGCGCTTCGCGAGATTCCGGGCCGGGATCGCACGACGCCTGCTGGCCGCTTTGTGGGCGGTTTCGGTCCGTCAATCGACGCTGGGCGCGTGCTGTGGGTGGACTACGATTCCGCAGTCTCCATCCACCCTACCGCTACTGGCGTCCCGGCCGAGAGACGCGCGGAACGTCTTGCATCGCCTTCGCCGGACGACAACCGCATCAGTCATGGCTGCATCAACGTCTCGCCCGAGTTTTACGAGGGGATCATCAGTCCGACGTTCGAGCGGGGTGGGGTGTTCTACATCTTGCCGGATGAGGCGCCGATAGCGGAGACCTTCCCGGAGTTCGCGGAAAGTCGCGCGACTACGCAACGCGACGATGGGAGACGCGCACAGCCCGCCCGCCAGTAAAGGGCGCGTCGGCGTGTCGCCTTTGTGGTGTGCGAGGCAGCGCAGCCGATGACGCTGCTCGTGGCCCGGCCTCTTTTGCTAGTGTGCAGCACAATGCCGTGCCTTCCATGCAGTGGGGATCCGGTCAGGCGTTACGTCTGATCTTGGCAGTTCCTCGACCCACCAAGGTCCAGGAGTATGCGTCCTTAACTCAGACATCCGTCTCCTCGGCATTGCTCCGTCCAGTTTGCTCAGTGAACAGGTCTGACAAATTATTCAGGCCGAAGCGGCTTCGCGGTTCAGCTGAATTCTGGCGTTGGTCTATGTCCGTTTGTGGCCGGAAGCCGACCTTGGGCGGATCAAGCAGGGCCCCGCGCGTGCAGGGCCCTGCACCTGGCTTACTCCGCCGACGCCTCGTCTGGCGTTTCTTCCTCGGGGTACCACGAGTAACGCCAGCCGAGTGGCGCGTCGGCATCGATGGCGCGTGCGACGTATTGTCCATCTGGCCGCACCTGTACAACACGATCGGTATCGTCGCGCAGTGGCACCACCGTCACACCCGTTTCTACGCGGGCGGGGAGTGAACCTGCAAACAGGCGACTCAGCAGCGTCTCAATGTCGGTCGCACCTTGCGTGAGCGCCGAACGAACCAGGCTGCAGTCGTCGGCCGTCCATGCGCGCGCGCGCGCAGCAGCCGCTTCGCGCGGTGTCCACTCCAGTCCCTTGGCCTCGCGCATGCGCGCTTGGTGGGTCCTGAGCAATCCGCTGGCGGCGCGGCGGGCTGTACGATCGCCCGCGTTGGCGGCTTGGATCAGCTTGTACACGCCACTGTCCGCGTAGCGCGTGGTCTCGCGTGAGATTGCGGCTCGAACGTCTTCCGGGGTCTTCTCGGCCAATGGGACGACGTCTGACACCACGACAAGGTCATCGCTCCACGCTGGCTTCTTCTGCCAGCGCGTCGGCGCCCCTGGCAGTTGCGCCGAGTACGCGGCCAGCGCGACCGAGGTGACCAGCGCAGAATAGTCCGGCGTCATGCTGTAGGTCGCCACCAGCTCGTAACGCGGCTCGTCCTGCGGCACCAGATCGTCCACCGACTGGTCTTGCGCGAGCACATGGCGTTGGACGCTTCGTCCCGCACCCCATGGCGTGCCACCAACGCTGCGCTCGATCGCACCCAACAATGCGTCGGTGTTCGACAGCTTGCACTGGGCACGTTCGAACTCCGCGTTCGCATCCCGGACTTGGTTCTTGGCTGAGGCTTTGGCCTCGGCATTGATGAGCGCGGAGGCGATCAGGCCACCGGCGAGGCCAGCAGCAGCTGCGCTGCCGTAAGACAGTCCGGGTGTGCTCGCGTATAAATTGTTCGTGGCGTTGGCGGCGGTGGCACCCACGTCGATGTACCCGTAGGTGATCTGGCTCTTGAGCCGGTCATGCGCGGCGGCGGCGTGCACCGCCATGCTCGAGAGTAGTTCGTCTTGCGACGGATCGTGGCCCTCCGGCCTGTCCTTCGCCGCGTGAGCGGCACCGCACGCACAGACAAGAACCGCCGCCACGAGCGGCAGCCCAATGCTTCGACTCGTCATATCTTCCCCTTTCCCCTGAATGCGCGAACGCGCCGCGAGAGCTTATCCACGAGCAGCAAGCTCGTAAAGTGGATTGGCTTGGGGGGCAGGGGAGTCCGACCGCGTGGGTTTACGGAACGGCAGCTGGGCGAGGTCGGCTCCAGGCGTGGCCGGAAAAGCACGCAGCTCCCAAGTCCGCTGATGTTGATCAGCCGATGTCCGCTTCCGACCCTAAGCAGACGCGATTGGTTTTTTACGCACGCCACAGCACGCGTTGCCCTTGCGGCGGCTTTACAAATTGTTTACAAGTGGGTTTGTCGCAGGCAGGGGGGCGGCACTTCGAAATATTCTTATGGAGAGAGAAGTCGATGAACGCACCCCGTCGCCACGCGTTGGCCAACGCCGTTTCACTTTGCCTGTTGCTGACCCTGCCGGGATTGGCCGCCGCGCAGGACAGCCCACCCGATAGTCCGTCCGAAGCGACCACGCTCGACAGCGTCCAGGTCACCGGTACGCGAATCAAAAAAGCCGAGATTGCGACCCAGACGCCGGTCCAGACCCTTACTCGCGAGGACATCGAGCGCACCGGCCTGACCTCGATCGGCGACATTCTGCAGGAGTTGACCGGTTCGGGCTCCGCGCTCAACACCAAGTTCAACTCATCGGGCAACTTCGGCTTCTCGCCCAATGGCGACGGTGTCGGCGCCGGTTCGGCCCAAGTCGACCTGCGCAACCTCGGCGCCAAGCGCGTGCTGGTGCTGGTCGATGGCATGCGTTGGGTCAATGAATCGTCTGCGTCCGGTGTCGGTGCGACCACCGATCTCAATACGATCCCGTTGGCGCTGGTCGAGCGCATCGACGTGTTGGAAGATGGCGCCTCGTCTCTGTATGGCTCCGATGCGATCGCCGGGGTGGTCAACATCATCACCCGGCGCAATTTCGAGGGTGGGCAGGTCACGCTCAACTATGGCCAGTACGGCAAGGGTGATGGCGCCTCCAAGGGCATCGACGTTGCCTGGGGCATGAACACCGAGCGCAGCAATCTGTTCATCGGCGCCAGTCGGGTCGAGCAGGATTCGATCTCCGCCAACACGCGCGAACAATCGCGCTTCCCGGTTCCTGGCACCGGGCTGACGTTTGGCAGCTCCGGTACCCCGCGTGGACGCTTCATCATCACCGACCCCAACACTGGCGTCACCCACGACATCACTCCCAACGAGGGCGACAACGACCCGTTCTACGACCCGGGCCAGACCGGTTGCAACCGCACCGATGGCTTCCATTGTTTCGGTACTCCCGATCGCTTCAATTTCTCCGAATACAACCTGCTGCTGACCCCGTCGACCCGCACCGGGGTGTTCGGCCAGTACCGCTTCTATTTCAACGACAAGGTCCACGCGTACGCGAAGGCCCTGGTCAATCGCCGGGAGTCGGTCAACCAGGCCGCGCCGGAGCCGTTGTTCCTGGGCGCCGATGCCGGCACCGGCAACCCGATCTCCGATGGCATGTTCGTGTCGGCCAATAACCCGTACAACCCGTTCGGTTTCGATCTGGTGTCGGTCGACGATCCGGCTACCGCGCAGAACGAAGTCAACTTCGTGTTGCTGGGTCGGCGTCCGGTCGAAGGCGGGCCACGCGTCTACGAGCAGCAAGTCGATACCCGCTACTTTGCCGCAGGCCTGGAGGGAAGTTTCGAGGCCAGTGAGCGGACCTGGTTCTGGGATGTGAACCTGTCCACCAGTGAGAACGAGGCCGAGCAGACCAACTACGGGAGCTATGACATTCGCAAGGTCGCCCTGGCGCTGGGTGATCCGGCTGTATGCGCGGCGAATCCGGGCTGCGTGCCGCTCAACCTGTTTGGCGGCCCCGGCACGCTCACACCCGAGATGCTCGCCTACATCCAGCCGGTGGTGCGTGACCGCAGCCAGCAGACCCTGGACGTGTTCACCGCCAACCTGTCGGGTGACCTGGTCGACTTGTGGGCGGGGCCGTTGTCGTTCGCCGTCGGCGCCGAGCATCGCCGCTATGAAGGGTCCTACCAGCCCGACCCGCTGACGGTGGCCGGGTTCTACAACGGCGTTCCGTCATTGCCGACATCCGGTGAATACGACGTCACCGAGGCGTATGTCGAGCTCAATGTGCCGCTTATCCCCCGAGACTCGTTCGGCAAGAGCCTGGACCTGAGTCTGGCCGGTCGCTATTCGGACTACTCCACTTTTGGCGGCCAGTTCACCCCGAAGTTCGGGCTGCGCTGGCAGGTCGCCGATGAACTGCTGTTCCGGGCCACCTACGCCGAGGGCTTCCGTGCACCGTCGATTGGTGAGCTGTTCGGCTCGGCCAGTCGCGCCGACCTGCAGATCGATGACCCTTGCCTGGTCGGACTGGACGGCAGCGCGCCAACCGGCAGTGCGGCCAACTGCGCCACCTTGGGAGTACCGGTCGGCGCGGAGCAGACCAACAGCCAGATATCGGTCACCACCGGCGGCAACATGGAACTCGATCCCGAGACGGCGCGCAGTTTCACCGCCGGCATGGTGTTCAGTCCCAGCTTCGCAAGCGCCGTGGCGTGGTCGGATCGACTGGATTTCGAGCTGACCTTCTATCGCCACGCGATCGACGGTGCGGTCCAGGCGATCGATGCCCAGACCCAGCTGGACCTATGCGTGGCCTCGCTGGACCCGCTGTACTGCAGCGGCATTACCCGGTCCTCGATCGGCAGCATCAACGGGTTCAGCAATCGCCTGACCAACCTGGGTTCGATCAAGACCAGCGGCTGGGATGCCGATGTGTTCTGGACCTTGCCCGAGAGCGCGGCAGGGGTGTTCAAGCTGGCCTGGCAAAACACCTTCGTGGCCCATTACGAGGCCGTGGGTGCCTCCGGCCAGGCGCAGCCGCGTACGGTCGGGGTGGAAGTGACCGACAGCGCAATCCCAGACTGGACCTCGACCGCCAGTCTGGATTGGCGTCGCGACCAGTGGAATGCCTCGTGGAGCATGCGTCACATCAGTGAGCTGGAGGAGCAATGTGGTGATGCGGTGTCGTTCCCGGTCTGCAGCAACCCGGCCGAAGGCACCAACACGCTCGACGCGATCACTTATCACGACCTGCAGGTGGGTTACGAGTTTGACTGGTTCAAGGGCGTGCAGTTGACCGGCGGCGTCAACAACGTGTTCGACAAGGATCCACCGCTCTGCCTGTCGTGCTCGCTCAATGGCTACGACGCCTCGACCTACGACATCCCCGGTGGCCGTTACTTCTACGTGCGCGCCAACCTGCGCTTCTGATCAGCAGAAAGCTGACCGGTGATAGCTGGCCAGGCAGGGCCATCCGCGATTGTGCTCGCGGATGGCCCTGCGCCGTTGTCGCCCTAGGCCAACGCCGCGTCGGGGACATCCAGCTCCAGCGACATGGCCAGATGGTCGGAGTGAGCGGCCGGCATCGCGCAGGCGCCCGAGCAGCTCAGCCCGTCGCCGATCAGGATGTGGTCGATCGCACGCTGCGGTCGCCAGCTGGGGAAGGTGGCCACCGCGCACTCGGGGGGCTGCAAGCGGGTGTTGCGAAACAGCGTCTGCATTTCCGGGCGGTCGATGGCGCAGTTGAAATCACCCATCAGCACCGCATGGGGATTGTCCTGCAGCAACTCGGCAATGAAGCCCAGCTGCGCGCTGCGCGAGTTCGCACCCAGTGACAGATGGGCAATCGCGATGACCAGGCCGTCCTCGCCATGGCCAAAGCGCGCAAGCAGCACACCACGTCCGGAGATCCGACCCGGCAGCGAATGGTCGGTCACCTCGATCGGCTCCAGCTTGCTGAGCAGCCCATTGGCGCTGGAGGCCACCCCGCCCATGCGGCGGTTGGGTTGATGACTCCAGTAATCGAAGCCGCCACGCTGGGCGAGGTAATGGGTCTGGTTGGTGAAACCCGAACGCAGACTGCCGGGATCGGCCTCGTTGAGGCCGACGATGTCGTACTGGCCGGCCAGCTGGGCAATCAGGTCCAGGCTGCCGCGCTTGTTGCCGGCGGGTAGTACATGCGACCAACTGCGCGCGACATAGTCGTGATAGCCGCGGGTGCTGGAGCCGGCCTGGATATTGGCGCTGAGCACGCGCAGCCGGCGCGAACCCTCCGGCGGCGTCGCCACGGGAGGGATCTCGTCGATGCGTTGAGCGCCAGAAGTCGCCATGGTCGTTATGCCGCTTCCCAATCAGCCGTTGTCGGCTTCGGTCGGGGTGGCGGCTTCGTCACCGGCGGGGGCGGCGTCCGGGCGGGCGGCGCGCTCTTGGGCGATCAGGTGCTCGGCGATACGCAGGTGTTCTTCCCAGCTCTGGCCGGTGACGCGGTACTTGCCATCGACGATCAGGGTCGGGGTGGAATCCACGCCGCTGCGCTGCAGGAACTGCTGGGCACGCCCCATCTTGGCGTTGATCGCAAAACTCGCCATGGTGCTGGCGAACTGCTTGGGGTCCGCGCCGTATGCCGCGTAAAACTGGGCGATCTGCTGGTCGCTGGAGTCCGCACCAAGGCTGCGGTCGATATGGATCGCCTTGAACATCGCGTCGTGGGTCTGTGGCAGCAGGCCGGTGGCCTGCGCGGCGAAGAACGCCTTTGCATACGGCATCCAGAAGCCACCGAACGGTGCCGCTACCGGCGTGAACTGCACATCAGCCGGCAGTTTGGCGGCCCAGGCACTGACCATCGGCTCGAAGTTTGCGCAGGCAGGGCAGGTGTAGCCAAACACCTCCACGACTTCGATCTTGCCGCTGTTGGGCTGGTAGGGCTCGCCACCGGCGATTTCCACGTAATCGGTACCGGCGACTGGTGCCGGGCCAACCGGAGCAACGATCGGTCCCGGTGTACGGGCAGGTGCGGCGGTCGCCGCGGGGGCTGGGGCTGCCGTTGTGTTGGCTGCCGTGGCGGCCGGCGCAGCGGGTGTGGGCGCGGGTGCATCGGCCGAGCAGGCGGCGAGGGCGAGCACGCCCGCCAGGGCCAGTCCGAAACGGGGCAGTAGAGCCGATCGCAAGGTCATGGGTAGATCTCCGGAAGATAAGCAAAGAATGCGAGGTCGTGCAGGCCGGTCAAGGATAACCAGCGCGACGGCGGGGGAGTGTGCACGGTGCACGTTCCGCAAATCCCGGATTCCCGGACGCCGTCGATGATCTTGGTGGTGTCAGTGTCAGTGTCAGTGTTGGTGATCTCAGTGCTGGGGCTGCGCGCGCCGCGAGCGTTCCCGCTCGACCAGCTTGGCGGCGTTGTCCAGCAGGTCGGTGGCGCTGTTGCCCAGCACCCGGTATTTGCCGTTCACGATCAACGTGGGTGTGCCTTCCACGCCGCTGCGCCGCAGGAAGTCGCGCGCTTGCTTCAGCTGGGCCTGGATCGCCGGGCTGGTCATGGTGTTGGCGAACTGCTCCGGATCGGCCCCGTAGCGGGCGTAAAACGCCGCGATCTCCGCAGGTGTTGCACCGCTGATGGGCAGGCTGTGCTCCTGGTGCAATGCGCGGAACATTGGAGCGTGGGTCCGTGCCACCAGCCCCTGGGCCTGAGCGGTGTAGAACGCCTGCGCATAAGGTATCCAGTAGCCACCGAAGGGGGCGGGGACCTCGACGAAATTGACGTCGGCGGGGAGCTTCGCTTTCCACGCGCTCACCAGTGGTTCGAAGTGCGCGCAGTGGGGGCAGGTGTAGCCGAACACTTCGACCACCTCGATCTGGCCGGCTGGCGTGGCGAATGGGGCGCCATCGGGAATCTCGATGTAATCGGTACCGGCAACCAGATCTCCCGTTGGCGCTGCGGCGAACCCGATCATCGGCAACGCCACGAAAATGGCCGCGATAGCCGCCCGGGCCAGGAACGAACCACCAGACCGACGCGAACGGAGCAGGTGGGTTTTTGCGGAATCGTGGTTCATCAGCGGGTATCCCTCAAACAAGAGCGCCGACCGCAAGGATACGGTCGGCGCAATGAACAGTTGCGGGTGCAGGTCCGGCCGGTGTCGGATGACCTGAACGAGAGTGCGGTTCTGCTCAGCCTTCCGATACCGGTTCGGCTTCCGGTTCCACTGGCGTGGCGGGCTCGGTTGCCTCGGCGGCCTCAGCGGCCTCAGCGGCCTCAGCGGAGTTGGTGTCGGTCGCTTCCGCCTCGGTCTCGGTCGCCTCTGCCTCGGCTTCGGTCGCTCCTGCCTCTGCGGCATCCGCTGGTGCGTCGGTGGCCTCGGCGCTCGCATCGACGGCAGGTACGGCTGCAACGGGCGCTGCCGGCGCGGGAGCTGCCATGGCAAGCTGGTCGTTCGCCGCCGGGTGCAGGCCCTGCAGGTAGCTTGCCAGTGCGCCGATCTCCTGATCGGTCAGTGGCTTGGTGATGGTCGCCATCATGTCAAACAGGTGTGAGTCTTCGCGATCACTGACCCCGGCGCGGTACATCTCCAGTCGCTGTTGGGTATAGGCCGCCTGCTGACCTGCCACATGCGGGTAGGCTGGGCCGGGGTTGCCGGCGCCGTCCGGACCGTGACATGCCATGCATGCCGGGATGCCGCGTTCGGCGTCGCCGGCCAGGAACAATTGCTCACCCACCTCGTAGAACTTCAGGCCCTCGTACGGCCCCGAGGTGACCAGGCTGTCATCGGCAACGCCGGCACCGGACTCCTGGGTGGCGAAGTACGCGCCCACGTCGCGCGCGTCCTGGGCGCTGAGCATGTCGGCGAATGGCTTCATCACCGCAGCCATGCCGCCACTGCGCTCACCGCTTTTGAACAACGCCATTTGATTGGCGATGTAACGCTCGCTCTGGCCGGCCAGGCGCGGGTACATCTCGATCACCGGGTTGCCGTCCAGGCCGTGGCACGCCGCGCAGGTGCCGGCCAGGGTCTGGCCATTCTGCGCATCACCCCAGGTGGCGGTTTCCGGTGCCGCGGGAGTCAGCGGCGCCGTCTCCACCGGTGCGACGTCGGGGATTGGGGTGACCGTGGTCTGGGCGTAGGCAACTGCGGCAACCGCCGCGAGGACGGTAATACCAACGATGCCAAGGACGCGGGCGTGGCTCATGGGGCTGGGCTCCGGAAAACGCTGAAGTGACGATCGTGAACGGTCGTCTAACCGCAGAATTATCGTCGGCACGCGCGGCGGGGTCAACGCGAGGTCAACGCGGGCACGGCGCGATGACGTTTCGGGCCGGGCCACGGTCACGCCAGGGGAGGGACCCGGTCGGTATTGCCGGCGCACTGGAGGCTTCCGGCGTGCGATCCTATGCCCATGTCAAAACATCTTGTCCGTGCCCAGTACCTGCTGGCTGCCCATACTCCCCAGCAGCTGCCGCCCGACGGTGGCTTCGAGGTGGCGTTTGCCGGCCGCTCCAACGCGGGCAAGTCCAGCGCGCTCAATGCGATCTGCCAGCAGAACGCCCTGGCACGGGTCTCCAAGACCCCGGGCCGGACCCAGCAGCTGGTGTTTTTTGCCCTGCCGCCGTCAACCGACCGCTTCCTGGTCGATCTGCCCGGTTACGGCTACGCCAAGGTGCCCAAGGACCTGCAAGCACACTGGCAGGCCTTCCTGGACCGGTACTTCCGTACCCGCGAAGCCCTCAAAGGTCTGGTCGTGGTGATGGATATCCGCCATCCGCTGAAGGAATATGACAAGCAGATGCTCGGTTATGCGGTCAGTCGCGGCCTGCCGGCCCATGTGATCCTGACCAAAGCCGACAAGTTGAGCCGTGGTGCCCAGGGCACGGCCTTGCTGGAGGTGCGCAAGGCATTGCAGGCCGAACACGGTGATGCGGTCAGCGTGCAGCTGTTTTCCGGCGAGTCCAAATTGGGCGTCGATGAGGCGCGTCGGGTAATCGGCGGCTGGCTGCAGTTGTAGGAGTACTTCACCCGGCTGGGCTCACTGGCGCGATGCAGTGTTGCGTTGCGTGGAGTCATCGATGCTGGCGGCGATCTACACTGCGGGTCTTGCGTGTGCGGCTGTCATGCCGCATGTCCAGTTCCAATGATCCAGCCCAACGAGGTGCGCGTGTCCGGTCCCAGTCACGTCGAGGAAGTTTCGATCCAATCACGCGATCAACTGGTCGAGTACCTCAGCTCGGGAACTCGCACGCGCGATGATTGGAAGATCGGCACCGAGCACGAGAAGTTCGGTTTCCGGTTTGATGACCTGCGTCCGCCGACCTTTGATGGCGAGGGCGGGATCGAGGCGCTGCTCAAGGGCCTGGTCCAGTTTGGCTGGGCCCCGGTGGAAGAGCACGGCCGGGTGATTGCATTGACCCGCGACGGTGCGTCGGTGTCGCTGGAGCCGGCCGGCCAGCTGGAACTGTCTGGCGCCCCGCTCGATACCCTGCACGACACCTGTCGCGAGGCGGCCTCGCACCTGCGCGAGGTGCGCGCGGTGGCCGAGCCGATGGGCCTGGGTTTCCTGGGCATGGGCTTCCAGCCCAAGTGGCGGCGCGACGAGATGCCGTGGATGCCCAAGGGGCGCTACAAGATCATGCGCGAATACATGCCCAAGGTCGGCAGCCTCGGCCTGGACATGATGACTCGCACCTGCACCGTGCAAGTCAACCTGGATGTCGCCTCGGAAGCCGACATGGTGAAGAAGTTCCGGGTTTCGCTGGCGCTGCAGTCGATCGCGACGGCGCTGTTCGCCGACTCGCCGTTCACCGAGGGCAAACCCAACGGCTTCCTGTCGTACCGCTCGCATATCTGGACCGATACCGATAACGATCGCTCCGGGCTGCTGGACTTCGTGTTCGAGGACGGCTTCGGCTACGAGCGTTACGTCGATTACCTGCTCGACGTGCCGATGTACTTCATCTACCGCGACGGCGAATACATTGATGCGTCGGGGCAGTCATTCCGCGACTACCTCGCCGGCAAGCTGCCGGCGCTTCCGGGTCAGTTGCCGACCCTGCAGGACTGGGCCGACCACACGACCACGGCGTTCCCCGAAGTGCGGCTGAAAAAGTACCTGGAGATGCGCGGTGCGGACGCCGGGCCGTGGAACCGGATCTGCGCGTTGCCGGCATTCTGGACCGGCCTGTTGTATGACGACACCGCGCTGGATGCGGCCTGGGACCTGGTCAAGGATTTCAGTCTTGAGGAGATCCACGCCCTGCGCAACGGCGTGCCGAGGCAGGCATTCAAGATGCCTTTCCGTGGCGGCACCGTGCTCGACCTGGCCCGCCGTACGGTGGAGATCTCCGCCCACGGGCTGGCGCGCCGTGCCCGGCTCAATGACAACGGCAGTGACGAGTCGATCTTCCTCAGTCCGTTGATGGAGCTGGTCGAGGCGGGCGAAACCCCGGCAGAGCGGAAGCTGGCGCTGTTCCATGGTGTCTGGGATGGCAACGTCGACCCGGTGTTTCGCGAGTTCGCCTACTGACCTGCACCGGAGCAGTTCCCTCGTGGGCGCGGCGTCACCGGGAGTCGGCGGCTGTTGCGTTAGCCTTGGGGGATGCAGATCCCAACCGATACGACCGACGACTCCCTGCGCAGCGTCGAGTTCGCACCCACCGACCAGTTTTTGCGCGAGGACGTCAAGCAACTCGGCGCGTTGGTGGGGGAGATCCTTGCCGAGCAACGTGGCCCGGACTTCCTGGCCCGGGTCGAGAGCCTGCGCCGCGCGGCGATTACCCGCCGCGAGAACGACGAGCCGGTAGCCGGATTGGCCGATGCCCTGGCGGGCACGCCGATTGAGCAGGCCAGTGACCTGGTGCGCGCGTTCTCGACCTATTTCCAGGCCATCAACCTGGCCGAGCGGGTCCATCGCATTCGCCGCCGCCGCGAGCATGAGCGTGCCGAACACGGTGCCCAGCCCGCCAGCCTGGACGATGTCATCCGTCGGCTCGCCGCGCAGGGGGTGGGTGCGGACGAACTGGGCACGGTGTTGTCGCGGCTGCGGATCGAGCCGGTATTCACCGCTCATCCGACCGAGGCGGTGCGCCGGGTACAGCTGAAGAAGGAACGCGAGGTCGTGACCTGCCTGGTCAACGACATCGACCGTGGTCGTACGCCCGCCGAGCGGAGTGCCGATCGCGAGCGCATGCGCATGGCGCTGACCGCAAGCTGGCAGACCGTGGAGGCGCCGGCCGCCAAGCCGAGTGTCGCCGATGAGTTCGAGCACGTCGGCTTCTACCTGACCGAAGTATTGTACCGGGTCCTGCCCGTTTTCCACGAGGCTTTCCAGGCGGCATTGACCGAGCACTACGGGGACACGGTGGCGTTGCCCGACGTGCTCGGGTTTGGCAGCTGGGTCGGCGGCGACATGGACGGCAACCCAAACGTCGGTGCCGACACCATCGCCGCGACCCTGGCCCGGCAGCGGGCGCTGGTGCTGGCCGCGTATCGACGCGATATCCACAAGCTCGAGGACCTGCTGAGCCAGTCACTGAGCCGGGTGGCGGTCAGTGAGGCGGTGCTGGACAGGGTCGGCCAGTACCGCGAGCTGTTGCCGGCGGGCGTCGAACAACTGCATCCGCGCCATGCCGACATGCCGTATCGCAACCTGCTGACGTTGATGGCCGAGCGATTGCGGATGACCACCGATGACGAGCCGTCCGCTTATCCGGATGCGGCGAGCTTCGTGGCCGATATCGAGCTGATCCACCAAAGCCTGCTGGCCCACCGTGGTGAGCACGCCGGTGATTTCGCGGTGGTGCGCCTGCTGCGCCGCGCGCGCTGCTTCGGCTTCCACTTGGCCAGTCTGGATTTGCGCCAGGACTCGGCGATGCACGACGTCGCCCTGGCCGGCTTGCTGGGTGACCCGCAATGGGAACAACGTGAGCCCGCCGAGCGCGCGCGCAAGCTGCACGCGATGATGGATGGCAGCCTGGTGCCAAGCGATGCCTATGCTGACGTGGCGCGTAGCACCCTGGACGTATTCCGCACCGTGGCCCGGCTCCGCCCGCGCTACGGCCAACGGGTGTTTGGTCCGTACATCGTCAGCATGAGCCGCAGCGCGGCCGATGCGTTGGCGGTGCTGGCGCTGGCACGTCTGGGCGGCTGCGTGGAAGCGGATGACGCGCAAGCCGTTGACGGCCAGGCCGGCACGACCATCGCACATGGCGCGGTACCGCTGGACGTCGCTCCCCTGTTCGAGACCATCGCCGATCTGGACGCCGCCGCCGACACCATGCGCGCGCTGTTTGCCGACCCGGTCTATCGCGCCCACCTCGCGGCGCGGGGCAACCGCCAAGTGGTGATGCTCGGATACTCCGACAGCGCCAAGGATGGCGGTATCGTCGCCTCGCGCTGGAGCTTGCAACAGACCCAGATTGCACTGACCGCGCTGGCCAACGAGAGCGGCCTGCGAATCGCGTTCTTCCACGGGCGTGGCGGTTCCATCAGTCGCGGCGGGGGCAAGACCGAACGTGCGGTGATCGCTGCCCCGCGCGGATCGGTCGACGGCACCCTGCGACTGACCGAGCAGGGCGAGGTGATCCACCGCAAGTACGGCATTCGCGCGCTGGCACTGCGCAACCTGGAACAGACCACCGGCGCGGTGTTGCGTGCGAGCCTGCGGCCGCGACCTGATGATCCTCGCGAGGCCCAATGGCGCCGCGTTGCCAGCCAGATGGCCGCGGACGCCAGTGCGCATTACCGCGCGCTGATCCACGAACATCCCGATTTCACCGCCTACTTCCGCGCCGCCACCCCGATCGACGTGATCGAACGGCTGCGCATCGGTTCGCGTCCGAGCAAGCGTACCGGCGCCGGCGGAGTGGAGTCGCTGCGTGCGATCCCGTGGGTGTTCTCGTGGGCCCAGAACCGCTCGGGCCTGACCGCGTGGTACGGCGTGGGCACTGCGATGGAGCGTGCATTGGCAAGCCACGGGCAGGAAATGCTGGCCGAGATGGCCCGGGACTGGCCGTTCTTTGCCGCACTGGTGGACGACATCGAAATGGTCCTGGGCTCCTCCGACCTGGGGATCTTCGAGCGCTACTCGCAGTTGGCCGCCGATGTGCCAGCCTCGACCGGGAAGGGCGATTTGCACGCCCTGATGCACCCGGGAATCGTCGCCGAGTTCACCCGCACCCGCGATGCCGTGCTGGCGATCAAGGGCGAGGACGAGCTGTTGGCCCGGGACCTGCGCCTGCGCCAGTCGATCCGCCTGCGCAATCCCTATGTCGATCCCATCAGCCTGTTGCAGGTCGACCTGCTGGCACGCTGGCGGGTCGGCGAGCGCAACGACGATGCGCTGCTGCAAGTATTGATGGCGACCGTCAACGGCATCGCCGCGGGAATCCAGAATACGGGTTGAGGCCCGCACCGCCTATCATTGGGGCCAACCCCGCACTGGAGCCCGATCATGAAATCCCGCGCCGCCGTCGCTTTCGAAGCCGGCAAGCCCCTGCAGATTGTCGAAATCGACGTCGAGCCGCCGCGCGCCGGCGAGGTGTTGGTGAAGATCTCCCACACCGCTTTGTGCCACACCGATGCGTTCACGCTGTCGGGTGATGACCCGGAAGGCGTGTTCCCGGCGGTGCTCGGTCACGAGGGTGGTGGCGTGGTGGTCGAGGTCGGCGAGGGCGTCACCAGTGTCAAGCCGGGCGACCACGTGATTCCGCTGTACACGGCCGAATGCGGCGTGTGCAAATTCTGCACCTCGGGCAAGACCAACCTGTGCTCATCGGTGCGGGCCACCCAGGGCAAGGGACTGATGCCGGACGGCACCACGCGGTTTTCCTACAACGGTGAGCCGATCCATCACTACATGGGCTGCAGCACGTTCAGCGAGTACACGGTCGTGGCCGAGGTGTCGCTGGCCAAGGTCAATCCCGACGCGCCGCTGGAGAAGGTCTGCCTGCTCGGCTGCGGGGTGACCACCGGCATCGGTGCTGTCCACAACACGGCGAAGGTGAAACCGGGCGACACGATTGCCGTGTTCGGCTTGGGGGCGATTGGGCTGGCAGTGATCCAGGGCGCGGTGCAGGCGAAGGCCGGCCGGATCATTGCGATCGACACCAACCCGGACAAGTTCGAACTGGCCAAGTCGATGGGCGCGACGGACTGCGTCAACCCGAAGGATCACGACAAATCGATCCAGGACGTGATCGTCGAGATGACCGACGGCGGCGTGGAGTTCAGCTTCGAGTGCATCGGCAACGTCAACGTCATGCGAGCCGCGTTGGAGTGCTGCCACAAGGGCTGGGGCGAGTCGGTGGTCATCGGTGTCGCCGGCGCGGGCCAGGAAATCAGCACCCGGCCATTCCAACTGGTCACCGGTCGGGTCTGGCGTGGTTCCGCGTTCGGCGGCGTCAAGGGACGCTCCGAGTTGCCGGGCATGGTCGAGCAGGTGATGCGCGGTGAGATCGACCTCGATCCGTTCATTACCCACCAGTTGCCGCTGGAACGCATCAACGAGGCCTTCGACCTGCTGCATGAAGGCAAGTCGATCCGCACGGTGATCCACTACTGAGCCCGCAGCAACACCCTTCAGTAGCGACGCAATCAGGGAGCGCACATGCAACGTATCGAACAACACGCTTGCTTCGGCGGCAGTCAGGAAGTCTGGCAACACGCCTCCAGCACGCTGGGCTGCGACATGAAATTCGCGGTCTACCTGCCGCCACAGGCAAGGCAGGGCCCGTGCCCGGTGCTGTACTGGCTGTCGGGGCTGACCTGCAATGAGCAGAACTTCATCACCAAGGCCGGTGCCCAGGAGTACGCCGCGCAGCATGGCGTGATCCTGGTCGCCCCCGACACCAGTCCGCGTGGCGAGGGTGTCGCCGACGACGAGGCCTACGACCTCGGCCAGGGGGCAGGCTTCTACCTCAACGCCACCCGCGAGCCGTGGGCGGCGCAGTACCGGATGTATGACTACCTGGTGCAGGAACTGCCGGCGCTGGTGGATGCGCATTTCCCGACCACCACCGCGCGGGCGATCAGTGGCCACTCGATGGGTGGCCACGGCGCATTGGTGATCGCGTTGCGCAATCCCGGCATGTACCGCAGCGTATCGGCGTTCGCGCCCATCGGTGCACCCAGCCAGGTGCCGTGGGGCGAGAAGGCCTTTACCCGTTACCTCGGTGACGACCGTGAACAATGGAAGCAGTGGGACGCCAGTGCGCTGATTGCCGGTGTCGACGAGCGTTTGCCGTTGTTGATCGACCAGGGCGACGCCGACGATTTCCTCCAGGCCCAGCTCAAGCCCGAACTGCTGCGTGCCGCCTGTGAGGCCGCCGGCCATCCGTTGACACTGCGTCTGCAGCCCGGTTATGACCACAGCTACTACTTCATCGCCAGCTTCATCGGCGAGCACATCGCCTACCACGCGAAGGCGCTGAAGGGCTAAGTCGCCGGGGTTCAGAGCAGCGGTTGCGCCGGGTTCGCCAGAAGGAAATCGGTAAACGCGAACCGGCCGTCACGCAACACGGTGTCCCCTTGCTCCAGGCGCAGTTCCCTGGCGAACATCGGGCCATCGTGAACCAGGGTGTGGAACTCGCCGTTCTCGCCGCAGGGGTCGCAGTGGTCGGGTAGCTCGGCCAGCAATGACGCGTCGCACGATCGACCGCTGAAGCCGGCATCGAGTTGTTGGGTATCCACGCAACAAAGACGGGTGCGTAGGCCGCCGGCGATCATCTCCCGGGCCAGGGAAGCGGTATCGGCGCCGAACAGTGGGGTCTCGATCCGCCAGCCATGGCGATCGCACAATGCCTCGCGCCAGGCGCGTACATCGGCCAGCAACAGGTCGCCGAAGGCGATGGTGTCGATGCCGGGCCAGCGTTCGCGCGCGGCCGTCAGGGTCGCGGCGAAGGCCGCCTCGTAGGTGTCATTGTCGCCGCCGTGGGGGATCACCGACTCCAGCAACGGCAACCCCACGGCGGCGACCTGCGCGTAAAGCACGTCTCGCCGGATGCCATGCATGGCGACACGGTCGAAGTCGCCGTTGAGTGTGGTCAGCAGGCCAACGACCTGGACATCGCCGCGCTGGCGCAGATGGTGCAGCGCCCAGGCCGCGTCCTTGCCGCCACTCCAGGCGAGCAGGAGGTTCTTTTTCATGCGGTCGGTAGCGGCGTGGCGCGCAGGCTCAAGCGGCGGTCACGTCACGCAGTTCCCAGGCGCTGCCGGCCAGCAGGCGCAGGCGTTGTTTGAGCACGTTGCCGGGGATGGACGTGGTGACCACCAGGTCGATGTGCAAGTCATCCTGGGCACCTTCCACGGTCGCGCTGGCGTCGGTCGCGGCAAGGGAGCGGTCGACCTCGTCGGGCTCGTCCTGCTTGCGGCGCCAACGCTCGAACAGGGCATTGCTGCGCAGTGCGTCCTGCAGCTCCGCGGCGAAGCCGGGGCCGCTGTGTGCGGTGAACGACAGGTCGGGATCGGCACCGCGGGCACGGGCCCCGTCGGGCAAGGTGATGTAGTAGCGAGTGGCCATGCAGCCTCCTTCAGCGGTGGATGACAGCCTAGTCGCGACGGCATTGGGTCTTCGTGAAATCACGCCGTCGGTTCAATCCAGGTGCACGTGCGCCCCGTGGCCCTTGGGGCAATGGCAGACCGCGGTCGGGCCGAATTCGGTGCCGAAGGTCTGGCCGTCGCGGTGACGTTGCCAGTAGAAATTCGGCTCCGGGGTCTGGTCGTTGCCGATCTCGGTCATGTCGGCGTCGACATCGAACAGGCGCCCATCGACCATCACGTAGCGGGTGTCGATGGTGGCGCGGATGTCCTCCAGCGGGTTGCTGTTGAGCACCACCAGGTCGGCCTGCTTGCCGACTTCCAGCGAGCCGATGTCGCTGTCCAGCCCGAGGTAGTCGGCACCATCGATGGTGGCCGCGCGCAAGGCCTCGAAATTGCTGAAGCCGCCGTGGGTCAGCAGCCAGATCTCCCAGTTGGCGCTCAGGCCCTGCAACTGGCCGTGGCCGCCGATCTGGATACGGACGCCGGCATCGCGCAGGACCTTGGCGGCCTTGGCCACATCGACGTGGTGATAATCCCAGTCCGGCGCGGTCTCGCGGCGGATGCTGCGCGCATCCAGCGTCTCGCGCGGGAAGAAGCGGTTGAGCTTGTCGTTCTCCCAGACATTGTCGCGCGCGTACCACCAGTACTCGCCCGACAGGCCGCCGTAGCTGACCACCAGGGTCGGGGTGTTGCGCACGTCGGTCTGCGACCACAGCTCGATCACGTCCTTGTACAGCGGCGCGACCGGGATGTTGTGCTCGATGCCGGTGACGCCGTCGAGGATCATCGTCATGTTGTGGTGGAAGGTCGAACCGCCTTCCTCGACCACCAGCATGCCCAACTCCCTTGCGGCGGTGTTGATCTGCTGGCGCTGCTCGCGGCGCGGCTGGTTGTAGCTCTTGACCGAGAACGCGCCGTTGGCCTTCATCCGGCGCAGGTGGCTTCGGGCGTCATCGAGCGAGTTCACCTCCGCCTTGAAGTCGCCATCGGCGCCGTACAGGATCGTGCCGGTCGAGAAGATCCGCGGGCCGACCATCTTGCCGGCCTTCTGCAACTCGGCCTCGGAGAACACGAACTCGGTGGTTGCCGACGGGTCGTGCATCGAGGTGATGCCGAACGCGAGGTTGGTGTAGTACGCCCAGTTTTCCTGCGGCACGACCCCTTGGCCGAAGTGCGCGGCGTGGGCGTGGACGTCGATGTAGCCGGGCAGGATGGTCTTGCCGGTCGCATCGATGACGTTGGCGCCGGCCGGCACCTGCACCGCATCGCTGGTGCCAACCGCGACGATCTCGTCACCACGCAGCACGATGGTGCCGTTCTCGATGACGTCCTCGGAATCCTCCGCGTCGCGCATGGTGATGATCCGAGCGTTGGTGAACGCGACCAGTTCGTCGGGCGCGTCGACCGGCACGGTCAGCCCGACTGCGATGCCGCCACCGTGGACCGGTGCGGGGATCTCCGCCGGCGCGCCGGGCAGGAATGCGACGCTCTCATCGAGCGTGCGCGAGTGGTACCTGTCGCCGACCATCCAATGCAACGATTCCGAGTCGGCTGCCCAGTGCAGGTAGCTGCCGACATCGGCGCTGATCGGCGTCACCGGGATCGCCTTGGAATCCTTGCCCAGTTCGATCGGCTTGCCGGTCGAGACCATCGGTGCAACATAGGCTTTGAACAACTCGGTAAACGCGACCCACTTGCCGTCCGGGCTGACCTGCACCGCGTCGACATACTTGAGGTTGAACACCTCGCGCGCGTCCTCGCCGTGCAGGCCGACCGACATCAACTTCTTCTCCAGACCGCCGCCGGTCAGGTACAGCACGCGGCTGCCGTCGGCGTTGAACTGCGGCGCGTTGCCCTTCTCGGCAACCCGCACCGGCTCGCCGCCGCCTGCAGGCATCACGTAAACGCCCCGATCAACCGACCACAGGCTGCCGGTCAGGCCGCTGCCGCCGGTCTTGGAGTAGACAATTCGTTTGCCGTCGGGCGAGAACCGCGGGTTGTAATAGAAACCCTTTTCGTCGGTCAGGCGGGTGCCCTTGCCGGAACCGTTGGCGTTGCGCACGTAGATCGCGCCCAAGGCCGCGTCCGACCAGGTCGTGTAGAGCAGCTTGCCGCCGTCGGAGCTGAAACTGGGCTCGTACTCGTAGAGGCCCTCGTTGCCGGTCAGGCGTTTGGGTTCACCGCCCGGCAGCGACTTGCGCCACAGCTTGCCGAGCGCGTGGAACACCAGCGTCTCGCCATCGGCCGAGGTGGCGACGTCGCGGATCATCTTCGGCGCGAAGCTACCTTCGTCGATGTCCTGATCGAAGCGCAGCGGCTCGGTCACAGTCTGTTCGACCTGCGCGGTGAACGGAATTTCGGTCGCCTCGCCGCCTGACATCGCGATCCGCCACAGCTTGCCCTGCGCCCACAGCACCACGGACTTGGAATCGGGCATCCAATCGAAGCCGGTGTACGGGCCGAAGATCGCCCAGGCTTCCTGCTGGTCATGGCTCAGCCCGTCCCACACCGGTCGCACCTCGCCGCTGGCCAGGTCGAGCACGTGCAGTACAGACTTGTCGCGCACGCGCTTGACGAACGCCAGCGACTTGCCGTCCGGCGACGGCTGCGGCCGCACCGCGCCACCGGGGGTCGCGAGCAGGGTGTCGGTCTTGCCGGTCTGGCGATCGAGCCGCTTGATTGCGTAGATCACCCCATGCGGGTCGCGGTTGTAGTTGAACGCGCCACCGTCACTGACATCCTCGGAGTAGTACACGTAGCGGCCGTCGGGTGACACCGCTGGCTCGCCGAGATCCTGCTGGTCGTTCTTGCGCTCGGTCAGCTGCAGGCCTTCCTTGCCGCCGCTGACGTGGTACATCCACAACTCGCCGGCACCGAGCGAACGCTCCGAGGTGAAGTGCTTGCGGCCGATGATGAAACGGCCGTCCGGGGTCCACGCCGGATTGTTGAGCAGACGGAAATCCTCTTCGGTCACCTGCACCGGGTCGCTGCCGTCGGTATCAATGCGCCACAGGTTGTTGCCGCCACCACGGTCGGAGGTGAAGGCGAACTCGGCACCGTCGGGCGAATAGCGTGGCTGCACGTCCCACGCCGGACCGCTGGTGATGCGCTGCGCGGTGCCGCCGCCGATCGGCAGGCGGTACAGGTCGCCGAGCAGCGAGAACACCAGTTCGTTGCCATCGGGCGCGACATCGACATCCATCCAGGTGCCTTCATCGGTGCTGAAGCGCACCGTCCTGGTCGGACCATGCGCGGCGGTGATGTCCCACTTCTCTGTCTTTTCGTCCTCGCCATCGCGCTGGGTCCTGCCCTTGGCGGCGTCGGGCGCGGCCTGCGCGGGGTCGGTGCCGACCGGGTCGAGCGCGTCCTGCTCCAGTTGCACCGGGTCCCCGGTGGCGTCGCTGGTGTCGCGATCCAGCGGCGGAGTCGGCGTCGGTTGCGGGGCGGGCTGCGGTGCCGGTTGCGGCGGCTTCGGCGGCGGGTCCTGCGCCAGCACAGGCAGGGCAAGGGACGCGGACAGCACGCTGGACAGCGCAAGGACAAGCAGGCGAGGGGTCATGGACAGGCACGCATGGCGGACGAATCGTGCAGCCTAGCCTGCATCCGACGCGCGGTCGTAGGCTGATAGTCCCGGATCAAGGCGCGGCCCTGTGACCGGCCACCCATTGCCGTTGCCTTGGGGCTCGACCTGGATTAATTGAAGCGGATGCCGCCCTCGGACGCGAAGCCCACCACCACCGCACCTTTGCCGACGTTGACCATGCCAGTCAGGCTCATCACGCTTTCGAACACTTCGATGTTGTTCGCGGTGCAGGCCGCGCGCAACTCGTCATAACCTGGAAGGTCGCGCATCTCCTCGAGTTCGCCGCCGTAGCTAAGGCACACCGTCGGCGTCATCAAGCCGGTCTGGATGCGCTTGATGGTGCCGGCGAACACCTTTTCCACCGCGGCCTCGAAGCCCTTGATCTTGGCCGCCGGGCCAGTCTCGCCACGGTTGCAATGCAGGACCGGCTTGATGTCGAGCGCGCTGCCGAGCGCGGCGCTGAGCAGGCCGACGCTGCGGTCGCCCTTCTTGCGGGCGCGGGCACGCAGGTAGTACAGGTCGCGCGGCACCAGGTAGCCGTGAGTGTGCAGGGCGAGGTTTTCCAACCGTGCACGGATCTTCGGCGCGCCCTCGCCGGCGTCACGCAGGCGGACGGCCTCCACCGCGGTGATGCCCTGCGCGGCGAACAGGTTCTGAGTGTCGATGACTCGCAGTGCAAACGGCGTGTTGTTGCCGGCGGCCGACCGCGTGGCCCGGTACTCGTTGAGGATCGCGAAGCTGGCCTGCTGGGCGTTGTCGAAGATCGGGCTGCGGCTCTTGGTGATGGTCATGCAGAACACGTAGTCGTAGTCGACCACCATCCGGCCCAGGAACAGCTCCTGGATCTGCTGCACCGTGAACGGCATGGTCTCGGCCTCGGCGCCGCCCTCGGCGACGTGCGCGTGCAGGAACTCCAACGTCGCCTCTTCGTTGCGATGGTCGGCGAGCACCGCCTCGCCTATGCGCACGGTGATCGGCAGCACCGTCACGTCGTGTTGCTGCAGGTACTCCAACGGCAAGTCGCATGCCGAGTCGACAACCAGTCCAATGCGCATGAATCCCCCTGGAGGAAATGACGACGTCGTCACAGAATGCTTGCAGCATAGCGCCGGTGGGGTGGCCGTGCGCGGTGCCGGTGACGAGGCAATCGTCTTGCCATGGTCCGACGGGCTGGGCTTGGTGGAACTTGACCTGCTGCTCCAGGATCGGCGCGGCACGGCATTCATATTCTCGCCGGCGCCTGACCTGGCACAGCGGCTGGACGCCTGACACGGACTTGTCCGTTTCTGGCCGTTGGCGGCCCACGCGTTTTACGAAATCCTAACGTCACATTCCCTTCGTAGCCTGTGCGGGCCCAGCGATGACGAGCTGATCCCCGCCCTCGATGGCTGGATCGGTGCGCCGCTGCAGCGGACCCCCACACAACCACGAGAACAGCATGTCGCATCGCAATCGAGCCACCCGTGTTTTCGCGCCGCAACCCAGGCCGCTGAGCCGGATCATCCACGGCCTGCTGATTGCCGGCATGGCATCGATGCCGCTGCAGGCCCTGGCCCAGAGCGAGTCGGACGCCGCGGCCGAGCCCACGGAACTCGACGCCGTCCAGGTGACCGGCAGCTACAGCCGCAGCCTCGAGCAGGCGGTGGATATCAAGCGCAGCAACATCGGCATCTCGGACTCCATCGTCGCCACCGACGTGGTCGACTTCCCCGAGCAGAACCTGGCCGAGGCGTTGCAGCGCATGCCCGGCGTGACCATCGAGCGCAACAAGGGCCTGGGCACCGCGGTCAACGTCCGCGGCCTGCCGTCCGACTACACCCACGTATCGATCAACGATCTTGCGACGGCCTCGGGCAGCGGCGGGCGCGACGTCGAGTTCGACATCTTCGCCTCGGAGATCATCCAGCAGGTCACGGTGCAGAAGTCGCCCATCGCCTCCGACGAGGAAGGCGGCATCGCCGGTTCGGTCAAGATCTCCACCGCGCGTCCGTTCGACTACAGCGAGCGCAAGCTGGCGTTCTCCGCGGAAGGCGCGCACAACTCCATCTCCGGCGAGACCGATCCCAAGTACTCGTTCCTGGCCAGCGACACCTGGGGCGACTGGGGCGCGCTGGTGTCGTTCTCCAAGGCCGAGCGCACCAACCGCACCGACTCCAACTCGGGCATCAACTTCCGCCCGATGTCGCGCTTCCTGGGTGCCGGCGGCGACCGCAGCGCGCAGGCGGCGGCGGTGCTCGAGCGCGACGCCGGGATCGTCGTCCAGGATCCAACCAACAGCGACGAAACCAACCTCATCATCTTCCAGGACAAGGTCGGCGACCGCATCTACGTCAACGAGCAGGACAAGTGGGGCGCCACCGCGGCGTTGCAGTACCGGCCCAGCAGCGACTTCAGCCTGACCTTCGACGCCATGGTCGGCGGCTACGACACCACCGAGGACGAGTACGACGCCGCAGCCTACTCGGCCTCCAGCCGCAGCACGCTGGACACCATCCACGAGTACGACGCCGCCACCCTGGACCAGTACGGCATGGTGGTACTGCGCGACGTGTCCTACACCGCCACCCAGCACGAGTTCCTGAGCAAGGAGCGCATCAACAAGAGCGATTTCGGTCAGTACAGCATGGCGCTGGATTGGAAGGGCGATAGCTGGACCGTCGATGGCCTGCTCGGCTACTCCGGCGCGGAAAAGACCCTGGACCACGCCAACCTCAAGCACGTGGCCTATGCGCCGTCGCGCACGCGCTGGACCGACACCGGCGGCGAGACGATCCCCAGCGGCGACCCGGCCACCATCGACATGTATGACGCGCCCGAGAGCTACCTGTTCGAGGCGTACGAGACCAGCCTGGAAAAGGTGAGCGACGACAAGTACGCCGCGCAGGTGAACTTCCGCAAGACGCTGGACCTGGCGTTCTTCCCGGCGCTGCACAACGTGCAGTTCGGTGCCCGTTACACCGACAAGTCGAAGGAGCGCAACCGCGGCGAACGCAACATCAAGGGGCCGGGCGAGGGCGATGAGTCATGGGCCGGCGAGCGCACCCTGGCCGACAGCGAGCTGGAGTGGGTGACCGACATCGTTCCGGGCGGGAAGTACGAGGCGCGTGACCTGGCCTGGAAGCAGGTGTCCAACGACTACGCGCGGGACACCTTCCGCTACCCCGGCTTCTCCACGCCGTTCGACGAAGGCGAGTACTACCGCGTCGACGAGGAAGCGACCGCCCTGTACGCGATGGCCGACTTCAACTTCGACCTCGGCCGGTTCCCGATATTCATCAACGCCGGTGCGCGCTACGTCGACACCTCGGTGGTGTCCTTTGGCTACCACCCTATCCAGAACCCCGACGGCACCCCGGGCTTCACCGAGGACCCGGTGTCGCAGAAGGGCGACTACTCGGACGTGCTGCCCAGCCTGAACATGACCGCCGAGCTGTCGGACGGCCTGCTGCTGCGCGCGGCCGCGTCGGAGGCGATGATGCGCCCGGCTCTGAGCGACCTGGCCTACAAGCGCACCGCAAGCTGGAGCTCGTTCCGCTTCACCGACGGCAACCCCAACCTGGCGCCGACCTCGGCCGAGCAGTGGGACGTCGGCCTGGAGAAGTACCTGGACAACGGTGGCCTGCTGGCGGCGTCGTACTTCCAGAAGAAGATCGACGGTGTGGTCATCAACGCGCTGACCGGGGTGGTCCCGGACGTGGCGGTGTACAACGCCAACGGCACGCTCGCCGGCTACTACGACTTCGACGTCTACCAGCCGGTGAACGCCAGTGGCTCCTACGATGTCGACGGCTTCGAGCTGATCGCGCAGTTGCCGTTGAGCATGCTGCACCACTCGCTGGAAGGTTTCGGCATCAACGCCAACTACACCTCGCTGGACAGCTCGCTCGCTGGCGAGTCGGCACTCGGCATCAAGACGCCGATGCCGGGCCTGGCTGAGGAGACCTACAACGTCACCCTGTACTACGACAACGCGCGCTTCGACGCGCGCGTGTCCTACAACTACAAGGACGAGTACGTCGAAAGCCTCGGCTACAACATGTATCCGATCTACCGCGATGCCTACGGCCAGACCGACATCTCGGTCGGCTACTGGGTCACCGACAACGTCAAGCTCAGCCTGAAGGGCATCAACATCACCGACGAGGAGACGACCGGCTACACCATGGACCCGTCGTTCCCGACGATGCACGAGTTGTCCGGCCGCCGCCTCAGCCTGGGCGTCCGGGTCGATTTCTGAGCCGGCAGTCACGCGTGGCGATGAGTCGATGAGGGCGCGGATGTGCTTCGGTCGCGCGCTGGCGGTGGCGGTGCTCGCCGGTTTGCTGGCGAGCTGTGCCGCCAGCCACGACGGTCGGCCGGCGGTACGTGCGGACGCCGTGCCGCCGACGTCCGCGCCCGTTCGCGCGCCCGTCCGGATCGCCTTCATGCCGGACATCCACTTCCACGGTGTCTACGCGCAGTTCCAGGACGGTTCCTTCCCGGGGGTGCGCAACCCCCGCAACGGCCGCAACGCCACCCTCCGCACCATGCAGGCACAGCTGACGTCCACGCGCCTGTTCAACGAGAACTACTTCGCGTTCATCGCCGCGCTGGACAACGCGGTGGCACGCGGCGTGAAGTACATCGCGCTGCCCGGTGACTTTTCCGACGACGGCCAGCCGGTCCACATGCGCGGACTCGCCCGGCTCATGGACGAGTACTCGGCCAGGCACGGCATCGAGTTCTTCGCTGCTCCGGGCAACCACGATCCGGTCCGTCCGTTCGACCAGGCCGGCGGGAAGGACGACTACCTCGGCTACGATTCCGTCACTGGTGCGATCGGTTTCCCGCAACCCATCTACAGTCGCGACGGCAACGCCGATTGCAGCACCCCGTATGCGGGCGAGTGGGCCAAGGTAGGCGTGAGCTACTGCACGCAGGAAGTGCGGCACATGGGCTACGCGGGCATCACGCAGATGATGGAGCAGCACGGCTTCATGCCGAAGCCGCCGTACCTCTACTACGAGACGCCCTACAGCACCTATAACTACGACGATTACGACTACCCCACGGCGCTGGAACAGGCCGACTGGGTGAACCGCCAGTACGAGATCTGCCACACCTTCTGCAAGACGGTCACCGACACCTCGTACTTGGTGGAACCGGTCGAGGGCGTCTGGCTGGTGGGCCTGGACGCCAACGTTTATGTACCAACCGGCCCCGGCCCCAACGACTTCACCGGCTCGGGCAACCAGGGCTACAACGCGATGCTCCGCCACAAGCCGCACGTGGTCGAGTGGTTGCGCAGTGTCGTGGCTCGCGGCGAGGCCCGGGGCAAGCAGGTGATCGCATTCAGCCACTTCCCGATGGCCGAGTTCTACAACGGTGCATCGGACGATATCGAGGCGCTGCTGGGCGCGGACGCGATGCAACTGGTGCGCCGGCCTGCCGAAGACACGACCCGAGCGCTGGCCGAAACCGGCTTGAAGGTGCACGTCGGTGGCCACATGCATTTCAACGATATGGCCGTACGCAACTACGGTGGCGGAACCGCGCTGTTCAACATCCAGGCGCCATCCCTGGCTGCCTATGTGCCGGCCTACAAACTGATGACGCTCGACGGCACCGACCGGATCGAGGTCGAGACCGTGCAGCTGGATGAGGTGCCGCGCTTCGACGAACTGTTCGACCTTTACCGCGCCGAGCATGCCTACACCAAGCCCGCGCAATGGGACCTCGCCATCCTGGACGCGACGAGCTATGGCGACTTCACCCATCGCTACATGACCGAGCTGGTGCGCCTGCGCCTGTTGAGCGACGACTGGCACTGCGACATGCGTGAACTCGTCAAAAGCCCGCTGACCGGCGCCGACCTGCTCGTGCTGTCGCAACTGCAGACCGAGACCACGCTGAAGGAGCTGGCCAATACCGGCGCGCGCGCAGGGCTTTCGACGGTGTTCTTCGATTGCCTGTCCGACGCGGGCGGCAGCGGCGCAAGCAATCCCGCGTTCGCGGCGGACCTCGCCGCCGCAGAAGCCAAGGCGCGTGCGCTGGCGCAGGCCAACGGCATGCAACTGGAGGACCTAGCCCGGTGGCAGGCAATCGAAATGGTCGGTGACTTCGTGCGTGTGGCCAATGCAGGTGATCTCGCATTCGCCGACATCTCCGCCGAGCGCGCAGCCCACTACCAACTGCTCGCCCGGGCCTTGCAGCAAACCGATGCGACACTGGTGATGCACGGCGAGCGCGTCAGCTCCGCCAATACAATCGGCGACGTGGTGCAGACGCGTTTCAAGCCGTTGATGACGATCCTGCTCAAGCTCGCCGCAGGCGCGCCATCCGAGCATGTCCGGCTGGACCTGGGGAGCAACGAGCTGATCGACCTGTCGGACAAGCCCTCGCCGTTCTGAGGGGCTGGACCACGGTCACGGTCACGGCCACGAGTACACGCCGTGCACCGTGCACGGCCGGTTCTTTGCGTTTTGGGGCGCCACGTCGCACTGCCCGGGCCTTTCGGCACACTGCGCCGGCGGCATCGTTTACGGCATGATCAGCCTTCCGGGGGCGCCGCTCCCACTTCAGTCCGGAGCTCCCATGCGCCGCACCCTCGTCGTATCCGCCCTCACCCTGGCCCTGTGCGTCGCCTGCTCGCCCGGCGCGCCTACGGCTGCCACCACTCCCGAAACCACCTCCGCCCAGGCCGGCGCAGCTACCACGGACGCGCGCCTCAACGAATGGTTCGAGCAGAAGTACGAGGAGCAACTGCAGTTCAGTCCGATCCGGATGGCGTTCCTCGGTCGCAAGGACCGCTACTCGGAACTCGACGACATGTCGCGCGAGGGTGCGGTCAAGCAGCTGGCCTGGCAGGTCGCGGCGGCCGAGGAGATGAAGTCCACTTTCGATTACGACGCGCTGGGTGATGACGCCAAGCTGTCGTGGGACCTGTTCGTGTACCAGACGGAGGCCGCCAAGGCCGCCGACCGCTTCAGCGACCACCACTATCCGTTCGAGCAGATGGGCGGGGCGCAGTCGTTCCTGCCGACGTTCCTGATCAACTTCCACAAAGTGGATGAGGAGTCTGACTACACCGCCTACGTCGCACGCCTGCGCGAGGTACCGCGTGCGTTCGGGCAGTTGATGGACCACGTCAAGCGCTCGGCCGGGCTCGACATCCGCCCGCCGCGCTTCGCCCATGAAGGCGTGATCGAGCAGGCCGGCAAGGTCATCACCGGCGCACCGTTCACTGATGGCGAGGACAGCGCGCTGTGGGCCGACGCGCAGGCCAAGGCCGATGCGCTGGTGAAAGCCGGCAAGATCGACGAGGCGCGCGCGCAGGAACTGAAAGACGCCGCCCGCGCGGCGCTGGTGGAGGCGGTGCAGCCGGCCTTTGCCGATGTCATCGCCTGGTACAAGGCCGACCTGCCGAATGCGCTGGTCAACCCGTCGGGCGTCGGCACCACCCACCCGGACGGCGCCGCGTACTACACCGAGCGCCTGGCGGCGTCGACCACCACCGATCTCACCCCGGACCAGGTCCACCAGATCGGACTGGACGAGGTCGCGCGCATCCGCGGCGAGATGGAGGCGCTGAAGGACAAGGTCGGCTTCGAGGGCGACCTGAAGGCGTTCTTCCACTTCGTCCGGACCGACCCGCAGTTCAAGTACCCCGACACCGACGCCGGCCGCCAGGCCTACATCGACGACGCCACCGCGGCGATCGACACCATCAAGAAGCAGTTGCCCAATTACTTCGGCCTGCTGCCGAAGGCGGACCTGGTGGTCAAGCGGGTCGAGTCGTTCCGCGAGGTCGACGGCGCCGCGCAGCACTACTACCCGAGCACGCCGGATGGCAGCCGCCCGGGCGTGTACTACGCACACCTGTCCGACATGAACGCGATGCCGAAGACCGAGCTGGAGGTCATCGCCTACCACGAGGGCCTGCCGGGCCACCACATGCAGATCGCTATCGCGCAGGAGCTGGAAGGCGTGCCGGAGTTCCGCAAGCAGGCCGGCTTCAGCGCGTACTCGGAAGGCTGGGGCCTGTACTCGGAGTGGCTGGCGCGCGAGATGCCCGGCACCTACACCGACCCGTACTCGGAATACGGCCGGCTCACTTCGGAGATGTGGCGCGCGATCCGGCTGGTGGTCGACACCGGCCTGCACGCCAAGGGCTGGACCCAGGAGCAGGCGGTGGCGTTCTTCGCCGAGAACAGTTCGATCCCGCTGGAGGCGGTCCAGGCCGAAGTGCGCCGCTATATAACCTGGCCGGGCCAGGCGACCAGCTACAAGATCGGCATGATCAAGATCCAGGAGCTGCGCGCGAAGGCCGAGGCCGAGTTGGGTGAGGACTTCGATATCCGCGGCTTCCACGACGCTGTGCTCGGCGGCGGTGCGCTGCCGCTGACGTTGCTGGAGCGCAAGATCGACCAGTGGATTGCAGGCGAGAAGAAGGCCTGACGCTAGCCACATCCGGTTGTTGTCGCAGGGCCTGGGTTCAGTCCCCGGGCCCTGCCACCACCGGCGTCCCGGCGCTTTGGCTTCCTCTCTCGGCGACATCCAGGAAATGGGCAGCGCTGATGGGCAGCTCGACCAATCGATGGGGCACCTGATGAAGCAACTGCTACTGACGCTGTGCCTGACGGGCCTCTTTCCGGCGGCCATGGCGTCCGACCGCGTGGAGCCGGCCAAGATTCCCGAGCAGGACGCGACGGCGGACACCCGGCCGGGCGATTTCCACCAACTGCTCGATGAACTGACCGCGCGTAGCATCAACAGCGACCCGGAACTGCGGAGCCTGCTCGGCATCTCCGGTGACGGCGTCGGCGACCTGTCGGACCGGATGACCGATGTGTCCCTGCCGCGCCGCGCGGTACTGCGCGCTGAGCTGGAGGAAGGCCTGGAGGCGGTCGGTGAGTACGACCGCGAGGCGCTGGTGGGCCAGGAGCGCTGGAGCTACGATCTGGCGAGCTGGTTCTACCGGACCCAGATCGACCTGATGGCATTCGACTGGTCGCCGGCGTGGCTGCCGGTCGGCGGATCGGTGTATGCGGTCGACCAGTTGTTCAGCATCCCGGTGTCGATCCCGCAGTTCATGGAAAACCATCATCGGGTGGCCGACGCGGGTGACGCGGAGAACTACATCGCCCGGCTGAAGGGCATCGCGGAGAAGCTCGACCAGGTCATCGCCAACTTCAATCTGCAGGCCGAATACGGCGTCGTGCCGCCGGAAGTCGCGCTGGAAGGCACCGCCGCCCAGATCCGAGCGCTGCTGGCGCCCGAGCCCGCCGCAAGCCTGTTCGTCGACGCATTGCGACGGAAGCTGGAACAGGCGCCGGGCATCGATCCCGACCGACGCCAGGCACTGCTGTCGGAGGCGGAAGAGGCGGTGCGCGCACATACCAACCCGGCCTATGCGCGGCTGCTCGCGCGCCTGGACGAAGCGTTGGCAAAGAACCCCGGCAACCGCGGCGTATGGGCGCTGCCCGATGGCAAAGCGTTCTACGACGCAGCGCTGCGCTGGAACACCAGCACCACGCTCGACGCCGATAACATCCACCAGATCGGCCTCGACGAGGTGGCGCGGATCGAACAGCGCATGGATGCGTTGCTCGACGCGCAAGGCCTGAGCGAAGGATCGGTTGGGGAACGCGTGGTGACGCTGGCAAAGGATCCGCGCTTCGCCTACGAGGATTCCGATGCCGGCCGGGCGGAAGTGATCGCCGACATCGAAGCTGCCCTCGACCGCCTGCAGCCGCACATCCCGCAGTACTTCAGCCGGCTGCCCGAGCAACCGTTGCAGGTCAGCCCGGTGCCGGCGCACGCGCAGGCCACCTCGCCTGGCGGCTACTACTACCCGCCGGCGATGGACGGCTCGCGGCCGGGCACGTTCTTCATCAATCTCGGCGACATGGCATCCAACACCCGCTGGAGCCTGCCGACGCTGGCGTACCACGAAGGCTCGCCGGGCCATCACTTCCAGATATCGCTGGGCCAGACGCTGACCGACCTGCCGCTGTTGCGGCGCAGCCTCAACCCGAGCGCCTTCACCGAAGGCTGGGCGCTGTATGCGGAGCAGTTGGCCGCCGAAATGGGGCTGTATGAGGACGATCCGCTGGGCGACCTCGGCCGTCTGCAGGCGGAGATGTTCCGCTCGGTCCGGCTGGTGGTCGACACCGGCCTGCACCGCAAGCGCTGGACGCCGGAACGGGCGATCGCCTACATGATCGAGAAGACCGGGATGAACCCCGACGACGTGCGCACCGAGATCCACCGTTACCTGGTGCAGCCGGGGCAGGCGTGCTCGTACAAGATCGGCCACATCAAGATGCTGGAGTTGCGCGAGGACGCGAAGGCGCGGCTTGGCGACCGCTTCGACATGCGCGCGTTCCACGATCTGGTGCTGGGCAACGGCGCGCTGCCGCTGATGGTGCTGGAGCAGGTGGTGGATGAGTGGGTGGCGTCGGTGGAGACGACTGCGGCGCCGCTCGACGTAAGCCGGGCTGATGCCGGGTTGACTGCGCCGTAGGCTGCGCGGGAAGGTCGAGGTCGAACTGGCGATGCTCGCCGCTTTCGGCCGTATCGGGCACCATGCCGAACGAGGCATAACCGGAACTGCGATGGACCACTGGATCGTCATCTACGCGATCGGCGCCGCACAAGCGGTGCTGCTCGCGCTTGCGTTGTCGCGGCGGCGGCCCAATCAGGCCGCGAACCGGGTGCTGGCGGCGTGGGTGGCGATCATCGGCGTGGACCTGGCGATCAAGGCGATGTTCCTGGCCGAGCCGACGGTGTGGTTGTTCAAGCCGGCCCGGTTTGTCGCGTTGTTTCCGTTCCTGTACGCCAGCCTGTTTTATTTGTACGTGCGGGTGTTGACGACCGGGCGCGCGCCACGTTGGCGCGACGTGGGGCATTTCGCCGTCTTCGCCTTCGTACTGGTTTGGGCGGGTGGGTTGTTCCTGCTGGGTGCCGAGGAAACGGCGGCGGTGTTCGATCGCTTCCAGAACGGCAACGGGTCGTGGTTGCCCGCGTGGTTCGATCCACTGCTTTTCGCATACGCGTTCGCCTACATCGTCGCCGCGTTGGTGCGGGCGCAGCGCTACCACCGGCAGCTCCGCGAGCATCGTTCCGATGCCGACCGTCAGCCGCTGCGCTGGATCACGATAATGGCGCTGTGCCAGTTGGTGATCTGGGGCATTGCAGCGGTCCAGTCAGCGGTGCGCATCCCCGTGGTCGATTACTACCTGATCTACGGTGCGGTCGCGGCGTGGGTGTGCGTGGTCGGCTACTTCAGTCTCGGACAACCGCCCGTGGTGGAGCTGTCAGCTGCATTGTCGGCCACGCCCATCGGTGATGGCCCGGCCAAGGAGGACGACCCGCGCTTCGACGAGGTCGAGTCACGGCTGTCGCGACTGATGCGCGAGGAGCGGCTGTACCGGGAACCGGCGCTGACCATCGGCCAGCTCGCCAAGCGCAGTGGCTATCCGGAGTACCTGGTCTCGGCGGTCATCAACCGGCGCCTCGGCGGCAACTTCTGGGAGTACATCAACCGCCAGCGCATCGACGCGGCCAGCACCTGTCTGGCCGATCCCGAGGACGCACGCACCATCCTCGATATCGCCTACGCGTGCGGGTTCACGTCCAAGTCCACCTTCAACGCGGCGTTCAAGCGTCAACGGGGTGAGACGCCAAGCGGCTATAGGCGCGGACATGCCGGGTGATCGCCGGCCACCGCAGGATCAGCTCGCATATCGCCAGATTGATGAGCCACGACAACCACGCGGCGGCGATGTAGACGGGAATGAATGGCCATTGCAGGATCACGCCGGTCGCCAGCATCAAGCGCAGGGTGATGGCCGCAGTCGTCAGCGCCGCGCTGCGGAACATCCAGCGCCGGTGCGCGGCGGTGTTGCCGGCGATCGCGTGACGGATCCCGATGGCAGTGACCACCGGCCATAGCAGCGACAGCGAAGTGAACGCCAAGGTACTGGCGAGGCCACCTTGTGCGTGCTGCGCCAACAGGAACCCCGAGACGGTACCGATCCCCACCACCGCGACGTAGAGCCAGCCGCCCAGTCGGTGCAGCCGCGGCAGGCGACGACGAACCCACGTGCTGAGTTGCAGCGGTACCAGCAGCAACGCCAACCCGGCCGCGAAGAAATGCGCCGGCACGTCCCAGCCGGAGATCGCGAACTGGGCCGCAAATGGATTGTCCGGGCTGAACTCGCCATACAGGAACGCAAACGCGTAGCCCGCCACCCCCACGCAAGCCAGGGTGAACACCCCGCGGATCGACCATCCGGCCAATTTCCCCAGCCAATCAAACATCTCTTGCTCCCGGATCGATGAACCGGGGAAAGAGTGACTGGCTTGGCGTGGAAGGTCGTCTCAGACGGCGTAACCGGACCCGGCCGGGGTGCGAAACCGGGGAGTCGTACGGCTTGGTCCCCGGTGTGACTACTGGTCCGCGGCCGGATACGCCCGTGGCAGGCCGCCGTTCTCGCGCGGCACCCGTGGGTCGTAGGTAGCGGTCGCGCAGTTCGGTCTGGCGGCTGCTGGATGCCGAGTTGGATCGATCGCGAATGGCCTTGCTCCGCGATTGTTTCCATAGCCGCGGGTTATACCGCTGGGCCGCATTGCTGCACGACAAAGCGAAACGCCACTGCCACCCTGCGGTCATCGACAGGTGCTTTGCTGGCAGGTTTTGCATGCCGACTGGCCACCGACATTCATTTCGAGGGAGGGCTCGCATGGTCCGCAATTTCAGGAAAACGATACTGTTCTGCGCTGTCATCGGTTGCTTGCACGCCACCGCATCCGCGCAGGAAATCGCCACGCAGCCCGCGCCGGAGCAGCCCGTAACGGAGCAGCCTGTACCGGCACAGCCCGCAACGACGGCAGAACAGGCTCCCGCCACCGCTACAGCCACGGATCTCGACAAGGTCGTGGTGGTGGGCAGCCGCCTGGCCGGAAACAGCGAGACCGGCATGGCCCCGGTGATCATCCTGGGTGAAGACGACATCGCCGACACCGGGGCGGTGTCCGGCGAAGAACTCCTGCAGACCCTGCCGCAGGTCGGCGACCTGATGTTCGACAACACCGACACCGCGGCCAACATCAACGCTGCACGCGGCGACGTCGGCTCGATCAACCTGCGCAACATCGGCACCGGCAACACGCTGCTGCTGGTCAACGGGCGTCGCGTCGTGCCGCATCCAGGTACGCAGACCGAGAACTTCGTCCCGCGCCAGACCGGGAACATCAACGCCATTCCGCTGTATGGCGTCCGTCGCCTGGAAACCCTGCTCGGCGGCGCCTCGGCCATCTACGGCTCCGACGCGGTGGCCGGCGTGATGAACGTGGTGATGGACACGACCTACCAGGGATTCAAGGTGCAGAGCCAGTTCGGCGGCTCCGAAGGCACCGATTTCCGCGAGGGCAACATCAACTTCAAGGCCGGCAAATGGCTCAACGACGGCCGCACCCGGGTGACCTTGCTTGGTGGTTACACGGACAGATCCAACCTGGCTTCGTCCGAGCGCTGGTACAGCGCCGACATGGACAAGCGCTCGCGGCTGGAAGGCACGCCGTTCGAAGGCTATACCGCGTTCGATGACCGCCTTTCCGCCACGTCTTGGGGCGCGTTCCAGACACGCGACAAGGATGCGGTCAGGCAGAACGGGGAACTGGTCACCAGCGCCTCCGGCTACTTCCATATCGAGCCGGTATCGGACGAGTGCGTGGGGTCCATCGATGCGAACGCGTGCATCGAGACCGGTTCGACGGTGCCGCGCGACCTGCGTTTCAACGCCGCCTCGCAGCGCAACCTGATCGGAGGCGTCGAGCGCAAGAACGTGTTCGGTACCATCGAGCAGGACATCAACGACAACTTCGTCGCCTTCGGCGAATTGAGCTACTACAACTCTCGCTACGAGGGCATGCGCGAGCAGGCCTCGTCGGTGGGTTCGGCGCCGATCGTGGTGTCCAAAAACAACTACTACAACCCGTTCGGCGCGATGTACCTGCCCGACGGCTCACTCAATCCGAACCGTCTGGCGGGCATCGACGCGCCGGAAGAGGGGCTGGACGTGAGGATGGTCAGTTATCGCGCGACCGATACCGAGCGTCCCTACACGGTGGATGACAATGCGTACCGGGCCGTGGCCGGTATCCGCGGCATGGTGGGCGCGTTCGAGTGGGAAAGCGCGGTGCTGTACTCGGCCGCCAAGACCCGCGACGAGCAGCACGGCTCGATCAGCAATACGTTGTTCACCGAAGCGCTGGGACGCAGCGATCCAGGCGCCTACAACCCGTTCAATGGCGGCGATCCGCTGGACTGGTCAGGGCGGGACGGCACGCCGAACGACCCGGCCACGATCGCCTCGTTCACGGTCCCGGTCATCCGCAAGAGCCGCAGCACGTTGTTCCAGGTGGATTCGCGTCTCCTGCGCGACGATCTGTTCTCCCTTCCGGGCGGCAACGTTGGCTTGGCGACGGGCGTCGAATGGCGCCGCGAAACGCTCACCGACGACCGCGACGCGCACCACGACGGCACGATCACCTATACCGACCCCATGACCGGCGCGATCACCAGCGACATCCTGGGTGCGAGCCCTTCACCGGACAACGAAGGCGAACGTTCGGTCAGCTCGCTCTACGCCGAGCTGGCGGTGCCGCTGGTCTCGCCGCAGATGGAGGTGCCGCTGGTGCGCTACCTGGACCTGCAGCTGGCCGGTCGCTATGAGCATTACTCGGACTTCGGCAGCGTCGCCAAGCCGAAGGTCGCCCTGGCCTGGGGACTGTCCGATGACCTGATGATGCGTGCCAGCTGGTCGCAGAGCTTCCTGGCGCCGAACATCATGCTGACCAACTCGAACGACCTGACGCTCAGCAACTCACGGACCGACTACTACGTTTGCGAAGCCAACATCCGCAACGGCGACATCGACAGCATCAACCAATGTGGCGAAAGCTACAGCACGGTCGAGCAGCGCAGCGGCAACAAGGACCTGGAGCCGGAAACCGCCGATACCTGGTCGGTCGGTTTCGTGTTCCAGCCGAAATTCCTGCCCGAGAGTGCCGGCAAGCTGACCCTTACCGCGGACTACTGGTCGATCGAGCAGGAGGACGTGATCGGCATCCTCGGCGGACGGACCCAGTTGGCGTTGGATTACCTGATGCGCATGCAGGACTCCTACAACCCGGCGGTGATCCGCAACGACCCGGATGACGACCGCCTGGAGCAGTTCGAAGGCACCGGTCTGGAAGCGGTGGGCACGGTCGCACGGATCGACGACGTCTACATCAACCGCCTGCCGCGTACCACGCGTGGCCTCGACTTCTCGGCCAACTGGCGCCTGAAGACCGACAACGCCGGCACCTTCAATGTCCAGCTCAACGCGGCCCGGTTGATCGAGCTGACCCAGGAGCTGACCGCGGACGAGCGGCTGATTCTGGCGGCGCAGGAGCAGGGCATCATCGACGATGGTTTCAACATCAGCGAAGCCGGCAACATGGTGGGCCTGAATGGCACTCCGGAATGGCGCGCGTCGCTGAGCACGTCGTGGCGGTATGGCGACTGGAAGCTGGGCACGTTCACCCGCTACGTGGGCAAGTTCGAATCCACCAGCGCGTCGCTCGACGACGGGAGCCTGTTCCAGGTCCCGAGCTGGAGCCGGACCAACCTCTTCGTGGAACGCAGTTTTGGCGAGGTCGACAACTTCCTCAACAATTCGTCGATCCGTTTCACCGTGCGTGACGTCAGCAACAACGAGCCGCCGCTGTCACCCACGACATCCGGCTTCTACACCCAGGCGCACAGCGCTCGTGGCCGCGGCTACTACATGACCCTGACCAAGGAATTCGAATAGAACCGGAATAGGAGAGACCAGTGACTGCTTGCACGATGATGCACCGGGCGCGCATCGGATGCGCGCTCTTTCTGGCCCTGCTGGTTGCGCCCGGCGGCCTGCCGTCGGCAACCGCGCAAGCGCGGCAACTGCTTAATTACGAGGCGATCCACAAGCCGGTGCATGCCGATCGCGGCATGGTGGCCAGCCAGAACGAAGTCGCCAGCGCGATCGGCGCCCAGGTCCTGCGCGATGGTGGCAACGCAGTGGATGCCGCGGTGGCCACCGCGTTCGCGATGGCGGTGGTGTTGCCGCGCGCCGGCAATATCGGCGGCGACGGTTTTATGCTGGTGTATCTGGCCAAAGAGAAGCGCACGGTCGCGATCGATTACCGCTCGATGGCACCAGCCGCGGCGACGCTGGAGCGCTATCTCGATGACGACGGAAAGGTCGCCGGCGACAGCGCCGGCTACCGGGCCGCCGGCGTACCCGGCACCGTCGCCGGTTTGGAACTCGCGCATCGGAAATATGGCCATCTGCCGTGGTCGTCGCTGCTGCAACCCGCGATACACCTAGCCGCCGAAGGACTCGTGCTGACGCGCGACGAAGCTTTCGCACTGGACTGGGGCAAGGAACGGCTGGCGCGCAGCGCGGCGGGTGCCAAGATATTCCTGCATGGCGACGGCAGCGCAATGGGTGCCGGCGAGCGGCTGGTGCAGCGGGATCTGGCATGGTCGCTGCGGCAGATCGCCGAGCACGGCGCGGACGCGTTCTATCGCGGCGAGATCGCCGAACGTCTGGCCGCCGGCATGGAAGAACACGGCGGCCTGATCACCCGCGCCGACCTCGCCGCCTATCGCGCCATCGAACGCGATGCGCTGCTGGGCAGCTATCGCGGCCATGGCATCGCCACCATGCCGCCGGTCAGCGGTGGCGGCGCCAGCGTCATCGAGATGCTCAACATCCTCGAAACGAAGGATCTGGCCGCCTTCGGCGCTGGATCCGCCGACGCGCTGCACTACATGGCCGAGGCGATCAAGCTGGCCTGGAGCGACCGCAGCCGGTTCGCCGGGGATCCGGGGTTCTCGGACATCCCGGCACGCGGCCTGACATCAAAGGCGTACGCCGCCACGCGCGCGGAACTGATCTCACCGACGAAAACGCTGCCGGCGCCGGAACTCGCTGCCGGCGACCCGTGGCAATACGAGAGCACTGAAACCACGCAGATCTCGGTGATCGACGCCGACGGCAACGCGGTCAGCAACACCTACACGCTGGGTTCGGACTTCGGCGCCGGGGTGATGATCGAAGGCACCGGCTTTCTGCTCGGCAACCTGATCGGCAACTTCCCGATCACGGCGCAGGCGAGGGCGGGCAAGGACGCGAAGAAGATCATGTCCAACCTGCTGGGCCCGGGCCGGCGTCCGGTGTCGAGCATGTCGCCGACGATGCTGTTCCGCGACGGGAAACTGTGGATGGTGACCGGCAGCCCGGGCGGCAACACGATCCCCGGCACGGTGATGCAGACCATCGTCGACGTGGTCGACTTCGACATGAATATCGCCGAAGCCACCAGCATGCCGCGCATCCATCAGGAAATGCGCAGCGGCGACCTGCGGGTCGAGCGCGGCTTCAGCCCGGACACTCTGCGGCTGCTGGAGGCGCGTGGCCACGAGGTAACGCAGGACGAAACCATCGGCAGTACCCAGACCCTGCTCAAGAACGAGGACGGCGTTGAAGGCGCCGCCGATCCGCGCCGCCCGGGAGCCGCCGCCGTCGCGCAGTGACGGGGTACACGTCCGGGGCGCTGATAGACGTCACCTGACCGGCCCCGGTGCGAAACCGGGGGCGTGCGACTTGGTCTCCGGTGGACTACTGGTCCGCCGCCGGATACGCCCGCGGCAGGCCGCCGTTCTCGCGCGGCACCTGGGGCCGCAGGTAACGGTCACGCAGCTCGGTCTGGCGGCTACGCATCTCGATCGGCTTGCCATCCAGCCACACCTGCAGTGCGACCGCGCTGACCTCCAACGGGTCACCGCTCCACAGCACCAGGTCGGCGCGCTTGCCGACGGCGATGCTGCCGAGCTTGTCGGCGACGCCGAACGCCTTCGCCGGCACCGAGGTCAGCCCGGCCAGGCCGTCTTCCCATGGCAGCCCATTGGCGACTGCGTTGCCGGCGAGCTGGCGGATCTTGCGCGCGTTGTGGCTGGCATCGCCGCCCTGGCTGAAGCCGACTGCGACGCCGGCGGCATCCAGCCGCGCCGCGTTTTCCATGCTGGCGCCGAGCTGGTCGAAGCTGGCCGGCAGGTTGGTCAGTGGGTCGACGAATACCGGCACCTTGGCCGCTGCCAGTTGCGGGGCGAGCTTCCAGGCCTCGGCGCCGCCAGCGATTGCGATGTTGACGCCGTGGCGGTCGGACCAGCGCAGCAGCTGGCGGATGTCGGCGGCGCGGTCGACATCGGCCACGACGCGGCCACCGCCATCAAGGTATTTCTTCAGCGTCGCGCGTCCGGCTGGGGTCAGCAGGGAGGTGTTGGCGTCGGGGGCGATCTGGCCGCGCGCCTCGCTGATCAACTGGTCCAGGATCATCCATTGAGCGGCGCGCGAGCGGCCGCTGAGGCCGGCGGCGTCGCTGCCGAGGTCGACGAACAACACGTTCGGGCCGGCCGGGTCGACGCTGCCGTCGAGCCGCATCACTGCGCCCTGGCCACCGATGATCGAGCCGCCTTCATCACTGCCGGCGCTGATCAGGGTCCAGCCGATGCCCTCGATCCGGCTGACCGGGATCAGTATCGAGGCCGGGTTGAAGGCCAGGGTCACGTCGAACTCGGGGCGCACCGTCATCTGGTGGGTGTCGGCGCCGAGCGCGAGGGTGTTGTCGACGGTTGAACGCTCGCCGGAGACTTCCTCGATGCCGATGCCGGTGATGCCGCCGAACAGGGTCGGGGTCAGGCGCCGTTCCTGGGCGTCGACGACCTGGGCGCCGGCCGGGGCGGCCAGTGCGGCGCCGATCGCACGGATGGTGCCATCGCTGACCAGCACATCGGTATTGGTCAGCGTCGCGGGGGTGCCGCCGGTATGCACGGTGGCATTGCGGATCAGCAGATCCTGCGCGCTGGCGCCCAGCGCGACGAACGACAGCGTCGCCAATGCAAGCAATGACAGGGAGGCGCGAACAACCTGCCCCTTGCCGTCGCGGCTCACAGCACACCTCCGGCGCGGATCCGGTCGCCGGTCGACTGGCCCAGCATGAAGTCGGAGGTCGGTTGCCGTGACGGGTCATCGCGGTCGTACACGCGCGCGCCGTCGACATAGACCTGCTCGGCCTGCGCGTAGACGCTGAACGGGGTGCCGTTCCAGATCACCACGTCGGCCATCTTGCCGGTCTCCAGGGTGCCGGTCTGGTCGGCGATGCCCATCGACTTGGCCGGGTTGGCGGTCAGCCACTGGATCGCGTGCTCGGGAGTGATCTCCATGCCGGCCAGCTTCGCGTGTGCCATGACCTTGGCTGCCTCCTGGTTGAGCCGCTGGATGCCTTCCTCAGAATCGCTGTGCACGATCGCGCAGCTGCCGGCCGGGCGATCGACGATGGCGATGTTCTCCTGGATACCGTCGAAGGCTTCCATCTTGAAGCCCCACCAGTCGGCCCACAGCGCGGCACAGGTGCCTTCTTCGGCCAGCCGGTCGGCCAGCTTGTAGGCCTCCACGCCATGGTGGAACGCGGCGATCTTGAAGTCGAACTCGTCGGCCAGGTCCAGCATCGTCGCCATCTCGTCGGCGCGGTAGCAGTGGATGTGGACCAGGATGTCGCCGTTGATCGCGCCGGCCAGCGTCTCCAGCTTCAGGTCGCGCTTTCCGCCGTTGCCGTTCTCTTTGCTGTTGTCGGTGTCGGACTGCCACCAGCTGCGCTTCTTCGTTGATTCATCGGACTTGCCGTTCTTCTTGAGGTACTCGGCCGCCTCGATGAACGCCGCGCGGTAGCCGGCGACGTTGCCCATCCGGGTTGACGGGCCGCCCTTGTCGCCATACACGCGCTTGGGGTTCTCGCCGCAGGCCATCTTCAGGCCCCAGGGCGCGCCGGGGAACTTCATTGCCTGGTAGCTCACCGCCGGCACGTTCTTCAGGGTCACGCCACGGCCGCCGACCAGATTGGCCGAGCCGGGCAGAATCTGCAGCGAGGTGACGCCGCCGGCGCGGGCCGCGTTGAAGCCCGGGTCTTGCGGCCACACCGAATGCTCGGCCCAGACGGCGGCGGTCACCGGCGCGGTGGCCTCGTTGCCGTCGCTGTGGGCGCGCGCGCCGGGACTGGGATAGACGCCCAGGTGCGAGTGCACGTCGATGATGCCCGGAGTCACCCACTTGCCGTTGCCATCCACCACGGTGGCGCCGGCCGGCGCGGCCAGGCCGGTGCCGACTTCGACGATGCGGCCATCGGCCATCAGTACATCGGCGTTGTCCAGGCGCGCACCGGTACCGGTGAGCACGGTCGCGCCGCGGACCAGCACCGGTGGCGCGGCAATTCGTTCATAAGTACTGGGGTAGGGGTCATTGGCGAACGACGATGAGCGGTCGCCGCTGTCGGCGTGGGCACCGCCGGCGAGCGCAAGCCCGAGGGCGACCGCTAGCGCGGCAACAGGTAAACGAAGCATTTTGAACTCCCCGGGGTTGAGTGCCTGCGCTGGCGATGACGTTGCGACAGTCTGCCTGCACCCTAGCGGTGGTCCGTGGCGGTGCCAACCCTGACGATGGTCATGGATACCGCGACCATCGCAACGTCTGCGACGTGTGCGCGGCACACTGTCGGCTACGGGAGGACTGCGTCATGGAACAAGCGATCTATCTGCTGCTGGGTGCCGTGTTGACCTGGGCGTTTTATTTCGTCCGGCGCAAGGTCGAGCGGCGCACCACGGTTGACGCGATCGAACGCAACCAGAAGCTGTTGACCCTCAAGCAGGGCCTGGAGGGAGCCAACACCAGCCTGGAGGAACTGCGACGGTTCGAGGGCCAGCTGATCGGCAAGGCCGAGGCCGCGGTTCGCATGGCCGACCGCTACGTCAGCCAGGTCGAGCTGGTCGTGCGGGAATGTGATGAGCAGTCGTTGGACGAAGTGGCGATGAACCTGCGGGCGATCCGCTCGTTCCAGCAGGTCGACGGCCACCTCGACCGGTTGGTCGTGCGCCTGCGTGCCGAGCTGGAGGGCGACGGCCTGGCCGCCTTCGAGGCGGTACATCTGGGCTGGCTGGGGTATCGCGAGCGCTATGCGCGTTTTATTGCCGAGACCTATTCAGGCGGCTCGATCCAGCCCCTGATCCATGCCGTCACCCTGGAGAGCATCACCGTCGCATGGATCACCGAGCTGGAGACCCAACTGGGCGACGGAGATCTCGACGAGGACGTGTCGGACTGACGCCGCGCCCGGGCGTTGCAGCGACAAACACTGCAGCGACAATAACGGGCTCCCTGATAATGTCGGTTTCCGATCAGGTGATGAGGGCAGGCAATGGATACCACGGCGCAAGAAATCGTCGAGTTCTGGCGTGATGCGGGACCGGAACTGTGGTTCAGGGGCGGTGCCAGGTTCGATGCCAGCTGCCGCGAACGCCTGCTGGATGCGCACATGGCAGCGTCGCGGGGCGAACTGGAAAGCTGGGGCGAGTCGGCCGACAGCGCCCTGGCTCTGGTACTGCTGCTGGACCAGATCCCCCGCAACGTTTTCCGCGGCAGCGCGCACGTTTATGCGACCGACCCGATGGCGCGCGCGGTCGCCGAGCGTGCCATCGGCCGCGGCTTCGATGCGCAAGTGGATGCATCGCTACGGACGTTCTTCTACCTGCCGTTCGTGCATTCCGAGGCGATGCTCGACCAGCAGCGGGCGCTTGAGCTGTACCAGTCGATCGACCAGCCCGATGCCGACAAGTGGGCCGTGCACCACCATGGCGTCGTCGAGCGCTTTGGCCACTTCCCGCATCGCAACCATCTGCTGGGCCGGGCAACCACGCCGACCGAGCAAGCATGGCTGGATGAGGGCGGGTTCAGTGGCTGACCAGCCGCGCCCCGGGCATGACGCGCATGTCCGGGGTTGGTGAGCCGATCAGTACGTCGGCACGCTGGAGTCGACTTGCTCGCTCCACGCGGCGATGCCACCTTCGACGTTGGACAGGCGGGTAAAGCCCAAGCTGCGGAAGCGTTCGGCGGCTTGTGCACTGCGACCGCCGGAGTGGCACAGGAACGCGATCGCTGTGTCCTTGGGTAATGCTTCCAATTCAGTCCTGGCGTCCCCGTCAAGGGTCTTGAACGGTACCTTGATGGACGCTTTCCCGCGCTCATCGGCAGGGCGCACGTCGACCACCATCAGCTCACCGGCTGCCACCTTGGCCGCCGCGTCGCTGGCACTGATCGAGTTGACCTTCGGCGGTGCGTTCGGGTTTTCGATCACCAGCCCGCGGCCGCGCACGTCATCGGCCCAGTCAATCGTCAACCCGTGCGCGCGCTGGGCGCTGGCCAGGTCGAACTGCACCCGCAGGCCTTCGGTTTCGCTGGTGATCGCGGCGGCGTCCACCGGTGCCAGCTGGAGCTTGGCGTTGAAGCGGGTATCGATCTCGACCTGCAGCGCATAGCCGTCACCGGCGTTCGCCACGGCCTCGCCCAGCATTTTTGCCGCCGCCGGGGTGATGGTGATCGGTGGCGGGGTGCGGTCGGGCGCTGGCACGCCCAGCGCGGTGTACAGCTCCCCGGAGTTGGCAATCTGCTCGATGATGTCGCTACCGCCAATCAACTCGCCGCCGATGTACAGCTGCGGGATCGTCGGCCACTCGCCGTACTGCTTGATGCCTTCGCGGATATCCGGGTCCGACAGCACATCGACATGCTGGTAAGCAACGCCGGTGGCCCCCAATGCGCCGACCGCCTTGGCCGAGAAGCCGCACTGTGGCGCGTTCGGCTCACCTTTCATGAACAGGACGACGTTATTGGTGGAGAGCAATTGTTCGATGCGCGAACGCAGGGCGGGGTCGAGGGACATGGCAGGCTTCCGTAATGCGGGTGTGAGGTGTCAGGCAATCGTGCAAGTGTACCGAGGCGCGCCTGACGCTGGCATGATCCAGATCAGTTCCGTCCAGATCATGTCCGTCCAGATCATGTCAATTGCCCGCCTGCACCGCGTTCCGCGCCACCCCTATGCCTGCTGGATCGCCCTGCTGCTGTCGCAGTTGCTGGTCGCCGCAGCCTGGTGGCAGTGGGGTTGGAAGGCCGGGTTGCCGTTGATGCTGGCCAGTCACCTGCCATTCCTGTGGGGCACGTTGAAGGCCGACTCGGCGCTGTTCAGCCCGGTGCTGTCGCGATTGCCGACCCGGCAGAACCTGGTATGGCTGACGATTGACGACGGCCCATCCGACGATACCGCTGCGCTGCTGGAACTGCTCGACCGGCACGGCGCGAAGGCAACATTCTTTGTCGTCGGTGAGCGCGCGCAGGCGCTACCGGAGCTGGTGCGTGAGATCGTGCGGCGCGGCCATGGGCTGGGCAACCACAGCCACGGCCATCCGCAGGCGGTTTTCTGGGCACTCGGTCCGGCGCGGATGCGCGCCCAGGTGGCGCAGGCGCAAGCGGCGCTGACCCGGATCAGTGGTGTCACGCCGCGCTGGTTCCGTGCCGTGGTCGGGATGGCCAACCCGTTTGCCGCCGCCGCGCTGCGCGATCAGGGTCTGGCCCGGGTGGCCTGGAGCGCACGTGGCTACGACGCCGTCATGGTAGACCCGGGGAAGGTCGTGGCACGGATCGAGCGTGACCTCGCTCCTGGCGCGATCGTGTTGATGCACGAAGGCGCGCCGCACGGCCGCAACGTGGAAGCCGTAGGGCTCTTGCTGCGTCGGCTGGACGCGTTGGGTTACCGCACCGTGTTGCCGGAAACGCTGCTCAACCCGGCTTCACCGCCACCACCAGCCAGTTGTTGAACGGCGTGTTGCCATACAGCGGCGTAAACCGCGCACGCAGGCCCGCCGCATCGAAACGCTCACGCAACGTGGCTTCGTCGGGGTAACGGCGTGGAGCGGTATTCATCCAGCCCACCAACCGCGAGAACACGTCGACCGCATGGGTGACGCGGGCACGCATGCTGCCGTCGTCCAGGCCGGTCCGGATCACCAGCCGGGCGCCGGGAGTCAGCATCGCGATGGTCGTGTCGAGGGTGCGGTGTTGTGCGTCGGGCGCGAGGAACTGCAGCACATCAAGGATCGCGACACTGCCGCGATGGTCGGGCAACCCGCGTGCAAGATCGATGCAATCGAAGGCGACGTCCACCAGGCCCTGTCGTTGCGCCGCGCCGCTGGCGCGCGCGATCTTGCCCGCGTCGTTGTCGACCCCGCGATAGCCCAGCGCCAGGCCGTCCTCGCGCAGCGCATGTGCCAGCAAGCCCAGGCCGCAACCCAGGTCCAGCAGCGGCTGGGTACTGCCGCGCAACGCCGCACAGACGCCGGGATACAGCGGGTCGCTGCCCAGCTTGCCGCGGCTGTAGTAATAGTCCCAATGGTTGCCGTTGCCACCCGGCCCGAATGAACTGGCGATGCGTCGGGCGCGCTCGCGTGACAGCGGACCCACGGTCGGCCCCATCAGCGGCGGTCGGGATGATCGCCGGACCGTGAACCCGGCCCGGCGTTGAGGTCCGTGGTGTGGGCACCATCGGCCAGCAGTTCACGCGCGATCGGATACGCCTGCGCGGCCCACCGCTGGTACATCGGCGCCGATGGATGCAGACCGTCGTCGACCAGCATCGAGGCCTCTCCGCCATGCGTACGGCTGACCGGGGTAATGTCGACAAAAGCGACACCATGGCGTGCGCACAGTTCAGCGGCAACGGCGTTGTAGGCATCCAGTTGTTCGGCAATCAGGGTGCCGACGCGGCCTTGTGCGATCGCGAACGGCGTCACCCCCCAATCCGGGATCGACAACACAAGCACCCGGTCGGCGCGTCCGTCCACCAGCGCGATCGCACGCCGCAGCAAGTCGTGGAACTCGCCGCGGTACTCGGCCACGCTGCGGTCGCGGTATTGGTTGTTGACCCCGATCAGCAGGCTGACGAAGTCCCAGCATCCCAGTGGCTCCTCCAGATCCATGGCGCTCGACAGCTCGTCGGTGGTCCAGCCGGTGGTGGCGATCACGCGTGGCGCGGCGACATCAATGCCGGCATGGCGCAGCTGTGCGGCCAGCACCACCGGCCAGCGGTCGACCTCGGACACGCCCTCGCCGATTGTGTAGCTGTCACCGAGGGCGAGATAGCGTAGCGGGCCCATGTCAGGCCACCGCGACCCGCGTTGGCAGGGTTGTGATAGCTGGCGCCGGGCGGTCGGCTGCGGACGGGTTCGTCCGCGCCGCGATCCGCTCCAGGACCCGCTCGATGCGGCGGAACACCTCGGCCAGCTGCTCGGGCTGCGGCAGCAGGGTGACCCGGAAATGGTTGCGGTAAGGCACGTTGAAGCTGGAACCCGGGACGACCAGCACGTCTTCGGTCTCCAGCAATTCCAGCGCGAAGGCGTGGTCGTCGAAGCCGGCGATGCCGGTCACTGCAGGGAACGCGTACAGCGCGGCGGCAGGGGTGACCAGCTCCAGGTAATGGCTGGCGGCGACCGCCTCGATCACCATCCGGCGCGCCTCGTGCAGCCGGCCACCGGGAGCGCACAGTTCGCTGATGGTGTCCTCGCCGTGCAGAGCCGCCTCGATGGCGAACTGCCCGGGTACGTTCGAGCACAAGCGCAACGCGCCCAGCAGGTCCATCGCGTGGTGGAAGTCCGCGCTCAACGCCGGATCGCCCGACAGCACGGCCCAGCCCACCCGCCAGCCGCAGGCGCGATGCACCTTGGACAGCCCGCCGAACGACAGGCACGGCAGGTTGCCGGCCAGCGGCGCGATTGGCTCGAACGTGGCGTCGTCGTAGAGAATCGAGTCGTAGATCTCGTCGCACATCAGCAACAGGCCATGACGCGCGGCGATATCGACCAGTTGCAGCAGCAACTCGCGCGGGTAGCTCGCCCCGGTCGGGTTGTTCGGGTTGATCAGCACGATCGCGCGGGTGCGCTCCGATACCAGTGATTCGATTTCCACCGGGTCGGGCAGGAAGGCATTCTCCGGCGCGCAGCGGTAGTACACCGGACGACCGTCGTTGAGGATGGTCGCGGCCGACCACAACGGGTAATCGGGCGATGGCAGCAGCACCTCGTCGCCCGGATTGAGCAGGGCGCGCAGCGACAGGTCGATCAGCTCGCTGACGCCATTGCCGATGAACACCCGCTCCGCCGCCACGCTGGGCGTGCCACGTTGCCGGTGGAATTCCGCAATCGCCTCGCGGGCCGCCGGCAGGCCTTGCTGATGGGTGTAGGGGTCGGTATCGGCAATACGTCCGGCAATCGCCCGTTGCAGGTGCGGCGGGGCGCGGAAGCCGAACGCACCGGGATTGCCGATATTGAGCTTGATCAGGGTGCGGCCCTGCGACTCCAGTTCACGTGCCCGGCGGGCGAGCTCGCCGCGGATCTCATATCGGACTTCAGACAGGCGGGCACGGGTTTTCAGCTGGGACGGTGGCATCGCGGTCAGGCTGCGGGAGGATGTCCGGCCAGACTATCCGATTCCCGCGCGGTTTCGCAGTTACAGGGTTTGCCCCGGCTATCGCAGCTGCGTCATCGCCGCGTCTGCCGGGCGGTCCTGTCGCGCAGACGGGCAGGACATATAGGTAAAATCGCCGCATGCGCCGATTCCACCACTTTCCGTGACCCCCGAGCTCGCCCTGCAGGCGATCGGCTGGCCGCTTGACGACGATGGCCTGCCCGCAGTCGCCGAATGGCGCGAGCTGATGGCGCAGTTTCCGCAAGCCCGCCCGGCGCGCGTGGTCGAGCAGCATCGCAGCGGCTATGTCGTTGCCGACGGGCCAGACCACAGTTTCCCGGTGGAGTCTTTGCCCGAGTGGCAGCGCACGCCGAGCTACAAGCAGGGCATGACCCCGACCGAGCAGCGCGCCGGCGTGGGTGACTGGGTGCTGGTGCTCGACGCCATCGAGAAAGACCAGATCGTCGCCCTGCTGCCGCGGCGCACCGCGATCAAGCGCGGCGCCGCCGGTGAGCATTACAAACAGCAGTTGATCGCGGCCAACATCGACACCGTGTTCGTGGTCTGCGGGCTGGACGCGGACTTCAACCCGCGCCGGATCGAGCGCTACCTGCTGCTGGTCAGCGGTAGCGGCGCGGAGCCGGTCGTGGTGCTGACCAAGGCCGACGAAGCGGACGATATCCCCGGCTCACTGGCCGCATTGATTGAACTGGCCGCGCAGGATGTCGCGGTGCGCGCCGTCAACGCCCGCGACCCCGACAGCGTCGCATCCCTCAACCCATGGTTGCGGCCGGGCACCACCGCGGTGCTGGTCGGCAGCTCCGGTGCGGGCAAGTCGACCCTGACCAACACCCTGGTGGGCAGCGAGCGCATGAAGACCGGTGCGGTGCGTGAAAGCGACGAGCGCGGCCGCCACACCACCACCCACCGCGCGTTGATTCCGTTGTCGACCGGCGCCTGCCTGATCGATACCCCCGGCATGCGCGAATTGAAGCCGACCGGGGAAGAGGTTGTCGCCGAGAACTTCGGCGATATCGAAGCGCTGGCGGAGCACTGCAAGTTCCGCGATTGCAAACACGCCCAGGAGCCGGGCTGTGCGATCCGCGCGGCCATCGAGGCCGGCAAGCTGGATCCGCGCCGTTTCACCAACTACCTCAAGCTGGAGGAGGAAGTTGCCGGCGCCGCGGAAAAGCTGGCCGCACGTCGCGCGCAGAATGTCGCGGCCACCCCGGCTGCCACGGCAACGGGAAAGAATGCGGCCGCCAAGCCTGCGGGAAAGTCGCCCGGGAGACCCCCCGGAAAGCCCCCGCGGCAACGGCCCCAGGTCGACGACGACTATGGCGAAGACTGACCCCGACATCGTCCACCACACCGCGCTGGACGAGCGCATGGTGCAAACGGCGCGCGGGATCAAGGTGCTGACCCTTGCCAGTTGGCCGGCCGCAACCGCGAGCACGTTTCTGGCCGACCACGCCCGCGGCGTCACCCGGTTGCCGCAGGTCGCCTACCCACGCCACGACTTCAGCGAAGCCCGCACCGAGCTGGCCGCGATCGCGCGCGAAGCCGATGCCAGCCACCCGCTGGGCCAGTACCTGATCGACGCCACTTCCAGCTGGGAAACCGCCGCCCGGTTGTGCGAGGCGCTTGGCACCCCGGCAGTCACCGAGCTGTCGCAACAGCTCTACGGCAGCGTCGATGCACCACTGCCAGGTAACGGACCAAACGCGCGCGTGGCGGCGCGGCATTTCATCGAGATCGCGGACCAGTTCGACCGCGAACTCGTCTCGCCTGCCGAGCAGGTCGAGATTTCGGCCACCGCCCTGCAACTGCAATTGCAGGGCGACCTGGACGACTACTTCAACGACCGCATGATCGAGGTCGTGCTGGATCCTGACCTGATCGCCAAGGCTGCCGCCGGCGCGACCCGGATCCGCCTGCGCACCGGCGCGGCTTTCACCGATTACGACCGCCACCAGCTGTTGCAGCACGAGGCCTTCGTCCACTCGCTCAGCGCGCTCAACGGCCGCGAGCAGCCAGTGCTGGGCAGCCTGGCGTTGTCCTCGCCACGCGCAACCGCGACCCAGGAAGGGCTGGCGACCTTTGCCGAGCAGATCACCGGCGCCATCGATATCAGCCGGATGAAGCGCCTGAGCCTGCGTATCGAGGCGATCGCGCAAGCGCTGGAAGGTGCGGATTTCATCGAGGTATTCCGCTTCTTCCTCGACAGCGGTCAAACCCCGCAGGAAAGCTTCGCATCAGCCCAGCGCGTGTTCCGTGGCGTGCCGACCAGCGGCGGTCACGCCTTCACCAAGGACACCGTCTACCTGCGCGGCCTGATCGGCGTCCACACGTTCTTCCGCTGGGCTTTGCGGCGACGCCAGCTGCGCCTGTGCCGCTGGCTGTTCGCCGGCAAGATGACATTGGGCGACGTACAACGGCTGGCGCCACTGTTCGAATCCGGCGTGCTGCTGCCACCGCGCTGGCTGCCGACCTGGGTCGCCCGCGCCAACGGTCTGGCCGGCATGCTCGCGTTCTCGCTGTTCGCCAACCAGATCCGGCTGGACACGATCGACGACACGGACTTTGCGGATATCTGAGGATGAAGCTGTGACAGCCGGCTGGCAGTGCTTATTGCCCGCCGCCAGCCACCAGGGCAGGTGATTCGGTCTCGGCAGAGTCGCTTCCCGGTCCGTCCTGGATCTCGCCGATAATCGACTTGAACAGGCTGATGAACTCCTCCGCCGCTTTCGACGGGCGCCGGTCCTCAAGAAAGACGCAATCGACGTTGAACCGGATCGGCGGCGCAAACGGGCGGAAAGAAACATCGTCCTGCACCGTGGCGCGGGCGGTGAACTCGTCGACCACCGTCATCCCCGCGCCATGGCGGGTCAGTGCAGCGGCGGTATAGAAGGTCTGGTTCGACACGACTTCGCGGATGGCAACGTTGCTGCGTCGCAACGCGCTGGCGAGTGCATCACCGACCGGCCCGCTGGCGGTCAGCCCGACCACTTCGCGTCCATGCATCAGCGACAGGGGAACCGATTCACCCACGTCGGGGACATCGTCGTTCTGGAAAAGCAGCACCATCTGCGCGGTTTTCAGCACGCGTCGCTTCATGCGCGGGTGCAGTGGTGGCGCGTAGGCGATCGCGATGTCGCAGGTACGCTCATAGAGCGCCTGGAACAGTTCGTCATGGTGCAGGGTCTGCACGTCGAACGTGATTTCCGGATGCATACGGCGGAAACGGGCGACCGCCAATGGCGCGACATGCAAGCCCAGGGACGGCACCACGCCAAGGCGGATGTGGCCACCGCCGATATTCTTGATATTGCTGATGGTCTTCTGCAGCGACCCCAGGCGCTCGAATATCTCGTTGACTTCCACAAACAGCGCATGCGCTTCGTCAGTGGCAACCAGACGGCCGCGCACCAGCGTGAACAGCTCCAGCCCGAGCTTGGACTGCGTGTGGTGCAGCACCTTGCTCACCGAAGGCTGGGACACATGCAGCGCACGCGCAGCAGCACTGATCGAGCCGGTCGTATAGACGGCGTGGAACACTTCAATTTGACGAAGGCGCATGCCCTGATCTTAGGGCAGCCAGATCAAACATGCCCAAAGTGACCACGCGGCACAGACGCCGGTGGCGCGCGCGGCTACTTTTCCAGCAGCGCTTGCAATGCCCGCTCGCCGGCCCCCATCGCCAGCGTCCAGCCCAGCATGCCGTGACCGACGTTGACCACGACGTTGGGTTGAATACGCTGGATGATCGGCACCGAGCTGGGCGTCATCGGACGCAGCCCCGCCCACGTACTGTCGATCGCGTCGTACGCGGCGGCGGCAGGGAGGGAGTCACGGGCCATCGCCACCAGATGCTCCGCCCTGCGCGGGTCGACGGCCGCGTTGCGATTGCCGACCTCGGCCAGGCCCGCCACGCGCAATTTGTCACCCAGGCGACAGAACACCAGCTTGCGATCGATGTCGGTGATGCTGACCCGTGGCGCCAAGTTTCCCGGCGCGGCCGTGAACGAGTAGCCCTTGACCGGCAGCAGCGGCAGGCGCGTGCCCATGTCCCGCGCAAGCGCCACAGCGTCCACGCCAGCGCAGGACACCAGCTTGCGCGACCGCAGTCGCCGGCCGTCGCGCGCTTCCAGGCAGACACCCTCCGGCGTGGTCGCGAGCTTCGCCACGTCGAAGTCGAAGCACGCCGTCACTCCGTAATCGGCCACCAGCAACGCCAGCAAGCCAACGCAGAATCGCTGCGGATCACCTGCCTCCTCAGCCGGCGAATGCACCACGCCGACCAGGCCGGAAGCGCCCGCCAATGCAGGTTCGATGTCGATCGCCTGCTGCGGGCTGAGGATACTTTGCTCTACGCCGTGCTTCTGCTTGATCGCCACCATGGCTGCGGCAGCGTCCAGCGCGGCCGCGTCACGGAAAAGGTGCATCTTGCCAGGAGTGGTGTGCTCGAAGTCGATGCGATGGCGCTGCAGCAGGTCGTCCATTGCCGCGCGCGACTGCGCCGCCAGATCGAGTACGGCAAGCGTGTTCGCGCGGAATTTTTCCGGCGTGGCATTGGCGAGGAAGGCGATGCCCCAGCGCAGGAAGTCCGGATCCAGCGACCAGCGCATCGACAACGCCTGGTCCATGCCCAACGCAATCGATGGCAGCTTGGTCCAAAGCGATGGGCTGGCCATCGACTCGGTATAGGCGTAACTGAGTTGGGCGCCGTTGGCGAAGGACGCGCCCATCGCCGGGCCGGACGCGCGATCGACGATGCGCACCGAGAGACCACGGCGGGCCGCAGCATATGCGGTCGCGATGCCGACCACGCCTGCGCCCACGATGGTGAGGTCGACGACGGCATCGTCGTCGTCGCTGCGTGCGCTTTTCGGAAGATCAAGCCCATCCGGGGCCGGGTGGGACGGTTCGACGGTGCTGGCCATCAGTGCGTTACCAGTTTGCCCACGCCTTCACGCCGAGGGTCGGCGGCCCATTCGAGTACGCCATCGCGGTAGAACACCCCATGCAGGCCGGAATCCTCGCCGGAACCCGAGCGTATCGTCATTCCACGCTGCGAAAGCGTGTCCAGCACGGCCTCCGGAAAACGGGACGCCTCGCCGTTGAAGCGGCTGCCGCGAGCCACCAGGTTCGGCAGGGCCACCGCGTCCTGCAGTGGCATGTCCCAATAGACCAGGCCGACCAGCGCCTTGCCAATGTAGGCCGGGATGGCGGACCCGCCGGGCGAGCCCAGGGCGCCGACAAAGCGTCCATCGCGGTCGAGAATGATGATCGGTGTCATCGAGGACCGCGGGCGCTTGCCGCCAGCGATCGCATTGGCGGCACCGTCGTCGCCAGCGCCGCTGGACCAGGAGAAATCCGTCAGCTCGTTGTTCAGGAAAAACCCGTCAACCATGCGGCCGGACCCGAAAAACGACTCAATCGTGGTGGTGACCGAGACCGCGTTGCCCCATTGGTCGATCACGACAAAGTGGCTGGTGCCGCCGGGCTCGTCGGTACGGTCGGGTCCGCGCGCATCCGCGCCGGGCGGCTGCCCATGTTGAGGGGCCGGGCCTGCCGTGTCCCCGATCAACCCGCGGCGCTGGTCGACGTAGGCCGGGTCGAGCAGGCCATCGACGGGGACGTCGTCAAAGGCCGGATCGCCGACATAGTGGTCACGATCGGCGTACATGATGCGGCTGGCTTCGGCGAACAGGAACCATGACTGGGGGTCTTCGGGACCGCGCTGGTCGATATCGGTCTTGTCGAGCAGGGCCATCAACTGCAGCAGCCCCACACCACTGGTCGGCGGACGCGGCACGCAGATGACATAGGCCCGCAGGGGACGGCACAGCGGCTCGGCCTTTTCAGGCGCGTAATCCGCCATGTCCTGCATGCTGAGCTGCCCGGGGCGCGGCAGTTGCTGGGTGCGCGCAACGATGGCGCTGGCAAGGTCACCGCGATAGAACGCCTGCTCGTTGCCCTGCGCGATCTTGCGCAGCGTCTCGGCATAGTCGGCGTTGCGCAGCAGGTCGCCGGTCCGCTTCAACTGGCCATCGGGGCGGGAGAAAAATTGGCGCACGTCCGGCGCGGACGCCTGCGGGAACGTCCCGTGGATGTGCTCCTCAAGCCGGGGGGTGATCACGAAACCCTGCTCGGCCTGCTGGATGGTTTCCGCGAACAACTCGTCCCACGCCAGCTTCCCGTGCTCACGCTGGGCCTGCGAGAAAACCGCAACGGTACCGGGAACGCCCGTGGAGCCACCCGAAAGCATCGCGTCACCGCGCGGCAGTGGCTGCTCGTTTTCGTCCTCGAACAAGCTGCCATCGGCCAGTGCAGGCGCGGCTTCGCGGCCGATGTAGCTGGTCACTGCCTGGCTGCGCGCATCGTAGGCCATGATGATGGCACCGCCGCCAATGCCGGAACTCTGCGGCTCCACCAGGCCGAGCATCATCTGGACGGCAACGGCGGCGTCCATGGCCGTCCCGCCGCGGCGCAGCACTGCCGTTCCAGCATCCACGGCAAGCGGGTGGGCGGCGACCACCACGCCTGCGGTCTTGCCCTCGCCAGCGTCGGTCCCGGGGTCGCGGGGCAATGCGAGGCAACCGACCAGCAGCGTCGTGCCGACCAGTGCAAGCAGTGCGCGGGCAGGCCGGTTGAAGCGGGCGGCGAAATTGGGATGGCGGGCAGCTACGCCGTTGGCGGCAGAACGGGATTTGCTCATGGCCAAATCGTAGCCGCACAGCTGAATGGGCGCCCCTCACATTCAATGGCACGCAGATAGCTGTCAGTTATGGGTTCTTTGGGCGGAACCATAGCGCCGCCCTATTCAAGGCGGCCCTATTCAAGGAAGTTCATGAAGCCGGTGATGATCAGGGCGTTGGTGAAGTCGATGAAGAACGCGCCCACCAGCGGCGCCACCAGGAAGGCGCGCGGCGCCACCCCGTAGCGCTCCACCAGCGTTTTCATCACCGCCATCGCGTTGGCGGTGGTGCCGAGCATGAAGCCGATGAAGCCGCCGCTCATCACCGCGGCGTCGTAGTCCTTGCCCATGGCGCGGAACACGACCACGCAGAACGCAACCACGATGGCGATCTGGATGACCAGGTTGAGGGCCAGCGGCATGGCCATTCCGGCCAGCTCCCACAGCTTCAGGTTCATCAGTGCCACGGCCAGGAACAGGGCGAGGCAGATGTTGCCGATCAAGTCGGTGGTGCGCACCGACAGGCCAATCCAGCCCGTCGCATCGTCGATGTTGCGCACCGCCGCGCCCACCAGCATCGCGCCAATGTAGGCCGGCAGGGTCAAGCCCAGCGCCTCGAAACCCCTGCCAATCCAGACCCCCAGCCACATCGCCACGAGGATGAAAACGATGCTCTTGAGTGCGCTGAACTCGCGTTGTGCGTCGCTCAGCTCCGAATCCACGCTCAGCTCGGTCACATCCGGCACTTCCGTCGGGTGGCCGCCGGGAGTCTTCAAACGCCAGCGCCGGATCATCACGGTCGCCACCGGACCACCGACCAGGCCACCGCAGACAATGCCGGCCATCGCCGAGGTGATCGCAATCGACTCCGCGCCGACCAGTCCGGCCTCCTCGAACAGTGGCGCGAACGCCAGCCCGGTTGCGGGCCCGCCAGCCAACGTGGCCGATCCCACCAACACCCCGAACAGCGGATGCAGGTCGAACATCGACGCCACGCCCAGGCCCACCAGGTTCTGCACGACGACAAACCCCGTCGCCAGCCCGAGGAAAATCGCCACTTGGCGCCCGCTGATACGCAGCAGGGCGAAGCTCGCGTTGATGCCCAGCGTGGTGAAGAACGCCACCATCAGCGGTGTCTGCAGCGACGTGTCCAGCTCAAACAGCGTGGTGCCTTGCCCGTGGAAGAACATCACGATCAACGCAACCACCAGGCCACCCACCACCGGCTCTGGAAGGTTGTAGCGCCGGAGTATCGGAATGGCACGGCACAGCGCGTATCCACCCATGAGTGTTAAGCCGCCCAGGGCGACGGTTTCCACCGCGTCAAGTCGAAGCAATTGATTTCTTCCCGTGTTCTCGAAAGGTGATCAGGCGTTTATCCAGTGTCACGGACAAGTGCCAATGGTTGGCACGTGATGAAGCATCCGCCCGGCAAGCGCATCGGTCTGCTCGCCATCGCTGATGGCAAGCGTGCCGTTGACGACAAGGTGGCTTACGCCCACGGAGAGCTCTCGCGGCTCCACGTAGGTCGCCCGCGCCGCGAGTGTTTCCGGGTCAAACACCACGACGTCCGCGAAGTACCCGGGCTTCAGATAGCCGCGCTGTTGGAGACCCAGGATATCGGCGGTCAAGCCGGTGGAGCGATGGATAAATGTACCAATGTCGAGGACTTCCTTCTCCCGTACATAGCGCGCGAACTTCTCCGGAAAGCTGCCGTATTGGCGTGGATGACCGTTGGAACCATCCGAACTGGTGACCACCCAAGGCTGCTGCATCAGCAGCTCCACATCGTCCTGACGCATGTTGAATGAGGCAATCGAGGCACTGCTGCGCACGCCGGGCGGGCGCTCGTCCTGGCCGATGATGCGCAGGGCCGCGTCTTCCGCGGAAAGACCCCAGTCGGCGGCGACCTCTTCCAGTGTCAGGCCGGTCCAGTCCTCTCCGAGCGAGGTCAGCAGGATGGCCTCCGCGCCACCGCGTCGCCGCAGGTTGTCAGTCATTTCGAGTTGTATGTCCGCCAGTTGCGCGGGGTCGGCAAGGCGCTCCAGCAAGCGCTTGCGCCCGCCCTCGCGTGACCACGCCGGAAGCAAGGCCGCCGCCAGGCCGGTGCCGGAGGCCAGCCACGGGTATTGGTCGGCCGTCACCCGCAACCCATCCGCCCGCGCTTTTTCTATCAGCTCGATCAGTTCGGCAGCCTTGCCATGCACGTCCACGCCAAGCGCCTTGATATGGGCGATGTGGACCGGCATGCCGGCGCGCCGGCCAATTTCAATGGCCTCGCTGGTGGACGCGATCAGCCCGATGCCATAGGACGATTCGTCGCGCTGGTGGCTGTCATACAGTCCGCCACGGCGCGCGGCTTCAGTGGCCACCGCTACTACCTCATCGGTCTCGGCATAACTCTGGGGCACATAGAAAAGGCCCGTGGACAGGCCGAAGGCACCCCCACACATCGCCGATGCCACCAGCTCACGCATCCGGGACAGCTCCGCAGCGTCCGGCTTGCGCGCGCTCTGTCCAAGCACGCGCGAGCGCACCGCACCGAATCCGACATACGGCACCAGGTTGGTACCGACCCCGTGGCGCAGGAACCACTCACGTTGTTCGGCGATATCCGGACTGCCACCCCCGTCCACGCCAATGCCCAGTGTGGTTACACCCTGATACAGCCACGGGGCATTGCGGCGCTGGACTGGATCGTCGGCGCGGATATAGGTGTTGGGGTGGCCATGGGGATCGATGAAGCCCGGCGCGACCACCTTGCCAGTGGCATCAATGGTGCGCTGCGCCCGGTAGTGCGACGACGCGTCCGGGCCGACCCAGACGATGCGGTCACCGGTGATGGCGATGTCTGCCTGCCGCAGTTCACCGGTGCCGCCGTCGTGCAGGGACCCTCCGACAATGACCAGGTCAGCCGCAGGGAGGTCGTCAGTGGAATCCGGAGCGCAGGCACCCAACGCCATGGCCACGATGGCGACGGAAAGCAACTTCCTTACGGGATGTCCGGCGAGCGTGACCAAGGCCACCTCCCTCAAAACGGAGCAATGAGGGTCGACCATAGGTCAATGGGGGGGTTGGCGTAATTGATAAAACACGGCCCTTCCATAGCCCTGCGTTATGGGTTGTCTGTATGTGATCAGGGCGCGGGCGTCAGCCGGCCGTCGGTCTGGATCACCTGGTCGGCGTCGCCCGACTGGACGAGTTGCACGCGCGACCGGATCGGGACGCCGTCGTAGCTTGGGATGTCGTGGGTCAGGCGCTGGAAGATCCATGGCGGCACATCTTCGGCGACCCGCAGCCTCACGACGGCCGCGTCCTCGTCCCGCAGCAGTTCGGCCAACGCCGGCGAGAACACCGCCTGCAACTCGCCGACGTGGCGGACCTGCCGCATCACGTTGATCCCGTGCCAGAGCAACAGCACGGCCAGTACCACCACCAACCCACGGCCCCAGCGTGCCAGTCGCGGCCAGGCGCAGGCGACCAGCCCGGCGGCGAACGCGGCGAAGCCATAGCCGTACTGGTTGCTGGCCCCAGCGAGCACCAGCACCGGGCCCAGCGCGGCGGCGCCACCGGCGAGCAGGGCGACGGCCCAGCGCCAGCCGACCCGCCACAACGCGGCCAACAGCGCCAGCATCAGCACGCAGGAGACGATGAAACGCGTGTCGCCGAACCCCCGTGCGAGCGTCGTCTGGGCTTCGAACACGCTGACCTGCGGCAGGAAAGCGTAGTACTCGAGCCAGCGCTGCGGGATGTTCGTCAGCGACCAGGCATAGGCGTCGTCCGGCCCGTCGACACCGGCCAACACGGACGATCGCAGCAGCAGGTAGGCCAGCGCCGGCACCACCGACCCCGCGAATGCCCAGCGCCAGCCCCCTCTCGTGCGGTCCAGCAACCACGCCACGGCCAGCAGCGCGGGGATCGAGAGCGCGGCCTCCTTCGCCAGCAGCGCGACCGCGGTCAGCACGGCGGCGGCGATCGCGATGCGCCATCCCGGCCAGCGCGAGGTCGCGACCAACGCCACCAGCAACCCGCAGCCCACCCAGAGCAGGTCGCCGATCGTGCCCACCCAGCCGTGCACGTACATCGCGTAGGGCCCCAGCGCGAACATCAGCGCGGCCAACGCGGCCCGTCGCGGCAAAACCTCCAGCCGGACCAACAGGCCGGTCAGCAATGCGGCATTGAGTGCCCCGGCAGCCACGATCACGGCATGGAATGCCTGCGGCTGGTCGAACAGGTGGTGCGACAGCCACAGCCACAGGTTGAAGGTCAGCGGTCGGTACTGGAACAGCACCAGGTCGAACCAGTCGACCCACGGCAGCGTCGCGCCGGGCGCAACGTTCGCCGCCGCCGCCCATTGCAGCTCGTCATGGCTGAAGTAGCCGGGGTTGGAAACCAACGGCCACTGCACCAGCACCGTCAGCGCGGCCACCAGCAGCATCCACCCGCCGGCCTTCAGCCGGTCCCGCGCCCATTCCTGCATGCCTGTCCCCGCTGCAACGTGCCTCGATTCTGGGTCAATCGCGCTGCCGTTGCCACGAACGGTAGAATCGAGCGTCCTTCCAGCCGTGCCCTCCCGCAATGTCCAATACCGACGATTTCAAGCAAGCCGCCCTCGACTACCACAGCCAGCACCCGCCCGGGAAGATCAAGGTCACCCCGACCAAGGCGATGGTGACCCAGCGTGACCTGGCGCTGGCGTACTCGCCCGGGGTGGCCTATGCCTGCGAGGCGATCGTCGACGACCCCAATACCGCCCGCGACTACACCGCGCGCGGCAACCTGGTGGCGGTGATCACCAACGGCACCGCAGTGCTGGGCCTGGGCGACATCGGCCCGCTGGCTGGTAAACCGGTAATGGAAGGCAAGGGCATCCTGTTCCAGAAGTTCGCCGGCATCGACGTGTTCGACATTGAGCTGGACGAGCGCGACCCCGACAAGCTGGTCGACATCATCGCGGCGATGGAACCGACCTTCGGCGGCATCAACCTGGAGGACATCAAGGCACCGGAGTGCTTCATCGTCGAGCGCAAGCTGCGCGAGCGGATGAAGATCCCGGTGTTCCATGACGACCAGCACGGCACTGCGATCATCGTCGGCGCGGCGGTGTTCAACGCGCTGGAAGTGGTCGGCAAGAAAATCGAGGACGTCCGCATCGCCACCACCGGCGTCGGCGCGGCGGGCATCGCCTGCCTGGACATGCTGGTCGCGATGGGCGCACGGCACGAGAACATCTTCGCCTTCGACCGTGATGGCGTGCTCTACCGCGACCGCCCCGGCCTGGACCCGGAGAAGGCGCGTTACGCCCGCGATACCGACAAGCGCGAGCTGGCGGAGATCGTGGCTGGCGCGGACGTGTTCCTGGGGCTGTCCGCCGGCGGCATCCTGAAGCCGGAAATGGTCGTGACCATGGCCGAGCAGCCGATCATCCTGGCGCTGGCCAACCCGTACCCCGAGATCCTGCCCGACGCCGCCAAGGCGGTGCGCCCCGACGCAATCCTCGCCACTGGCCGTTCCGACTACCCCAACCAGGTCAACAACGCGGTCTGCTTCCCGTACATCTTCCGCGGTGCGCTGGATGTCGGCGCAACCGTGATCAATGAGGAAATGAAGCTCGCCTGCGTGCATGCGATCGCCCAGCTGGCGCGGATGGAAGCCGGCGACCTGGCCTCGGCCTACGGCGGCGACGTGCCGACCTTCGGTCCGGAATACCTGATCCCGCGCCCGTTCGACCCGCGCCTGATGGTGATGGTGTCGTCCGCCGTGGCGCGTGCGGCCATGGCGTCCGGCGTGGCCACCCGCCCGATCGAGGACATAGCGGCCTACGAGGAGAAGCTCGGCCAGTTTGTCCACCGCACCGGCCTGCTGATGAAGCCGGTCTACGACCGTGCCCGCAGCGACCGCAAGCGCGTGGTCTATGCCGAGGGTGAGGAAGAAGTCGTGCTGCGCGCAGTGCAGACGGTGATCGACGAAGGCCTGGCCACGCCGATCCTGGTCGGCCGCCCGGAAGTGATCCAGACCCGCATCGACCGGCTCGGGCTGCGCATGCGCCAGGGCGTGGATTTCGAGCTGACCAACATCCACGACGACCCGCGCTTCCACGATTATTGGCAGCAGTACCACGCCCTGACCGAGCGCCGCGGCGTCACCATCGAGGCGGCCAAGAGCCTGATCCGCTCGCGTCCGAGCCTGATCGCGGCCTTGATGGTTGAGCGGGGCGAGGCCGACGCGATGATCTGCGGCATCGTCGGGCGGTTCCACAAGAAGCTTGGCTACCTGCGCAGCATCTTCGACTTCGATCGCGGCATCGCCGGCACCGCCGCGATGACCGGGGTGATCAACGACGCCGGCGCGTGGTTCTTCCTGGACACCCACGTCCAGCTTGACCCCAGCGCCGAGCAGATCGCCGAGGCGACCCTGCAGGCGACCTACCGGCTGAAGCTGTTCGGGGTGGAGCCGAAGGTCGCGCTGCTGTCGCACTCCAACTACGGCAGCCACGACAACCCGTCGGCGGCGAAGATGCGCAAGGTGCGCGAGCTCCTCAAGGCACGCCAGCCCAAGCTGGAGGTCGACGGCGAGATGATGGGCGACACCGCATGGAACGAGGCGTTGCGCAAACGCATCTTCCCCAACACCACCCTGAGCGGACGCGCGAACCTGTTCGTGCTGCCCAACCTGGACGCGGCCAACATCACCTACAACATGTTCCGTGTTGCCACCGACGGCGTGGCGATTGGCCCGATCCTGATGGGGTTGGACAAACCGGCCCACATCCTGACCTCGGATGCGACGTCACGCCGGGTGGTCAACATGACCGCGATCGCGGCGGTCGACGCCCAGATCCGCGCCAGCCGTGGCGGATAGGTAGGCGCGCCGCCATCGCGGCGGCGCGGTAGAATGACGGCATAGATCCCACTTGATTATGAGGCGCGGCCAAGGGGTCGCGAGGCGCATGACCCAGACCTACGAGAGCCCGCTCAACGAGCTGCTGCAGAACGATCCGGACCCTACCGAGACCAAGGAGTGGGTCGAATCGGTCGAAGCGGTGATCCAGCGCGACGGTACCGACCGCGCGCACCAACTGCTGGAGCGCATGGTCGAAGTCTCGCGCCGCGCCGGTGCGCACCTGCCGTTTGACCCGACCACCGAGTACATCAACACCATCCCGACCCAACTGGAGGCCAAGAGCCCCGGTGATGCGGCGATGGAGTGGAAAATCCGCTCGATCATCCGCTGGAACGCAATGGCGATGGTGGTGCGGGCCAACCGCAAGCCCGGCGACCTGGGCGGCCACATCGCCACCTTCGGCTCCTCGGCGACGCTGTATGACGTCGGCTTCAACCACTTCTGGCGCGCGCCGAGCGAAGACCATCCGGGCGACCTGCTGTTCATCCAGGGCCACGGCTCGCCGGGCATCTACGCGCGCTCGTTCCTGGAAGGCCGCTTCAGTGAAGACCAGCTCGACAACTTCCGCATGGAGGTCGACGGTCGCGGCATCAGCTCCTACCCGCACCCGTGGTTGATGCCGGACTACTGGCAGACCCCGACTGTGTCGATGGGCCTGGGCCCGATCAGCGCGATCTACCAGGCGCGCAACTTCAAGTACCTGGAAGGCCGCGGCCTGATGCCGAAGACCGACCGCAAGGTCTGGTGCTTCCTCGGCGACGGCGAGACCGACGAGCCCGAGTCGCTCGGCGCGATCTCGGTCGCTGGCCGCGAGGGCCTGGACAACCTGATCTTCGTCGTCAACTGCAACCTGCAGCGCCTGGACGGCCCGGTGCGCGGCAACGGCAAGATCATCCAGGAGCTGGAAGGCAACTTCCGCGGCGCCGGCTGGAACGTCATCAAGAACATCTGGGGCAGCTACTGGGATCCGTTGCTGGCCCGCGACACCAGCGGCAAGTTGCGCCAGCTGATGATGGAAACCGTCGACGGCGAGTACCAAAACTGCAAGGCCTTCGGCGGCGCGTATACCCGCGAGCATTTCTTCGGCAAGTACCCGGAGACCGCGCAGCTGGTCGCCAACCTCAGCGACGAGGACGTCTGGCGCCTCAACCGCGGCGGCCACGACCCGCACAAGGTCTACGCCTCCTACCACCAGGCGGTGAACACCAAGGGCATGCCGACCGTGATCCTGGCCAAGACGGTCAAGGGCTACGGCATGGGAGTGGCCGGCGAGTCGCTCAACCCGGCCCACGGCACCAAGAAGATGGATGACGATGACGTGCGCGCGTTCCGCGACCGCTTCGCCATCCCGGTGACCGACGACCAGCTCAAGGACGGCGCGGTGCCGTTCTACCACCCCGGCAAGGACTCGCCGGAGATCGAATACCTGCTCGAGCGCCGCAAGGCCCTCGGCGGCTTCCTGCCGCAGCGCCGTCGCAAGGCCACCCAGCAATTTGAAGTGCCGCCGCTGGCGACCTACGAGCGCCTGCTCAAGTCCACCGGCGAGCGTGAGATCAGCACCACGATGGCGTTCGTGCAGATGCTCAATATCTCCCTGCGCGACAAGCAGGTCGGCCCGCGGCTGGTGCCGATCGTCGCCGACGAAGCGCGCACCTTCGGCATGGAAGGCCTGTTCCGCCAGATCGGCATCTACGCCCCGTTCGGCCAGAAGTACAAGCCGGTCGACCGTGACCAGCTGATGTACTACCGCGAAGACACTGCCGGGCAGGTGCTGCAGGAAGGCATCACCGAGGCCGGCGCGTTCGCCTCCTGGCTTGCCTGCGCCACCAGCTACAGCAGCAACGACCTCGCCCTGCTGCCGTTCTACATCTACTACTCGATGTTCGGTTTCCAGCGCGTCGGCGACGCCGCCTGGCAAGCCGGCGACATGCGTGCGCGCGGCTTCCTGCTCGGCGCCACCGCCGGGCGCACCACCCTCAACGGCGAAGGCCTGCAGCACGAAGACGGCCACAGCATGGTGCAGGCCGGGCTGATCCCGAACTGCCGCAGCTACGACCCGACCTTCAGTTATGAAGTGGTGACCATCATCCAGCACGGCATGCAACGCATGCTCGCCGACCAGCATGACGAGTACTTCTACGTCACCCTGATGAACGAGAACTACGTCCACCCGACCATGCCCGAAGGCAGCGCCGAAGGGATCATCAAGGGCATGTACCTGTTCCACGACGCCGGCAAGCCGAAGAAAGACCAGCTGCGCGTGCAACTGCTGGGCAGCGGCACCATCCTGCGCGAAGTCATCGCCGCGGCCGAACTGCTGGAGAAGGACTTCGGCGTGATCGCCGACATCTGGTCCTGCCCCAGCTTCAACGAGCTCGCCCGTGACGGTGCCGACGTCGAACGCCAAAACCGCTTCCACCCCGAAGCCAAGACCCCACGCAAGGCGCACATCACCGCCCTGCTGGATGGCCGCCAGGGCCCGGCGATTGCCGCCACCGACTACATCCGCACCTACGCCGAACAGGTCCGCGCCTACGTCCCGATGCACTACACGGTACTGGGCACCGACGGCTACGGCCGTAGCGACACCCGCGCCAACCTGCGCCGCCACTTCGAAGTCGACCGCTACTACGTCGCCCACGCAGCGATCGCCGCGTTGGCAGCGGAAGGCAAGATGACCGCGAAGGATGTCGCAAGGGCGATCAAGACGTACAAGATCGATGCGGAGAAGCCGAACCCGATTGGGGTTTGAGTCGGGTTATGAGGAATGAGAAAGGCGGCCGATGGCCGCCTTTTTCTTTAGTGCTTTGAATGGCTGCTATCGACGGTGGATTCAACCGGTCAACGCAACACATTGACTGAACATCTCAGCCGGCGTTTGAAAGCCAAGAGTCTTCCTCGGTCGCT
>NZ_JBSVRJ010000003.1:0-268772 GCF_054052105.1 Lysobacter sp. A286 | reverse complement strand
GTCCAGCCGCTGCAGCGACAATTACTTCGCGTGGCCACCCTCCACCGTCGGGATACTGCCCGAGGCTGGGGGTACGCGCCGCTGCCAAACGCCCTCCATCGAAGGTACCCAAGCGCTAGCCAAAGCCTGACCTGGCAGTTCCTATTTCCCTCCCGCCTGGCTCGAACCTGCCCGCAAACGGCGCGGCGGCTGCGCTGGCATGCGTCCGAAACCGGGGTGCAGGCCGCCTTCAAGGTCGCGCTGGAACAGGCGGGGATACACAAGCATGCGTCGGTGCATACCTTGCGACATTCCTTCGCCACCCACCTCTTGGCAGCGGGGACAGACATCCGCACCATCCAGCTGCTACTGGGCCACCGCAATCTGAAAACGACGATGATCTACACCCACGTGGAGCATGCCGCCCGACGAACTGTCAGCCCGTTGGACAGACTCGACATGCTCTAACGAGTCGCGGATACGGACGCCGATGTCCGCTTCGGGTCGACAACCGTCATTCGCGCGGTCGGTCAACACCAATCGCTTGGTCACTGGCAGGCGCTGAACAGCGCCCAGCGCGCCCGCCAGCGGCAACCGGTATGGAAAGTCACCTGTACCGGAATCCGCACAATAGCTAGCAAGAAGCCGTCCGAAACGGGAGCGAAACTCGCCGCGGAGCGCCAGAGCGCTGATAGGCGGCGAAACAACCTCCACAAAGCCATTGCTGTAGGAAAAATCGCAGGCTGTGCGACGGCTTGGTGACATGTTGGTCTCAAGCTCACCGCAACGAGGATTCACCGTGACGATGCCAAATGAAAGGTCGAGGGCGCTTGTCTGGGCCGGCGGCTTCCTGATTGAGCTCGCAAGAGACAAAAGCCTACCTCTCTCCATCAGGCAGCACGCCGTGCAGATCGCACGGCACTTCCCAACCATTGAGCAGGTGTCGTCCATGGCCAATCCTGGTCCTTGGAGCAGCGTTGGGCTCGAGGATCCCGACGCGCACCCGGAGTGGGCCGATGACTGCCGGTTGGGCCCCCTTCGTTACTCCACGAGACTGAGTTGGCCAGAGGACTAATCGTCGACATCCGCGAGAGGCTCCCTCTTCTAAGGCTTTCGCATCGGGTGCTGGGCACTTGACGTGCCCGTCGCCATTGCGAGCTAAGGTCACGCCATGATGGCTGTAATCCTCGACGCATTCGGTACCACACTACTGCCAGCACCTCGGCGACGTAGTGCCTATGATCGGCTCGCCCTGCGGGGGAGCGGCGTCAGTTCCTGTTACGTAAGGAGTCGATCCAGACTGTCGCCACAAAAATGGGGATGGCTTACCTTATCCCTGTGCTGGAAAGAGAGGTGGCTTCGGAGCTGCAGGCCCTGAGCCTCTATCCTGATGTGATGGGAGTTCTAAGCAAGCTCCGGTCCTGAGGAATTCGCGTGGCAATCTGCAGCAACGTTGCGGCTGCCTATGCTCCTGCTGTCAGGAAACTGCTTCCTGGCCTCGACGCCTACGTGTTGAGTTGCTATGTCGGTGCTTGCAAACCTGCCCCGGCCATATACCGCGCTGTCACCGAAGCACTGGCGGTTCAGCCTAAACACGTACTTTTTGTAGGCGACAGTCCACGAGCTGACGTCGAAGGACTGGTCGCGTTTGGAATGAGGGCCGCTTTACTCAATCGGTCCAACGAGGGCCTTGACGAGTTGCTTAGTCGCGAACTTGGATTGTAGCTGTAGACCAGAAAGCTCTGCTGCGCGCCAAGGAGTCGCAGCTTCCATATTATCCGCATTCAACATATCGGATTTTCGTGCGAGTCGATGTTAGAAGACAGAAATGAAAGATATCCGGCGAGCGAAAGACCAAGATCGCTGATTGGTTGGCAGTGTCCCGGATCTCTGTCACAGTCGAAAGATGAGGGGAGGCCCACCGTGCCACTGCATTCCAAGCACACAATCCAGAAGCTGCAAAACGCCTGGATGCCTACGGCCTCTTCGACGGCGACACAGAGATCGCCCGAGTGACGGCCCGGATCAACAACGATGGGTGGTGGGCCAGCATCAATCGCCACCTAGAACGCGACCGCCAACGCGGCGCCCGGTACAGTCGGATGGACAAGGCATTCCGCGCGGTCGAGAGTTGGGCCGCCGCTAACTCCCGCCTGTTGCCGGGCGGAGACGACTTCAGCGGAGCCCGATAGGCCTGCATCGCCGTCTGCCAGAAACATCCATCGAGCGATATCGACAAGCTGTTGCGTTGACCGGTTGAAACCGCCGCCAGGAGCGGTCGTCCTTGGCTTTACCTGGCGCCAATTTGGACGACGTAGTTCGGATCGAACCGAGTGTTCTCTGCCTGCCTAGCGCGGCCGGGATAGCCGCGCGGGTTGCACACGACGCGGCATCGTCCAACCGAGTAGTCGAACGAGTCGTGCGTGTGACCATGAATCCACAGGTCCGCCTGTGAGACGAGATCCTCGAGGCACGATGCGAACGCGCAGGAGAGAATGTCATCTCGGTAGCGCGAGGCTACGGAACCTAGTGAAGGCGCCATGTGGGTGATGACGACGGTCGGGCCGTCGAACGGCATTGCCAGTCGCTTCCGAAGCCAGAACGCGTGTCTGTCGTGCCATTCGGCGGTGTCAGCCGGGTGAAGAGTGCGATCGCCCTGGTTGGTGAGCCGGATCAGGCGGTAGTCATTGATTGCACGGAGCGAGGCCGACATGGCCTCGTGGCGCCGGTCTTCGCCGAAGAGCTCGAAGTCCGTCCACAGGGTGCAGCCCAGAAAGCGTACGCCGCCAATAAAGATCTCTTTTTGCTGCAGATACTCGACCGTCGAAGATGTCGCACAGGCCTCCGCGATACCTCGCTCGACGGCGTCGATACGGTTGCCGTAGCCCTCATGGTTGCCGCTGACATAGAGCGTCGGGATACCCGGGAAAGTGTTATCGGCCCATTGCACGCAGCGCGCGCCACTGTCGATGTCTCCGGCCAGGATCACGACGTCAGGACAACTGACCGCCAAATCGATGCCGACGGGCGTCTCACCCCAGACTTCGCGGTGCAGGTCGGACAGGATCAGCAGGCGCATCATCGGTAGGCTCCAAGGGAGGGCGGCGGCCGAAGTGATCGATCACTGCTCGGTGCGCCCGCACTCAACCCCCGATGTTACCCAGGGTGGAGTGCTCCCAAGCTTTACGAGATGCGAGGCAGTGCAGCAAGCAGCTTAGCGCGCCAATTTCAGGTCCGCTTCGGGTCGGCAGCAGCCCTCCCCTACCCGCGATAACCAGCCCTAATCCCAACCCCTCCTACTCCCGCTTACGGCCGGAAGTGGACATCGCCTTATCGGTTGCCCCTGTTTCACGCTTATGAGGTTGTCGAGCTGCGTGAAAACTTGGGTAAGCGCGAAGGAAGGTTGGTCAACTCGGCCGGGCCTTATCGATTTGCCATGCGCCGACGAACGCGGTGAGAAACGCAAAACCAAGAAATATCCAGCGCCTGTCGTCGTCCGGAAGGGCCCCCACAAGGAACACCTGGAAGATGGCAAGGCCCAGCATCGCTATGCCAAAGCGGTAGCGCCTGACATCGCCAGCTTCATTTGGTGGATGGGCGAGGATGCGTCCGATCCGCGCGATCCGGCTGCCTGTTCGTTCATCCTGTGCCCGGAGGGCCTCGCGAATCTCAAGGCGCTCTCTTTCGCTCAGTCGCCGGTCGCCATCCGGGCGGCTCATCCAACCAACCTGAAGGTCGCCGCTAACTGCTCCGGATCTATCTGGCGCTCGGAGCAGAACTGCGCGTAGAGGTTCCGGAGCAGCCCATCCCGCTCCGCTTGTGAGGTCTGCTTGCCGCGCTCGGCCGCCCACTCGTCAATGAGATCGCGGATCTCGAAGAGAAGCCCCCACTGAATGGTGGGAGCGGACCTGCGTCCTGTCAGCAACCAGTACACGTCTACACCGGCATCAGCGACTTTGGCCAGATATGCCGCATCGGGCCGCGTGCTACCGGCTTCATAGGCCACCTGAGTGGCCTTGCTGACCCCCCCGACCTCGGCAAGAGTCGTCTGGTTCACGCCCAGACGACGCCGCTCGATCCTGAGATGCTCGCCAAAAGGTCGGAAATCTTGTCTTTTTGCTATCATTTGTACATAGTGTAAAGAATTACGGCCACCAGCCCAACCCATGCTCGCGCCACTGCAAACGCTTGACGACATCCGCGAGGCGTTCGAAACGTCTGGCCTAGCTATCTCAGAATGGGCTGATACGCACGGCTTCCGACGAGGAAGCGTCTACGCGGTGTTAGCGGGGCGCACAAAAGGCCGGCGCGGAGAAGCGCATCGAGTTGCCCAGGCGCTGGGCCTCAAGGCCAAAGCGCCTACTGCTGACGTTGAGATGCTGCTGCGAAACCCCAACGAACCGCGGGGTGATGCTCGATCAGCGGGCGCGCAGCCCATACCGAATCGGAGGACGCCCCTATGAGCTGACCAGCCGGGGGCCAGAACGACAAACCCCGGCTAGGGGCCGGGGTCATCGTTGGACTGCGTTGGTAGCGCGTGTCCTGACTGTAACCCCCCGTTCGACTTGACTGCAAGTCCCGCTGATCTAGGGAGGTGCGGTGCTGTCCGATCGACAGCCCCACCCTTGGATCCGTCGCGGGCGACCTCTCATGCAACGAACTTGCCGCTTGTGGCAAAGGGGATCGCTATGTCGTTTTCGCGCACCGATCTGGATGCTTACATCGTCGGCCATGAACTGGCGCAGGATGCCACCGACTACTTGCGCTACGCAGCCGCTGATCTGGCCAGAGACGTAGGAAACAACGGATACACGTGCATCAAAACCGAATACCAGTCACGCAAAATGGGTTTCTCCGTCAACACGGAGAGTCGGACCGGCGAGTTGGCATACGCCATCCATCTGGACTTTGAGCCTGATGTTCTGGCGTTCTACGAACAGCCACCCAAAATTGACTGCTATCGCTCAACCAAGTCAGGAAATCGCAAGCTCACGACCTACACACCAGACGTACTCGTGCTGCACAAGGACGGCCCGTTCGTCGCACAGATCAAACCCAAAGCCGCCCTGGATGCGTTAGTCGCAAAGTCCGCCGACTGGACGCTGGAGGATGGCGTCTATCACGACCTCGCCGCAGAGGAAGGCCTTTCTTCAATCGGTATTCCTCACAAGGTGGTGTCCAGCGATCAACTATGCCGACAGCGCACCTCCAACCTGGCACTGCTGATCCGGTCTCTGGACAAGCCCTGCGCAGATGAGACACTAACTGATGCGTGCCTTTTGCACCTGCGCAAGTCGGGCGTCACTTCACTCGGAACCTTGGCCAAAGCTCTTGGCCTCATCGATCTGACGCCCCTGCTGGGATTGTTGGCACGACGGCGCCTCTTCACCGACCTGTCGAAGTTCGCACTGACTCAGCCTGATGCCTGCTTCATCACAGACGATCCCGATCTTCTTCATGAAGCGATTTATTGCGCCTGGCAGGAGCTGTCTCGGGATTCCAGTCGGCAACTGACAGGACATGCCGGCCGGTTGCATCTACCTTCGACTCGTCACCTCAAGCGAGGTGTAGCCATTGTCGAGGAATTGGACCGCGACGCTGTGTCCAGTCGGAATACGAGGCGGTGGAGAAGAAAGATCAGGGACGGCGAGTTGGCCGGCTTCTCGCCAGTGGTAGCCGTGACTCCGAAGCATCACCTTTCAGGCAACCGAAAGCCAAAACGGCCCGATGTTGTACTGGCCTTCGCCGAAAATGTGATCAGAGCACGTTGGCCGGTCGATCCGCGGCCCACTCCCAGCGCATTGAATCGCATTTATCGAACCGAAGCGGAGGAATTTCATCCCGACTACGCGCCACTGAGTAAACCTTCGTTTCGAAATATTCTCTCTGGGGTCAAGGACGAACTAGCGGGGGCACGCGGCGGCAACCGTGCTGCCAACGCCGCAGATCAGCCCACCGACGTCGCAGATCGCGCACTCCAAGCCAGCAGACCATTTGAGTTGGCGTCTTGCGACCACTATCTGGTCGACCTGTACTGCGAAGTACTTGACGCCAACGACATGACATACGCCATGCAACCGTGGCTCACCGTTCTGCGCGACTGCTATTCCAAGTCCGTGCTTGCCGTATGGCTAACCCTTAAGCCACCAAGCCGTCGCAACTGTGCGCTGATCATTCGCCAATGTTTACGCTTGCACGGGCGACTGCCCGAAACCATTGTGGTGGATCGCGGCGCCGAATTTAGCTCCACATATTTTTCCGGACTGCTGGCGCACTGCAAGGTCAACCTGATGTTCCGACCCTCGGGACATCCACGGTACGGAAGCGAGAGCGAACGCTTCTTTGGTCAGTTCAAGGATCTATGGCTGTCTACCCGATCGGGAAACAAGGTATCTGTCAAGGAGATACGAAGCGTTTCAGGTAGCCATAGGCCGGAAAAGCATGCTTGCCTGACATTGTTGGACCTCTGGGAAGATCTCCTTGAATTCAACGAATGGTTCGACTCCTACGCCACCGAATCCAGCCTTGCGGCGCCTGGCGTTCTGATGCAGCGAGGACTGAGCCAGTACGGCTGCTCAGGGCGCGAGATCGCCTACGACGACACCTTCGTAATTGCCTCGGCGGTAGACGACGGCGCCTACGCGCTAGACCCCCAGCGCGGCCTACATATCGGCGCCTTTCATTATTGGCACCCTAGATTGTCGGAACTGCGAAATCGCCGCACCGCTGAGGTGCGAATTGATCCTGAAGATCCTTACCGGGTCTATGCACTAGTCGAAGAAAGCTGGGTGACGTGCCATGCGCCACGAGGTCCTACCTATGCCACCCAGACACCTCTTGCGCAAGCCGTCGAAGGCGTCGTCATGTTGGACGGAAGCAAATTGCGTGAAATGGCAAAGCTTGATGCCGACCGAAATCTGGTTCACGCCGTTCGCGCACGTCAGTCAAACCCTACCGGATCCTGGGCCTCCACCATGACACCAGCGCCAGCGCCAGCGCCCGATCAATCTTCACCCCCAGAGGACTTCTTCACTCAAGCCGCGTCGAGCGAGCTCAGCAAGCTGGAAACACCACAATGGTGAAGAACGCAGACTGGATCTTAAAGGCAATCGACGCGATCAAGGATCGCAAAGTCGAGCATACAAACTATGTCCACATCCGGAAACGCATCCGTGCTGGGGTCCGCGCCATCTGGCCTGGGGAGCTGATTGTCTTGGTTGGTCCCTCCCGTGTCGGAAAATCTCGGTGCACCAACGATGCACTTTCCGTTCCGAAAATGAATGTGCCGGAGGCTGACGGCAGAATGCGTGTCGTGGTGGTTGAGGCGGAGAACTCAGCCAAGAATGGTGAGTTCTCCACCAAGGCGTTCATGGCCGCCTGCCTCAAGGCAATCCATCACCCCATCTATGGCGTCCAAGCGAAGGATGACGACTGGGGGTTCAAGCACGATCAACTGTTGCATAGAACGTCTGAGGCAACTTTGCGAGCGGCCTTTGAGCGCGCCTTGGAAATGCGGCAGACCGAATACCTAGTTATTGACGAAGCCCATCACGTTCAGTACGCCCCGGGCGGAGACCATGCGGCCACGCGGATACTCGATTCTTGGAAGTGCATGGCGAGCAAGTCCAAAGTCAAGCTAGTGCTCTCCGGGTCCTACAAGCTTCTTCCCCTGCTAGGCTTGGCGCCTCACCTCGTCGGCCGGCAACAGCCTCTCAACTTCGCTCGTTACCAGGCCACTTCTCGCTCCCAGGTGGAGGACTGGGAACAGGTGCTACGTGAGTTCAGCGAACTTCTTCGATTCGAAGGAGCCGAGTCGTTAAGCAGCTGGAATCGCACCTTGTTTGAGGGATCACTGGGCTGCGTTGGGCTGCTGTCACAGTGGATCCGAGCATGCTTGGCTTCAATGCTGAGCGATGGCGCAGAAGTGGTAACGCTAGACAGGCTCAACTCCACTCGGCTTCCCGCGTTGCAGGAGCGTGACCTTCTCAATGAAATTTTGATCGGGGAAGAAGACCTCAAACGGGCCCACGAGCGCCCGGTCCCACCAACCCAAGGCCATGCAGTTGATAGTGCCTCCAGAGCCTCGACCAAGAAGCCGGCCCCCAAGCGACGGCCATTCCAACGGAAGTCGCGGCGCAGCCCTGCGGGCGGTCGAGGCTAGTGCTTGGGCTGCTTCCCCTAAGGATGCTCGGGACGGGAACACAGGACGTCGAGGCATTCCCGTCCTACCTCATACGTCTTGCCTCCAGCCATGGCATCACCACCGGCCATTTGTTACGACTGCTGTTGGCTGACTATAGGGAGCCAGGCATTGATCTGGCAGCAGGGGTCCAGTCCCAACCCTTTGCTGGCCTTGTACGACCGAATGGCACCACATCGGGAATTCTCGAGTGCACCGCGCAACATGTCATCGAGTCCCTCGACATGTTGACTCAGGGGACATTCGTGCACCTCTTGCCCTCGCTTAAACGGTCACCAAGCACTTACGTCCGCACCATTCGGTGGTGCCCTGCCTGCCTGGGTGAGCAGGAGATCGAACAAGGTTCCGCGTATCTGAAGCTCACGTGGTTCCTGGAGGGACTAAAGACCTGTGCCACCCACCGCATACTGCTCCGGGATCGATGCCCAAGTTGCAACCGGCTTGCTCGCCCAGTGAATCGCTGGGCCAGCTTCACAGCTTGCCAGCACTGCGCGGCGCGCCTGGACCGGGTGAGTGTTGATGATGTCATCGAGCCCGACCCCCAGTCTGCGGCGCCGGATCTAGTCAGATTCGTCGCCGACCTGGTTCACAGGAGCTCCCCTTTCCCCGAAGGGGCTGTCAATCGTTACGTCGACAAGCTCTTCAACGAAGCTTGGGCGAGCGAACGAGAACTAGCGTTGTGGGAGAAGCTTCCCCGCGACGACTGCCTCAGGTACGCATCTGCCAGCGAGCCGGTGACCTTGCCGGCCGCACGTCGGATCGCCTATTTGCTGGAAGTGCCGATCTGCGAATTGCTGGAGGGAGAGCCACCTTCCATACGTTCGTTTGGTTTCGCGGCAGAACAGTCCTTGCCACAGCCTATGCTGCCAAGTAAGCGTGGGCCAAAAGTCGATACGAAGGCGATCGAGGAGTACCTACTGGCCACACTGGACGCGGGCGCTCCCACATCTCTCAGACAAGCCGCGCGAAACATCGGAACGACCGTCGGGGCCATGCGCTACCACTTCCCCGGCCTAGTGAACCGCCTTTCTTTGTTCTGTAAGGCGCATCTGGCCGCTGAACTCAACCGCAAGAAGGTTCGCGCTCGGGAGGCCACCTTCAGTGGCATCCACACGTGGCGACTGAGACACACCGAGCCGCTTTCCCGAAAGGGGCTTCTGGCAGACCTGATGAAGGAAACCGGCCTGCCCAAGAACGTGCTGCGGGAAGCAATCCTTCAATGGTGGCTCCCCGCCCTAACGGCTCTTGAGCCCCAGGAACCCTCCCGGACCGCTTATGCTTTCCAGAAATGACAATTTGTCCATCCCGGCCAATCTATGCTTTCCAGCACAGGCAGCGCAGCGAGATGGCCATCGAAAAATGGGCCCACCAGGACTCGAACCTGGAACCAAAGGATTATGAGTCCTCTGCTCTAACCATTGAGCTATGGGCCCGCATCGCGGAGTGCAATTGTAGCCTGCGGAAAAGCGAAGCCCCGCACTTGGCGGGGCTTCGGGTAGTACGGGGACCGAGTTACGTTTTGGCGCGGCTTACTCGATGTCGAGGAAGCTGCGCAGTTGCTCCGAGCGGGTCGGATGACGCAACTTGCGCAACGCCTTGGCCTCGATCTGGCGGATCCGCTCGCGGGTGACATCGAACTGCTTGCCGACTTCCTCGAGGGTGTGGTCGGTGTTCATGTCGATGCCGAAGCGCATGCGCAGCACCTTGGCCTCGCGCGGGGTCAGGCCGGACAGCACGTCACGCACGGTTTCGGTCAGGTTGATGTTGACCGTCGCCTCCACCGGGGACTCCACGTTGGTGTCCTCGATGAAATCACCCAGATGGGAGTCCTCGTCGTCGCCGATCGGGGTCTCCATGGAGATCGGTTCCTTGGCGATCTTCATCACCTTGCGAACCTTGTCCTCGGGCATCTCCATCTCTTTGGCCAACTCTTCCGGCGTCGCCTCGCGGCCGTACTGCTGGAGCATCTGGCGCGAGATCCGGTTGAGCTTGTTGATCGTCTCGATCATGTGCACCGGGATGCGGATGGTGCGTGCCTGGTCGGCAATCGAGCGCGTGATCGCCTGGCGGATCCACCAGGTGGCGTAGGTCGAGAACTTGAAGCCGCGGCGATGCTCGAACTTGTCGACCGCCTTCATCAGGCCGATGTTGCCTTCCTGGATCAGGTCGAGGAACTGCAGCCCGCGGTTGGTGTACTTCTTGGCAATCGAGATCACCAGGCGCAGGTTGGCCTCGACCATCTCGCGCTTGGCCTTGCGGGCCCGGGTCTCGCCATAGGCCATGGTGCGGCTGATGTCGCGCAGGTCGCCCAGTGTCATGCGCATCGCCAGCTCGGTGGCAATGGTGGCCTCCTGCTCGGCGATGATCTGGTCCTTGACGTCACGCAGGCCGGAGGCCCACTTCTGCTTGCGCTTGAGCAGCTCGTCGACCCACTCCAGGTTGGTCTGGTTGCCATCCCAGGAGCGGATGAAGTCCTTGCGCGGCATCTTGGCGACGCGGGTCGACAGGTCCAGGATCCGGCGCTCGTGGCGTTTGATCTCGGCCTGGGTGTCGCGCATGTTCTGCACCAGCGCATCGATCAGCGGCAACGGCAGCTTGAGGGTGACGAACACCTCGGCCATGTCCTCACGCAGCTTGGTCACGGACTTGTGGCTCGGACCGTGCTTGGCGTAGGCCTTCTCGAACTTGGCGTACAGCCCGCTCAGGTACTCGAAGCGACTGGTGACCTCGGCCGGATTCGGGCCGCTCGGGCCGTCATCGGCGACGTCATCATCATCCTCGTCCTCGTCGTCATCTTCGTCGGCATCGTCATCACTGCCCTTTTCGGCCTGCCTGGCCGCTTCCCTTGCTTCCTTGGCGGCCTGCTTTGCGGCCCGCGCATCTTCCCTTGCGGCCCTGGCGTCCAGCTCCTCCTGCCGTTCTTCCGGGCTGATCGACATCGCCTCGCGCGGCGGCGGCGCCACGGTCGGGTCGTTGAGCTGGTCCAGGAAACCAACCAGCAACTCGGCCAGACGCTTCTTGCCCGCCTTGTGCAGCTCGTAATCCTGCAGGATCAACTCGATCGTGCCCGGGAACAGGCCAGCCGAAGCCTGGACCTGGTTCAGGCCATCTTCGATGCGTTTGGCGATCTCGATCTCGCCCTCGCGGGTCAGCAGGTCGACCGTGCCCATCTCGCGCATGTACATGCGCACCGGGTCGGTGGTGCGACCACCTTCGGCGTCGAGGCTGGTCAATGCGGCCGCAGCTTCCTCGGCGGTGCTTTCGTCCACCTCGCGGGCACTGGCGCTGCTGTCGCCGATCGACAGCGTGTCGGCATCGGGTGCAACTTCGTGCACTTCGATGCCCATGCCGTTGATCATCGCGATGACGTCTTCGATCTGCTCTGCATCGACGATATCGTCGGGCAGGTGATCGTTGACCTCCGCGTAGGTCAGGTAGCCTTGTTCCAGGCCCTTGCTGATCAGCGATTTGATATCGGACTGGGGAGCCTGACGTTCGTTTGCCATACGGCTGCGCCACCATGTAATGGGGAGGAAGGAACCTTCTATTATACCAGCGTCTGGCGCCACCGCCTGAAAGCAAGCTGTGGCAGGGGATGGCGCCGGGGATCAGGCCCGAAGGAGGAAGCTGACCGGGCCATCATTGACCAGACCTATCACCATATGGGCACCGAAGCGGCCGGTTTCCACCCCTGCAGGGTGCCGGGCCCGGCAGGTTTGCAGCAATTGGTTGAACACCGGTTCAGCCAGGTCGGGCGCCGCGGCGGTACTGAAGCCCGGCCGCATGCCACTGGAGGTATCCGCGGCCAGGGTGAACTGGCTGACCAGCAACAATCCACCTCCGGTATTGCCCAGGCTCAGGTTCATGCGGCCCTGCTCGTCGGCAAACACCCGGTAGCCAAGCAGCCGCTCCGCCATCCGCGCGACCTGCGCGTCCCCGTCCGCGGGCTCAATACCGACCAGCGCCAGCAAACCCGGGCCGATGGCACCAATCAACTCACCGTCGACATGGACGCTGGCCTGGGTGACGCGCTGGATGAGGGCAAGCATCGGCACACGATACCGACCGTGGCGTGGCTGGGGTAGCTACACTGCTGGCGATGACGAATTTTGTTGCCCACTTGCTGTATCTGATGGTCGCTGCGCTGACCCGGCTGCCGTGGCGGTGGCTGTATCGGCTGGGTGACGCGTTGGCGGCGCGGAGCCTGCGCGCCAACAGCTGCGCAGCGCGGGTGACCGCATGCAACCTGGCCTTGGCCTACCCCGAGTTGCTACCCGGCCAGCGCGACCAACTGCGCCAATCGATCCTGCGCAACACCGCGCGACAGGTGATCGAGACACTGCGGCTGTGGACCCGCCCGCATGCGGAGAACCTCGCCCTGATCAGCGAGACACACGGTGCGGAACACCTGGATGCCGCACTCGCGACCGGCAAGGGCATCATCGTTGCCGCGCCGCATCACGGCAACTGGGAGCTGTTGAACCAGTGGCTCGCCTCGCGCACGCCGCTGGCGATCCTGTACGCGCCGCCGGACTCGGCCATTGGCGAGGCCTTCCTGCAACGGGTGCGCGCCGATGACGGGGCTGCCGCGCGGGTGACCCAGGTCCGCGCCGAAGGGGCGGGAGTGCGCCAGTTGTTCAAGCGACTGGCCAGTGGCGGCGTGGTCGGCATCCTGCCCGACCAGCAGCCCAAGCTGGGCGATGGCGAGTTCGGCCCGTTTTTCGGCATCCCGGCCTTGACCATGACCCTGCTCGGCCGGCTCGCCGCACGCAGCGGCGCCACGGTCGTGGTCGCCTGGTGCGAACGGATCGACGGTGGAACCGGCAACGAGGGGCCGCGGTTCGCCCTGCATATCGTGCCGGCCCCCGCCGCGGTGGCCGACCCCGACCCCAAAGTCAGTGTCACTGCACTCAATGCGGCCATCGAGCGCGTTGCACGACGCGACCCGGCGCAGTACCAATGGACCTACAAACGTTTCTCGCGGCAGCCATCCGGTTGCGGCGAGGAGAATCCGTACTGGCCGGAGTGCTACCGGCGCTAGCGTAGGCCGGCGCCACCACGGCCAACCAGGGGAATCCCGATGCACAGGCACTCACGATGAGCCGCGACCCGGCGACAGACCCGGTTGGACCCGTTGATTCTCCGGATCGACCCGGGCGACCGGACGTGTCCGCGTGGCAGCCATTGCCGCCACGCTCGCGGGCGTTGTTCCTGCTCGGCACGGTGCCCGCGCTCGCCCTGGCGGGATTGGTTACCTTTGCGGTGGCCACCGCCGCCATCGAGCTGTCCCTGGTTGGCGCGATCGCCACCGCGGCACTGGGGGCGGCACTGGGCGGCGGATTCGGCCTGTGGCTCGGCTTGAAGCAATACCGCCACACGTTCTGGCGACTCGATGAAAACGGCTTGGCGCTGCGCCGTGGAAAACTGTGGCAACACGAGACCCGGGTGCCGGCGAGCCGGGTCCAGCACCTGGACATCAAACGCGGCCCGCTGCAACGCCGCCGCCAGCTGGCAACGCTGGTCGTCCACACCGCCGGGACCCGCCACAGCGCGGTGACCGTGCCCAACCTGGACGCGGACGATGCCGAACGGCTGCGTGACCGTCTCGGCCACCAGATCGACGACGGCGACGATGACTGACGCCGAGCCAGGCCACGCCCCGGCGGAGACCTCACTGGACAACGCCGGCGACGTCGAGCACCGGTTGCATCCGATGTCGTGGCTGTTCGTGCTGCTGGCACAACTCAGGCAGTTCATCGTGCCGTTGCTGGCCCTGCTGGTATTCGGCGGCGGCGGCTCCAGGGGCTACGGCGACAGCGCGTGGTGGCCATTGATCGGCGTCGGCGCGCTGGCGCTGGTGTCGCTGTGGCACTACTTCACCTACCGCTACCGCGTCGGTGAGGATGCGTTGGTGGTGCGCAGTGGCCTGCTGGAGCGCAGCGTGCGGGTGATTCCGTTTGTCCGCATCCACAATGTCGCCTTGCAGCAATCATTGCTGCATCGGTTTTTTGGCGTCGCCGAGGTACGGCTTGAATCGGCCGGTGGCACCAAGCCCGAGGCCGAGATGCGGGTGCTCAAGCTCGACGATGCGTTGGCGCTTGAGGCACTGGTGCGCCGCCGTGCCCGCTCCAGCGCCGGCACAATCGCGCCCACCACCACAACGGCCAGCGCCACGTTGCTGGAGCTGCCAATGGGTGAGGTGTTGCGGCTGGGACTGGTGTCCAACCGCGGGCTGATCCTGCTGGCGGCGGCATTCGGCGGTATCGCCCAGTTCAACGGTGAGCTGATGCCACGCGTGTTCGAGCAATGGGGAGAGACGCTGTTTGGCTGGGCCGACGAGCGCCATTTTGGCACTGCCGAGTTTGCACTCGCCGCGGTCAGTCTGGTGGTACTGGTAGTGCTGCTATTGCGGTTGCTGTCGGTCGCCCTGGCGTTGCTGCAGTACTACGGCTTTCGGCTCAGCGAGCAGGATCGCCGGCTGACCGTCGAACGCGGCCTGTTGGGCCGCTGGCGCACCAGCGCGTCGCGCCGCCGGATCCAGGCTGGAACCCTGCACGAGGGGTTGATGCACCGCTGGCTGGGGCGGCAATCGTTGAAGGTCGACACCGCGGTGGCCGAGCAGCAAAACCAGTCGCGTGCGCTGCGCGATATCGCGCCCATTGCCACACCGCGGCAATGCGCCGACCTTATCCGGAATCTGCTGCCGCGCGGGCATTGGGACCAGCTCGACTGGCAGCCGGTGCCGGTGATCAGCTGGTTGCGTCGATGGCTGCCGTCATTGCCGCTGACATTGCTGGTCGCTGCGCTACTGGGATCGGAATTTGGCCGCTGGGGCTTGCTCGCGCTGGCGTGGCTGCCGTGGGCCGCCTTCAAGGCACGGCGGCGAGCGGCGTGGGCCGCCTGGGCGCTGGGCGACGAGCTGGTCGCGGTGCGCGAGGGTTGGCTGGACCGGCACTGGCGGTTTGCCGAGATCGACAAACTGCAGGCACTGCGGTTGTCGCGCAACCCGCTGGACCGCTATTGCGGTACCGCCTCGGTGTGGCTGGACACCGCCGGTGCCGGCGCGACGTCGCTTCCGTTGCGGATCCGGTTCGTGCCCGAAGCGCAGGCGGTGGCGATTTACCAGCGGCTGTCCGGCGAGTTGGCGCATCGACGGCTGCGGTGGTGACTCAGCTGCCGCGCAGGCGCGCCAGCCCTCACCAACTGCGGTGGTGATTCAGCCGCCGCGCAAGCGCGCCAGCCCATCACGGTAGAACGCTTCAATCTGCGCCAGCTTGGCCTCGATCCGGAACCCGTCCATCGGGTAAGCCATCCGCTGCTGGCCCTGCGCGCACATTTGTTGCAGGCTGCCGGCCAACGCGTCCGCATCGTCAATCGGCACCAGCGCGGACCGCAGTTGCGCGGACAGGTGCTGGGCACCCTGACTGGCCGTCGCGACGATCGGCAGGCCCGCTTCCATCGCTTCCAGCAACACCAGTCCGAAGGGTTCACGCCGGGCGGCACTGACGAAGCCGTCGAACGCGGACAGCCAGTCTTCCGGACGCTCCGCGAAACCGGGCATCAGCACCTCGGCGCCCGCCTGCTTGCGCACCGCATCCCAGGCGCTGCCCTGACCGACGATGGCCAGGCGCGCGTTCGGCAAACCAGCGCGCTGGAACGCCGCCACCAGCACATCCAGCCCCTTGCCCGGCTCGACCCGACCCAAGGCGCCGATCAGGAAGGTGTCGTCACTGATGCCGTGCTCGGCGCGCAACCTGGCGCGTGCGCCGGCGGCAGGCGGGCGTGGCAGGGTCCAGTTGTCGACCTGGACCGTGCGCTCTCGCAGCCCATCGGGGATATCGGCCAGTTGCCACGGAGCGATCGCAATCAGGCCATCCAGCGGTGCGTGCTGGCGCGGCTTGTAGGCGATATGCAGGGTCGCAACGCGCAGGCAGCCGTCGACGTCCAGGCCATGCAGCGCGCGCGATCCGGCGCTCAGGTGGGCGTGGGCGACGTCGGGCCGCAAGCGCCGCAGCAGCCGTCGCGCCTGCAGTGACGGCAACAGGTTCCCGACCACTTCAACCTTGACCCGTGGGTCTACCCGATGGGCGATGGCATCGGCGCGCCCCGCGGCACCATCGCGACGCAGGAGCAGCGTGACTTCGTGCTGCGCCGACTGCGCGGCGGCCAGCTCCAGCGCGTGGCGCTCACTGCCGGCAAAGCGACTGGTCAGCAGCAGATGGACGATGCGCATTATTGCGGCCCCCAGTACTTCAGGCGACGACGGATCTTGGTCTTTCGCCACAGGTTGATCGGTTTGCGGCGCAGGCGGGCGACGCCGCCTTGGGCCAGGAATTCGTCGACCGCGTCCAGCGTGCGTTCGCTGGAGCACCCATCCCGGTAAGGATGGAGGTGGTCGGCAAAGGCGCGGATCGCCGCCAGCAATTCCGGCGGTCGTGACAATGCCCGTTCGATCGCCGGCTCGAACTGCGCCGGATCGTTGATATCGATCAGCTGCGGCCCCGGCCGACGGTTGCGGAAGGTCACCACCGGCTTGCCGGTCAACAGGAACTCGCTGAGCGCCGAGGAGGTGTCCGAGCACATCATGTCGACCTGGGGAAACAGCTCCAGGATGTTGTCGTTGTCGGCGAAACGCAGATTCTCGTTCTCCAGCGCCCGGTACTTCGCGATGACCTGCGGGTCGGTCTTGGGATGCAGGCTGACGATCCAGCGCCAACGCCCGTCACGCGACAGCCGCCGAACCTGGTCGTACAGGATTGGCGCCGCGCTCCAGGACGGAGAAAACGTGGAGTGGTAGAGGATCACCGGTGGCTGGCGCACTGGCGGCAGCGGTCCGTCGATTGCCTTCAGGAACGGGTCGAGCTTCGGCCAACCGGTCTCGGTGACCTTGAAGTAGCCCAGTTTGTCGGCGAGCGCCTGGAACGCCCGCGTGTCATCCGGGCCGGTCGTGCAGTACAAATCGAAGAACGCGCGGATGTAGATGTGTCGCGGCTTGCCGGCATCGAAGCCGTGGAAGGTCTGGACCTTCACCCCGGGGAAGAAGTGCGGCAGCGCATTGCTCGAGGTGAATATGGCAATCGGGTTCCAGTCGCGTACGTCGGCAACGCTGGTGAGCAGGCGCTCGCCTTCCACCAGCTCGTCGGCGCCGGTGCCGTCACTGTCGAAGAACCACGCCGCCTCGCCGCCACGGGCACGGATGGCGTCCTGCAAGGGGCGCAGGATGGCCAGGGCGTAGCGGACGGACCCGTAAAGCAGATAGCGTTTCGACATCAGGACTCCCTTGCCTCTTCCACCAGATGCTGCCGGAACGCCAGATCCATCGCCTGGAATCGAGAACGCGCGCGTGCGCCCATCGCCTCGCGCTCACTGGCGGGCAGCGCCAGCAAACCGTCCACCGCCTTGTCCACGCCTTCGACGTCTACGTAGTAGCGCTTCGCCAGGCCCAGTTGACCGACCCGGGACGGCGCGATCAACACGCCATGGCCGTGCTCGATCAGCTCGTTCATCGGCTCGCCGTCAACCGTCACCGTCACCGCACCCACGCTCATCGCCTCGGCCAGGCAGTGCCCGAACCCTTCGGCCTCGGACGGACAGATATGGAATGGATAGGTATTTTGCAGGCGCCGCAGCTCGCCGTCTTCGATGTGGCCGATGCGGTGCTCGATATTGTCGGCGGCCGGACCGGGGCGGGCGGTTTTCCTGCCTTGCACCACGACCAGTTTCGGCCAGTCCGGACGCCGCCTCCATGCCTCGAGGAGCACCTCGGTACCTTTGACCGGGCTGCGACCGGCCAGATGGAAAAACCCGGATTGGCGCTGCACGCTGGCATCCATCCTGTCATCGCAGGTGAAGCCGATGAAGGCGGTCTGGCTGCCGAGATCCGCGAAGATCCGTTGGGCGTGGCGGGTCTTGCACAAGACCTGCTCAAAGCGTGGCAACACCGGCAACCACCGGTCCCGGAACCACTCCGGGTTGGGAATCAGCCAGTTGCGTTTCGCCAATCCCAGCGACAACGGATAGACATGCTCCAGCGAGATCTGCAGGTCGGCGCGACCTTGCCAGCTGCGGGCGACCCACATGCCCGCCTGGCGCAGGGTGCGGATGCCTTTTTCATTGCCAAAGCCGACCGCTTCGACGGTGTTGCCGGCCTGGGCCAGCAAGCCGGCGACCAACGTCAAGTCGCGACTCAGGCCGGCGCCGTTGTCACGGCCGAGGATGCGTATCAAGGGCATGACGCGCTGCCCTCAGGCCTTGCGCAAACGCGCGTAAAAGAAGCCGTCCATGCCACCCTCGCCCGGCAGGCGTTGGCGGCCCGGTCCGCTGGCATGACCGAAACGGTCGTCCAGCGGCTCGGCGCTGGCGTCCGGGGTGCGGGCGAGGAATGCCTCCACCTGCGCCTCGTTCTCACTTTTCAGGATCGAGCAGGTGGCATACAACAGCACGCCGCCGGGCGCGAGCGTTCGCCACAGTGTGTCGAGCAATGTCGCCTGAAGGGCCATCAGTGCCACCAGGTCGGATTCGCGCCGGTGTATCAGCACGTCGGGCTGGCGCCGGACAATGCCGGTCGCCGAACACGGCGCATCCAGCAGCACCGCATCGAACGGCGCGCCATCCCACCAGGTCGACAACGCCGTGGCATCGGCGGCGACCAGGCGTCCGCGCCCGGCAAGGCCGAGCCGCGCGAAACCGGTACGCATGCGGCGCAGGCGCGCGGCGTTGATCTCGACCGCCACCAATGACAACGCCGGGTCGCGTTCGAGCAGATGCGCAGCTTTGCCGCCCGGCGCCGCACAGGCATCCAGCACCCGTGCACCCGGTGCCAGCGCGAGCGCATCGGCCACCTGTTGCGCCGACCCGTCCTGCACCGAGACCGCCCCAAGGTCGAAGTCCGGCAATGTCGCCACCGGCACGCCGACCTCCAGCCGCAGCGCATCGGGCAGAGACGGATCGATGGCCACTTCCACCCCGGTTGCCCGCAAGCGCTCGGCGTAGGCGTCACGACTACCGCGCAGCGCGTTGACCCGCAGCCACATGGGCGCCGGCGTTGCGCTGGCTTCCAGTATTGCCGGGGTCTTGTCACCCCAGTCCCGCTGCAACCGGTCGCGCAACCACGGCGGCCAATGCGCGTGGGGATCGACGGCCGGCAAACCCTCACGCTGGGCGCGGCGCAACAGCGCATTGACCAGCCCGGCCTGATGCTCGTGTCCAAGCATCCGTGCCGCTTCGACCGTGGCGGCAACCGCGGCATGGGCAGGCAAGCCGAGCGGATCGAGCTGGGCGAAACCGGCGTACAACAAGGTGCGTACCTTGGCATCGCGCTTGGGCAGCGGGCGCGAGAGGAACCTCGCCAACGCGGTCTCATACCGCTGCGGTTGGCGCAGCACGGCGAAACAGATGGCCTCGACCAGGGCGCGATCACGCGGATCGACCAGCGGTGGCAGGGCGACCGCCAGCTCGGCCTTCAGCGAACGCCCGTGATGGAGCACCGCATCAAGCACGGTGGCGGCGATGGCGCGGGGTGCGGCGCCGTGACTCACGCCGGCTGCGCCACGGCGGCGGTCGCGGGGATCATCCGGTTCTCAGCTCGGCGCGACCGTTGAGGTAATCGGCCGCGGTCATCGCCTTGCCGCCGTCGCGTTGCAACACCCGGATGCGCAGGGCACCTTCGCCGCAAGCGATATCCAGGCCATCGCGTCCGGCGGCCAGCAGCGTGCCCGGCACGGCGTCGTGCGCCAACGGCAACGCGATCGCACCATGCAGGCGCAAGCGTTCGCCGGCCACCTGGGCCTCGGCCATCGGCCACGGATTGAAGGCGCGCACCTTGTGGGCCAGCTCGACGGCCGGGCGCGACCAGTCCAGCCGCGCTTCGGCCTTGTCCAGCTTGTGCGCGTAGGTCACGCCGGTATCGGCCTGCGGCTGCGGTATCGGACGGATGCCGGCGCGCAACAGGCCCAGGCCATCGGCCAACACCTGCGCGCCCAGCTCCGCCAGGCGGTCGTGCAGCTGGCCACCGGTTTCGTCGCTACCGATATCCAGCGCCAGCGACAGCACCACCGGGCCGGTGTCCAGGCCTTTCTCCATCTTCATCAGGCACACGCCAGTGCGCGCGTCATCGGCCTGGATGGCGCGCTGGATCGGTGCCGCCCCGCGCCAACGCGGCAGCAGGGACGCATGCACGTTCCAGCAACCCTGGGTGGGGATGTCCAGCACCGCCTGCGGCAGGATCAGGCCGTAGGCCACCACCACCAGCAAGTCGGGCTTGAACGCGGCCAGCGCCTCCCGCGAGGCCGGCGACTTGAAGTTTTCCGGCTGCACCACCTCGATCCCGCGTGCCAACGCCTCGCGCTTGACCGGCGACGGCGCCAACCCGCGGCCACGTCCGGCAGGGCGGTCGGGCTGGGTATACACGGCGACCACTTCATTGCGCTTCGCGGCGGCGCGCAAGCTGGGCACGGCAAAATCCGGGGTACCGGCAAAGACGATTCTCATCGGGTCATCTTATCAGCCGACACGGCGGCGCCAGACGGTTTGCGCCCGGAACCACGCACTCAACTGGATCGCTCCATCGAGCGGCCTGCGATGCCTACGCGGCGTTGCGGCGGGCCTTGGCGAGTTTTTTGCGGACCATCTCGCGCTTGAGCGGTGACAGATAGTCGACGAACAACTTGCCCAGCAGGTGATCCATCTCATGCTGGACGCAAACCGCCAGCAGGCCGTCGGTCTGCAACTCGAACGGCACGCCGTCGCGACCGATCGCCTCGACCGTGATTGCTTCGGCCCGGGTGACGTCGGCAAAGATGCCCGGCACCGACAGGCACCCTTCCTGATGGATCTGCTCACCGTCGCGCGCGGTGATCTTCGGATTGATGAATACCATCGGCGCGTCACCTTCGTCGGACACGTCGATCACCATGAACCGCTGGTGGACGTCGACCTGACTGGCGGCCAGGCCGATGCCGGGCGCGTCGTACATGGTCTCGAACATGTCATCGAGCAATTGTTGGAATTGCGCGGAGACAATGCGGGCAGGATCGACATCGACGGCGACGGTGCGCAGTCGGGAATCGGGAAACTCCAGGATGGGTAGCTGGGCCATGGCTCTGAAATGGGGGCGTGGGTCACATCCACAAGGTGTCGACCCATTATAACGTCTCAAATACGCGCCGGACGCTTGCATTGGCGCGGTTCTTCTAGGCTATAGTGCCCCGTCCGCGTCGCTTTGTGACGTCAGGACGCACCTGCACGGGGAATCAGGTAACCAATATGTTGAAACCAATCCGCACGGCAATGGCCGTGGCGTTGCTGACGATTGCCACCTTTGCGATGGCCGCCGAAATTCGTGGCGACCACCCAGACACGTATGTCGTGCAGAAGGGTGACACCTTGTGGGATATCGCCGGGACTTTCCTGGACAAGCCATGGCTGTGGCCGGAGATCTGGCAGGCCAACCCGCAGGTTGCCAATCCGCATCTGATTTATCCGGGCGATGTGCTGTCGCTGGCGTACCTCAACCGCGTAACCGTGGCTGAGCCGGGGCCACGCGCCGTTGCACCGGTGACCGGAGTACCGCTGGCGCAGGTAGAGCCGTTCCTGAAAAACCTGCGCGTGGTCGATGAGATCGACAGCCTGCCCTACGTGGTGGGACTGGAAGAGGACCGGCTACGCAGCGCGAACGGCCAGGTCATCTACGTCAAGGGTCTTGCCCAGGCAACACCGGGCCAGCGTTATGCGGTCGTGCGTCCGACCCAGCGTTATACGCATCTGGACCGCGTCGCCTGCTGCGACCTGTTTGACGGCCAGGAGCTGGATAGCCGCGGCCGCCGCGCCGCCGATTTCGAAGGCTATTGGAACAACGTCGTTGTGCCCGACCATGGCCAGGAAGTACTCGGCTTCGAACTGATGCAGCAGGCAACCGGCACGGTCACCCGCGGCGAAGTCGGCGGCATCGAGGCATCGACGCTGCTGCTGGACACCAGCGCCCGCGAGGTTCGCATCGGTGACCGGTTGATCCCGGTTGAAGCGCAGCCGTACGACCTGCAGTTCTTCCCGCATCCGCCGCGCCAGCAGCTTGACTATGGTCGCGCGCAGGTGATGGCGGTGGCCGACCAGTTGCGTACCGGCGGCCCGTACAGCGTGGTAGCGCTGTCGGTCGGTGCCCGTGAAGGCATCGACAACGGCACCGTGTTCTCCAGTTGGCGGGTTGGCACCGAAGTGGCCGACCGGGTCACCACCAATGGCGATTGGGATCGCAGCGAGGACACCTTCGGTCGCAACGACCGGGTCCGTCTGCCCGATGAATTCGCCGGCCACCTGATGGTGTTCCGCACCTTCGACAAGGTCAGCTACGCCCTGGTGATGGAGGGCATCCGCCCGATCAAGGTCGGCTACGAGCTGAAGCATCCGGATGCGCCGTACTGACCCAACGCGCTGACCCATTGCGCGGGGTTTTCCTACAGCGATACACGACGGCGCCCGAGGGCGCCGTCGTTGTTTGGGCCGGATGCTGGAGCGATGCATGCCAGCCAACCCGACCCCTTCAACATCGATCACGCCAATCCAACCAGTCCAGCACGTAGCGAAGCCCTGCTGCGGCTGGTGGCCTGCGGCGGGCCGTGCGAGCCCCGCCGGCGCCTGATTGAACAAGTCCCGCCTGCCCGCGCGCTGGACGCAGGTGCGACGCTGTGGCGTGCCTGCGGGCTGAACGCCGCCCAAGTCACCGCGCTACGTGGCCCCGCACCGGCAACCCTCGAGCGCGCCCGCGCCTGGCTTGCCGAGCCCGGGCATCACCTGCTCGGCTGGGATGACCCCGACTATCCGCCCTTGCTGCGAAACATCCCGAACCCACCTTTGGTGTTGTTCGTCGATGGCGACCCAAGCCTGCTGTGGCGCCCGGCGATCGCGCTGGTAGGCAGCCGCTCACCCACGCCAGGCGGACGTGACAATGCTGCCGAGTTTGGTCGCCGCTTCGCCGCTGCGGGCCTGGCGGTGGCCAGTGGGATGGCGGCCGGGATCGACACCGCCGCCCACCATGCCGTGTTGGCGGTCGGAGGGGTCACGTTGGCGGTGTTGGGCACGGGTGCCGACGTTGCCTATCCGCGCAGCAACATCGCTCTTCGTGCCCGTATTGCCGCCGAAGGTGCCGTCATCAGCGAACATCTCCCTGGAACTGGTCCGCGCAAGGAGCACTTCCCCAGCCGCAACCGGATCCTCGCCGGACTGAGCCTTGGCACCCTGGTGATTGAAGCCGCCCATCGCTCCGGGGCGCTGATCACCGCGCGCCTGGCCGGTGAGTACGGGCGCGAGGTGATGGCGTTGCCTGGCTCGATCCACAATCCGCTGGCCCGCGGCTGCCATCGCCTGATCCGCGACGGCGCCTGCCTGGTGGAACGCCCACAAGAGGTCATCGACCTGGTGGCAGTGGCGGCCGGTGATCTGGCCGACGACTTGCGCCAGCGGTTGTCCGCCCCCACGTCAGGGAGTCAAGCCACCACCGAGACCGATCCCATCCTCGCCGCCCCAGCCCTTGGCGCCGAACAGCAAAAATTGTGGCAAGCGCTGGGCCACGACCCCTGTGACATGGACCAACTGGTGGAGCGCACCGGTTTGACGGCTGCGCAGCTGTCATCCATGCTCCTGCCGATGGAGCTAGAGGGTCGCGTGGTCACGCAGCACGGCCGGTACTATCGCAGCCGCTGAAACCGTCCCCCGGACGCGCCCGGCGGTCCCAACAACTCCTGACCCACCGCGCCAACAGCGGCGCAGGCCGAGGGGAAATGAAAGAAAGCATCCTGGACGTCCTGCTGTACCTGTTTGAACACTACTTCACCGAAGACGCGGACCTGGTTCGCGACCGTGAAAACCTGCAAAGCGGCCCTCTGTTCGAAGAGTTGGGCCAGGCCGGCTTCAGTCCTGCCGAGATCAACAAGGCGTTCGAGTGGCTTGATGCGCTGGCCAGCCAACGACCCGCAGCCAGCCCGCTGCGCGCCGACGGCCCCACCCGCGTCTACGCCGGCCCAGAGCTGGACCGCCTGGATACCGACTGCCGCGGGTTCCTGTTGTTCCTGGAGCAGCACCGGATCCTCGACGCCGGCCAGCGCGAGCTGGTGGTCGACCGGGCGATGGCGCTGGACCAGCACGAGATCGACCTGGACGACCTCAAGTGGGTGGTGCTGATGGTGCTGTTCAACCAGCCCGGCAGCGAGGCGGCGTACGCCTGGATGGAAACCCAGATGTTCGAGGAAGAGCCCGAGCCCGTGCATTGAAATGCTTGACAGCGGCGCCCGCGGCATGATTTCACTGGAAAGCGATTTCCTCGTGTCCGCGGCCAGTTCACGGGCGTTGTTGTAGTACGTCTTTCTTCCGCGTCAGCTCCACGACGCGTCTCCGCCACTGACCACAGGCTGTGCCGCAATGGCCAAGAACCTCCTTATCGTCGAGTCGCCCGCCAAGGCCAAGACGATCAACAAGTACCTCGGCAAGGACTTCATCGTCCTGGCCTCTTATGGCCACGTGCGCGATCTGGTGCCGAAGGAAGGCGCGGTCGATCCCGCCGCCGGCTTCGCGATGCGCTATGACCTGATCGAGCGCAACGAGAAGCACGTCGAGGCGATTGCCAAGGCGGCCAAAAAGGCCGAAGCGGTTTATCTGGCGACCGATCCGGATCGCGAGGGTGAGGCGATCAGCTGGCATATCGCGGAGATCCTGCGCGAGCGCGGCCTGCTGGAAGACAAGCTGCTCAAGCGGGTGGTATTCACCGAGATCACGCCGCGCGCGATCACCGAGGCGATGGCCCACCCGCGCGATATCGCCGCCGACCTGGTCGATGCGCAGCAGGCGCGCCGGGCGCTGGACTATCTGGTCGGCTTCAACCTGTCCCCGGTGTTGTGGCGCAAGGTCCAGCGCGGCCTGTCCGCCGGTCGCGTGCAGTCACCCGCGTTGCGGATGATCGTGGAGCGCGAGCTGGAGATCGAGGCCTTCAAGGCCCGGGAATACTGGTCGATCCAGGCCGATTGCCAACACCCCAGTCAGGCCTTCAGCGCCCGGCTGACCAAGCTGGACGGCAAGAAGTTCGAGCAATTCACCATCACCGATGGCGACACCGCCGAAGCCGCCCGCCAGCGCATCACCAGCGCCGCCGGCAGCGCGCTGCAGGTCACCGATGTCACCAGCAAGGAGCGCAAACGCCGCCCGACCGCGCCGTTCACCACTTCCACCCTGCAGCAGGAGGCCGCGCGCAAGCTGGGCTTCACCACCAAGCGCACCATGCAGGTCGCCCAGAAGCTCTATGAGGGCGTGGCGCTGGGTGGCGAGGAAGGCACCGTCGGGCTGATCAGCTACATGCGTACCGACTCGGTCAACCTGTCGGTCGAGGCCGTCGCGGAGATCCGCGACGTGATCGCGCGCGATTACGGCACCGGCGCGGTGCCCGACCAGCCCAACGTCTACAAGTCCAAGGCCAAGAACGCACAGGAAGCCCATGAGGCGATACGGCCGACGTCCGCGCTGCGCACACCGGCGCAGATGGCCAGCTTCCTGGAAGACGACGCACGCCGTTTGTACGAGCTGATCTGGAAGCGCGCGGTCTCCAGCCAGATGATCCCGGCGATCCTCAATACGGTCTCGGTCGACCTGGCCGCCGGCAGCGAGCACAGCTTCCGGGTCTCGGGCACCACCGTGGTCAACCCGGGGTTCCTGGCCGTCTACGAGGAAGGCAAGGACGCCAAGGCCACCGATGCCGACGACGAGGGCCGCAAGTTGCCGGCCATGAAGACCGGCGACCGGATTCCGGTCCACGCCATCCAGGCCAACCAGCATTTCACCGAGCCACCGCCGCGGTTCTCCGAAGCCTCGCTGGTCAAGACCCTGGAGGAATACGGGATTGGCCGGCCGTCGACGTATGCGTCGATCATCGCCACCTTGCTGTATCGCAAGTACGTCGAACTGGAAAGCCGCCGCTTCCGGCCGACCGATGTTGGCCGTGCGGTCAGCAACTTCCTGTCCGGCCATTTCACCCAGTACGTCGACTACGACTTCACCGCCAAACTCGAGGACGAACTCGATGCGGTGTCGCGCGGCGAGGAGGAGTGGGTGCCGCTGATGGAGCGGTTCTGGACGCCGTTCAAGGAAATGGTCGACGAGAAGATGGAATCGGTCGACCGCAACCAGGCGACCGGCGCGCGCGAGTTGGGCACCGATCCGAAGACCGGCAAGCCGGTCAGCGTCCGACTCGGTCGCTACGGGCCGTACGCGGCGATCGGCAGCACCGCCGAGGACGCCGAGGACAAGCCCAAGTTCGCCTCACTGCGGCCCGGCCAGAGCATGCATACGATCGGCCTTGAAGACGCGCTGGAGCTGTTCAAGATGCCGCGCCTGCTGGGCGAGTCCAACGGCGAGGAAGTCAGTGTCGGCATCGGCCGCTTCGGGCCGTTTGCCAAGCGCGGCAGCGTCTATGCCTCGCTGCCCAAGGAGGACGACCCGTACAAGGTCGAGCTGGCGCGCGCGATCTTCCTGATCGAGGAAAAGGAAGAGATCGCGCGCAACCGGATCATCAAGCAGTTCGACGACAGCGACATCCAGGTCCTGAACGGCCGCTACGGCCCGTACCTCAGCGACGGCAAGCTCAACGGCAAGATCCCCAAGGATCGTGAGCCGGCGTCACTGACGCTGGAAGAAGTGATCAAGCTGATGGAGGAGACCGGCAAGCCGATGCGGAAGGGCTTCGGCAAGAAGGCGCCGGCCAAGAAAGTCGCGAAAAAGGCGGCGGCGAAAAAAGTCGTGAAAAAGGCCCCGGCCAAGAAAGCTGTGAAAAAAGTCGCGAAGAAAGCCGCAAAGAAGACGGTGAAAAAGGCAAGCAAGAAAGCCGTTGCCAAGAAAGTCGTGAAGAAGGCGGTCAGCGCAGCCAGCTGATCCCATCGGCAACACCCGGATGCAGCAGCGACGTGAGTCGCGCTGCCCGGGAGCTGCCGGCCACCGAGACGTTCGCGCCTTGCTTCACCGCGCGTGGCGCTATGCTTCCCGCATGTCTTCGCCCCCCGACTTGTCCGCCGCGGTCGCCGCCTTGCGCCGCGGCGGCATCATCATCTACCCGACCGAGGCGGTCTGGGGTCTGGGCTGCGACCCCTTCGATGGCGACGCGGTCACTCGACTCCTCCGTATCAAGCAACGCGCCGTCGACAAGGGCCTGATCCTGATCGCCGGATCCACGGAGCAACTGGACGGGCTGCTCGACTGGGACGCCCTGCCGGCCGGCTGCCGCGAGCCGGTATTGCACAGTTGGCCCGGGCCCAATACCTGGATCCTCCCGGCGACCTCGCAAGTGCCCGGCTGGATCACCGGCAACCACGCCAGTGTCGCCGCCCGGGTCAGCGCGCACCCCACCGTGGTGGCACTGTGTGTCGCGTTCGGCGGGCCGCTGGTATCGACCAGTGCCAACCTCGCGGGTCGGCCACCGGCGCTCCAGCGCGACGCCCTGGACCCCACGCTGCTGAAGCAGGTCGATGCACTCGTCCCCGGTGCCACCGGCGGCCGCAACGCGCCGACCACGATCCGCGACGCACGCAGCGGCATCACCCTGCGCGATTGACGCCCCGACGTCCGCTTTCGCGTTCATCGTGGAGCGGGCAAGATGGCGCCATGCATCGCCCCACCTGGCCATCGTTATTCGGCATTGTCGCCCTGGCGCTGGCAAGCCCGTCGCCGGCTTCGGGCAGCGACGGGATTAGCGGCAAGTCCACCGGCGAGATCACCATCTACCGTTGCACCGATGGGCAGGGCCGGTTGAGCCTGCGCGACACCCCGTGCGCGAACGGACAACAACAGCAACGCGTCGACATGGTGCGACCCCGGGACCCACCGCCCCGGCCGGTTGCCGACGCAGCGACGACGACCGTCCCGACGACCGTCACCTCAACCGCCGCGCAGGCATCGCCACAGGTGATCGTGATCCAGCCGCCGCAACCGGTTTACGAATGCGTGACGCACGAAGGCGAGCGCTACACCAGCGACAATCCCGCCGGCAATCCGCGCTGGGTACCGCTGTGGACATTGGGCTACCCGGTCTATCCACGGCCCGGGCGGGTCGGACGACCTGGCCACCACCCTGCCGTCTCCCCGCACAGACCGGCTCCCAGCGGACGCCAGGTCAGTCGCTTCAAGTTCGACAGCGTCGGCAGGCCAACGCCAGAGCCTTCCCGGAGTGCTCCCGGCTTGCCAGTGCGTCCGCCGATGGCCGGACTTGGCATATCCCCGGGCTCCTGGATCAGCGACCAGTGTCACCGGCTGCCACAAGATCAGGTGTGCAACCACTTGCGGGATCGGCGCTGGGAGCTCGGCCGACGCTACAACAGCGCGATGCAAAGTGAGCGCCGCCAGATTGATGCCGAGCAGCGCCAGATCGATGCACGCCTGAGCAACGATTGCAGGTCCGGCTGATGCGCGCGGCGCTGTTATTGCTGCTGGGACTGCTGGCCGGTACCGCCACCGCGCAGGATTCGGTGGTCATCTATCGCTGTACCGACGCCACTGGTGCCGTCAGCATGCAGAACGACATCCCGTGCGCCAAGGGCAGCCAGCAGCAACGCCGGGTAATTGAAATCGAGCGGCCGACACCGGCACCACCAGCCGCGGCGGTTCCGGTGGTGCCGTTGCTGCCGATCACCGATCCGGCCGATGGCCAGATCACGGCCACAGACACCGTCGCCACGGCCGGCGAACCCGATGAGCCCGCCCAGGACACCGGTTCCAACCCGCCGCCGGCTGACTTACTGCCACCGCCACCGCTGTTTTCCTGCCGCAGCTGGGACCGCCAGATCCTGCTGACCGACAATGCGGTCCCGGCCGAGCGTTGCGCGCCGCTGGAAACCACCGGACTGGGCGGGGACCCGGCGGCCGGCGCCGGGGTCGCGTGCGAGATCAAACGTGACCACTGCGAGCCGGTCGCCGAGGATCAGCTGTGCGAGCAATGGCGCAAGTACCTCAATGACACCGAGGCGATATTGCAGTTCGGTCGCGCACCGGATCCGGCTGGCACGCTCGCGGAAGTCGAGCGGATCGGCGCGATCGTGGATGCCAGCACCTGCCGCCGATAGGCGCGCTCGCCGGAGTGCCTGACCATCGCCGTCACTCCCGCTCGCCGGGAAGCGCTGTACCAGTACCGTCACTCCCGCGAAGGCGGGAGTCCAAGGACGTTAAGCCCGTGAACATCAAAGTCCATGGATCCCCGCCTTCGCGGGGATGACGGGGAAGAATGGATCCCCAACCTTCGCAGGGGTGACGAGCAACAATTGGATGCGCCGTCGCTGGGATGGCGAGCAAAAATGGATCTCTGCCTTCGCTGGAATGCCGAGTAAAAGCCGGATTGTTCGGGCAGTTCGGGCGCCTTTCAGTCGCCGCGGTAGCGACGTGGCACCCGCTTCAACCCGCACAGCAACTGGTAGGCGCTGGTGCCGCAATGCCGGGCCAGGTCGGCCGCACGCACCTGCTTGCCCCACAGCTCGACCCGGCTGCCCAGGCCTGCCGCCGGATGGTCGGTGAGGTCCACCGTCAGCATGTCCATCGATACCCGCCCGATCACCTCACCGGGTTGACCATCGATCGCCACCGGGGTGCCATTGGGTGCGAATTGCGGATAACCATCGGCATAGCCCATGGCCACCACACCCACCCGGCTCGGCCGCCGGGTGACGAACTTCGCGCCGTAACCAACCGGCTCGCCCGGCGCCAGTTCGCGCACCCCGATCACCTGCGACTGGACCGTCATCACCGGCTGCAGGCGGTCCGCGACCGGATGCGGCTGATCGAACGGGCTGGCCCCGTACAACATCAGTCCCGGCCGGCCCCACTCGCCGTCCACGCCGGGCCATCCCAGCAGCGCCGCCGAATTTTCCACACTGGTGGGCAAGGCCCGAGGAATATCGGGCCGGGTTCCGTTGGCCTCGGCCGCCATCAATGGCGCATCGACTGGCGCGACCCCGGGACCTACACCGGTTCGTGTCTGCGCCAGGACCTGCTCGAGGACTTGTTCAAACAGCGTCACCTGCTCGGCAGTACGCACATTGCCGAGTTCATCGGCACGCGCAAAATGGGTCATGGCGACGACCTCAGCCACCTGCGGCAATGCTTGCAACCGCCTCAGGCAGTCCAGGTACGCCGACGCCGAAAGGCCGAGCCGGTGCATCCCGGAATCCAATTTCAGCCAGACCTTGAATGGCCGCGCCGGCCGCGCACGCTCGATCGCCTCGACCTGCCATTCGGACTGCACCACGCACCACAGGTCGTGGCGGTCGATCAGCGCCAACTCATCGGCTTCAAAGAAACCTTCCAGCAGCAGAATCGGGGCGCGGATGCCGGCCTCGCGCAACTCCAGTGCTTCCTCGATGCAGGCCACCGCGAAGCCATCGGCCTCGGCCTCCAATGCGCGGGCGCAGCGGACCGCGCCGTGACCGTAGGCATCGGCCTTGACCACCGCCAATGCCTTGTGCCCGCCCAGCTCCCGCGCCAGCCGATAGTTGTGGCGTAATGCGTCCAGGTCGATAAGCGCTTGGGCCGGACGCATCAGGCGCGGCCTGCCAGCGACGACGAACGGCTCGCACGGCCGCCGTAGCGCGAAATATCCAGCCCTTCGCCACTGATCAGGGGCGTCTGGCCACCCATCAGGTCCGCCAGGTAGCGGCCCGAACCACACGCCATCGTCCAGCCCAGCGTGCCGTGGCCAGTGTTGAGATAGAGGTTGTCCAGACTGGTCGCGCCAATCACCGGGGTGCCATCCGGGGTCGCCGGGCGCAGGCCGGTCCAGAACTCCGCCCGGACCAGGTCGCCGCCGTGCGGGTAGAGGTCGTTGACCACTTTCTCCAGGGTCGCCCGGCGGCGCGGATTCAGCGACAGGTCGAAACCGGCGACCTCGGCCATGCCGCCGACCCGGATGCGCTGGTCGAAACGGGTGACCGCGACCTTGTAGCTCTCGTCGAGAATGGTCGAGGTCGGCGCCATCGCCGCATCGGTGATTGGCAAGGTCAGCGAGTACCCCTTCAACGGATACACCGGCAGCTTGATCCCCAACGGCGCCAGCAACTGCGGACTGTAGCTGCCCAGGGCAAGCACGTAGCGGTCGGCACGCTCGACCTGGCCGTCGATGCTCACCCCGGTGACGCGACCGCCATCGGCCAGCAGCCGGTCGACGGTCGCCCCGAAGCGGAACTCGACCCCGGCCGCCTGTGCACGCTGCACCAGCAGCCGGGTAAACAGTTCGCAGTCGCCCGTCTCGTCACGCGGCAGGCGCAGCGCACCAGTGAGCTTGTCGGTCACGCCCGCCAGTGCCGGCTCCACCGCAACGATCCCGTCACGGTCCAGCAGCTCGTATGGCACCGCATATTGCCTCAGTACCGCAATGTCCTTGGCGGCGTCATCCAGCTGCCGCTGGGTCCGGAACAGCTGCACGGTCCCGAGCTGCCGGCCCTCGTAATCCATCCCGGTCTCGCGACGCAACTCGTCCAGGCAGTCGCGGCTGTACTCCGACAAGCGCACCATCCGCGACTTGTTGACCCCATAGCGATCGATCGTGCAGTTGCGCAGCATCTGCAGCAGCCACAGGTACTGGTTTGGGTCCAGGCCGGGCTTGATCGCCAGCGGCGCGTGGCGGGAGAACAGCCACTTCAACGCCTTCAACGGCACCCCGGGCGCCGCCCACGGCGCGGCGTAACCCGGCGACACCTGGCCGGCATTGGCGAAGCTGGTCTCCTGCGCCGGCGCCGGCTGGCGGTCGACCACGGTCACCTCGAAGCCGGCCTGCGCGAGATACCACGCGCTGCACACGCCGATCACACCACTGCCCAATACCAATACCCGCATCGCACGCGCCTTCCGGTGGTTTCCCAGCGAATGATTCGCCGGGACATCAGTGACAGCGAGTATAGGAATGATCGCCAAATGTTGCCCCCTGTATTTCCCTCTATTCTCAGGTAAAATCACTGCAAGACAGGCAATTTTTGGAGTTTTCATGGCAGGTAAAAACCGAGGCATAGATAAAATCGACCGTAACATCCTGCGCATCCTGCAGCAGGAAGGTCGGATCTCGTTCACCGAACTGGGCGAGCGCGTCGGCCTGTCCACCACCCCGTGCACCGAGCGGGTGCGCCGACTGGAGCGCGACGGCGTCATTACCGGTTACCACGCCCGCCTGGACCCACACCAGCTGGGCGCGGGGCTACTGGTCTACGTCGAGATCAGCCTGGCCTACAAGTCCGGCGACATCTTCGAGGAATTCCGCGCCGCGGCACTGCGCCTGCCCCACGTGCTGGAATGCCACCTGGTCTCCGGCGATTTCGACTACCTGATCAAGGCGCGCATCTCGGAGATGGCGTCGTACCGCAAGCTGCTCGGCAACACCCTGCTGACCATGCCCAACGTGCGCGACTCCAAGAGCTACATCGTGATGGAGGAGGTCAAGGAGACGCTGAGTTTGCCGTTGGGGAACTGATCACCAAAACGTGATTGAAATCGCCCCGCAAGCCAGCTCAAAACCCGTAACGCAGGAACCCGCCGTCCACGGCGATGCATTCGCCGGTGACGTAACTGGCCGCTGGCAGGCACAGGAACGCGACCGCCGCAGCGACTTCTTCGGGCTCGCCGATGCGCCCGGTCGGGGTGCGCAGCAGGACCTCGTCGAGGTAGTCCGGGTCGGCCAGTGCGCCGGAGGTGCGACGGGTGCGGATGTACCACGGGGCGACGGCGTTGACGCGGATGCCGTCCTCGGCCCACTCGACCGCCAGGTTGCGGGTCATCTGGTGCATCGCCGCCTTGCTCATGCCATACGGGGCGCCGGTGCGTACGTGGGTCAGGCCGGACACACTGCCGACATTGACGATGCTCGATGCGGCGTGGTGGGTCAGCAACGGGTGCAGGTAGCGGGACAGTTCGAAGGCGGCGAATACGTTCACCTCGAAGATCTCGCGCCACTCGTCTTCGGCGTACTCGCCGGCCGGCTTGCTGACGTTGGCGCCTGCGTTGTTGACCAGGATATGCAGGCCGCCATCACCCTGGTCCTCGACCCAGTCGAGCAGGGCGCGACGTTCTTCTTCGATGCCGACATCGGCGGCAAATACCCGGATATCGCGCTCCGGGAAGTCCTCCAGCAATTCGGCCCGGGCATCTTCCAGGCCGGCGCTGTTGCGCGCGGCGAGCAGCACGTCGGCGCCAAAGCCCAGCAACTCGCGCGCGATTGCGCGGCCGATGCCGGCGCTGCCGCCAGTGACCAGTGCCAGCTGCCCGTCCAGTCGCCAACGCTTGGGGTCCATGCCTGCTCCTGTGCTCGTCATCGTGTGTCGCCGGGCGCAAGCCGCCGAGCATGGGCCGTTGCGCCGACAGGTCGCGCCTCCGCGACCGCGTTAGCATAGCCTCGGTCACCATCAGGATGCCTGCTCATGTCACCGACACCGGTTCTGAAACCTGCTTTCAACCTTGTTTCCTGCGTGGCGTTGTTCACGCTCGTGCTGGCAATGGCGGCATGCAACCGACCCGACGTCCCGGACACCGAGCGCCCGCCGGAACCGCAGGCCGAGCACACCCAACTGCATGACGCCATCCACGCGCCGCTGGACAAGGCGCGCGCGGTGGAGGACGCCACCCGGAAGGCGGCCGACGCGCAGCGAGCCGCGATCGAGAAGGCCGGCGGTTAGCCGGACTTATCCAGCTAGTCCAGCCGGCAGAAGCAATACGCCAGCGACTTCACCGGCACGCCAGCGGTCGGTGCCATGGCACCGCCAAGCAGCTCCAGGTCGGCCTGGCTATTGGGCAACGCCATGGCCATCATCCCTCGGACCAGGTCCGACTCGCTCAGCCAGTACGCACCGACCCGGCTGCTGGCAAATCCGCTGAACCACTGCTCGAATGGCGTCGCCGCCTTTTCGACGTAGTGCACCGCGTAATCGCCCTCGCCCAGTTTGGCGCGGGTGGCGGCATCGATGATCGCCGGCTGCAGGCCGCCCAACTCATCCACCAGTCCGCGCGCCTTGGCCTGCGCGCCGCTCCAGACCCGGCCCTGGGCAATCTCGTCGACCTGCGGGACCGACTTGCCGCGGGCCTTGGCGACCTTGCCGATGAAGTCGCGGTAGCCCTTCTCGATGACGGACTGGATCACCTCGCCAACCGCCGGATCCAGCGTGCGGGTGATGTCGAATGCGCCGGCAAACGCGGTGGTGCCGACCCCGTCGGTGTGCACGCCGATCTTGTCGAGTGCGCGCGGGAGGGTCGGGATCATGCCGAAGATCCCGATCGAGCCGCTGATGGTGGAGGCATCGGCATAGATCCGGTCGGCGTTCATGGATATCCAGTAGCCGCCCGATGCCGCCAGGTCACCCATCGACACCACCACCGGTTTTCCGGCCTCCTGCAAGGCGACCACCTCGCGGCGGATCTGTTCGGAAGCGAACACCTCGCCGCCGGGCGAGTTCACCCGCAGCACCACCGCCTTGACGTTCTCGTCGTCGCGAGCCTGGTGCAGCAGCGCGGAGGTGGACTCGCCACCGATCTTGCCCGGCGGTTGTTCGCCACCGGTGATCGACCCGGCGGCCACCACCACCGCCACCTGCGGCCGCACATCGGCAACCGACTTCAAGGCGGTATCCAGATGGGCCAGGTAGCCGTCCATCGAGACCTGGCGGAACCCGCCGCTGGCGTCCTCATCGGCCACGCCCCGCTCGACCAGCAGGTCGGCCACCTGCTCGCGGGTTTTCAAGCCGTCGACCAGCTTGTGCTGCAACGCGTACTGGGCAAGGTCACCGTGTACCGCGGCGATGCCGGCCGGGAGCTGGGCGATGTCGGCGGCGATCTGCGCCGGCGCGATCCCGCGGGCGGTGCCGATGTCGGCCAGATACCGCTGCCACAGATCGTTCATCCAGTACAGATCGGCTTCCTTGGACTCCGGCGATGCGGCGTCCAGCACAAAGGGCTCGGCCGCCGACTTGTACTCGCCCACCTTGAACAGGTGCACGTCCACGCCCAGCTTGTCTTCCAGCCCTTCGCGGTAGTACTGGCGGTAGCGGCCCAGGCCTTCCAGAATCAACCCACCCATCGGGTCCAGGTAGACCTCGTCGGCCTGCGCCGCGATCAGGTACTGCTGCTGGCTCATCGAATCGGAAAAAGCGACCACTTGTTTGCCGCTATCGCGCACCCGGGCCACCGCATCGGCAATTGCGCGGCGCGACGCCATGCCACCACCCGCCAGTTGATCCAGCCGCAGCACCACGCGCTCGATGCGTTTGTCGTCGTGGGCTTCATCCAGCGCACGCACCACGTCGCGCAACTGGACCTCACCGCCCTTTGCGCCCAACGCTTTGGTAAATGCGCGGGTCGCCGGGTCGACGCTGTACTGCTCGACCAGGATCCCCTCGGGAGCAATCACCAACGTGGTGCGTTCAAGCAATGGCTCGGCGCGGTCACCGGCGCTGATCGCGGCCAGTATCAGGAACAACAGGGTGAAGAACACCAGGTTGAAGATCAGCCGACGGGTGAAGTTCATCGCATCCCACAGGCCGACAAAAAAACGGGCGATGGGACCGCGACGGGAAACCTGGTTCATTGCAGACACTCCAAGATGATGCGCGCAGCGTACCCGTACGGCGGCATCGATTCATCCATCATTGGTCATTTCCGCGGCGATTCCAGCAGTTGGCGCAACCGCGCCGGCCGGCTCGAATACAGCAATCGCAGCCCCAGCAGTACCGAGGCGACCAGCAATCCTGCAATCAGGCCGACCCACATCCCACGAGGGCCCCACGCCGGGGTGAGACCGCCCCAGCCCAGCCCCAACATCCCGCCCAGCGGCATGCCCACCGCCCAGTACGAGAATGCCACCATCAGCATCGGCACCCGGGTGTCACGCAGGCCACGCAGCGCGCCTGCGGAGATGACCTGGATGCCGTCGGGCAACTGGAACGCGGCGGCATACAACAACAGGACCGCCGCCGCCGAGGCGACCGCCGCATCGGCGGTGTAGAAGCCGACCACGAGGTCATGGCCCAGCAGCAGCGTCAACCCGGACATCGCCTGGGTCCCCAGCACGATCGCGTAGCCGGCCCACGCCGCCCGGCGTACCCCGTCGAGGTCGCCGCGACCCAGTGCATGTCCGACCCGCACCGTGGTCGCCTCCGCCAGCCCCAACGGAATCATGAAGCACAGGCTGGCGACGTTGATGGCGATCTGGTGCGCGGCCGCGGGCACCTCGCCCAACCGTCCGATCAACAGCGCGGTGACGACGAACAGGCCGCCCTCCATCGCCACCGTCACCCCAATCGGCAAGCCGGTGCCCAGCAACCCGCGGATCGCCGGCCATTGCGGCGCGTCGAAGCGCGCGAACAGGCGCAACCCGGTAAACCGCTTGGACCGGCGCAGATACAGCAAGAAGGAAATCGCCTGGATCCACATCATGATTGCCGACGCGATTCCCAGCCCCGCCGCACCCCGCTCGGGCATGCCGAACATGCCGTAGGCCAACGCATATCCCAACGGCACCAGCACCAGCAGGCCGCCAAAGCCGAACACCATGGTCGGCAAGGTCCAGTGCAGCCCGTCGCACAGATAACGCATGCACAGGTAGAAGGTCAGCGCCGGCACTCCCCAGCGGATGCCGCCGAGGAACTCACGCGCGCCTTCGCGAATGCCCGGGGCGATCCCCATCGGCTCCAACGCCATGCCGACCACGCTGAGGAAACCGAGCAACACCAGACCCAGTCCCAGGGACAGCCACAGCGCCTGCCGGAACAACGCACCGATCTCATCCCGACGTCCGCGACCATCCAGTTGCGAGATCGCTGGCGGCAGCGACATCAAAGTGCCCATCGGCACCATCATCGGCAGCCAGAACAACGCGGTGCCCACCGATACCGCCGCCAACGTGTCAGTGCCATGGTGACCGGCGATGACGGCGTCGACGAAACCAATCAGGCCGGTGGCCAGATGGCCGAGCACCAGCGGGCCGGCCAGAATCCCGGTGCGGCGGATCTCTGCGGATAGTCGCGGCGACGGCGAAGCGGCGACCGGGGTCGCAACGCTGGGATGTGGGGAGGACGACATGGGAAAGCCGGGACGCAACTGCAGCCGCGCCCCGAACCGGTGTCGGGCGCTGGCGCCGGGTCGCGACGGAGCGCTATCTTACCGGCTCACCTATGACGACCCGTGAACAGCGCCTGCCATGAGCAAATCCGCGACCCATCACGACTCCAGTCACTGTGAGAACTGCAGCGCGACATTGCAGGGCGAGTTCTGCCATCAGTGCGGGCAGTCGTCGCACAACCCGATCCGCCACGCCGGCCACGCCGTGGAAGAATTCTTCGAAGCGTTCTGGCACCTCGACGGCCGCGTGTTCCGCACCCTGCGCGAACTGATGAGCCCCGGCAAGGTCGCCTGCAACTACCTCGCCGGCCATCGTGCGCGCTACATCGCGCCACTGCGGCTGTTCGTGATCCTCAGCGTACTGGCCTTCTTCATCGGCGCGTCGACGGTGCATATCGACGAAAGCACGACAACGGTGGAGGGCGTCGCGGCAATCGACGCGGCAACCAGCGTCGCGGAGGTCGAGCGCGTCCGCGACCAACTGGTGGCCGACATCGAACAGGCCCGTGAGCAGGCCGGCCAGACCTTCGGCGTGGACACCCTGCTGGTGACCGCCGAAGTGCGTGTGCGCGCTGCGGCGGCAAACCGGGTGGTCGAGCTGACCGGTGCGCCCGTGGACGATGCCGCGCAGGCGGTGGTCGGCACACCCGATACCGCGGAATCCAGACCCAGGCGCGTGCAGATCAATCTGTTCGGCCACAGCGGTGAATGGGACGCGCAGACCAATCCGTTCGTGATCGGCTGGTGGCCGGACTTCGCCAACCGTTGGCTCAACGGCAAGATCGGCAACATCGAAACCAACATGCAATCGATGGACGGCGCCACCCTGGACGTGTGGTTGCAGGTACTGATGTCGGCAGCACCGTCGGCACTGTTCCTGCTGGTGCCGGTGTTTGCGTTGATGTTGAAGCTGGCCTATCTGTTCAAGCGGCGGCTGTACCTGGAGCACCTGGTGGTCGCGCTGTACAGCCATGTGTTCTTGTTGATCGCGCTGACGCTGACCTTCGCCCTGTCGTCGCTGGACTCCTGGCTGGCACCGCAGGCGAGTTGGCTGGGGGTCATGCTGGACGTGCTGTTCGCCGCCGTGGTGGTGTGGATGCCGATCTACCTGCTGCTCATGCAAAAGCGGGTCTACCAGCAGGGTTGGTGGATGACGCTGGTCAAATACGTCGTCATCGGCATGATCTATTTCGTGCTGTTGATGGCCGCGACGATGCTGATGTTTCTCGCCCAATTGGCGCACGCATAAGCGACGCGCCGGCGGCCGGTCAACGGTGCAGCCGGTTCCACAACCAGTCGTCGCGATTGCTCGCGGCGGTGGAGACCAGCTCGCTTCGCACGCGGGCGCGCTCCTGCGGCGGCGTGCGCTGGACCAGTACCGCCAGGTCGCGGCGCTGGACCGGCGTCAACTCCCGCAGTACCGCCAACAATGCCTCGTGTTCGGCCTCGGGCACCTGCGCCAGCAGCGGCTGCAACGCGGAATAGTCGGCGCCCAGGGCCGGGCCCAGCATCCAGCCGCGGCGCTCACTGCGATCAAGCGCGTCGAACTCGCTCCGCAACGCCTGCTGCTGGTCCGCGGGCAACGTCGCATACGCCGCAGCGGCAGCCGCTATCTGCCGGCGCTCACTGGCCGACATCGCCTGCCAGGCCGCATGACGCTCGCGGCGCGCGTCACGTTCGACCGGGGACAATGCCTCCCATTGCGCTGCTCCCTGCCGGAATTGTTCTCGCCGCGCTTCGCTCCAACCGGCCCACTGCCCGGCATGGCGCTGCAACCGGGCGCGTGCCTCGGGCTGTAGCTGCGGCAAGACGTTCGCAAAGTCGTCCAGCACCGGCGGACGGTCCTGCGCGGAGGCAGTCGCAGTCACGAGCAGTACCAGCAGTCCCGCAGCAAAGCGCGACCAGCGGCCACTACGGTTCATCAGCAGTCTCCCCCGTGCTGTCGATGTCGGGTGGCGAGACATTAGCGGTGGCCGATGTTTTCCGGCTGGGACCGGCCTCGGCGCCCGGCAACGGCGTGCTGACACCACGCGCGGCCAGCCACGAGTGGAAGCCGAGTCGTTGTGCCTGAACCTCACCGTCGGGATCGGCCAACAACTCGAAATCACGGTGAGCCACCAGGCCCGCATCGGCGTCGTAGCGAGAGGCCGGTGACTGTACCGGCAACGCCCGTTTCCACACCGAGCCTGCGGGTGGCCCTTCCAGCGCGGTCCGGGCGGGCTCCCAGAACGTGACCGCCAACGCCAGCGCACACAACGCCAGTGCGCTCCACAGCGCCGGCATCAACCACCACGGTCGAGTGGTCGGCGCCGCACCTGTACCCCACGACGGTCCTGCTGCCGTGCCCGGTCCGGGTACGGTATCCCCGCGCAAAGCCGCTTCACGCATCAGGCCCAGCCTCGCCAGTCGCGCCGGCGGAAGGGTCTTGATCCGGTGGTGAACCTGCTCACGCAAGCGCTGCCAGGCCCGCGGGTCGGCACGGCCGTCGGCGTGATGCGGCAGTGCCCGCTGCAAGGCGAGGCGATAGGTCGCTTCGCTGATCGCAAACACCGCGGCGGCATCGGCTTCCCCCAGCCCGGCGGCCAGCCGCAGCAGCAAGGCCGCGCGTGGACCGCTGCCCATCGCCGCCAGACGGTCGGTCGCTTCCAGCTCGATCGCCGCCGGAACCTGGTCCCGTGTGTGTAACCCCGGCTCCGCCAACAGAAGCGCCCAGAAGCGCCACGGCCACTCGCCCATGGCCCATTCACCGGCCTGGAGCCGAAACTTTGCCATCGTCGCGCCGAGTGCAATGTCGCCAGCATCCGCATCGCCACATTGCAGTTCCGCCAGTACCGCTCCCCGCCGCTCCACGCCACGCAGGAACGCCGCCAATGCGGGCGACGCTGGGGCGCGCCCGGTGAGTCGCGGATTGTCGGGTTGGGGGTTGGTCATCGGGACAACTTCGGCATGGCGTCATCATAACCAGCCGCTGACGGCACGGGACGGCTTGACAAACCCCCCAATGCGCCACGAACGAAGCGGGATACGGGCTGCAACCGAAAACGGTTGTACACAGCGGTCATAGTTTTGACATAAACGCTCTGTTCAGTTTTATCGATGCCATATTTCAGCGATGTTTCACGGACAACCTTATGATTTCCATGGGTTTATCAGGTTTGGCGCTTTTTTCATCAACCCGGCTGAAGGGCTTGTGCCGTCGCGATCACGCAATATTGCCGAGGTCCCATCCACAGAGTTATCCACAACTAATGTGGATAAAGACAAACCCCTTCAAAAACGGGAGCTTGCGCACACTTCGTCACGGTTCAGGCAACAATGGCCTGCAACTTCACTCACCCTTGACTCCGGTGAATTGGGCCCGACCGCTAGACTGGAGCGATGCCTGTCCACCCACCCGTTCCGCACGTCGTACGCGTCGCGCTGCCGTTGCCATTGCCGCGACTGTTCGACTATCTGGCGCCCGATTCAGGCACGCCTGCCAGTATCGGCAGCCGCGTGCGGGTGCCCTTTGGCCCACGCGAACGGATTGGGGTGGTGGCGGCGCTGGGCAACGACGCCGAGCCCGGCGCACCGGCCCTGAAGCCGGTGTTGGCGGTACTCGATCCCACACCGCTGTTTGGCGGGGAGTTGCTGGCCTCACTGCGCTGGCTGGCCCGTTACGCGCACGCGCCGCTGGGCGAGGTCTTCGCCACCGCGCTACCGGGGCCACTGCGCCATGGTGAGCCACTGCCCGACACCCATGCGTGGGCGTGGCAACTGACCCCGGCCGGCCAGACGGCGCTGGACGGGATGCGCGCCGGACGACCCCGACAGCTGGCCGAGCGGCTGCAAGCGGGCGCGGTGCCCGAGGATGCACTCGACCCGCCGATCACGGACTGGCGCAGCGCGGCGCGCTCGCTGGCCAAACGGGGCCTGGCCAAGCGGATCGCCATCGCGCCATCGCAACGGCTGGCCCCTCCAGGCGCCGGGCCTAGCTTGAACGCCGAGCAACAGTTGGCAGTGGACGCGCTGCTGGCCCGTCGTGACGAGTTCGCACCCTTCCTGCTGGACGGGGTCACCGGTAGCGGCAAGACCGAGGTCTACCTGCACGCGATCGCCGACTGCCTCGCGCGCGGCTGCCAGGCACTGGTGCTGGTACCTGAGATCGGGCTGACCCCGCAGTTGCTCGGCCGCTTTCGCGCCCGCCTCGGAGTGCCGGTGCACCTGCTGCACTCGGGATTGTCCGATGGCGAGCGCGCGCGCACCTGGACCGCCTGCCTGCGCGGCGAGGCGCGGGTCATCCTCGGCACGCGTTCGGCGGTGTTCCTGCCGCTGCCCGAGGCCGGGATCATCATCATCGACGAAGAGCACGACAGCAGCTTCAAGCAGCTTGACGGGATCCGCTACCACGCGCGCGACTTCGCCCTGGTCCGGGCCAAGGCACTGGGCGTGCCGATCGTCCTGGGCAGTGCCACCCCGTCGCTGGAGTCGCTGCACAACGCGCAAACCGGCCGTCACACCCACCTGCGGCTGCACCAGCGCGCCGGCAACGCCCGGCCGCCCCGGGTGCGGGTGCTGGACGTGCGCAAGCGGCCGCTGCAGGCGGGGCTGTCGCCGGAACTGCTGGAATCGGTCGAGCATGCACTGGCCGCCGACGGCCAGGTGCTGGTGTTCAAGAACCGCCGCGGTTACGCACCGGTGCTGCTGTGCCACGACTGCGGCTGGAGCGCGCAATGCCAGCGCTGCAGCACGCCGACCCAGGGCACGCCGATGACCGTGCATGCTTCCGGCAGGCGACTGCAATGCCACCACTGCGGCGCGCGCCGGCCGGCCCCCAATGCCTGTCCGGATTGCGGCGGGCTGGCGCTGCAGTCCCAAGGCGCGGGCACGGAACGGATTGAAGAGGCACTACGCGAGCGCTTCGTCGACCTGCCAGTGCTGCGGATCGATCGCGGCACCACCCGCCGCCGCGACGCCCTGGAAGACCACCTGGCGCAGTTCGGCAACCATCCCGGCATCCTGATCGGCACCCAGATGCTGGCCAAGGGCCACGACCTGCCGAACCTGACCTTGGTGGCCGTGGTCGGCATCGACGAGGGGTTGTTCAGTGCGGACTTCCGCGCGCCGGAGAAGCTCGCGCAATTGCTGATCCAGGTCGCCGGTCGCGCCGGCCGCGCCGACAAGCCGGGTCAGGTCGTACTGCAGACCCACCATCCCGAGCACCCGTTGCTGGCCACGCTACTCAGTGGCGGCTATGGCGCGTTCGCCCATGCGGAACTGGGACAGCGTGAAGCCGCAGGCTTGCCGCCGTTCACCCATCTGGCCATGTTGCGGGCGGAAGCCAAGCAGGTCGAGCTGGCCGATGGCTTCCTGCAATCGGCGCGCTCCGCGATTGAAGCCCAGGCGGACGCAACATTGGAACTCAGCGGCCCGTTGCCGGCCCCGATGCCGCGCCGCGCCGGCTACCAGCGCAGCCAGCTGTTGCTGTCGTCACCCGGACGGCGGAGCCTGCACGCTGCCCTTGATGCCGCATTGCCGACCATCCATGCAATGCCGGAAGCGCGCAAGGTGCGCTGGTCGCTGGACGTCGATCCAGTCGATCTTTACTGAGCAGCCCGGATTGCCGGCGCCGCCTTCTTTCGCGCCGGCGCCTTCTTGGCGGTGGCGCGCGCCGGCTTCTCACGCACCAGCACGGTCTGCTCGTCACGACGCACGTCGAACACGCCGGTAGCCTCGATCAGGTCACTGAGCTTGCGGTAGCCGTAGTTGCGCGAGTCAAATGAAGCTTGGTTGCCGATCTGCTGGCCGACCGCACCCAATCGTGACCAGCCATCGTCGCTGCTGGCCGAGTCGACGGCGCCGCGCAACATCTGCAACAAACGCGCATCGCCGCGCAGGGCCGAGGCACTGCTCGCGGGGGTCGCGGTGCTCGCGCCGACCTGCTCGGGTTGGCCAAGCGCCTCGACGTAGGTGAACTTCGAGCACGCGTTGACGAACGGTTCGGGGGTCTTCTTCTCGCCGAAGCCGTAGACCTTGACGCCGTCGGTCAGCAACCGCATCACCAGCGGGGTGAAGTCGGCGTCGCTCGACACGATCGCGAACCCGTCCAGGTTGCGCGCGTACAGCAGGTCCATCGCGTCGATCACCATGGCCATGTCGGAGGCATTCTTGCCGCGGCTGTAGGCGAATTGCTGGACCGGGCGGATCGCGTATTGGTGCAGGCAGCCTTCCCAGCTTTTCAGGTGCGGGTTCTTCCAGTCGCCGTAGGCGCGCCGCACGTTGGCCACGCCGTAGCGGGCGACCTCGGCCAGGATGACGTCGATCTTGGCGGCCGGCGCGTTGTCGGCGTCGATCAGCAGGGCAATGCGCTTGTCGGTATCGGCCATCGGTAAGGCTCCATGCGGTTTGCGTCGAGCCTAACGCATCACCACCGTCATCATTGCCAGCCCGTGTTGCCGACCAGGAGCTTCGAGCAGTCCGCCCGATAACCGGTCCTTACCGGGTATTCTCAGTATCGAAGTGCAACACCATGAGCGTTAGTTGCTTGAATATCCAAGTCCATGGATCCCCGCCTTCGCGGGGATGACGAGCCCTTCTTCTTTCCCGGTTTTTTTACTTCGCTCCCAAACGCAAACGGCCCGGTTTCCCGGGCCGTTGTGGATCACTGCGATGTAGAGCTCAGTACTACGCGGCGAACAGCGTGCGCATCTTCTTCATCGCGTTGGCCTCGATCTGGCGGATCCGTTCGGCGGATACGCCGTACTCGTCGGCCAGTTCCTGCAAGGTCACCTTGTTCTCGTTGCCAAGCCAGCGCCGGGCGACGATGTCGCGGGAGCGCTCGTCGAGCTTTGCCAAGCCTTCATGGAGCAGACCCACCTGGTGGTCTTCCTGGTCCTCGCGCTCGTAGATCTGCGACGGGTCCTCGTCGTGGGTGCGCAGGTAGGCGGCAGGCGATGGCGGGGCGCGTTCTTCGTCGTCCGCGGTCGGCGCGTCAAAGCCGATGTCGCGGCCGGACAGCCGCGACTCCATCTCCAGCACTTCACGCTCGGACACATTGAGGTCGCGTGCCACTACCCGCACCTCCTCGGCGTTCATCCAGCCCAGGCGCTTCTTGCTGCGTCGCAGATTGAAGAACAGCTTGCGCTGCGCCTTGGTGGTGGCGACCTTGACGATGCGCCAGTTCTTGAGGATGAACTCGTGCATCTCGGCGCGGATCCAGTGCACCGCAAAGCTGACCAAGCGTACGCCCTGGTCGGGATCGAAGCGCTTGACCGCCTTCATCAGGCCGATGTTGCCTTCCTGGATCAGGTCGCCCAGCGCCAGCCCGTAACCGTTGTAGCCGCGAGCCACGTGGACCACGAAGCGCAGATGCGAATGGACCAGCTCCTGCGCGGCGCCGAGGTCTTCCTCACCAAGGAAGCGGCGTGCAAGTGCCTGCTCGTTCTCGACGGTGAGCACGGGGATGCGGTGGACCGCACCGATATAGGCATCCAGCGATCCCAGCGCACTGGGAACCGGCAGGCTGTTGGATACAAGAGGATTGGCAATGGCGATATCAGTCATGGGGCGCATTTTAGCAGGCTATATGAGTGTGTGCTAATGGATCGATTGGGCGGCAGTGTTCCGTTCATGGGACAGTCGCCAGGATTCTCGTACCTACAGACTGCCAGCGGCGGCGTGAGTTCCCGATCAAACCGCACTGGTCGAATCGGGGTCATCAGCAGCGGTTCCGGGGAGTGCCGCGGCGCTTGGCAGCGTCCAGTCGACCGGTGCCTGGCCGCGCCGGGACAGGTACTGGTTGACGGTGGAAAAATGCCCGCAGCCGGTAAACCCGCGGTGGGCCGACAGCGGTGAGGGGTGCGGCGCCTTCAGGACCTTGTGCCGCTGGCGATCAATGATCTGGCCCTTCTTCTGCGCGTAGCTGCCCCACAACAGGAATACCAGACCCTCGCGTTCGCGGTTGAGGGTGTCCACGACGTGATCGGTGAATCCTTCCCAGCCCTTGCCTTGGTGGGCACCCGCGCGACCGGCTTCCACCGTCAGCACCGCATTGAGCAACAACACCCCACGATGGGCCCATGGCAGCAGGCAGCCGTGGTCGGGACGGGCGACACCGACGTCACGTTCGATCTCCTTGTAGATGTTCAGCAACGACGGCGGGACCGGCACCCCCGGTCGCACCGAGAAGCACAAGCCGTGCGCTTGGCCCGGCCCGTGGTACGGATCCTGACCGAGGATCACGACCTTGACCGCATCGAACGGCGTGGCATCGAAGGCGGCAAAGATGTCCCGGCCGGGCGGATAGATCCGGGCACCCCCGGCATGGCGCTGACGAAGAAACGCGGACAACGCCTGCATCTCATCGAGCAGCAGGTAGTCGCCGACGCGGGAGCGCCAGGAAGGTTCGAGCTTGATGCGCGCGTCGTCTGCCATGGGAATCACGTGCGGGGCCGGAGCACGATCAGACCCGATGGCCGCGAGGAAAGCAAAGTGGCGGACTCGACAAAGCCGGGCGCGATCACATCATCGCCAGCTCGGTGTTGCTCAAGGTGCGCTTGTACTGGTCGCGCAGCCGGACCTTGCGCTCCAGGTCCCCAATGATATGGCTGCTGAAGTCGACGCCGGTCAGCTCCTCGGCCATGTTGATGCCGCCGGGCGTATCGACGTTGATCTCCATCATCTTGTCGCCAACGATATCCAGCCCGGCCAGATACATGCCATCGCGCATCAGCTTGGGCCCGACGATCTCGGCCAGGCGCAGCGCATCGGCATCGGGCACGGCCATCTCGATCTTGCCGCCGGCGGTGATGTTGCTGCGCGCATCGCCGCTGTCGTTGTAGCGACGGAAACAGGCGTAATGGCCGTCGACCATCAACGGCCGGCCGTTCAAGGTCAACAGGCGCAGGTCACCATCAGCCGCCTTGGGCAGGTATTCCTGCACGATGGCATAGCCGTCGCGGGTCACCGCGTCGATCATCTGGTTGAGGTTGGCGTCGCTGTCGGGGGTCACCACGAACACGCTCTGCCCGCCCGAGCCCTGCAGCGGCTTGATCACGCCGTAACCGTCGTGGGATTTGATGAACGACTTGATCTCGTCGGCGTCCAGGGTGATGCAGGTAACCGGCCGCACCTCTTCGGGGAAATGCTGGAAGTAGGTCTTGTTGGACGCGTCGGTCAGGTGGGTGGGATCGTTGAGCACGATCACGTGGCGCAGCGCGGCCAACTGGGCGAACAACAAGCCGCTGTTCGGCGCCCATGGCCGGTCGACCACCTCCTCGGCCGGGTCGCTGCGCAGCAGCAGCACGTCCAGTTCTTCCACCGAGATGCGCTGGGTCTCCGCGCCCTCGTCCTGCAGGTCGGCGAGCAGCTCGTCGTCGTCCTTGTACTGCGTGTGGCGCGGTATGTGGGCGATCGCGCGAATGGTGCCGTTGGCATCGTAGATGAAGTCACCCAGTCCGATCAGCGCCACCGAATGGCCGCGATTGATCGCCGTGCGCGCGAGCCGGATGGTGGTGTAGTTGTTCTTTTCGGTCGCCATGTCGTTGATGACGAAGCCGAGTTTGATCGGGTCGGGCCGGACTGGCTCCGGCGATGCCGCCGCGCTGGCGGCCGGCTCGGCCACGGTGGAGGTCTTGTCGCCTGGATCGGCCTTGGAGGTGCTGCTCATGTGGCGGGTTCCTTGTGGAATAACTGGGTAACGGGAAGGGTCCGGCATCGGGCCAGACGCGCTTCGGTTTCCGGGAAACTGCAATAGCGCGGCAGCAAGTCGGGCATGCTCGCCCAGCCCTCTTCCAGCAACTGGTCCAGCACCACCCGGTGCGACAGGGCGAACTTGCCGATGAACAACGGCTCGAACGCACCGCCGGCGTGCAGGTAATCAATCAGGTCGCGCAGACCGCTTAGGTACACCGCGTCCTTGGTCAGGCCACCGCCGCGGCGCGCGCGAACGGCGACATCGAAGGCATCCTCGGTGGGAAACGCGTGGGTCCGGTGCAGCAGGTCGAAGATCGCCGGCACGTCCTCGCCGTGGATCGCCATCTCGGTCGCGACCACGCGCGCGGCCAGCAAGCGCAGCCGCTCGGCGGGCAGGTAGCCGGCGAGGTACTCGGCCAGTACGCCCAGACCCTCCTGCAGCGGATCGTAATGGGCCAGCCCGACCTCGAGCTGCTGCAGCGGTTGCCGGTGGCCGTTGTGCCGGGTCACCACGTGGGTGCCGATCTCGTGCTGGATCAACGGCTGCACGCGCGCGTGCGGGATGCGGATATCGCCGTCAACGTAGAACGTGCCGTGCGAGACCATCATCAGCGAGTTGAGATCGGTATCGACCACCACCTGGAAATGGAAATCCGGCGATTGCTGGCGGTACCAGTCCGCTTCCGCTTCCACCGCCGCCATGATCTCGTCGATGCCGGCGTCCGCCTGTTGACCGGTGCCCGGCTGGACCTGAGCCAGGATCTCGTTGGCCAGTTGCAGCAGCGGCGGATCCACGCCACCAAACAAATCCAGGCTGGCGTTGATGAAGCCATCGGTACCGCGCAGCCGCACCAACTCGATCTGCCGCTCCAGTTCACGTTGCTTCTCCGACAGCAGGCCGGACAACAACGGCGACTCGATGTCGTCCACCGGCAGCCCGCGCAAGCGCTCCCGGACGGCGTGCAGGTCGACCTCCAGGTCGATGTACTGCAACGGTTCGATCGCGGTGTATCCGCTGGCTTCGAAACTGCTCCATAGCTGGTCGTTGCAGATGGGCGACAGCGCCAACAGCCAGTCGACTTCGCCGTCCATGCGCGCCAGTTCAACGTCGACCCGTGCGGCAACCGGCGGCAGCGGGCGCGTCGCCCGCGGCGTCGGCGATGGCGGGAGCGAGGGCGAATTCACGTGCATGCGGTGAACTGCCCGCGCACTGCGTCGACGGCGTTGTGCAGGCCGCGGCGAAAGTCCTCCAGCGCCGCGATATCGGCCTGTCCGGTCCACTCGTCCATGTAGATTTTCTTGTATTCCGGCGAGATCGTGCAGACCCGTTCGCCCCAGGTGGCGTACACCCATTCCGGGAAATACCCGCCGGTCGGGAAGCGCACGTTCTCGCGTACGTCGGGATGGCGCCCCGCAACCGGGGTATCGCGCAAGGCCTGCGCAAAACGCAGCGCGACCTCGCCCCAGCGGTCCGGATCCAGCGTGGTCACGCCCAGCTCGATATCGGGATTGTCCTGCTGCGGGGCCGGCGCGGCATTGGCACCGTCGCGCCGGTGGTTGTAGCTGTGGATATCGATCAACAGCACGCTGCCCCAGCGGTCGATCAACCGTTCGATCAACTCGCCCGCCATGGCGTAGAAAGCGTCGTAGTCGGCCAGTGACTGGTCGCGCTCGGTGGCGGGCAGCTCGCCACGCCAGACGCGCAAACCCCAGGTATCCGCCGGATCGGTCGAGATGGCCTTCTCGCGCGGGCGGTTGAGGTCGGCCTGGAAGCGCGAGGCATCGACCCGGATGCGCACGTCGCCGACGGCGGTCAACAGGCCGGTCAGCGGATCCTCCTCGCGGCGTCGCTCGTCATCGGTGACGGCCAGGTGCGAGCGCAACGAGGGTCGTATCGCGTGGCCGTCGTGAATGGCGGTGGCGACTACCGGGCCGTGGCCCAGCACGACGTCCCAGTCCGGGTTGGGCTCGGCAAGGAGCAGCTTTTTGTCTTCGCTGAAGTCGATTTCGCTGAACTGATATTCAGTGAAGCGGGTCGGTGCGGCATCGGCTTTGTGCATGCAGTCATGCTCACATCGCCGGCATGACCTGCTCGTGAGAACGCTGAACGGAGCTCGAATTGAAACGCAAAAGCCGGCCGCGAAACGCCCGTGCTCAGGCCAGTTTCGCCAACCGCAGTTGGAACAGGGTCTTGGTCACCAGCAACCGCTCCTCGATGGGCTTGAGCACCAGGTCGTTGGCGCCGGCACGCAGCAGCGCGCTCTGGTTGTCGAGGTTGGCATCGCCGGTCATCACCAATACCGGCAGGCGGCGCTTGCCGTAACCGAAATCGTTGCGCAGCCGGTCGAGCAGGTCGCTGCCCTCCAGCTCACCTTTCAGGTAGACGTCGGTCAGCACCAGGTCGGTACCCGGATCGGCTTGGCCACGATGGCCTTCCAGGTACTCCAGCGCTTCCTCCACGCCGACGAAATGCAGCACTTCCAGTTGCTGCCGCTCCAGCATCCGCTTGGTCGCCAACGCCACCACCCGGCTGTCCTCGACGTACAACACGCGGGCGCCGGGAATCGTCTGCGGTTGCACGTAGCCGCAAATGAACGTGGCCAGCGCAGCATGGCCGAGCGACTTGTCGAAATAGTCGGTGACGTCCTCGGTGAACTGGCGCGACTCCAGGTGCGTCTGGGCGTCGGCGGAGACCACGATGACCGGCACGTAGGCCTGGCCCGCCGCCTCGCGCACGGTCCGCGCCAACGCGATGCCGTCACCGTCGGGCAGCGCCAACGCGGTGGTGACCAGGTCCACCGGGCCGGCGGCAAGCGCGTCGCCGGCCTCGGCGATGCTGGCACACGGCACCACCTCGACATGCTCCAACTCGCGCACCAGTACATCGCCGATCAAGCGCCGCACCAGTCGCGAGCCATCGACCACCATCACCCGGGGAACGGTGTTGGCGACGTGCCGCAACTTGTCGGCCATGGCGGTCATGTGTCGGTCGGCCGGGTCTGGCGCAGGTAGTGTCCGGTGACCAGCCAGGCACCGATCCAGCCCAGCACGCCGGCACCGGCCACGACCGCGATCGCGACACGGACACTGAACCCCTGCAGGGCGAAATTGCTGCCGTAACTGCTGGCAAGCTCGGCCAGCGGAACGCGCAGCGACAGGTCCGCTCCGGTCAGCAGGGCCAGCGCCAACGCCCCGGCGACCAGACCATAACCAAGGCCCAGGTACAGGAACGGACGCCGGATGAAGCCATCGGCAGCGCCCAGCAGTTGCAGCACGTTGATCTCATCGGTGCGTTGCTGGATGTCCAGGCGCACGGTATTGCCGACCACCAGCAACGCGCCCAGGCCGAGCATCGCCGCCAGCACCCAGGCCAGGCGTCCGCCGAACCGCAACCAGCCGTCGAGGCGCACGCGCCAGGCCGCGTCGTGCTGGACGATGTCTGCCTCCGGCAACTGCTCCAGCGACGCGGCCAACAAGGCTTCATCACCGCTGGGCCGGACCACCAGCAAGCTCGGCAACGGATTGCCGTCGAGGCTGGAAATCGTTTCTCCCAGGCCGCTGGTCTCGCGTAATTCGGCCAGCCCCTGCTCCGGCGTGCGCCATTCCACCGCCGCCACGTCGGGACGCTCGCGCAGTTCGTCGGCAAGCGCGCGGGCACGATCCAGGCTGATCTCCGACTTCAGGAAAACGCTGACCTGTCGGGCCTCCTGGACGTCGCCGGCGAAGCGCTCGACATTGGCCAGCGCCGACCACAGCCCCAGCGGCAGCGCCAACGCCAACGCCATCACCCCAATCGTCAATGCCGTCGACCACGGCTTGCGCGCCATGCGTCCCACGCTGGCGACCAGACTGTAGACGTGGTGGTCGAACCAGGTCCCCAGTCCGCCGCGATGAGTGCGCGAACGCGCCTTCGCCTGAGTCTCGGCGCGGGTACCGGGTCCGGTCATTCGGCAAGGTCCTCGGGCGATATGTCATCCACCAGTTGGCCCTGGTTGAGCACCAGCACGCGCTTCTTCATCCGCTTGACCAGGGCCAGGTCATGACTGGCGATCAGCACGCTGGTGCCGCGCTCGGGCAGCGACTCGAACAGGGTCATGATCTCCGCCGACAAGGTCGGGTCCAGGTTGCCGGTGGGCTCGTCGGCAACCAGCAACGAGGGCTCGCCCACGATCGCCCGGGCGATCCCGACGCGCTGTTGCTCGCCGGCCGACAGCTGGGACGGCAATGCCTGTGCCCGCGCGCCCAGGCTGACCCGGTCCAACACGGCACGTACCCGCTTGATGATCTCGGCCCGGCGCAGGCCCTGCAGCAACAGTGGCAAGGCAACGTTGTCGGCGACACTGCGGTCGGCCAGCAAGCGATGGTCCTGGAACACCACGCCGACCTGGCGCCGATGCATCGCAATCCTGCGGCCACGCACCCGCATCAGGTTCTTGTCGCCAAACAGCACCGCGCCGTAACTGGGCCGCTCGGACAGGTGGATCAGCTTCAGCAAGGTGCTCTTGCCGGCACCGGAATGCCCGGTGACGAACAGCATCTCGCCCGACGCGACCTCGAAGCTGACCTCGGCCAAGGCCTGGCGACCACCGCTGTATTGCTTGCTGACGTTGTCGAAGCGCAAGACGCTCATCGCGCACCTGTCGAAGACGATGGCGCCAAGTATCGACGGCGGCGGCGGCAATGGCTAGCGCCACTGTCCGACGTGGCGCCAATCACCGGGAGATGTCCAAGCGACGGGACCGGTATCGGCCCCGCCGACGGGATCAGTGGTTGGAACGTGGCCCGCGGGTCACCAGTGACTTCAATCCGCGTCCGATGCGACCGAGGAGTCCGGATTTCTCGTCGCTGGACGACGGCGGCGTCCTGGGCTGCGAAACCACCTTGTTGGCAGTGACCTGTCGGGTCGAGCCGGAGCTGTTGCCCGTGCTCCGCGATGGCTGAGCGTTTGCATTTCCGGTCTTGCCGGCCGGGGTCTTGCCGGCTGCGGCCGGGGTTGGCGCCTGCGCTGTCTGGTCCCCGGCCTGTCCGCTGGTCTGGCCTTCCTCGAGCTTGCGCCCACGGCGTCGCCGGCGACGCTTGCGTGGCGGACGAGCGGCTTCATCGCCCTCGGCCGTCGCGCTCCCGGCGCCGGGAGCTGCCGACTGCGGAGCCGGCTTCGGCGCACCGTGCAACGGGGTGCTTTGCGCGGGAGCGGTGACTGCGGTATCCGCACTCGCGCTGGCATCGATACCGGGCTCGCTGTTCACGGCGGCAGCACCGGCTGCGGCCGCGCGGCGTGGACCCGGTGATCCGGAAGCGCCATCACGGCGGCTACCAGCGCCGGTTCGACCTGCACCGCTACCACTGCCACCAGTACGGCTACGCCCCCCGCGGCGCTCCTCCTCGACGGCACGCTGCTCGCGCGCTTCCTTGAAGATCGCGCCAACGCTTTCCTGCTCTTCGCCTTCGACCTTTTCACGCACCGGGCGCGGCAGCGGCACCAGCAACTCCGGCTCGACCCGTGCCGTCGGGATCTTCTGTTCGATGTAGGCCTCGATGTCAGGCAGTCCAATGGCATAGCGCTCGCAGGCGAAACTGATCGCATCGCCTTCCTCACCCAGCCGCGCGGTGCGGCCAATGCGATGGACGTAATCCTCGGCGTCGAACGGCAGGTCGTAGTTGTAGACGTACTTGACCCCGTCGATATGCAGGCCGCGGGCGGCAACGTCGGTCGCCACCAGCACTTCCAACTGGCCTTTCTGGAACTTGGCCAACAACGACTCACGCTTCTTCTGCGGCACGTCGCCGCTGAGTACACCAACCCGGTAACCGCCCTTTTCCAGCGCGCGGGCAACCCGCTCGACCCAGACCTTGGTGTTGACGAACACCATGGTGCGCGCGCCTTCGCTGCGCGACAGAAGGCCCAGCAACAGCGGGATCTTCTCTTCGTCGGCGGGGAAGTACAGCAACTGGCGCACCGTCGAGGTGGTGATGAACTCCGACTCGACGACCAGCTTCTGCGGCTCGTTCATGTGCTCATAGGCCAACTCGAGCACGCGATGGCTCAACGTCGCCGAGAACAACAGGGTCTGTCGGATCGTGCACCCCGGCATCCGCCGCAAAAGGAAGCGGATGTCCTTGATGAAACCAAGATCGAACATCCGGTCGGCCTCATCCAGCACGCAGACCTCGCAGGCGTGCAGGCTGACCACCTTGTGTTGCTTGACGTAGTCGATCAGCCGGCCGGGGGTGGCGATGATCACGTCCACGCCCTGCTGCAGCAGCTCGCGCTGCTTGTCGTAATCCACGCCGCCGTACACCAGCGCGAATGTCAGGCCCACTTCCGGCCCGAGCTTGACCGCATCCTTGTGGATCTGGATCGCCAGCTCGCGGGTGGGCGCCAGGATCAGCGCACGGGGATCGCCGGGCTTGCGCTCGGCCAGCGCCGGCTGGGTCAGCAGGCGGTTGATCGTGGCGACCAGGAACGCCAACGTCTTGCCGGTGCCGGTCTGGGCCTGGCCGGCGACATCGCCGCCCTTCAGCGCGACCGGCAGGCTCATCGCCTGGATCGGGGTACAACGGGTGAAACCAGCGGACTCCAGCCCGGCCAACAGCCGCGGGTGGAGGTCAAAGGAATCAAAGGTAATGTCGGTTAAAGGCTTGTCACTCATATGTTTCAGGAATCCGCGCGCAGGACTGCGCTTGCGTGGGTGGCGTCCGCCAAGCAGACTGCCAAGGTCGGTCAGCATGTCCTGACCACAGCGTACGGAGGCCTTGAAGCCGCCGCGAAACGCCCCAGCTTAGCGCAAAGCCCGGCAAAACCTGCCATCGGCGCCCGCCCCACCCCAGGAGAACCACGTGAGCGATAAAACCATCCAGGTCAGCGATGCCGATTTCGACGCTGTCGTACTGCAATCATCCGAGCCGGTACTGGTCGACTTCTGGGCCGAATGGTGTGGCCCGTGCAAGATGATCGCCCCGGCGCTGGACCAGCTCGCCGACGACTATGCCGGCAAGGTCAAGATTGCCAAGCTGAACGTCGATCACAACCGCGCCACCGCAATGAAGTACCACGTGCGCTCGATCCCGATGCTGCTGCTGTTCAAGGACGGCGAAGTCCAGCAGACCCAGATTGGCGCGGTCGGCAAGGTGCAACTGGCGCAGATGATCGACAAGGTGCTCTGAGCTTTTTTGCACCCCAGCTGAACTGTTCAGTCAGCTACCCCTGCCGCACCACTTGCGGCAGGGCTGTTGGCAATGCTAGTTTCGCAGTACCCGGCGCTTGAACGACCCAGCGGCCCACTTGTAACTGACGGTCCGCGAAAGCACGTTCCCCGCCGCACCCTTCTCGAAACCCAACGTCCCTGACGCTTCGTCCGCCCGATGCGGACGCTCGCCGCTTAGCGAGGAATACCCGTTTGTCCGACAACATCCCCGACGCCGGCGATACTGCCGAAAAGCGCGTGCGCAAGCCGCGTGCCAGCAAGGCTGCCGCCACCACCGGCAAGACCGAAGCCCCCAAAGCCAGCGCCACCAAGGTGGAGGCGCCACAGAGCGATGCGCCACAGGCCACCGCCCCGAAGCCCGCTGCGCCACCCAAGGCCGACGTCGTCAAGACCGAGCCACGACCTGCCGCGAAGCCCGCTCCGGATGCGGCTTCGGCAAGTCCGGCAGCTGGAAGCCCGGCGCCTTCGAGCCAACCGTCCGCGACCCCGGCACCGATAGCCACATCCGGTGACCCGGCGGCCGCCAATCCGCCGAAGAAGAATCCAGCGCCCGCGAGTGAACAACCCGCGTCTGGCAATGGCAACGGCAACGGCAACGGCAACGGCGGCGATAACAACCCGCAGCGCGAAAGCCATCGCGACGGCCAGAACCGCGACCAGGAAGGCGGTCGCGGCAATCGTCGCGAGCGCTTCCGCGGTCGTCGCGACCGTGGCGATCGCAAGGGCGGTGGCGGTGGCGGTGGCGGCAACCGTGACGGCCTGCCCAGCGATGACGGCGGCAACGAACCCTTTGTCCCGCGCGCCAACCCGCAGGTCCCCGAGGACTTCCCGAAGTACTCGCTGGGCGACCTGAAGCGGATGCCGGCGCAGAAGCTGCTCGACATCGCCGAAGTACTGAACATCTCCGAAGGCGTCGCCCGCGCCCGTAAGCAGGACGTCATCTTCGCGGTACTGAAGGTGCTGACCCGCCACGGCGAAGGCGTCGCCGCCGACGGCGTGCTGGAAATCCTGCCGGACGGCTTCGGCTTCCTGCGCGCGGCCGAGGCCAGCTACCTGGCCGGCCCGGACGATACCTACATCTCGCCCAGCCAGATCCGCCGCTTCAACCTGCGCACCGGCGACCATTTGTCGGGCCGGATCCGCTTCCCGAAGGATGGCGAGCGCTACTTCGCCCTGTCGATCGTCGACACGATCAACGGCGAGCCGCTGGAAGCGTCCAAGAACAAAGTGCTGTTCGAGAACCTGACCGCGCTGTTCCCGCGTCGCAAGTTCCAGCTGGAGCGCGGTGACGGCTCCACCGAGGACATCACCGGCCGCATCCTCGACCTGATGGCGCCGCAGGGCAAGGGCCAGCGCGCGCTGATCGTCAGCCCGCCCAAGGCCGGCAAGACGATGATGATGCAGCAGATCGCCACCGCGATCAGCCACAACCATCCCGACGTGCACATGATCGTGCTGCTGATCGACGAGCGGCCCGAGGAAGTCACCGAGATGCAGCGCACCGTGCGCGGCGAGGTCATCTCCTCGACCTTCGACGAGCCGGCCGGCCGCCACGTGCAGGTCGCCGAGATGGTGATCGAGCGCGCCAAGCGCCTGGTCGAGCACAAGAAGGACGTGGTGATCCTGCTCGACTCGATCACCCGCCTGGCGCGCGCCTACAACAACGTCCTGCCCAGCTCGGGCAAGGTGCTGTCCGGCGGTGTCGACGCCAACGCCCTGCACCGCCCGAAGCGGTTCTTCGGTGCGGCGCGCAACGTCGAGGAAGGCGGCTCGCTGACGATCATCGCCACCGCGCTGGTCGATACCGGCAGCAAGATGGACGAGGTGATCTACGAGGAGTTCAAGGGCACCGGCAACTCCGAGGTCCACCTCAACCGCCGCATCGCCGAGAAGCGCGTGTACCCGGCCATCGACATCAACCGCTCCGGCACCCGCCGCGAGGATTACCTGATCGAGCCCGAGCTGCTGCAGAAGATCTGGATCCTGCGCAAGCTGCTGCACGGCATGGACGAGATCGGCGCGATGGAGTTCCTGCTCGACAAGATGAAGAGCACCAAGTCCAACGACGAGTTCTTCGGCTCGATGAAGCGCTGAGTTGTAACTCGGCCAAATAGATCGGCCCAATAAAAACGCCCGGCAATCTGTTGCCGGGCGTTTTTGTTTGCGAAGTAGTTGTGCGTGGGCTGCGGTCAGAGTATCGAGCCGATCACATCGGTTTCAAGCTCGAACCGCGATCCGAGCGAACGCAACTCGCCGTCTTTGAGCGTGGTTGCGCCGGCGTCCGCCACCGAACTACCGGTCGGCCAGGGGATCGGGTTAAGTGGCCCAGGGACATACCCGTGCCAGGTGTTGTTGACGTTGTCGCGGTTGTCGCCGAGCGTATACGACACCGGAATCCGGACGCTGGTGCCGACCGGATTGCCACCGATCGTCTCGCTGATGTCAAACGACCACTGCTCCGCTGCCCGCGCGCTGGCCTCGGCGAACTCCTTGCGCCAACGCTGGTTGACCGAATCGCGCCGTGATTCCTGGCTGAGGCTTACCTGCTCGGCATGCACCCGCTCGACGTTGCCTTCCGCATCGATCTTTACCACCATCATGACCTTCGCCCCGACACCGGCCCGCACGGCGTTCCGGGGATAGTGGGGAGGCTGCATGTCATTCTTCTCGCGACTGGGGTCGCCGAACCAGACGTCCTCGACGCGTAGTCGGTAGCCATCACTGCCGGTCGGCAGCGCCTGCAATGCGATGCGCATGCGGGTCGCGGCAATCACCGGGTCGCCATTGACGGTAATCGGCTCGAAGCGCCACTGCCGGATACTCTGCTCCAGCAGCTCCTCCACCGGCGGCGACAGTCCTTCATCAAGTTTGTATGAGTGGACCTCACCCTGTGGTCCGATCTCGATGTCGCCAGTAGCACTGAGTTCGAACACCGACGGCGATTTTTCGTCAGCGTGCGCGGCCAACGGCAACAACAGTGCGAGAACAATGATCGCGATTCGCATTGACGCCCTCCCTGGATAACAAGTTCGTACTCGAGACTAGACACAACCAGCGCACCGCGCAAACGCGGCTGTCCCTGCGATACCACGATCAAGGGGCGGACGTCAGCGCCCGTGTGGTTGCTGATGAGTCACGCGCATAATTCAGCAACGGAGGATGACGCATGAGCAGTGGCGGTCTTGAACTTGCGGTGGTGTTCCTGCTTGCGGCAGTGATTGCGGTCCCGGTGTTCCGGCGCTTCGGCCTGGGCGCGGTATTGGGCTACCTGGCCGCGGGCGTCGCGCTGGGGCCCTTCGGACTGCGGGTAATCCGCAACGCGGAGCCGGTGCTGGCGGCGTCCGAGATCGGCGTGGTGATGATGCTGTTCGTGATCGGCCTGGAGCTTTCACCGGCGCGCTTGAAGGTGATGCGGCGGCCGGTGTTTGGCGCCGGCGGGGCGCAGATGCTCGTCACCGGCCTGGCGCTGGGCCTGCTGGCGACGCTGGCCGGGTTCGGCTGGAGAGCGGCGCTGGTGATTGGATTGGGGCTGGCACTGTCGTCGACGGCGGTAGGGCTGCAGCTGCTGTCGGAGCGCAAGGCATTGAGCAGCGAACATGGCCGGCTGGCGTTCGCGATCCTGTTGTTCCAGGACCTGACCGCCATCCCGTTGCTCGCCGCGATCCCGTTGCTCGGCGCCGCACATGCCGAAGGCGGGCTGGGATGGGATGCGGTGTTGAAAGCGGTGTTCGCGATCGTCGCGCTGGTATTTGGCGGGCGGGTGCTGCTGCGCCACGTGTTCCGCTTCGTCGCCCGGTCGGCGATGCCCGAGGTGTTCACCAGCGCGGCGTTGCTGGCGGTACTGGGGTCGGCGTGGATCATGCAGAGCGCGGGGTTGTCGGCGGGCCTGGGCGCGTTCCTGGCCGGCGTGCTGCTGGCCGACTCGGAGTTCCGCCACGAGCTGGAATCGCAGATCGAGCCGTTCAAGGGCTTGCTGCTGGGGCTGTTCTTCATGGCCGTCGGCATGAGTGTCGACCTCAAGCTGGTGTTCGCCGAACCACTGCTGATCGAGCTGATGGTGCTGGTGTTGATCGTGGTGAAGTTCGCCATCCTGGTCGGCGTTGGCGTGCGCCCCGGCCGGCTGTCCCGACGTGATGCGCTGCAATTGGGCAGCGTGCTGGCGGTGGGCGGCGAGTTCGCTTTCGTGGTGTTTTCCGAAGCGGTCAAGGCCGGCTTGATCGAGGACGTGATGCGCGACCGCCTGGTCGCTGCGGTCGGTATCTCGATGGCGCTGACGCCACTGCTGATGATGGCGGTCGCCCGGCTGTTGCGCGGCCATCCGGTGGTCAGGCCGCCACGCGATTTCGATCCGCCACCTGAGGACGGCCACCCGCAGGTACTGATTGCCGGCTTCGGCCGCTTCGGACAGATTGTGGCGCGATTGCTGGTGGCGCAGAAAGTCCCGTTCATTGCGATCGAGCACAGCGCCGACCAGGTCGACTTCATGCGTCGCTTCGGCAACCCGTTGTTCTACGGCGATCCGGCGCGACCGGAGCTGTTGCGCTCGGCCGGCGCCGCGCACGTGAAGGTATTCGTGATCGCGATCGACGACCCTGCCAGCAGCCTGCGCACGGTGCGGGTGATCCGTCACCTGTATCCGCAAGCGACGGTATTCGCACGGGCGCGTGACCGGCGCCACGCCTGGCAGCTGATGGACCTGGGCGCGCGCGGCACGCGCGAGATGCTGCACTCCAGCCTGAAGCTCGGCGAGGACGTGCTGGCCGCGCTGGGTCTGCCGGCCGAACTCGCCCATGACCACGCCCAGCGCTTCCTGGCGCTCGACGAACGTTTGCTGGAAGCGCAATACCGGGTGCATGACGATGACGACGCGATATTGCAGGCATCGACCCTGGCCCGTCGCGAGCTGGAGCAGTTGTTCGATGCCGACCGCGGGGAAGGCGTGCTGGGTGGTATCACCACCAAACGCGAGGCGCCGCCGTAAACCACGGCGAGCAAGAACTGCCGCCAAGGCTCGCAAGTCCGGCAGAAGCTAGGACTGGTCGCGCAACAGGCGCGCCATCGACACGTCGCCACCCGGCATTCCCGGACTGAGCTGGGCGGCAATATCGACGAAGCCACGCATCACCGCGATTTCGCGCGCCGTGCGGTTGAGGGTGTCGCGCAGATCCGGATCGGCACCGGCGCGCAGCAGCCACGTGACCACCGCGGGCAGCCCGTGCAGCGCCGCCAGGTGCAATGGCCCGAAACCGCGCGGATCCTGTACGTCCAGGCGCGCGTCGTGATCCACCAGTTGCTCCAGGCCGGCAATCAGCACCTCTTCCACGGCCGCGCTGCCCGGCTCGGCGCGCGCACCCAGCAGTAGCAGCAATGGCGTGGCGTGGCCCGCTTCCGCGTCCAGATCGGCTTCGGCTCCGGCCAGCAGCAGGATGTCGAACAAGGCCATCAGGTGGGTGCGGTCCTGCGCGGCAAAGCCGAACATGGCCGCGCAATGCAGCGCGCCCCGATGCTGCGCGTCCAGTGCCCGCACATCGGCACCCGCTCCCACCAGGCGTGCGGCCAGGTCCGGCAGCCCCAGTGCGCAGGCCACCATCAACGCGGTCAACCCACCCGGAAGCCGCTGCTCGATATCGGCGCCGGCGCCCAACAGGCGCTCGACAATATCGGTATGGCGCATGCTGACCGCGGCCGACAACGGCGTGGCCCCGGTGCCTGCCGCGAGTCGCGGGTCCGCGCCATGGGCCAGCAGCAGGTCGACAACGGCGCGATGCCCGCCGCCCGATGCTCGCAGCAAGGCACTGCAACCCTGGCTGTCGGTGGCATCCACCGGCAAACCCAGCTCAAGCAGGCGGCGCACCGCATCGGCGTCGCCCACGATCGCCGCCGCCGGAACGTCAGCGGGCTGCAGGCGCCGCCGCGGCAGTGGCCAACCGCGCCAGTCGAGCCAGTCGGCCAGGTCGCGCCGACCAATCGCCAGCGCCACGCCCAGCGGCGTCTGGCCATCGGCGGCCAGCAGATCGGGCGCCGCACCGTGTGCGACCAGCGGTTTCAGCATGTCCTGGCGGCCCAGTGCGGCGGCCAGGTGCAATGCGCTCATGCCACGGCTGTCGCGGGCGTCCAGGTCCACCCCGGTCGCCAGCAGCCGGTCGAGCAACTGCCGCCAGCCCAACCGCACCACCAGTGTCAGCGGCGGATCGTTGGCGCCATTGCTGCCAAACGGGTCGGCGCCGCGCTCCAGCAGTTCCAGCGCCAGTCGCTCCAGCCCATCGGTAGCGCGATCGTTGCCGACACACGCGCCCAGGAAGCCGGCCAGACCGCCCATCCCGGACGGGGAAACGGCGTGATCGAGCAGCGTCTGCAACGCGTCCACCGCTGCCGGACCCCGTTTGAGCAGGGCGAACATCGGCGTGATACCGCGGCCGTCACGGACTTCCGGGTCGGCACCGTGCGCGAGCAGCCACGTGATCTGTCGCGGCGGCAGCGCCGTATCCCCATCGTGCAACAACGCGCCCAACTGACGCGGATCAAGCAAGGCGGCAACCTCCTCGAGCGCATCTTCGCGGCCCTCGGCCAGTCCGTCGCGCAGCAAGGTTGCCGGCGCCCGGTCGGCCAGCAGGTCCTGATCGTCGTGGCCGACCCTGGACGGGAACGCGTAGTCCGGGTCGAGCACCGCCACCAGCGGCCAGCGGCCGGATTGGGCGGCGTAATCGATCGCACGCTTGCCAACGTTGTCGTGCCGCTGCGGATCAATCCCCAGCGCGAGCAGCTTGCGCAGCAGTTCCGGACCCGTGCCGTCCGCCTGGCATGCCAGGGTCAGGATATTGGCGCCCTGGCCATCGGTGGCGGCGGGATCAGCACCGGCGGCAAGCAGGGCATCGATGATTTCCGCATGGCCGGCACGGACCGCTTGGTGCAGCGCGCTGCGACCCTGGCCATCGCGGGCATCCGCGCGCGCTTTCATCTTCAGCAGCAGCGCGACGCCGGCCGTGTCGTCGTCCTCCCCGCCAGCGGCGGCCAACAGTGCAGGTTGGCCATCGACGGGTTCGGGCTTGGCGCCACGCTCGAGCAGGAACTTGGCCAACCGCCAGTTGCCGGCCGCGCAGGCCACCCCGAGCGGCGACAATGTCTCGCTGTTGAGTGCTTCCAGATCGGCGGCAGCATCGAGCAGCAGCGCCGCCACGCCCGGGTCGGAACTGCGTGCGGCCAGGTGCAGCGGCGTATTGCCATCGCCATCGGTGGCACGCGGATCGGCTCCGTTGGCGAGCAAGGTGGTGACCGCGTCGGGCCGACCGTGCCAGCTGTCACGGGTCGCCGCCAGCAATGGCGTGATCCCGGCATGCAGGCCGTTGAGGTCGACGCCGTTCGCAATCAGCCCACGCAGCAAGCGCAGGTCGGGCAGCACGGCCGCCAGTACCGCGAGGCTGCGTTGGTCGCGATCGTCGGCCGGTGGCGGCGCATGCGGATCCGCGCCAGCGTCCATCAACTCCAGCGCGCGCTCGACGCGGCCACCGCGGGCAGCGTCGTACAACGCCGGCTCCAGAGGCTCCGTCGGCGCGGCCGGCTCCGGTACGGCAATGACGACCTCCTCCGGCACCACCGTGGTGTCGCCGACGGTAATGGCGACAGCCGGGACGCCATCGGGCTCTCCATCAGCTTCATCCACAACCATGGCGGACGTGTCCACGGCCGCTTGCGGCAGATCGTCGTCGAGGTCTTCCTCACCGAGATATTCCAGTGCGTCGGCCGGGGTGACACGCTGCAGATACCCGTGCAGTCCGACCGATACCGCGGCCAACGCCACCACCATCGCCCAGCGGAGGGCGCCCACGGCCAAGCCGGACCAAGCCAGGCACAGGATCAACCCGCTGATTGCCGCCACTGCCACGGCCACGACCAGGCCACGCCAGGCGCCCGGCTCCAGTCCGTCGCGGGCGCGCCAGTGGTCACTCAGTGAACCGCCGTCATGCTCCAGCCCTTGCCACAACGGCCACCAGCGCCACAACGCCAGCAGCGCGATACCGATCACCGCGCTCAATGCCAAGGTCGAAAGCAGGGACCCGCTGGCCAGTACCAGCGACAACGGCCACGCCACCAATAGGGAGAACGCGGAGAACGCGAGCGCCCACAGCGCAAGCAGCGGCGCCAGCTCGGCGCGCGACCGGGCCAGGCTCAGCGGCGCCTGGAGCTGCCAATGGCGGGCGGCCAGTGCGAACAGGGGCTGCGCCAGGGTTCCGGCAACGGCCACGACCCAGCCGTTCAGGCCACTCGCGCCGGTCAATGCGGTCAGCACCAGCGCGGTGATTGCCAGAGCGGCCACGGGCTTGGTCAATCTGCGCGACTCAAGCATCGGTGCCCCAATCGGAGGTCAATGGGTCAATGTCGATGGCTGGCGGCAATTGCACATGAAAGCCACGCAGAGCCAGACTCTCGCGCACCTCCGCGGCATTGCCCCGGGCCAGCTCGCGTGGTGGCGTCAGGTCGACCTCCAACACCAGTTGGAAGGGTTCCAATGGCCCGCGCACAGACGCGGACACCCGTTCGAAGTCGTCGCGTGCGGCGAGAAACAGGTAGGCGCCGTCCTTGCGGAGGCTCTTGTATACATGGGCTTTCATGGCGTCGGCCGGGGGAGACTTGCGCTACGACGGATGGTCGTCCAAGCATACCGGCAACCCGGGCGCGCGCGCACCGCCGCGTTCAGCCTCGCGACCGGCGGCAGCGTGGCCGCGCTCTTGTTACCGATGGCCCGTGCGCGGGTTTTTTACGCTGATAAGCTGGATCGGTTTTCCCACCATTCAGCAACCATACGGTCCCGCCCATGCGTCTTTCCCTGCTCGCCCTAGCGTTGTCTCTTGGAGCGTTGCCGCTCGCCGCCGTTGCCCAGGAGCCCATCACCCTCACCCAGGCGATGGCCAACCCGGACTGGATCGGGCCACCGGTGGAGCAGGCATGGTGGGCGTGGGATGGCCAACACGTCCAGTACCACCTGAAGCGCAGCGGCGAATCCATCCGCGACACCTGGCAGACCGGCATTGCCGGCGGTACACCGATCAAGGTGGACGACGCCGCGCGCGCGAAACTGGATGCCGCCAACCCGGTCTATGATGCCGGCCGCACCCGCGCCGCATTTGCCCGCAACGGCGACATCTTCGTGCGCGACCTGCGTAGCGGGGCACTGACCCAGGTCACTCGCAGCGACCAGTCCGAATCGCGGCCGCAATGGAGCCGGAACGGCAACCTGGTGTTCCGTGCCGGCAACGACTGGTACCAATGGCGCGCCGGACAGGGCAGCAGCCAGGCCGCGCTGGTCAAGGCGGAGAAGGATCCGGCGACCGAGCCCAAGCCCGACGACCTGCGCGACCGCCAGTTACGCGTGATCCGCACCCTCGCCGAGGACCGTGCCAAGCGCGACGCCGCCCGCGAGCAATCCGAAGCCTGGCGCACTGTCGACCCGACCCGCGCACCGGTCCCGGCCTACCTGGGCGACAAGGTCGAAATCATCGACAGCGCGTTGTCACCTGACGCGCAATGGCTGCTGGTGGTCACCCAGGAAAAGGATGCCAAGGAGGGCCAGGCCGGCAAAATGCCCAAGTACGTGACCGAGTCAGGGTACGAAGAGTTTGAAGAGGTCCGCACCCGGGTCGGCCATAACGCGCCCGTCCCGCAACAGCTGTGGCTGGTCGAGGTTGCCAGCGGCGCGGTGGACGAGCTGACCTTCGATGCCCTGCCCGGCGTGGATGCCGACCCGCTGGCGGCCTTGCGTGAGGCGGCCGAGCTGGAACCGCTGAAGGGCGACCGCGCCGTGCGGGTGGAGACCGATGGCTATGGCAGCACGCCCGCCATCCATTGGCGCGCCGATGGCAGCAGCGCGGCGGTACTGCTGCGCGCGGTGGACAACAAGGACCGCTGGATTGCGACCGTGACCCCGCGCGCCGGCCAAGTCACGGATGCGGAGCTGAAAACCCGCCACCGCCTGCACGATGACGCCTGGATCAACTGGAGCTTCAACGACTTCGGCTGGACCGACGATGGCGCCCTGTGGCTGTTGTCCGAGCAGAGCGGTTATTCGCACTTGTACCTTGCCGATGGCAACGGCACCCCGCGTGCACTGACCTCGGGCCAATGGGAGGCATCCGCGCCGGTGCCGGGCGTCGACGGCCGCAGCTTCTACTTCGTGTGCAACCGCGACTGGCCGGGCGATTACGAAGTCTGCGCCGTCGACCGCGATGGCCAGCAGGTTCGCGAAGTCACCGCACTGGACGGCGTGGAGAGCTTCGAGCTGTCACCGGATGGCTCGAAACTGCTGGTTCGCCATTCCGACAGCTACCTGCCCACCCAGATTGCGGTGGTCGATACCACTGGTGAGCACACCGTTGCGCTCACCGATACCCGCACCCCGGAATACAAGGCACGCCAGTGGATTCAGCCGGAGATGGTGCAGATCCCGTCCAGCGACGGCGCCGGTCCGATCTGGGGCAAGTTCTACGGCCCGGATGTGCTCGAACCGGGCAAGCACTATCCGGTGGTGATGTTCGTCCACGGCGCCGGTTACCTGCAGAACGTGCATGACCGCTACCCGGTGTATTTCCGCGAGCAGATGTTCCACAACCTGCTGGTCGACCACGGCTACATCGTGCTCGATCTGGATTACCGTGCATCGGCGGGCCATGGCCGCGACTGGCGCACCGCGATCTACCGCCAGATGGGCACCCCGGAATTGCAGGACTACCTCGACGGATTGGCCTGGCTGGGTGCCAACAAGCAGGGTGACGTCGACCGCGCCGGCATCTATGGCGGCAGCTACGGCGGCTTCATGACCTTCATGGCGCTGTTCAAGGAGCCGGGCACGTTCAAAGCCGGCGCCGCGCTGCGGCCGGTGGCGGACTGGTCGCAGTACAACCACGAGTACACCTCCAACATCCTCAACACCCCGGAGGTCGATCCGGAGGCGTACCTGAAGTCCTCACCGATCGAGTACGCGGAAGGCCTGCAGGACAGTCTGTTGATCGCCCACGGGATGATGGACAACAACGTGTTCTACAAGGACTCGGTGATGATCGCCCAGCGACTGATCGAGCTGCGCAAGGACGATTGGGAACTGGCGTCGTATCCGCTGGAACGCCATGGCTTCGTCCATTCCGACAGCTGGTATGACGAGTACCGGCGGATCTTCGAGCTGTTCGAGCGGGCATTGAAGTAGAGCAACAACCCTAAGGCGTCGATGCAGGGCGGCCGGGCCTTCGCCGCTCAACTAGAATGGCCGGATGAAACCGAACCCTGCCGAATCCGACACCGATTTCGACCGCGTCCGCGGCTACCTCACCAATTTGCAGGACCGCATCTGCACCGCCATCGAACAAGCCGATGGCGGTGCCAGCTTCGTCCAGGACGCCTGGACCCGCGACGAGGGCGGTGGTGGGCGTACCCGGATCCTTCGCGACGGCGCGGTCTTCGAACAGGCCGGCATCGGCTTCTCCGACGTGTCCGGCACCCGGTTGCCGCCGTCCGCCAGCGCCTCGCGGCCCGAGTTGGCCGGGGCCTCCTGGCGCGCGATCGGAGTGTCGCTGGTATTCCATCCACGCAACCCGTACCTGCCAACCACCCACGCCAACGTCCGCCACTTCCGCGCCATGCGCGATGGCGAAACCGTCGCTTCGTGGTTTGGTGGTGGCTTCGACCTGACACCGTTTTATCCGTTCGACGAAGATGTCCTGCATTGGCACCGCACCGCACGCGAGCTGTCCGAACCCTTCGGCGGCCAGGCCCGGTATGACGCCCACAAGCAATGGTGCGACGAGTACTTCTTCATCAAACACCGCAACGAGACGCGCGGCATCGGCGGGCTGTTCTTCGATGATCTGAGCGAGGACTTTGAAACCGACTTCGCCTACATGCAGGCCGTGGGCGATGGCTTCCTGGACGCCTATCTGCCGATCGTCGAGCGCCGCAAGCATTGCCAGTACAGCGAGCGCGAGCGCCAGTTCCAGCTGTACCGGCGTGGCCGCTACGTCGAGTTCAACCTGGTCCTGGACCGCGGCACCCTGTTTGGCCTGCAATCGGGCGGACGCAGCGAGTCGATCCTGATGAGCCTGCCGCCACTGGTGCGCTGGGAGTACGGCTACACCCCCGAGCCGGGCAGCCCCGAGGCGCGACTGGCCGATTACCTGCGTCCCCGTGACTGGCTGGCGGAATAGTTTCGCGAAGAACCAATAAAAAAGCCCCACCGGCAGGGGGGCCGGTGAGGCTGGTGGAGCGGGACCTGGGGAGGGGCCTTCGCTCCGAGATCACTCCAGGGGAGGGAGAGATCAGCGACAGGCATTGCACCTGTCGCGAGCATATGACCACTAATCACATGGACAGTTCGTGAAGATGGCGTTCAAGAGTTGAAATAATTCAGGGATGATTCAGAAGGCTAATTTCGTCAAACATGTCGTTAAAATCGTGTTAACGACCAAGACTGAATTCCAGTTTGCCGAAGTTGGCGTGAGCTGGAGTTAAGCCTCGCTATACGCGGTCAACGTCGATGTCGGGACGATCTCATCGCGCGCCGCGACCAAAACCGGCCGATTGGAGCCGCCATCAATGCGCTTCGTCCCAGTTCACGCCGACCCCGCTGTCGACCACCAGCGGCACCCGCAATTCCGCCGCGGCGGTCATTCGCGCCGGAACTTCGGCCAGCAACGTGTCCACGAAGTCGGCGTCGACCTCGAACACCAGCTCATCGTGGACCTGCAGGATCATCAGCGCCCGGTCTGCGTACGGGGCCAGCCACTGGTGGATGTCGATCATCGCGCGCTTGATGACATCCGCCGCAGTGCCCTGCATCGGCGCGTTGATTGCCGCGCGTTCGGCACCGGCCCGCAGGCCCTGGTTGCGCGCGTCGATGTTGTCCAGGTACAGCCGGCGCCCAAACACGGTCTCGACAAAGCCCTGCTCGCGCGCCTGTTGCCGGGTGCGGTCCATGTACTCGCGCACCCCGGGATAACGGCTGAAGTACAGGCCGATGTAGTCCTGTGCCTCGCCGCGTGAGACATCCAGCTGCTTGGCCAGGCCGAACGCGCTCATGCCGTACATCAGGCCAAAGTTGATCGCCTTGGCGGCGCGGCGCTCGTTGCCACTGACCTCCTCGATGGTCTTGCCGAACACTTCCGCGGCGGTTGCCCGGTGGATATCGACGCCGGCGTCGAACGCGCGCAGCAGGCCTTCATCCCCCGACAGGTGGGCCATGATCCGCAGTTCGATCTGCGAGTAGTCGCAGGCGACGATGCGGCGGCCTTCCGGGGCGATGAAGGCGGTGCGGATGCGGCGGCCGTCGACGGTGCGGATGGGGATGTTCTGCAGGTTCGGATCACTGGACGCCAGCCGGCCGGTCGCGGCCCCGGCCTGGTGGTAGCTGGTGTGCACGCGGCCGGTGTCGGGGTTGACCATCAGCGGCAGCTTGTCGGTGTAGGTGCTGCGCAGCTTGGCCAGGCTGCGGTAGTCCAGGATCACCCGCGGCAGTTCGTGCAGGTCGGCAATCGCCTCCAGCGCCTCCTCGTTGGCCGAGGGCTGGCCCTTGGGCGTCTTCACCAGCGCGGGCAGCTTGAGCTCCTCGAACAACAACGCGCAGACCTGCTTGGGCGAGTCCAGGTTGAAGGTGCGTCCGGCCAGCTCGGTCGCCTTCTGCTGGGCGGCGAGCATGCGCTTGCCCAGATCGGCCGACTGCCGGCGCAGTTCGTCGGCGTCGACCAGCACGCCGTTGGCCTCGATGCGCTCCAGCACCGGCACCAGCGGGATCTCGATCTCGCGGTAGACCTTCTCCAGCGCGGGCACCTCGCCCAGCCTGGCCGACAACACGCGGTGCAGCCGCAGGGTGATGTCGGCGTCCTCGGCGGCATAGTCGCTGGCATCGTCGATCGCGACCTGGTTGAAGGTGATCTGCTTGGCACCCTTGCCGGCGACGTCCGCGTACTTGGTTGTCTGATAGCCCAGGTAGCGCAGGGCGAGCGAGTCCATGTCGTGGCGGCTGGCGGTGGCGTTGAAGACGAAACTCTCCAGCATGGTGTCGTCGGCGTAACCACGCACCTCGACCCCATGCCGACGCAGCACGTGCAGGTCGTACTTGCCGTGTTGGCCAAGCTTGCGCTTGCCGGCATCGGCCAGTACCGGCCGCAGGGCGTCGAGCACTTCCTCCCGCGGCAACTGCGCCGGCGCGCCGGGGTAGTCGTGGCCGACCGGGATGTAGCAGGCGCGTCCGGGTTCGACCGCGAAGCTCAGCCCGACCAGGTTGGCGCGCATCGCGTCCAGCGCGTCGGTCTCGGTATCGAAGGCGAACTCGTCGGCGGCCTCCAGCTTCGCCACCCACGCGTCCAGCTGCGCGCGTGTCAGCACGCACTCGTACTCGCCGGGCGCGGCCAACGCCGGATCTGGCAAATCGGTCGCTGCGTTGCTGCTGCGGGCATAGCCGGCAGCGGTGTTGCGCACGCTGCCGGTGTCGCTGGCGGCGTCTCCCGGGCCGCCTTCCAGATCACGCAGCGCCTGCTTGAAGCCGTAGCGCGCGTACAGACCGCGCAGGTCGTCCACGTGCTGATCGCGCAGGACCAGATCGTCCGGCGCACGTCCCACGTCGACATCCAGCTTGATCGTGGTCAGCGTGCGGTTGAGCGGCAGCCGGTGCAGCGCCGCGCGCAGGTTCTCGCCGATCTTGCCCTTGATGTTGTCGGCATGGGCGATCACGTCGTCGAGCGTCCCGTACTCGGCCAGCCACTTGGCCGCAGTCTTTGGCCCGCACTTGTCGACGCCGGGAATGTTGTCGACCTTGTCGCCCATCAGCGCCAGGTAATCGATGATCTGATCGGCCCGCACGCCGAATTTGCCGATCACGCCGTCATCGCTGTCCAGCCGGCTGCCGCTCATGGTGTTGACCAGCGCGATACCGGCGCGCGGCGCGCCGTCGTCGTCATGGCCCGCCCGCACCAACTGGGCGAAGTCCTTGTCGCTGGTGGAGATCGTCACGTCGATGCCGGCCCCGGCCGCCTGCACGGCCAGCGTGCCGATCACGTCGTCGGCCTCAACCCCATCGATGCGGATGATGTCCATCCCCAACGCATGCACGATGTCGCACATCGGCTGCACCTGCGGGCGCAGGTCGTCGGGCATCGGCGGGCGATTGGCCTTGTACTGCTCATCCAGATCGTCACGGAAGGTCTTGCCGGGAGCATCGATCACGAACGCCACGTAATCGGGTTTCTCCTTCAGCGTCGCGCGCAACATGTTGACCACCCCGAACAGCGCGCCAGTCGGCTCGCCATCGGCATTGGTGAGCGGCGGCAGCGCGTGGAAGGCGCGGTAGAGGTAGCTGGAACCATCGATCAGGACGAGTCTTTTCATGCCCCTGATTCTACGTGCCGCAGGAGACCCGCATAGACGACCCGTTCTCTGGTGGCGGCCTAACGCTGCGGCAACTTCTACTTTTCCGTCTTCGGAGCGGTTTGCTGACGTCATGCTCTTGGCGGGTCTACATCGATGTACCGGGGCCATTGCACCCAATAGTGGTCGCTATCGATCAAGCAAGGCTTTGTAGCGACCTTCCCACCGGGCCCCAAGAGTCGCATCGTCAGTCAGACGATTGAAAAATGCATGGCTGTCTGTCGTCCGCTCCGCACGGCGGAGCATGAGAAATTGCCGTCATCAGTTAAGTGAACCTGACCCCGTTACTGGAGCAAAACGCAATGAAAGTGAACCTGGAACCGTTACTGTCGAACCGTTTCTGTCCTACGCTGGCTGTGGGCCGGTGTTCTCGAACGCTCTGGCAGCAAACCAGTTGACGACCACACCAAACATCAATGTAAGTGCCAGCGTTACTGGAACATTCAAACCAAAAACCACATACAGAGCTAGCAAGCCCCACACCAAGAGCGGTAATGCGTTGGCAAGCTTAATCAGAGCATGCCTCCTAGATAGCCATTGCAGCAAAAATGCAGAGGCGGAAACCACGATATAAGCGAACGATAGATAAAAAGCAGCTGCAGCCAGAAGCGGCCCTATCAGGGAAAGTTGGAAGGGAAGCCCATCCGCCAATCCGCTGATGGCATCGAGAATCGCCGCAGCACTAACCAAAGTAGCAAGTTCAATCCCCCGAAGAGCGCTGAATGCAAGCAAAGCCTTGCGGAAGGGCTGCCTTGTCTTGTCTCTTTCCATGCTTTAGCACCTACGGATGCGGCTGCCAGTGCAATACTGCGCCTGAGAACGAGCGACACCTATCGCGGCACGACCGAGCGCTTCCCGGTGCGATTGGTTAGCAAAGTCGAGCGGGCCTCCTACCGCCTTGGTCGCAATCCTGATAGCTCGACCGAAGTTCGGGTCGCTGCTTTGCCCAAATGTCCGACTATTCAAGAGGCTATTCACGCCTGTGATGTGCGCGGAATACGCATTTGGACTGTCAGCCTTGAGTTGATCGAGCCGACCTTGAACCAATGTCTGCTCCGAATGCACGAAGGCGGCGTCCCTCTGAGACGGAGTAGCCCCAGGCAGGAAGGCCCCGCTCCTGATTGCCGCGGCCGTCTTCAAGTTGTGCTGCTCCAAGCCTCGGCTAAGGCCTGTCATAAAGGGCGTTTGCGCCACCGCGAGTGTGCCCAAAGCGTTAGTCACTATCGAAGCCGCGGCAAAGAACCGGGTTTGACTGTTGATCGACGAATCCTGATCCATAGCGGCATATCGCAAGCTTCTATCGCACATTTCAGAGCTTGAAATCACTGGCGCACAAAGCCGTCCGTCTGGATCTTTATTCGCATACGGGTTGTTGTTCGCATACCAATAACGATTGAAGTTAGAGCCGGTCTTCGGATTAGCCGTCACCGGATCCACGCTCAAGAACCGTCCCAGCATCGGATCGTAATAGCGCTGCTGCATCTGCACCAGCCCCGTCGTCGCATCCTCCACATGCCCGGTATACCCCGGTCCGTCCTTCAACGGCCGGTTCAGCACCTGACCGAACGGCTCGTACTCGGTGCGCTCCAGCACCCCGCGGCCCTGGCTGGTCACCACCACCGGGCTGCCCAGCGCATCGGTGTGCTGGTAGCGGTTGCTGTAGGCGCCGGTGGCGGTGTCCTTCTCCCGCGTCGCCACCAGGCTGCCGCCCAGGTAGATGTACTCGTGTTGCTGCTGTTTGCGCAGGTCGCTGTCGAACATCAACGATCCGGCCTGGCTGTACAGGCTGTACTTGCTGCCCTAGCCGGCCACGGCGTCGCGCACCCGGCGGCCGTGGCCGTCGTAGACGTAGCTGGCCGTGCCACCGACGGTGCTGGTGCGCAGCCGGTTGCCGTAATCGAAGGCGAACGTGCTGCCGTTCTTGTTGGCGACGTTGCCCTGCACGTCGTAGCCCAGCCCGATCACGGTGCTGCCGCCACAGCCACCGGTCTTGACGTTGGTCAGGCGCCAGTGGGCGTCGTAGCAGTAGGAGTGATCGCGTGCCTTCGCGCCGCCGATCGATAGCCCGGTCAGGTTGTCGAGCACGTCATAGGCATACGTGGCGGTGCCGAACATCGGCGACGTCGTGGCCGTCAACCGGTCCAGCCCGTCGTAGCTCATGGTGCGGTTGCCGCGCTGGGCGGCAGTGGCACCATCGCTGATCCCGGCCACGTTGGCGTTGGCATCGTAGTCGTAACCGTCGTCCAGGAATCGGGTGCTGCCGTAGGCATCGGTGCTGCGGTCGGGCAGGCCGCGGGCGTTCTGGGCCAGGGTGTGCTGGATGCCGTTGCCGTAGGTGAACTGCCCGATGGCGCCGTTGGGGTGGTAGTGGCCGCTGGCGTTGTAGGCGTGGGTGATCGCCCAGTTGATGTTGTTCCACTGCATCCGCTCCTGCGTCGGCAGGTGGCGCCCCGGCTTTGCTTAGCTATTGAGTCTGCACTTCACTGATGTGCACGCCAATATCATTAATGTTTTCTTTATCTGCTCTGGGGCGTAGGGGCACGGTATCGAAAGGTGGTCGCAGCATACCTAATCGCCCATCCGGCCGTCGACGGCTCTCATCAATATCAAATGTCCCTGACAGACGTACGTAGCTGTACCCGTGCTCCGAGAACATGCGAACTAGCTCGTCTCGCCCCGCCCTAACCTCTACGGATTGCGCACGCTCCATATTTGCATAGTCATTTTCACTAGCAAAAAGCGATACAGTTCGATCGTCGATCGCCAGGTATCCGAGAATATAAATATCGGCCCCACGAAGCTGCTCCCTATGGGCGCCTAGAGCATTGAAGTCTAGACTACAACGCAGCCGCCCATCTCGATTGGAACATCGCCCCGGCAAAGCCGGCGCACTCGACATAGCAATGCTTAACTCATCGGGGCCGACGGCACTTTGCGGTGCCGCATGCGTATCTATACGGTGCCAAAGCACTCCAATGGCACCAGCACAAACGACCAGAGCGGCAGCAATGGCAGACAATATAAACGGGACATACTTCATGGCGAAACCTCTGTTACTGGCATGCCAGCGCCGTTATACCTAAACACCCCACCCTCGATAGTAGTAACATAATGGAACGCAGCCCTGCTAGCTCCGTAAAAATTAAGGTCACTGGGGCTAAAGGGGGAGTAAGCGCCAGGTTGCCTCGGCGTCGGGTGCGTATGCGCAGTTGGCAATCCGTCTGTAGGGCCACCTACGGTGTAACCAATACCATTCTCATCAAATCTATCGCCCACCATGGTACCGGTTAGCTTAAATTTTCCGAGAGCGTTTTGCTCGATCAATGATTGCACCTCGACGCCATACTTTGTGCTAACCGGCTGCGCTACACCCCTGAATGTCCGCGCCGCATCATCAGGCGTATTGTGCCCTTTCCCTTCCATTGATTCTCGTTTTCCACTAATTTCACGCGTGGCAGAAACATATCGCTTTTGAGCGTTGCTCTCGCTGAATGCCGGTCTCCCACCACCTGCCTGAACTCCCACTCCGCCACCAATGCACTTGCCGGTGCTGATCGAGCAAGCCCGTGGCAATTCGCGGGGTCGTCCGAGTCGCCCGTCCGGATCGGTAAATTTATACGGGTTGTTATTGCCATACCAGTAGCGGTTGAAGTTTGCGCCCGTGCCGCTGTTGGCGCTCACCGGATCAACGCTCAAAAACCGCCCAATCTCCGGATCCATATAACGCTGCTGCATATACACCAGCCCGGTTGTCGCATCCTCCACATGCCCGGTATACCCCGGTCCGTCCTTCAGCGGTCGGTTCAGCACCTGGCCGAACGGCTCGTACTCGGTGCGCTCCAGCACGCTGCGGGTCTGGCTGGTCACCACCACCGGGCTGCCCAGCGCATCGGTGTGTTGGTAGCGGTTGCTGTAGGCGCCGGTGCCGGTGTCCTTCTCCCGCGTCGCCACCAGGCTGCCGCCCAGGTAGATGTACTCGTGCTGCTGCTGTTTGCGCAGGTCGCTGTCGAACATCAACGACCCGGCCTGGCTGTACAGGCTGTACTTGCTGCCCTGGCCGCTCACGTTGTCGCGCACCCGGCGGCCGTGGCCGTCGTAGACGTAGCTGGCCGTGCCACCGGCGGTGCTGGTGCGCAGCCGGTTGCCGTAATCGAAGGCGAACGTGCTGCCGTTCTTGTTGGCAACGTTGCCCTGCACGTCGTAGCCCAGCCCGATCACGGTGCTGCCGCCGCAGCTGCCGGTCTTGACGTTGGTCAGGCGCCAGTTCGTGTCGTAACAGTAGGAGTGGTCGCGTGCCTTGGTGCCGCCAATCGAGAGCCCGGTCAGGTTGTCGAGCACATCAAAGGCGTAGGTGGCGGTGCCAAACATCGGTGACGTCGTGGCCGTCAACCGGTCCAGCCCGTCGTAGGCCATGGTCCGGTTGCCGCGCTGGTTGCGGTCGGTGGCGCCATCGCTGATCCCGGCCACGTTGCCGTTGGCATCGTAGTCGTAGCCGTCGTCCAGGAATGCGGTGCTGCCGTAGGCATCCCTGCTGCGGTCGGGCAGGCCGCGGGCGTTCTGGGCCAGGCTGTGATGGATGCCGTTGCCGTAGGTGAACTGGCTGATGGCGCCGTTGGGGTGGTAGCTGACCCCGGTGGCGTAGCTGCCAGCCTGGGTCGGCTGGCCCAGCGCGTTAGGGGCATAACTGACCGTCAGCCCGCCGGGGTAGCCGTGGGCGCTGAGGTGACCGCTGGCGTTGTAGGCGTGGGTGATCGCCCAGCTGATGCTGTTCCATTGCATCCGCTCCTGCGTCGGCAGGCGGCGGTGGTTGTAGGTGGTGCTGGTGGTGACGACATCGCTGCCGTTGTAGGCGGTGATGCTCGCCGGCAGGCCGTCGGGGGTGTAGCTGGTGACGGTGTCGCCCTGACCGTCGGGGAAGCGCAGCTCGACAGGGCGGTTGCGGGCGTCATAGCTGCGATCGACCCGGCGCCCCACCACCGACGAGGCGCCCAGGCACCCGGTGGCCGTGCTGTTGTAGCCGGCCGCCGACCAGGCCAGGTTGCCGGCCGCATCAAAGCCCATGAAGGTATCGCCGGTCTCCGGCTCGGACGTCCGGCACAACTGCTGGTAACTGTCGTAATAGTAGTCGCGGTTGAGGGCGACCGCGCCATGGCGTCGTACTGGTAGATAAGTGAACCTGACCCCGTTCTTGCAGGCAACGCCAGCACGCCTATCGTGCACTGGTCATGGAAACCGTCGACCCCGCGGAAACCGATGCCATCCGCGCGCACCTGCAACGCCAGCACGCCTACGGCTACAACCTGACCCCGTTTTTGGCGAAATGGTGACCCCGTTCCTTTCGTGGTGGCCCGTTATTCTGGCTTGCGCTTTCCACTCATTTTTTTTTATCCAGCGTCCACAGTAAAAATCCGGGGGGATAACCAGAAAAGGCTATCGAAGCGCATACATACAAAAGAAAAAGTAGCACGAACGACACAAAAAGACTGAAAGCTACGCTTTCTCGGAACGCGAAGAACAACACTCCAATTAGCGAAACGACACAGACTAGGCAAATAATGCCGCAAAGCGCCCTAAAGAGCGGTGACAGCCTCTCTACCATCCACCTATCAACAGTCATTGAACTACTCCTCCGCAGCTCTAGCGGCATGGTTAATGGATGTTCGGAAGACCGCCCCAGCACCACTACCGAACTCCCATGCACCGGTAACAAGAATACCATTCACAATCGAGGTTGCTGCTACTAGCCGTGCAGTAGCTGAATATGTCCCAAGATGAGGCGCCGGCCCCTTAAATATGAATTGCCCAACTGTATAGCCACCATACCTCTTTGCAAAGGATCCGCCTGCCGCTAGGCCAACCAGCTTTTTGTCAGCGTTCTTAATAGGGCCGACGACTAAACTGGTAGAAGCATAATTCTTCCATGTCTGAGCCCCGAAGCCTGAACTGTCATGCCCGCCTGTCGCGCCAATTACAACGCCAAGCACACCGCCATTCTTATAATCACTTGCAATGCCGTCTGCCACGGCATTAACCCCAAAGGCAACTTCGTCCTTTGCAGTATTTGCTGCTGATTTAACGGACTCTTGTGCGGATGCAATACGTGATTCACCGCCGCGCCGGCTGCCTCCGCCCGCCTGCAGCGCAAACGCACAATGTGGATTCGATTGACATGATGGGCTTTGCCTTTCGGCGCTGCTCATTATCACCCGGCCATCCGGATCGGTGAACTTGTAGGGGTTATTGGCGGCGTAGTTGTAACGGTTGAAGTTCCAACCAGTGACCGTATCGGCGCTAACCGGATCAACCGACAAGAACCTCCCGATCCCCGGATCATAGTAGCGCTGCTGCATCTGCACCAGCCCGGTCGTCGCATCCTCCACATGCCCGGTATACCCCGGCCCGTCCTTCAGCGGCCGGTTCAGCACTTGGCCGAACGGCTCGTACTCGCTGCGCTCCAGCACGCCGCGGGCCTGGCTGGTCACCACCACCGGGCTGCCCAACGCATCGGTGTGTTGGTAGCGGTTGCTGTAGGCGCCGGTGCCGGTGTCCTTCTCCCGCGTCGCCACCAGGCTGCCGCCCAGGTAGATGTACTCGTGCTGCTGCTGTTTGCGCAGGTCGCTGTCGAACATCAACGACCCGGCCTGGCTGTACAGGCTGTACTTGCTGCCCTGGCCGCTCACGTTGTCGCGCACCCGGCGGCCGTGGCCGTCGTAGACGTAGCTGGCCGTGCCACCGGCGGTGCTGGTGCGCAGCCGGTTGCCGTAATCGAAGGCGAACGTGCTGCCGTTCTTGTTGGCAACGTTGCCCTGCACGTCGTAGCCCAGCCCGATCACGGTGCTGCCGCCGCAGCTGCCGGTCTTGACGTTGGTCAGGCGCCAGTTCGTGTCGTAACAGTAGGAGTGGTCGCGTGCCTTGGTGCCGCCAATCGAGAGCCCGGTCAGGTTGTCGAGCACATCAAAGGCGTAGGTGGCGGTGCCAAACATCGGTGACGTCGTGGCCGTCAACCGGTCCAGCCCGTCGTAGGCCATGGTCCGGTTGCCGCGCTGGTTGCGGTCGGTGGCGCCATCGCTGATCCCGGCCACGTTGCCGTTGGCATCGTAGTCGTAGCCGTCGTCCAGGAATGCGGTGCTGCCGTAGGCATCCCTGCTGCGGTCGGGCAGGCCGCGGGCGTTCTGGGCCAGGCTGTGATGGATGCCGTTGCCGTAGGTGAACTGGCTGATGGCGCCGTTGGGGTGGTAGCTGACCCCGGTGGCGTAGCTGCCAGCCTGGGTCGGCTGGCCCAGCGCGTTAGGGGCATAACTGACCGTCAGCCCGCCGGGGTAGCCGTGGGCGCTGAGGTGACCGCTGGCGTTGTAGGCGTGGGTGATCGCCCAGCTGATGCTGTTCCATTGCATCCGCTCCTGCGTCGGCAGGCGGCGGTGGTTGTAGGTGGTGCTGGTGGTGACGACATCGCTGCCGTTGTAGGCGGTGATGCTCGCCGGCAGGCCGTCGGGGGTGTAGCTGGTGACGGTGTCGCCCTGACCGTCGGGGAAGCGCAGCTCGACAGGGCGGTTGCGGGCGTCATAGCTGCGATCGACCCGGCGCCCCACCACCGACGAGGCGCCCAGGCACCCGGTGGCCGTGCTGTTGTAGCCGGCCGCCGACCAGGCCAGATTACCGGCCGCATCAAGGCCCATGAAGGTATCGCCGGTCTCCGGCTCGGACGTTCGGCACAGCTGCTGGTAACTGTCGTAGAAGTAGTCACGGTTGAGCGCGACCGCGCCGCCGGTCGGGCTGCTGCTGTTGCTGCGCCGCAGCCGGGTGGGCTTGCCGAACGCGTCCCGGGTGATGTGGGTATACGCGCCCGCCGGGTGCCAGATGGTGACCGGGGTGTCGTAGCTGGGCCGGTCGAAGGCCTGGAACCAGGTGCGGGTCTGGTTGCCGCGCGGGTCGGTCATCAGGGTGTAGTGCCCGTTGGCGTTGTTCAGATAGCTGGTGGTGGTGCTCAACGCGCCCAGTTCGGAATCCTGCACGACCTGTCTGACACGATTGAGCGCGTCGTAGGTGGTCGTGGTGCCTTTGAGGGTGGCGTCGGTCCAGTGGCCCAGGCTCCGGACCGGATAGGACTGGAATACCAGCCGACCGACGGCGTCGTAGCGGTTGACCACGACGCTGCGGGTATTGGCTGCGTCGGTACTGACGTAGGTTTCCGTTACCACCGGCCGCCACAGGGCATCGTAGTGCGTCAGCTTGTAGCCGCCGCCGGTGCGTTCCCACATCCGCCAGTGGGTGGGCAGGCCATAGACCCCCGCCACCTTCGAGAACGTGCGCGCGGTGGAGGTCCAGGCCACCGCATCGCCGTCCGGATAGTCGATCAGGTTCAACCGGCCCAGAGCGTCGTACTGGTACTTGGTGACGATGCCGTTCTCGTCCGCCACCTGGGCCAGAGTGCCGTCGTTGTTGACCACCGCCGCCTGGGTGTTCCCATCGGCATGGGTGATGGCCTGCGGGATTCCGCGCTTCCAGCTGGACAACGTAGTGAGATTGCCCCGGCCGTCCTTGACCGTCCGGACCGTGCCCAGTTGGCCCGCCGTGGTGACATCGTGGGTCCGGGTCTGCTGCAGCTTCCCGAATGAACTGAACGTCAATGGCTGCGCGTGGCTGCTGTAGGTCGCCTGCGACACCACATCGCCATTGCACGCGGCGCTGGCCGGTACCGCTGCCGTGCACGTCACGCTCGCCACCTGGCCCAGCACCCACTTGTCGACATTGTCGTGATACTGGGTGGTTTCGGTACGGCTGTAGTCCGCAGCCAGCGCGGTGTGAGACGGAACCCACGCGCCCACCGCCAACACGGTTATGGCCAGGGTCGACCTGATGTATTGATACATGGCCATCAGGCGTCTCCCTCGTCCGACACGGACTGCGTCAACGGCTCATCAGGAGGGATGGCGTTGGGTTCTGGGCAGGGACGGTCCCCACAGTTGCCTCCGCCGCCACCACCGTAAATCAAGACGTTCTTTGCCGGGGAATATGCACTGCAGCCACCGGCGTTGCAGGCCAGCACGCGGTAGGCGTAGTTGCCCTCGTATCTCTGGCTCTGGCTCTGGTACACCCCGGTGCCGGTATAGATCCCTGTCCAGCCCGCACTGTTGCGATTCATCTGCAGTTCGTAGCGCGTCGCCGTGGTGACGAGCGTCCAGCGCACGGTGTAGGTCTGGGTGGTGCCGGCACTTTTCGGTGCCGTCAGGGCCGGCGCTGTGCTCGGCGGGAAGGTTACGGTGGTGGTCTTGACCGCCGAGTAAGTGCTACATCCCACGGCATTGCAGGCACGAGCGCGATAGCCGTAGCTACCGTTGACCAAACCCGACACTGCCTTGCTCCGGGCGCTACCGCTGTAGATCTGGCTCCAGCTGCCACTGTCCTTTTGCTGCTCCAACCGGTAATTGGTCGCGGTGCCGACGGCGGTCCAGCTCACGGCGAAAGCGCCGTTATTGCTGGCCGACGGCGCGGTGACCGCTGGCGGGCTTGCAGGCGGCAACGTCACCACGGTGGTCTTGATCGCCGAATAGCTACCGCACCCGCCGACGTTGCAGGCACGAGCCCGGTAGCCGTAGCTCCCGTTGCCCAGGCTCGACACCGCCTTGCTGCTGGCGCTACCGCTGTAGATCTGGCTCCAGCTGCCACTGTCCTTGCGCTGTTCCAGGCGGTAATTGGTCGCGGTGCCGACGGCGGTCCAGCTCACCGAGAAGGCACCGCTATTGCTTGTAGTCGGCGCGGTCACCGTTGGCGCGCTGGCAGGTGGCAGCGTCACCAATGTGGCTTTGATCGCCGAATAGCCACCACATCCCCCGACATTGCAGGCACGAGCACGATAGCCGTAGCTGCCGTTGACCAAGCCCGACACTGCCTTGCTCCGGGCGGTACCGCTGTAGATCTGGCTCCAGCTGCCACTGTCCTTTTGCTGCTCCAGCCGGTAATTGGTCGCGGTGCCGACGGCGGTCCAGCTCACGGTGAAAGCGCCGTTATTGCTGGCCGACGGCGCGGTCACCGTGGGCGCACTGGCAGGCGGCAGCGTCACCACCGTGGTCTTGATCGCCGAGTAACTGCTGCACCCCACGGCATTGCAGGCACGGGCCCGGTAGCCATAACTGCCGTTGACCAGGCCCGACACCGCTTTGCTGCGGGCGCTACCGCTGTATATCTGACTCCAGCTGCCACTGTCCTTTTGCTGCTCCAGCCGGTAATTGGTCGCGGTGCCGACGGCGGTCCAGCTCACGGTAAAAGCGCCGTTATTGCTGGCCGACGGCGCGGTGACCGCTGGCGCACTGGCAGGCGGCAGCGTCACCACCGTGGTCTTGATCGCCGAGTAACTGCTGCACCCCACGGCATTGCAGGCACGAGCCCGGTAGCCATAGCTGCCGTTGCCCAGGCCCGACAGTGCCTTGCTGCGGGCGGTACCACTGTAGATCTGGCTCCAGCTGCCACTGTCCTTGCGCTGCTCCAGCCGGTAGTCGGTCGCCGTGCCGACGGCGGTCCAGCTGACCGAGAAGGCACCGCTATTGCTTGTAGCCGGCGCGGTGACCGCTGGCGCGCTGGCAGGCGGCAGCGCGACCGCCGTGGCTTTGATCGCCGAATAGCTACCGCACCCGCTGGCATTACAGGCGCGAGCTCGATAGCCGTAGCTGCCGTTGCCCAGGCCCGATACCGCGTCGCTCAATGCCGCGCCGCTGTAGATCTGGCTCCAGCTGCCACTGTCCTTGCGCTGTTCCAGCCGGTAGTTGGTTGCTGTGCCTACGGCGGTCCAGCTGACCGAGAAGGCACCGCTATTGCTTGTAGCTGGCGCGGTCACCGTTGGCGCGCTGGCAGGTGGCAGCGTCACCAATGTGGCCTTGATCGCCGAATAGCCACCGCATCCCCCGACATTGCAGGCACGAGCACGATAGCCGTAGCTGCCGTTGACCAGGCCCGACACTGCTTTGCTCTGCGCGCTACCGCTGTAGATCTGGCTCCAGCTGCCACTGTCCTTTTGCTGCTCCAGCCGGTAATTGGTCGCGGTGCCGACGGCGGTCCAGCTCACGGTGAAAGCGCCGTTATTGCTGGTGGTCGGCGCGGTCACCGTTGGCGCGCTGGCAGGCGGCAACGTCACCACGGTGGTCTTGATCGCCGAGTAACTGCTACACCCCACAGCATTGCAGGCGCGGGCGCGATAGTCGTAACTGCCGTTGATCAGGCCCGATACCGCGTCACTCAATGCCGCGCCGCTGTAGATCTGACTCCAGGTGCCACTATCCTTGCTCTGCTCCAGCCGGTAGCTGGTCGCGTTGCCGGCGGCAGTCCAGCTCACGGTGAAAGCACCGTTATTGCTTGTAGCCGGCGCAGTGAGCGCTGGGGCGCCTGCCGGAGGATTGATGTAACTGCCATCAGCTCCCTTGCTGGACCGGATGACCTTTACCGGACGTGCAAACGCGTCAAACGTATCGACGCGGTAGTTGAAACTGGCGCCATCCTGGGCGATCGCTTTGTGCAAAAGCGGCCTGTGGTACTCGGAGGTAAAGCCGTCGCCGATCATTCGGGGGCTTGTACCCCACTTCGCCGGATACTCGTGATCGAGCTGGGTGAGGTCATAGGTACTCCAGATACTACGGAGCACCGTCGCACCCGTCCCTTCCTCGACCTTCAACAGTTTTCCCTCGTTATAGCGGTAGCTGTTGCCATGGTGATAGCGGATCCAATGACCCACGGGATCCGTCACCGTGGTCCTGGAAGATCCCGCGCAATCGTCGCTGGTGCAGCGCGGAATACTGCAGTCGGTCCCTGGCGGGCACACTGGGTAGGACGAGTCACCGCCCGGATAGTAGTAACTGGACGGGGAGCTGTAGGCATACGTCCATGTGCCCGTCGATAGACCCGGGCCGCTGATCTTTTTTTCGGCCAGCGAAAGCCCATGGTGAGAAATTGTCCAGAACGAGACATCGTCGTTGCGGTCATTGTGCGGCGCGGTGAAGTTGTTGCAGTTGAGGGGGACATTGGTGCGCCCGTGCAACTGGACCTTCACGGTGAAATCGCCCACGGCCCCGGAAGGATGCGTGACCCGTCCGCTGAACGACTCCGGGCTGATCAGATCCGGGTGATGGACGCACGAACGCCATGGCTCACTTGGCACTCCGCGGGTGTATTCGACCCGGGAGGCAAGCAAGTCCGAAAATTCGATGGCCCAACTGGAGGCATCTGGCAATGTGACCGATGCCAATGTTTTGTCGACAGCATTCGCAGCAGCGTACTGGTAGCTCCAGGTCTGACCATGGGCAACCACACTCGAAACGTGGCCGATTGCGTTGTAGTGGACATCGATGCGCCGTGCATCGCTTGACTGGATCGACACCAGCCGGACAGGAGCCGTCCTCGCGTTCGTGTAGGTATACGTCACCCAGTTGCCGAAACGATCCTCCACACGGGTTGGATACAGGACGTTGTGGCGGCGAGCATGGCGCTGCGTCGACGTCTTCGGCACCCCCAGTACGAAGGTCGTTGTAGTCGATTCAATGATTGGTTCCAGGTACTGCCCCATCCAGTCAAACCAGTACTTGGTGCCATCCGGCGCAATTGCGAGAAAGCCCTCGCCCCCGCCCGTCCAGTTCTTGATCGCCGACAGGCAGGCGACCCGCGTCTGATCGCCGGTGACCCAGTAGTACGGACCACCGGTAGAGGGCCTTGGATGGCCCGGGTCGAGAAGCAGCATCTCGCCGCCACCGGTGGGCAGACTGAGGTTGTGCCCCTGCCAGTAATCCTTCGACTCAAATACTTCGTTGCCCACTATCACGCGCGGGGGCCGCGCCGCTGCAACGGTCGTGACCGAACAGCGTTTTCCAGGCGTAGTGGACGCTCCGCTTACCCAGTCGGGCGCAAAAACGCCACTGATGCTGGGTAGGTCGATCTCCCAGTCCGCCAGCGGAAAGTCTGCATATACATAAGAGCCCTTCCGCCCACGAACGGAAAAGGTTCTCTTGAATTCTACGGGCAGGCTGTTGTTGCCCGGAACGCTAACGTCGGTCACGGAAAACGAAAGGGCGCCATTGGACAGACTTACCTGGTCGCCAAAGAGGTCAGGCCCAAGCGCGCTCACTTTGCCGCTGCTTTCGACGCGCTTGCCGTATTCCTCCCAGATTTCGTTCGCTTCTTGAGCAAAGCCCTGGCCGCTCGCAGCGGCGAGCAGTACTGCAAAGCAGATACGTTTCATCCCCATTCCTTCCGTGGGCCCTCCGATTTCCGAAGAGCGCTTTATTCCTTCGGAGACAAGCCTCGCTGCCCCGACCCCAACCGGGTTTATATATCAGCAGCGACCCCGGCACAAATCGACGCAGTCGGATTAGACGTACTGGCATCGAGTGTCGATGGCCGCACGCGTATGCTGGAGCGCACCGAACATCCCAGACGAGGCCCCAGCCATGCGCATCACCCTGCTAGCACCGCTCGCCCTGTCCCTGCTGCTTGCCTCCTGTGCTACCACGGCCACCAACGACGATCCGACCGCGATGCTGGACAACCCGGTCGTTACCCAACGGGTGGAGACCAATGGCGACGTGATCGAGGAATACCGGGTCGCCGGCCAGCTCAAGGTGGTCAAAGTCACACCCGCGCGCGGCCCGAGCTATTACCTGAGGGACGAGAACGACGATGGCAAGCCCGACGACGGTTCGCCGGTGTCACCGGTGTATTGGGAGTTGTTTAATTGGGACTGAGCGCGTTCAGATGATCCCTTGTCCAGGCTGGTCTTCCATCGCGATAACCGGACTGCATTGACCGATCCAACATGAGACGTGAACGCCTGCTGCCGCTGATTGTCGCGACCGCGCTGTTCATCGAGAACATGGACTCCACCGCGATCACCACTTCGCTGCCGATGATTGCGGCGGACCTGGGGGTGGAGCCGGTGAGCCTGCGGCTGGCGTTGACCACCTACATGCTGGCACTGGCGGTGTTCATCCCCATCAGCGGCTGGATCGCGGACCGTTTTGGCGCGCGGCCTACTTTCATGGTCGCCATCGGGGTGTTCCTGCTCGGCTCGTTGGCCTGCGCCATCGCCGGCTCATTGGGCCAGTTGGTAGCCGCGCGATTCCTGCAAGGTGCCGGCGGCGCGATGATGGTGCCGGTAGGCCGGCTGGTGCTGTTGCGCTCGATCCCCAAGGACCGGCTGCTGCAGGCACTGAGCTGGCTGACCATCCCCGCGCTCCTTGGCCCGATGCTTGGCCCGCCGCTGGGCGGGCTGATCACCACGTACGGCCACTGGCGCTTCATCTTCCTGATCAACCTGCCGATCGGCCTGCTCGGCATCTACATGGCCTGGCGCCATATCCCGATGTTGAAACAGCCGGTGCGTCCGCTGGACTGGCTGGGTTTTGCGCTCTCGTCGAGCGGGTTGGCATTGACCATCTTCGGTTTCTCCATCCTGGGGCGGCATCTGGTCAATACAGCCGTGGCGCTGGGCTGCCTGCTGGTCGGCCTGATCGCGCTGACGCTGTACGTATTCCACGCCCGCAAGCACCCGCACCCGTTGATCCAGTTGGACTTGCTGCGGTTGCCGACATTCCGCATCGGCGTGCTGGGCGGGTCGATCTTCCGGATCGGTGTCGGTGCGATGCCGTTCCTGCTGCCACTGATGTTCCAGCTCAGCTTCGGCCTGAACCCGCTTCAATCCGGATTGCTGACCTTCGTGTCCGCGGTCGGCTCGATGTTCATGAAGTCGATGGCGCCGCGCATCATCAAGTGGTTCGGGTTCCGGCGGGTACTGGTAGTGAACGCGCTGATCGCCTCGTTCCTGCTGTGCGGTTTCGGCTTGTTCCGCGCCGATACTCCCTACCCGCTGGTGATCAGCGTGTTGCTGATCGGCGGATGCTTCCGCTCGCTGCAGTTCACCAGCCTCAACGCGATCATCTATGCCGACGTCGACCCCGCCCGGATGGCTCCGGCCAGCAGTTTCGCTGCCATGGCCCAGCAGGTCTCGCTGGCGATCGGCGTCACCATCGGTGGCTATGCACTGGCCGTGTCCAGCGCCGCCACCGGGCAGCCGATGGACGCGGCGATCAACTTCGGCTTCGCCTTCCTCACCGTCGGGCTGATCTCCGCCAGCTCGGTATGGATGATGACGCGCCTGGTCCGGGATGCCGGCGCAGAGATGGCCGGCCGCGCCCAGGGCGGCCGCGAGGTCTCCGAGCCCCGGCCGGCGCAGCGCCCGGGGACTTGAGCATCCGGTGTCGTCATCCCCGCGAAGGCGGGGATCCATGGACTTTCTCAAGCGTTTAACCGTAGACGCGGATAGTTGGAGTCCATCGTCCAGAAGGAGCTTCGTCATGCCTTACGACCGCATTACCGCGCTGCCCGACCCGGTCCGTGACAACCTGCCCAAGCACGCGCGGGAGATCTATAAGGAGTCCTTCAATAGCGCGTGGGACGAGTACAAAGACGCCGACGACCGCCGCGGCGACGCCTCGCGCGAGGAGACCGCACACAAGGTCGCGTGGTCTGCAGTCAAACAAAAATACGAAAAAGGCGACGACGACAAGTGGCATCCGAAGTAACCACGCAAAACCGTAAGGCGCAATAAGCAAAGCGCATTGCGCCGGCCTCACCCCTCAACCCGGCTCCAGATTCGCATACGCCAGCACCAGCCACTTGCTGCCGACATCATCAAAGTTCACCTGCACCCGGGCGTGCGCACCGCCGCCTTCGAAGTCGGTGACCACGCCGGTACCGAACTTGGCGTGGCGCACGTTCGCGCCCAGTGGCAGCGCGGGCGTCTCCATCGCGGCGTGGCCGTAGTCCCGGCGCGGCGCGCTGTTGAACATCGGTCGTGAGACCTGCAGCTTCGGGCGGACCTCGTGCAGCAATGCGGCGGGGATCTCGCGTAGGAAACGTGATGGCACCCCGTACATTTCCTGACCGTGGATGCGCCGCGCCTCGGCGTAGCTGAGCACCAGTTTCTCGCGGGCACGGGTGATGCCGACATACGCGAGCCGGCGCTCCTCCTCCAGCCGGCCGGCTTCCTCGATCGACTTGTTGTTCGGGAACAGGCCCTCCTCCAGACCGGCCAGGAACACCAACGGAAACTCCAGCCCTTTCGCGCTGTGCAGGGTCATCAACTGCACGCCGTCCTCGCCGGCCTGGGCCTGGCCTTCGCCGGCCTCCAGCGAGGCGTAACTGAGGAACGCAACCAGCTCCGGCATCGCCGCCACGTCGTCCTCGTCGTTGCGGACAAAACGCGCGGCGACCGAAACCAGCTCGTCGAGGTTGTCGGTGCGCGAATCCAGCGAGCCCTTCGACTCGCGCGCGTAATGGTCGCGTAGCCCGGAGCGTTCGAGCACGTGATCGATCTTCTCCTGCAGCGGCATCTCGACGATGTCGGCATCCAGGCCGTCGATCAGCGCTATGAAGCCCGCCAGTGCATTGCGCGCACGCGCGGCCAACAGGGTCTCGGTGGTCAGCCAGCGTGCGGCGACCCACAGCGGCGCACCGTCGGCCCGCGCGCGGCGACGCACTTCATCCAGCGTGCGCTCGCCGATGCCGCGCGTGGGCGTGTTGACCGCGCGCTCGAATGCGGCGTCATCGTTGCGGTTGGCGACCAGCCGCAGGTAAGCGAGCGTGTCCTTGATCTCGGCGCGCTCGAAGAAGCGCTGGCCGCCGTAGACGCGGTACGGCACCTGCTCGCCGAGCAGGGTTTCCTCGAACGCGCGCGACTGCGCGTTGCTGCGATACAGGATCGCGACATCGCCGTGGCTGCCGCCGTCGCGCACCCACTGGCGCAGGCGCTCGACCACGAAGCGCGCCTCGTCGATCTCGTTGTAGGCCTGGTACAGATCGATCGGCTCGCCGCTGTCGCTATCGGTCCACAGCTGCTTGCCGAGGCGGTCCGGGTTGTGCGCGATCACCGCGTTGGCCGCGTCCAGGATGTTCGCGCTGGAGCGGTAGTTCTGCTCCAGCCGGATCGTCTGCGCACCCTCGCCGCTCGCGCCGAAGTCCTTGAGGAACTTTTGCATGTTCTCGACCTTCGCGCCGCGCCAGCCGTAGATCGACTGGTCGTCGTCGCCGACCGCGAACACCTTGCCGCTGTCGCCGGCGAGCAGGCGGATGAAGCCGTACTGGATCGCGTTGGTGTCCTGGAACTCATCGACCAGGATCTCGCGGAAACGGTGGCGGTAATGCGCCAGCAACGCCGGGTTGTCGCGCAGCAGCTCGTGCGCGCGCAGCAACAGCTCGGCGAAATCGACCAGCCCGGCGCGCTCGCAACGCTCCTGGTACGCCTCGTAGCAACGGCGCATGACGTCGGTCCACTGGTCACCCGGCTCGGGTTGTAGATGCTGCGGCCGACGGCCTTCGTCCTTCTGCGCGTTGATCCACCACGCGATCTGGCGCGGCGGAAACCGGGTGTCGTCCAGCTCCAGCCCCTGCACCACGCGCTTGACCAGCCGCAGCTGATCGTCCGAGTCGAGCACCTGAAAGGCTTCCGGCAGCTTCGCCTCCTGCCAGTGCAGCCTCAACAGCCGGTGCGCCAGGCCGTGGAACGTGCCGATCCACATCCCGCGCGCGCCGTTGCGCAACTGCGCATCGACCCGGTGGCGCATCTCGGCCGCCGCCTTGTTGGTAAACGTCACCGCCAGGATGCCGTGGGTCGGCACCCCGAAGACCTCGTTGAGCCAGGCAATGCGGTGGGTCAGTACGCGGGTCTTGCCCGAGCCGGCGCCGGCCAATACCAGATAGTGACCGGGCGGCGCGCTGACAGCCTCGCGCTGCGCCGGGTTGAGCGCGTCAAGCAGGTGGGAGACATCCATCGGGGCATTCTACCGGGCACCGCCCCAAGTGCTGGGAAGGTGGAGCGAAACGCACCTGTCGACACCTGCTGCCACGACGTCGCCACGTTAGCGCCGATGCTGGCCGCATGGGAGTATCGGAGTGGCAATTCATCAGGTGTCGCGTCACGCAGCAGGCACAACGACTGACAACTTCTGAAAAACCCCAGGGAAACGCCATGCGTCATTCCATCCGATCCAACACCGTCTTCCTCATACTTGCGACGATCATTTCCGGCTATGCCAGCGCGGATAGCACCGTCGTTCCGTTCACGGTCAATGAGCACAACAATATCGTTGTCAAGGCAACCTTGAATGGCGCCGACTCATTCGATCTGATGCTTCACACGGCAAGCTCCGATGTCACGTTGACAGAAGATGCGGTCACCGCTTCATCCAGCATTGTCTTCACGGACACCCATTCCGTTAAAAGCTGGGGTGGCGAATCCGATTCCCGGGTAAGCGTAGGGAACCGCATGACGATCGGATCGTTGAGTCGCGACAACATCATCGTCTGGGAGGACAAGAATTCCGGCACTGCCACCGACGGCAAGTTCGGGTTGGATTTTTTTCAGAGCCGCATGGTTGAAATCGACTTTGCCCGAAACATCATCCTCACCCATGAAAATTTGCCCGCAAAAGCACAGCAGTGGCATCGGCTGGATCTGGACACATCGAATGACGACCTCCTGTTTGTCGAGGCGGAGCTGACCATCGCGGGACGGCCATACAAGCACCGGTTTCTGGTCCACTCCGGCTACTCCGGCGGACTTCTTCTTGACGATGAATTTTCAGCGAGAACGCGCCTGAGGGAGAAGATAGATATTACGGAAACCAGCAGTCTGAAAGACTCTTTCGGTAACAATATTGAAGTCCACAAGGGAACCTTGCCCGTACTTGGCCTTGGCGCCACATCGCTTCAGGACGTTCCTACAGGATTCTTCGCCGGCTCTGTTGGAACGCAGAAAATGAGCGTCATGGGAATGGACGTCCTGAGGCACTTCAACATGATCTTCGATCTACAGGGCAGGGCCCTCTACATCAGTCACCGCACCCATCCTTACTCCTGAGTGGACCACGCGGGACCGCGTGGAAAACATTGGCTACATCAGGCTCCCATGAGTCGAGTTTCAAAGACATTGACGACTGGCGCGGTACTGATCGGCTTGATCTATCTGGCCATCTGCGGACTGCTCTACCTGTCTCAGCGCTCCTACATCTACTACCCCACCAGCCGCAGCGTCGACACACCAACGATCACATTGCAGCAAAGTGACGCACGGGTTCTCGTATCCACCAACGGCATCGACAGTGACCGTGCCGTGCTGTATTTCGGCGGCAATGCTGAAGATGTATCCCAGGCAGTCGGACTGTTGAGTCAGGCGTTTCCGGATGCCGCCATCTACGCGATGCATTACCGGAGCTATGGCGGAAGCACTGGAACGCCGTCGGAACGCGCACTGATCTCGGACGCAACGGCGTTGTTTGACCGCGTGGTTGAACAGCACCCGCGGATATCCATTGTCGGCCGCAGTCTGGGGAGTGGAATCGCGGCCCAGGTTGCCGCGTCAAGATCCATCGAACGGCTTGTCCTGGTCACCCCTTACAACAGCCTGCTGGAACTGGCGACCGAACGCTTCAAACTGTTTCCAACACGACTTCTGCTGCAGGACAAATATGAATCCTGGCGCTATGTCAGCCAACTGCAGGCGCCAACCACGATCATCATCGCGGGCCATGACCGGATCATCCCCAATGAGAGCTCCCGGCGGCTGGCCGATACATTTCCTGCGGGCGTGGTGACGGTGGTCAAGATTGCCGAAGCGAACCACAACAACCTGTCGGATTCTCCGGAGTACGTTGCGGCACTCACCGGTCATGACGAACCCGGAAGCAATCGGTAGATCGATCCGCCAACTCAACGCAACAGCAGCACCGCGATCGGGCAGTTGCGCACTACCTGGGTGGTGGTGCTGCCGACGATGAGGTTGCGGATGCGGGAGTGGCCGTAGGCGCCCATCACCAGCAGGTCGATGGAGCGCGCGGCGACCTGCTCGGCAATCACGTTCTCCGGCGCGCCGGGCACGGCACGCATCTCGGGTGAGAAGCCGGCGGCCTGCAGTTGTGCCTGCGCCCACTGCATCGGTTCGCCCTGTACCTCGGCGGCATCGCCGACTGTCAGCACGTCACACGGCAGTCCGCGCAGCAGGGGACTGGCGGACACCAGTTCGACGCAACGACGGGTGGTGGCGCTGCCGTCGAACGCGATCATGAATCGCTGGATCGGCCTCCATGCGCGCGGGGCCACCAGGACCGGCCGACTCACGGCGCGGATGACACGCTCCAGGTGGCTGCCAAGATGGCCGCGGGCGAAGTCGGCGTTCTCGCCGCGCTTGCCCAGCACGAACAGCCGGATCTCGTCCTCCAGCTCAAGCAGGGTGTCCGCCAGCGGGCCATGGCGTTGACGGACGGTCGCCGCGGCGCCGTGCGTTTCGGCGATCCCGCGGGCCTGCTCCAGCATCACACGCCCGCGCTGCTGGGCGAGTTTGCCGCGCTGCTCGTCCAGCAGCGTCATCTCTTCCAGCAGGCCTTCCTGGGTGCCCAGGTACAGGTTGCCGGTGAGGTCGATAGTGACCGGCGCGGCCTCGCGGTCGATCGCATGCATCAGTTCCAGCGGTGCTCCGAGCCGGGACGCGGCCCAGCCGGCGTGCGCGGCAACGCTGGCGGCATAACCGGACACATCGACCGCGGCGAGCACGCGGCGTTCGGCGAACGTGGGGGCCTGGCTCATCACGACGTTCTCCTCAGTGGCCACCCATCAGGCGCTCGGCATCGGGCTTGTCATGCACGCCCAGCCGGTCGACCAGGGTGGCGCTGGCCTGGTCCAGGCCGATGACCTCCACCGTAGTCCCCTCGCGGCGGAAACGCATCACCACCTTGTCCAGCGCGCCGACGGCACTGAGGTCCCAAAAGCGCGCGTTGGAGACGTCGATGCTGACCCGCTGCAACACCTCGCGGAAATCGAAGCCGGCGGTGAATGCACTGGCCGAGGCGAAGAACACCTGGCCGGTCACGACGTAGCTGCGCTCGTTGCCATCGTCCCTGGCAACCGAGGCCACATGCAACACGCGGCCGACCTTGCGGGCGAAGAACAGCGCCGACAGCAGCACGCCGGTCAGCACCCCGCGCGCCAGGTCGTGGGTGAACACCGTGACCACCACCGTGCCGAGCATGACGATGCTGGACGTGGTCGGGTAATGGCGCAGGTTCTTGATCGACGACCAGCTGAAGGTGCCGATGGAGACCATGATCATCACCGCCACCAGCACCGCCATCGGGATCTGCTTCACCCACGGGCCTGCAAACACCACCATCAACAGCAGCACCGAACCGGCGACCAGTGTCGACAGGCGACCGCGGCCCCCGGATTTCACGTTGATCACCGACTGGCCGATCATCGCGCAGCCGGCCATGCCGCCGATGAATCCGGTGGTGACGTTGGCCACGCCCTGGCCCACGCATTCGCGGTTCTTGTCGCTGGGCGTGTCGGTCAGCTCGTCGACGATCTGCGCGGTCAGCAGCGACTCCAGCAGGCCGACAACCGCCAAGGTGGCCGAGACCGGCAGGATGATCCACAGCGTTTCCAGGTTGAGCGGCACGTCCGGCAGCAGGAAGATCGGCAGGCTGTCGGGCAGCTCGCCCATGTCGCCGACGGTGCGGATGTCCAGCTTCAGTACGATCGCGACGACGGTCAGCACCACGATCGCGACCAACGGCGAGGGGATCGCACGGCTCAGGTACGGGAACAGGTAGATGATCGCCAGCCCGGCGGCGGTCATCGCGTACACCGTCCACGGCACGCCGGTCAGCTCGGGCAACTGGGCCATGAAGATCAGGATCGCCAGCGCGTTGACGAAACCGGTGATCACCGATCGCGATACGAACCGCATCAGGCTGCCGAGCTTGAACGCCCCGGCGACCATCTGCAGCACGCCGGTCAGCACGGTCGCGGCGAGCAGGTATTGCAGCCCGTGCTCCTTGACCAGGGTGACCATGACCAGCGCCATCGCCCCGGTGGCGGCGGAGATCATGCCCGGCCGACCGCCGGTGAAGGCGATCACCACGGCGATGGAGAACGAGGCGTACAGGCCGACCTTGGGGTCGACCCCGGCGATGATCGAGAACGCGATCGCCTCGGGGATCAGCGCCAGTGCGACGACCAGACCGGCGAGCACGTCGCCTCGGATATTGCCGAACCAGTCGCGGCGGAGATGGGAGGTGATGTTCAAGGCAATGACGTCAGGTCACTGGTCGGCGGCTTGCATCTTGTACTGCGCCGGCGGGGTCGCGCCCATCAGGTGCTGGACGAAGTAATCCCAGCGGCGGCGGGTCATGTAGTTGGTGTCCTCGCCGAAGCCGTGGCGGGCGTTGGGGAACAGCAGCAGGTCGAAGTCCTTGTTCGCCTTGACCAGCGCGTCCACCACCAGCAGCGTGTTCTGCGGCGGCACGTTGTCGTCCATCATCCCGTGCGCGAGCAGCAGTTTGCCCTGCAGGTTGGCGGCGCGGTTCTGGTTGGCCTGGGCATCGTAGTTGCTGCTGCCGTCCTTGTTGGCGACCTCCAGCCCCTGCCACTTCTCGGCCCAGTCATCCTCGTACGTGCGGTTGTCGTGGTTGCCGCTCTCGGAGATGCCGACCTTGTAGAAGTCCGGGTAAGTGAACATCGCATCCACGGTCGCGTAGCCGCCGCCGGAATGGCCCCAGACGCCGACGCGGTCGAGGTCGATCCACGGGTGGCGCGCGGCGAGTTCGCGCAGGCCGGCAACCTGGTCGGGCAGGGTGTTGTCGCCGATGTCGCCGCCGAAGGCGTCGTGGAACGACTTGGAGCGCCACGGCGTGCCCATGCCGTCGATGGCGATCACGATGAAGCCCAGCTCCGCCAGCGCCTGGTGGTCGCTGCGCGCGGCGCTGAAGCTGCGGCCACGCACCGAGCCGGTCTGCGGGCCGGGGTAGATGTAGTTCACCACCGGGTACTTGCGCGACTCGTCGAGGTCGGTCGGGGTGAACATCAGCCCGTACAGGGTGGTCTTGCCGTCGCGGGCGGTGACCGTGATCGGGGTCGGCGGCACCCAGCCGATGGCGCGCAGGCGGCTGTCGTCGGCGCGGGCGATCTCGGCGATGGTGCTGCCGTCGTCGGCGCGGCGCAGCAGCGTAACCGGGGGCATGCTCGGGGTCGAGTACGCATCGACAAAGTAGGTGCCGTCAGTCGACAGGGTCACGGTGTGGTTGGCGTCTTCGGGGGTCAGCAGTACCGGCTCGCCACCGTCGAATCCGACCTTGTAGAAGTGCTGGTAATACGGGTTGCGGCCATCTTCCATGCCCACGCCGCGGAACCAGACGGTGCGGGTTTCGGGATCGACCTTGAGCACCCGGGTAACGTTGCCCTCGCCGGTGGTGATCGGGTGCTTGAGCTTGCCGCTGGCCAGGTCGTAGAGATACAGGTCGCCCCAGTTGGCGCGCTCTGAGAACCAGATGAACTCGTTGGCGTCCGGCAGGTAGTGCCAGTTGACCTTGCCGTTGCCGCTCTCGAAATAGGTTGGCGCGTGCTCGTGATAAACCTCACGCACGCTGCCGGTGGCCGCATCGGCGACGCGCAGCCAGGTGTCCTTGTGGTCGCGTGAGGTCGAGGCAAAGGCGAGCGTCTTACCATCCGGCGCCCACTGCACGTCTTCCCAGCCGCCGTCGCAGCTGACGTCGTCGCACAGGGTTGATCGATGCTGGTCGGGCGGCATCTGCAGGCGGGTGACGGTAGGCGTGCCTGAAGCGGTCGCGCCCACGTCGATGATCACGCGCTCGATCATGGTGACGTACTCGTCGCCGGCAAACGGGTACTTCCAGCGCTCGACCTTCGGCGCGCCGACGTTGGTGCCGACCAGCACCATCTCGCTGGTCTTGCGCTGGTCCTGCTGGAAGGTCGCGATCTTGCTCGAGTCCGGCGACCACACCAGGATCGCGCGATCGCTGTGGGTCCAGCCGGCGTTGTCGGTGGCGTAGCCGTAATCGGTCACGCCGTCGGTTGTCAGCCGGGTCTCGACGCCGGTGTCGATGTCGCGCACCCACAGGTTCCAGTCACGAATGAACGCAGCCCGCTTGCCATTGGGCGATTCGACCACCGGCTCATTGCCGGGCGTGCCGGCCGCCTCGCTGCCCGGTTTGCGGGTATCGGTACCGCGCGCCGCCACGCAGGCCGGGGCGGCTTGCAGGTCGCACAGATAGTGCTGTTTGTTGCGCAAGCTGATGTCGAGGCGACCATCGGCAGCGATCTGGACGTCGGCAATGGCCAGTTTGGTGGCGTCCACATCCTCGGCGCCCGCGTCGGTCAGCGCGGCCGCCAGCAGGTCGCGATCGAATGCGGACGTGGCCTCACCGGTGGCGGCCTCGACCCGCCAGAAATGGTCGCCGTCGGCGTCGTGGTCGCGGAACCAGAAGTGGTCGTCGTCCTGCCACACCACCGTGTTGACCGCGTGGTCGAGCAGCGGCGTGGTGTTGTAGCCCAGGAACGCTTCCGCGCGTGCGTAGTCGTCGGCCGTCAGTACCCGCGGCGCGTCCTGTGCTGCCGCGGGCAGCATCGTCGTCGCGAGCAATCCACTCACCAACGCACCGTAGAACCGAGATTTGCCATTCATCGCACCCATTGATTTACCCCTGCCGGTCGACTGGAACGCCACCAGCAGTAGGCTGGCGCGACGTAGACCATAAACCGGAACCATCATGCCGCGCTCGGCGGGTGCCGCTTATACTCGCGCGCTGTACGACGCGAGCGATCGACCACCCAACCCGCTTACAGGATCTCCGAGTGTCGCCAGCCTCCATCTCGCCCCGCTCCCCTGCCCCGATGACGCCGCTTGCGCTGCGTGCCTGGACCGCGACCACCGCACTGGGTTGCGGCATCCAGCCCCAGCGCTCGGCCCTGCTTGAACGCCGCAGCGGCTTGCGGCGCAATGATTTCGGCCCGCTAACCGACGGCCAGCCATTGCCGTGCTGGATCGGTCGGGTCGATGGGCTGGAAGATGCGCCGTTGCCGCCGGCATTCGCCAACTGGGAGTGCCGCAACAACCGCCTGGCCTGGCTCGCGTTGCAGCAAGACGGCCTGCCGGACGCGCTTGCAGAGACAGTCGAAAGGCATGGCGCCGAACGGATCGCGTTGATACTGGGCACGTCGACCTCCAGCATCGGTGCCAGCGAGGAGGCCTACCGGCGACTGGAAACCGGGGCCGACGGCAACTCGCACTTCCCTGCCGACATGGAACGTCCCATCGTCCACACCGTGCATTCGTTGACCGACTTCGTCCGCCACGTCACCGGCCTGCGCGGACCCTGCGTCACCGTTGCCACCGCCTGCTCGTCCAGCGCCAAGGTGTTTGCCCAGGCCGCGCGACTGATCCAGGCCGGGCTGGTCGATGCGGCCCTGGTCGGCGGCGTGGATACCCTGTGCGGCAGCGTGTTGTACGGCTTCGGTTCGCTGCAGGTGGTGTCGCCGGATCCGTGCAAGCCGTTCGATGCGAATCGCCGCGGCCTGTCACTCGGCGAGGCGGGTGGTTTCGCACTGCTGGAGCGCGCGCAACCCGGCGAGACTGGCTTGCAGCTGCGCGGCTATGGCGAATCCAGCGATGCCCACCACATGTCCAGTCCGCACCCCGAAGGGTTGGGGGCGCAGTACGCAATGCGCGATGCACTTGCCCGAGCCGGGATCGACGCCGGGCAGGTCGGCTACCTCAACCTGCACGGCACGGCGACGCCGGCCAACGATGGCATCGAAGCGGCGGCGGTGAATGCGATTTTCCCGGCCACTCTGCATGCCAGCTCGACCAAGGGCTGGACCGGCCATACCCTTGGCGCGGCCGGCATCGTCGAGTCGGTGTTCGCCCTGCTCGCACTCGAGCATGGATTGCTGCCGGGCACGCTCAACAGCGAGTCACCCGATCCGGCCTGCGGTGCCCAGATCCGCTTCGACAATGCCCACGCCGGGATTACCCACGCGATGAACAATTCCTTCGGCTTTGGCGGCAACAACTGCTCGCTGGTATTTGGCCGGTCATGAGCAGCCCGCTCACCGCCACCATCGAAGGCATCGGGTTCTGGGCCGATGGATTGCCGTCCTGGGACGCCGCGTGCGCATTCGTTGTCGACGGAACACGGCCGGCCACGGCCCCCAAACGTCCGTCACCACAGTTGCTCGCGCCCAACGAGCGCCGGCGCGCGCCAGGCACTGTCGCAGTGGCGCTGGAGGTGGCACTGGCCGCCTGCGAGGCCGCCGGGCGTGATCCGGCCGAGCTGCCGTCGGTGTTTGCCTCCACCCACGGCGAGCTGGCGATCACGGACTACATGTGCGCGACCCTCGCCAGCCAGCCGGAGACGATTTCGCCGACCCGCTTCCACAACTCGGTACACAACGCCGCCGCCGGGTATTGGACCATCGGCACCGGCGCGATGCACCCGACCACCGCGATCAGCGCCTTCGATGCCACCTTTGCCCAGGGCCTGCTGGAGGCGCTGGTGCAACTGGCCACTGGCGAGGAGGCGGTGTTGCTGGTCGGCTACGACAGCGCCACGACCGGGCCTCTGGCCGAGGTCTCGCGCAGCGAAGGGATGCTGGGTGGTGCGCTGGTGCTGTCACGCGATCCGCAGCCGGGTGCTCCGCGGATCCAGGTCACATTCATCGATGGCGACGCGCCCGTCGCAACCGGTGCGCTCGCGCGCCATTCGGACGCCAACGCGATGGCGCCGGCACTGCCGCTGTTTGATGCACTTGCCACCGGTCAGCCCGTCGTCACGCTGAATGCCGGGCCGGGACGGATACTGCAGGTCACGATCGTCCCACCGGAGGCTGCGCATGGCTGAACGCCTGGATCGCAACAACATCGCCGTGGTGATCCCCGCGCTCAACGAGGCCTTGCGCATCCGCGGGGTGGTTGAGGGAGCATTGGCCGAGTGCCGCAACGTGATCCTGGTCGACGATGGCTCCGACGACGAGACCCTGGACCGGGTCGCAGGGTTGCCTATCACGGTACTGCGCCACCCGTCTCGCCTCGGCAAGGGTGCCAGCTTGCGCAACGGGTTCCAGGAGGCGCTGCGACTGGGGGCCAAGGCGATCGTGACGATGGATGGCGACGGCCAGCACAGCGCCAGCGACATCCCGCGACTGATCGATGCCGCCAACCGCTACCCCGACCACGTCGTGATCGGCGCACGGATGCGCAAACGCGCCCGACAACCCCGTTACCGGCGGCTGGCAAATGCGTTCGGCGACTGGGGCATTGCCTGGGGCACCGGCTACCAGGTCGCCGACAGCCAGAGCGGCCAGCGGCTGTATCCGGCGGCGGTGGCCGCGTTGGACGACGTGCCCGGCGACGACTTCGTGTTCGAAGCCCAGATCCTGATCTCGGCGGCACGCGAGCTGGGTGCACGTTGCGTGTCGGTGCCGATCGAATCACGCTACCAGTGCGCTGCGCCGGAAGCCGGAGCCGATCATCTTCCGCCGACCGAATCGTTCCGCCGCAGCCATTTCCGGCCGATACGCGACTTCACCCGGATCACCGTGCACATCGTGCGCCAGTCACTGCACCCGCTGCAGATGCCGGCAACCTACCGCCGTATCCGCGCCAATCCGCCATTGATCCACGACCCGACAGGCGAGTTTGCCAGCGCCCCGATGCCGCAGACAGCCAGCTCATGAGCCAACCCGCCATCACCGACGTGGTGATCCTGGGCGGAGGACTTGCAGGCTTGTGCCTGGCGATACAGCTCAAGCAGCGTGACCCGGATATCCAGGTGACGGTGCTGGAGCGCAACACCCATCCAGTGCGCGAGGCAGCGTTCAAGGTCGGCGAATCCACCGTCGAGATCGCCGCGCATTATTTTTCCGAAGTGCTGGGTTTGCGCGACTACCTGGATCGCGAGCACATCCGGAAGTTCGGATTCCGGTTCTTCTTCAGCGAGGGCCGCCAGGAAGTGGACCGCTGCACCGAGCTGGGAATCAGCGAGTTCCTGCCGGCGCCGTCATGGCAGCTCGACCGCGGCCGGTTCGAGAACTATCTGGGTCTGCACGCGCGCAGCCTCGGGGTGGATTTTCGTGATGGCACGGTGGTGCGTGGAATCGAAATGGGCGGGGATGACGAACCGCATGCCGTGCGCTTCGAGCATGCCGGCAGTAGCGATTCGTTGCAGGCCCGCTGGCTGGTCGACGCCAGCGGGCGCACCGGGCTGCTCAAGCACAAGCTTGGCCTGGCCGAGTCCAACGACCACGACGTCAACGCCGCTTGGTGGCGCGTGGACGGCCACGTCGATCCCGCCGACTGGTCCAGCAACGAGGCGTGGTTGCAACGCTGCAAGCCGCCACTGCGCTGGCAGTCGACCAACCACATGTGTGGCCCGGGCTATTGGTTCTGGCTGATTCCGCTGTCGTCCGACTCGCACTCGCTGGGCATCGTGTGCGATGCGCGGATGCATCCGTTGACGACCATGAATACCCACGACAAGGCGATGGCCTGGCTGGCCGAGCACCAGCCGCGGATGGCCCAGGCGCTGGGGCAAGACAAGCATCGCGTACAGGACTTCAAGTTCCTGCGTCACTTCTCGCACGGCTGCACCCAGGTGTTCAGTACGAACCGCTGGGCGATCACCGGCGTCGCCGGGGTGTTCCTGGATCCGTTCTATTCGCCCGGCAGCGACTTCATCGCGATCAGCAACAGCTACGTCTGCGACCTGATCGGCAAGGATCGCGCCGGCCAGCCATTCGCGGCACACGCGGAGATCTACCAGCAGCTGTATTTCTCGTTCTACCGCAGCACCCTGACCCTGTACCAGGACCAGTACCCGTTGTTCGGCGATGCCCGGGTGATGCCGCTGAAGGTGATCTGGGACTACACCTATTACTGGTCGGTACTGGCGCCGCTGTTCATCAGCGCGCGACTCACGGCGCTACCGATACTGGGCCGGCTGCGCGGGACGCTGGAGCGCGCCAGCTCGCTCAACGCGGCCATGCAACCGCTGCTGCGTGAGTGGGGCGAGCGCAACGCCGAGCAATCCAGCAGCATCGAGGGTCCGCTGGATGGCCGCGACCTGGACCAGTACCCGATCGACTGGTTCCGTCGCATCAACGCCGCAATCAGCGACGAGCTGGACGACGACCCCTTCGTCGCCCGCGTGGGCGAAAACGTCGCGTTGATGGCGCGGTTGGCGACCCAGTTGCTGGCGCGGGCGCGCAGCGAGTACCCGCACAGTGACGACCACGGACTGACGGCGCTGCTGGGCGGCGCGATCGACAAAGGCAGGATCGACGATGACAGCGCGCCGATGCTGGAGCCGTTCTGGTACGGAACAGCGCCAGCAATCAATCCGCAGGAACGATCGGGCGCGACTGCACCGGCGGCGGATTGAACACGTAGACCGCTATCCCGGCCGCGTGCTTCTGGGTCGGACTGATATCCACCCCGATGCCGCCAGTGACGTGGCTGCGACCGCCAAAGCGGCCACTGCCGACCCCGATGCCGACATTGCTGCCACCGTAGCCTTCCGCCGCGCCTTGAAACAGCACGCCGTTGGCGCCCAGGGCGGCCGCGGCCACCCGCAGCTTGCCGATCACCGCGTTCATCTTGTTCTGCTCGCCATAGGTGAAGCCACCGCTGGAGGTCTCCAGGATCGCAATCTCCTCATAACGCCCCGGCGGCGGGGAGAAATAGACCCGGACCTGGGCCGGCGCGATGGCCGGGCGGGCTGGGCCAAGCATGACCTTGGAGGTGCTGGCGCAGCCACTGGCGGCCAGCGCAAGGCACACAACGAGCGCAGTCTTCATTCGCATGGCGAAACTCCTCGGGGTCGCCCGAGTGGACACAGTTGGCTTGAGTATCGCCCTGATCAGCCCATCCCGCCATTAACGCCGATGACCTGGCCATTGATGTAGCCGGCATCGCGCGAGCACAGGAAGCCGACCAGGGCGGCGACCTCGGCGGGTTGCCCGGCGCGGCCGGCGGGGACGATCTGCTTGATCATCTCCGGTGCAAACGCCTGGTCAGCCATGCGACCTTCGATCACCCCCGGCGCGACCACGTTGACGGTGATCCCACGACTGGCCATCTCCCGGGCCAGGGATTTGCTGGCGCCATGCAGCGCTGACTTGGCGGCGGCATAGTTGCACTGCCCGCGGTTTCCCAGCACCGCGGCGACCGATGACACGCTGACGACCCGTCCCCAACGCGCGCGCGCCATCGGCAGCAGCAGCGGTTGGGTGACGTTGAAGAAACCATGCACGGATACGTCGATTACCCGTCGCCACTGGTCCTCGTCCATCCCGGCCATCGGCGCATCGTCATGGATGCCCGCATTGTTGATCACGACCTGGATCGGGCCATCGAGCAGCAAGGTATCGATCGCCGTACGCGTCGCGGCGCCATCGGTGACATCGAAGCCGACCGCCTGCGCGCTGCCGCCTTCGTGGTGAATCGCCGCGACCACCTGGGCCGCGCGCTCGAGGTTGGCATTGGCATGGACGATGACATGCATGCCATCAGCCGCCAGCCGCGCGCAGATCGCGCTGCCGATATCGCCACTGCCGCCAGTGACCAGTGCGCGACGGGGGACGGGTGGTTCAGTCATCAGGGGTCTCCAGGGCAGTCAAGCCATCCTCGCACGCACGACGGCGAAGGCTTCACGAAGCAGGATCCGGTTGCGGCATCACCGCGGCGCGCCCTTCCGCCAGCAGGCTTCCGGCGTGGCGGATACAAAAGTGGTACTGCCAGCCGTTGTCGCCGCCGATCAGCAGTCGCGCCTCGGCTACAAGGTCGCCGGCAAGCTGGTCGATCCGGGCAACATGCAACTCGACCGCACGCAAGGAAACCAGCATGCCGGGGCGCGCGACCCCGCCCGCGGCTTGCGCAAGCAGCCCGCCATGCACCGCCATCGCCTGCGCGCCGTATTCGCACAGATGGATCGCACGCAGGCAGTCGTGGCTGCGCAGCGGGTGGGCGGGATCGCGATGACGCGTGGTGCGCAGATGGATGACGTCCGCGTCCCAGTCGAGCACCTCGTCCCACAGGCACATCTGGCCTTGGTGCGGGATCAGGCGGGCAATCTCATCGCGCCCGACGGGCCGGCTCACAGTCGGCTCCGTGCGAGGTCCCGTGACGTTGCCATCGACGGTTTGCCGGTTGCGTCCTGGCGCACTATCAACAACGACAACACGAAATTGAACAGCACGCCCATCGCCACGGTACTGCCGATCGCACGCAACACCGGGATGCTGGAGCTGGCCAACAGCGCAAACACCAGCAGCGTCGCCAGGCTGCACACCACGATCGCATGCAGCGCGCGCAGCTGACAGTCGCGATCGTCCCCGGCGTGATCGAAGAACAATCCGTAGTCCAAGCCCAGCCCGGCGGCGAGGATCAGCGCGACCAGGTGGAACAGGTTCAGCTCCACGCCCAGCCCACGCAACACCGCCAGCAGCAGCAATGTCGCCAAGGCCATCGGCGCGACCACGCGCAACGCCCGGCGCCAGTCACGCAGCGCCGCCCACACGGTGGCAATCAACAGCACCGCGGCCAACGCCAACGCCCACAACAAGCGCTCCCGGTACTCGGCCACCAGTGACTCGGACGCCTGCTTGAGGTCCAGCAACGTCGCGCCATGCGGTTCGATCTTGCGGGCGACGGCAACCGGATCGGTCAGCCCGCTGAGGGCGACCAGGGCCGTGACATGCCCATCGCCGCGTACGAGCAAGCCGTCGACGCTCGCCGCCAGCGGCGTCCCGGCCAGGTCACCGACCGTCAACGGTGGCGCAACGCGTGCCGCCGCCACATCCGTCAGGAACGGCGCAAAGACGTCGCTTCGGAAAGGGCTTGCCGCCACCGCCTCTTCCAGCGTTGCCTCCAAAACGGTGGCATCGGGCAGCCGCGCCTGGCGTGCGCGTTGGGTCGCGGCGCTGGGCAGGTAGCGTGCGGCCAGCTCGAACCCCTGCACCAGCCCGTCGTCGCGCAACTGCCGCAGTACCGGTTGCAGGCGCTCGGAAGCCTGCAGGACCGATTCGGTGTCATCGGCCTGCAGGGTCACCAGGTAGCGCACGTCGGGAGCTCCCAGCTCGCCGCGCAGCTCGCCATCCAGGGCCAGCAGATGCTCCGGCACCGGGGTCAACCTGGACAGGTCGTTCTGCCAGAACGACCCCGGAGCGAATCCGGCGACGGCAGCGGCCACGAGCGCCAGCAAGACGCATGACACCACGCCCATCCGCGGCCAGCCCGAGAACCGCTTCCATAACCGCGCCATGGTCGGTGAAGCCGCGGCATCGTATGGATTTCCGCCGTTCTCGGCGGTATCGATCAGGCCCGGCAGCAGGAAACGCGTCGCCAGCGCGGCAACGCCGAGACCGGCAATGGTGAACACCGCCAGCTGCTTCAGGCCTTCCACGCCCGACACCAGGAAGGTCAGGTAGGCGATGCAGGTCGCGACCACGCCGGTGCCCAGGGTTGGCCACAGCTCACGCGCGTTGTCCCACGGCGACAAACCGGGCCGCTGGTGGCTGATCAGGTGGATGGGATAGTCCTGGGCGACCCCGATCAGGGTGAAGCCGAACGCCACGGTGATCCCGTGCACGCCATCAAACCCCAACGCGACCGCAGCCAGACCGGCCAGTCCACCGCTGGCCAGCGGCAATGCACCCAGCAGTGGTGCCTTCCAGCTGCGGTAGGCGAGCAGCAGCAGCAGCGCGAACACCAGCCCGTCCAGGGTGCCGATCAAGCTGGCCTCGCGTTTGGTGCGTCCGCCGACCTCGACCGAGAATGCGCCGGGACCGGTCATCACCAGCCGCGCCGGACTGTCATCCCGAACCTGTGCAAACGCGTGTTCGATCGCGGTCACCGCCGACTGCTGGCCGCTTGGGTCGAACCCCGCCGCCTGGGTTTGCACCGCAAGCAAGGCGCGTTCGCCGGCTTGATCGAACCACACCCCGTGCAGGCGCTGCGGTGCGCTTTCGGGTTGCCAATCCTCCGCCAGCGCGAGGATTTCCAGGGTCGGATCGGCCGGCAACAGCGGCTCGATCAGCGCGGCTGCCGGCGAGCCCAGATCCTGCACCCGCGCCTGCAACTGGTCGGCCAGATAATCCGCATCCAGGCGTTGCGAATCCAGGGTGTCGGACAGCAAATATCGGTAGGGGCGCAATCGCTCAGGGATCGCCTCCAGCCCGGTCACCTCGCCATTGGCCACCAAGGCGAATTGCTCATCGTCGGCCAGCGTCTGGCGCAGCGTGGTCGACTGTCGCGCCAGTGCCTGCGGGTCATCGTTGGACAACGCCAGCAACAACAAACGCGAACCCGGGCCTTCGCCAAGCTCGTCGATCAACATCTTCTGCTCGGGCGTGCGCGCCTCGGGCATGAACTTGCGCAGGTCGCCGCTGAGCTGCAGGTGTTGGCCGATCCACCAGCCCGCGCCCAGCAACAGCGCCAACCACGCCAGCGCCAGCGCCAGCCGCCGCGTAGGACTCATGGTGCCGGACTCATCGCGCAGGCACGCCGCTGCGGTGGCACAACCTGGCCAGGGCGGTTGCATCGTCGACACCGGCCGCGTCTCGCGCGGCGCCCGCCAACAGGGTGCGTTGCGGCTCCGGGTCCGCGGTGGTCCGGGTCTCGATGCACCGCAGCTCCGCGCCTTGGCCATAAAGGGTGATATCGCGCAGCTTCGCGACCAATTGCGCGTCCTTCGGCACCATGGTCAGGGTCCATTGCTGGCGGCTGCCGTCACTGCTGACGGCATAGTGTCGTTGCAGCGCGGCGCGATCGCCCGACAGCAACGCGCCGAAGCTCGCTTGCAGGCTGGCCAGCTCCGGGGCGCGGGTCAACGAGAACGTGCGTGGTGATTTCCCGGCGCGCTCGATGGTCGCCTCGCCAGCGGCAATGGTGGTGGTTTCCGCATAGGGCGCTCGTACCTCACGCACCAGCACGCCAGCCGCAGGCTGGCGGTACTCGCCGCTGAGCCGCAATGGATTTTTCAGCAGCGGCGACTCACGCAGCTCGACGAAGGCGGTACGCATCGGCGCCGGACGCGCCAGGCGAGCCAGGATCCAGTCGCTGTCCACCTGGTTGGCGGCCGTTGCCGGACTGGCTGCCGTCTGCGGCGCGGCCGCCTCAGCCGTCGCGGTGGTCGGCAACAACGCGCCTGCCAGTGTCAGTGCCAGGGCGGTGGAGATCGGTCGCATCATCATCGGCTTGCCAGAAGTCATAGAAGTTGAACCAGTTGTACCGCGCACTACATGCATGGTGCTGCAAGCGGCTGGCGTAACCCTGAACGAGGGCGGCCAGCTTGGCAGGGCGCTCCTTGCGGGGTATCGAGAGCCCTTCACTGAGCACCTCGAACACCAGGTCGTAGCGGTTGCCACCGCGATACAGCCCGAAACCCAGAACCAGTGGCACATCAAGCACACTGGCCAACTGCCAGGGCGCCAGCGGGAACCGGGCGACATCGCCCAGAAATTCGACCGGGTGCGAGGGTTGCCCCGGCTGGACCCGGTCGACCAGCAGCGCGACCAGCGCCCCGGCATCGGTGGCTTCCTTGATGGCCAGCAACACCGAAGGTCCGCCCTGGCCTGCATCGATCACGGTTCGCGCCACGGCGGGGTTCAGCGCATCCAGCAAGGCGGTCAGGGCCGGGTTGTGGCCGACATCCAATACCACCCGCAACTGGACCTCCGGATGGGTTGTGGAGAGCACGCGCAACACCTCGAAGCTGCCAAGGTGGGAGCCAAACATCAGCGCACCACGACCGCGCGCGATCTGGGCCAGCGATGCCGACGCGCCCTGCACACGCACATCGAAGCGATCCAGCTCACCGCCCAACAGGAACACCCGGTCCAGGATGGTGGCGGCAAACGCGTGGATATGACGGGCGACCTCGGTCAGTCTGGCGGGCCGGCCCAGCACCCGGGTCAGGTAGGCGCGTGACGCGCGCCGCTCCGGGCCGCGCGTGAGCAGGAAGTAACCGGTGATCGGAACCAGCAGCAGCCGGGCCGGCCAGCGTCCGGCACCACGAGCGATAGCGGCGATCATCCGCAACGCGGTGCGGTTGCCACCCTCGGGCCGCCGCTGCCAGAGCCCGGTCACCGTGCTGCTCCGGCCAGGAGGTCGCCCCGGGCCAATACGGTGTCTCCACGCAATACCTGGAAACGCCAGCCTGCAGGCTCCAACCGGGTCAGCTCCACCCGTGCGGGCTGGCCGGGCAACAAGGGCTGCAGGAACTTCACCCGTGGCAGGCGCAGGCCCGCCAGCTCCAACCCGGGCTGCATCAGCTCAACCGCATCCAGGACCCGGTCCAGCAGGACCACGCCGGGGACCAGCGCATGGCCGGGGAAATGTCCCGGCAGGCTGGGGTGGTCGGGCGGGATCACGAATGGCATCGACGGCACGGCAATCCTGGATTGCAATGGGACCGACAAGGATAAGCCAGCACCGCTGCGGCGGTCAGTGGGATGAGTCTCGCCAGAAGCGCGGGCCGAGCGCGGCCATCCGGCGCAGGAAATCAACAAAACTCCGATACGGGGCATCCGGGAACAGTCGCTTGCGCAGCAGGTACTCGCCAACGAAGAAGGCGCCGATGATGCCGTAGTCGAGCAGGTTGGCGAACCACGACCAGGTCTGCTGCGACACGCTGACCAGCGGCGGCTGACCAAGGCGGACCAGCAGACCGTCGGGCACGGCGATCATCGCCAGCACGCCATCGGCCAGCGCCAGGGTACCCAGCAACAGCGCCCAGGCCAGCGTCAGCCGACGGGTGTAGCGCTGCAACCGCGGTTCCAGCGCCGCCGGCTCACAGGCTTCCATCGCCGCGGCGATCCGGCTGATCAATGGCACCCGGCCCGGCCGCAGGCTGCGGCCAAACCACCACGACACCAACGCGGTGAACAGCATTGGTGGTGCCAGCAGCAACAACACCGGGATGTCGCCGTCATGAAGCGACCACAGCCCGGCCACGGCCAGCAACATCACCACCCAGGCCCAGCCCCGCAGGCGCACCAATGGCACCAGCAGCACGACCAGCACCAGATCGGCCAGCGCCACCGCCGCCAGCAGGTTGTCGCCATCGACGCTGGCGCGATGGGCCAGCAACGGATAGGCGACGGCCAGCACCAACCGCGCGACCACCACGATCGTCATTGACGGGTCGTCAGCACGGGCTCCGGATCAGGCGGCCTTGTGTTGTTCGACATGCGCCGACAACGCCGCCAGGGAGGCAAATACGCGACGGTTTTCCTCATTGTCCGAACGCAGTTGGAACCCATGCACCTTGCTGATCGCCAGGGCCAGCTCCAGGGCATCGATCGAGTCCAGTCCCAGCCCGTCACCGAACAGCGGTGCCTGCGGGTCGATCTGCGCCGGCTCGACATCCTCCAGGTTCAGGCTTTCAACCAGCAATTGCGCCAAGGCGGCCTCGGCAGGAGTTTGTACGGGCATTGACAGGTTCCAGGACAATTCAAAGAGGTAACGATCCGGCATGCCGCGCTCCGGCGCAACCACACGGGCGTGCACGGGCCACCGGCTATCATGGGCGCCATGATCCAGCCCAACCCTGAACCCTTGATCCACGGCTCCCACCCGCATCCGGCGCCGGCCTGCCTGGCGGTCGATTACGTCCACCAGGACCTGGCCGAACTGCTCGCCGCGGACGACACCTTGGCGGTGTTTGGTTTTGGCGACGCCGCACCCCACCATGACGATCCACGCTACCTGCGGGTCGGCCTGCAACCTCTCGGCAAGGCACCGCTGGAGGTCTGGCGCGCCAGCCCGGGCGTGCGACGCGGCCGTGAGGGCAATGTGGCCTGGGCCGAGGATGGCGCGCTGCAATTTGGGGCCATCGAGATCGACGAGCCCGCGGGTGAGGATATCGGTGCCGCCGCCGAGAGCGCCTATCGCGAACTGCTCGCGTTCACGGCCAGGCGCGGCTACCCGCACCTGCTGCGGATCTGGAACTACCTGGACGCGATCACCGACGGCGACGGCGATGGCGAGCGTTATCGCCGCTTCTGCGTCGGCCGCGCCATCGGGCTGGGTGAGTTCGATGCCGCGCAACTGCCCGCCGCGACCGCCATCGGCCGCGTCGATGGCCAGCGTCGCCTGCAGGTCTACTGGCTGGCGGCGAAGACCCCCGGAACCGCGGTGGAGAACCCACGCCAAATCAGCGCCTGGCGTTACCCGCGCCGCTACGGCCCGCGTTCACCCAGCTTCGCTCGCGCAATGCTGCCGTCGCCGGGCAGCACCATGCCGTTGCTGCTGTCGGGCACTGCGGCCATCGTCGGCCACGAGTCGCGGCATGCCGACGCGATCGAGACCCAGCTCGACGAGACCTTGGCCAATTTCGACAGCCTGATTGGCGCCGCCCGCCGCCTTCGACCCGGAGTGCCGACCAGTTTCGGTGCCGGCTCGCACCTGAAGGTGTACGTGCGCGACGGTGCCGAACTGGACCACATGGTCACGATGCTGGAACAGCGGCTGGCACCGGACGTACCACGGATCGTTCTGCACGCCGCCATCTGCCGACGCGAATTGCGAATGGAAATAGACGGCACGCATGACCTTTGATCCTCGCCCACCGGCGACCAGGGCGCGATAATGATCACCTTGAAACCAGCGACAGCATGACGGAGAAACCAGCATGGGATTGATCAGCCTGTTATGGGGCATTGTCGCGATGATCTGGATGGTGATTGCACTCATACCGATCATCGGCATCACCAACTGGCTACTGATTCCGTTCGCAGCGGTCGGCGCGCTCATCGCCGCCATCGGCATTGCGTTCACCCGTAGCCAGAATCGCGGCCGGGCGAAAGCCGGCCTGGTGATGAACGGCATCGTGATCATCGTCGCCATCGTTCGCCTGAGCCTGGGTGGCGGGCTCTTCTGAGGCCCGACCATCGGCCCGGATATTGTCGGCGCGCTGGCGTAAAATGCCGGCCATGAGCAGTTATCCCCATATCCGTCCGCGGCGGATGCGCCGCGACGATTTCTCGCGCCGGTTGATGCGTGAGACGGTCTTGACCTGCAACGACCTGATCTACCCGGTCTTCGTCCACGAGCTCACCGGCCGCGAGGCGGTCGCCTCGATGCCGGGTGTGGAGCGGCTGTCGATCGATGAGCTGCTGAAGGTCGCCGAGCAGGCCAGCGAACTGAAGATCCCTGCGCTGGCGCTGTTCCCGGTCACCGCACCGGACGCCAAGTCGCTGGATGCCGCGGCGGCATGGGATGACGATGGCTTGTGCCAACGAGCGGTACGCGCACTCAAGCAGCGTTTCCCGCAGCTCGGGGTAATCACCGATGTTGCCCTGGACCCGTACACCAGCCATGGCCAGGACGGGCTGCTGGATGACAGCGGCTACGTGGTGAACGAAACCACCGTGGACGCGTTGGTCAAACAGGCGCTGTCGCATGCGGCCGCCGGCGTCGATATCGTCGCACCCAGCGACATGATGGATGGCCGGATCGGCCGGATCCGCGAGGCGCTGGAGGCCGAAGGCCACATCCACACCCGCATCATGGCTTACAGCGCCAAGTACGCCAGCGCGTTCTACGGCCCGTTCCGCGACGCCGTCGGCTCGGCGTCCGCGCTCGGCAAGGCCGACAAGCAGACCTACCAGATGGACCCGGCCAACTCGGACGAGGCCTTGCGTGAAGTCGCGCTGGACCTGGACGAGGGTGCCGACATGGTGATGGTCAAGCCCGGCCTTCCCTACCTGGACATCGTTCGCCGGGTGAAGGATGCGTTCGGCGTGCCGACCTTCGTTTACCAGGTCAGCGGCGAATACGCGATGCTGAAGGCCGCTGCGAACAACGGCTGGATCGACGAACGCGGCTGTGTGATGGAAGCACTCACCAGCATCAGGCGCGCCGGCGCCGATGGCGTGCTGACCTACTTTGCGCTCGATGCAGCCCGGTGGATCCACGAGTCCGCCTGAAGCGCCGTAGCGTCATGAATGCTTTTGGTGCCACTCGCCGCCGGCCGCGTTGACACCGCGACGGGTAGACTGCGTGACAAGGCCGTGTGATGTCGCTTTGCGCGTCTGCCTGTATGCATTCTTCATTTCCAAGCGAGGCCACCATGACCATTCCCCGCTTCGCCGTGATCGGTCACCCGATCGCGCATTCACTGTCACCGCTGATCCACGCCGCCTACGGCCGGCAAACCGGGATCGCGCTGGAGTACGACAGCATCGATGCCGATGCCGAGCATTTCGACGCTGCACTGGTCGAGTTTGCTGCCCATGGCGGCATCGGCGCCAACGTCACCTTGCCGAACAAGGCCCGTGCGGCCGCAATCTGCGGCAACCTGACCGATCGCGCCCGACGCTGTGGGGTGGTCAATACGTTGATCCGCACCAAGTCCGGCTGGGAGGGTGACAACACCGACGGACTCGGTCTGGTGCGCGACCTCACCGACCGGCACCGCCAGGATTTGCGCGGCCGCCGGGTGTTACTGATCGGCGCGGGCGGCGTGGCGCACGGCGTGGCTCCGGCCCTGCTCGATGCCGGCATTGCCGGGTTGTTCATCGTCAACCGCACCGACACCCGCACCGATCGACTCTCCGACCTGCTGGGCGAGCCCAGCCGGGTGCACCCGCGCAACTTCTCCGATTTGGGCACGGTGGGTGCATTCGACCTGATCATCAATGCCACCTCGATCGGCCGGAACATGGATGGTGGCGAGCTACCGCTACCCAACTCCCTGATTGCCCCGCGTTGCGACGTGGTCGACCTGGGCTATGGCGAGGCGGCGATCGGATTCCTGAGCTGGGCTCGCGCCGCGGGCGCCGACCAGACGATCGATGGGTTGGGAATGCTGGTGGAGCAGGCCGCCGAGAGCTTCAAGTGCTGGCACGGCGTGCGTCCGGACGGCGATACGATCTACGCCGAGCTGCGCGCTAGAAGCAACGTGCCGGTTACCCTCGCCTGACGCAAGCGACCCGGGCGCCTGAGTGCGCCCGGACGGTGAAACGTCCGGTCAGGCCTTGGCCTGCTGCAGGTATTGGTCCTTCAAGGCCATGTAGTGGCGCGCGCTGTACTGCAGTTGCTCGATCTCGCGGTCGCTCAGCGTGCGCACGTAACGCGCCGGATTGCCGAGCCACAACTCCGCTTCGCCAACGGTCTTTCCCGGCGGCACCACGGCGCCAGCACCCACGAACCCGTATCGCGACACCGTCGCGCCATCGAGCACGATCGCGCCCATCCCAACCAGGCAGAACTCATCCAGCTGGCAGGCGTGGATGATCGCGCCATGGCCGATGGTGATGTCGTTGGCAATCACGGTGGGAAACCCACCGGGACGGGTGAACGGTCCTTCGTGGGTGACATGGACGATGGTGCCGTCCTGGATGTTGGTACGCGCGCCAACCTGGATCGAATTGACGTCACCACGCAGCACGCAGCCGGGCCAGATGGAAACGTCGTCGGCGAGACTGACGGCACCGATGACGGTGGCCGCCGGGTCAACGTAGACGCGCTCGCCAAGGGTCGGGGTGTGGTCGGAAAACGGTCGGATAGTCATCACCACAGTTTAGTGGGATGCGCCGGCCAGCGTCAGCCGATGCGGGTCACAGCACCCGGAACTCGATCCGACGATTGCGCGAACGGCCCTCATCGGTGGCGTTGTCGGCGATCGGTCGATCCGGCCCGAAGCCTTGTACCCCGAGGTTATCGGCACTGATGCCGTGGTGCTCCAGGTAGGCCTTGACCATGATCGCCCGCTGCAGGCTCAGGGCAATGTTGGCCTGGCGGAGGCCGACGCTGCCGGTATGGCCAATCACCTGGACCTGCTGGTTGTCCAATTGCGCCCGTGCGGCGGCCATCTCATCCAGGATGGCGCGGCCGCCGGCGGTCAGGGTCGCGCTGCCACTGTCGAACTCGATGATGCGATCGGCCAGCGTCCCGTCCAGGAGTGCCTGCGGGGTGGCACCATGGTCGTCACCGCCGTTGCTCAACGCATTTTTCAGCACATAGTCCGGGCTGGCGGCATTGGCAATGGCGCTGGCCACCTGCTGGCGCGCGGCCTCGTTACTGACCTGGCCACTGACGCGAATACGGGTGCCATCGATGGCCAGCTGCCCGGCCGATACTTGCTGCAGCTGCGGCCCGAGCATGCCCAGTACGCGGTCCCGCCAGTTGGGTGGAGCGATCACGGCGTCCACCTCGATCCGGTCGACGACGCGCTGCGGACCGTACAGCTCACCCAGCCGCGTCAGTATCGCCGCACGGGTCGCCTCGTCGGGGACGGTACCGGCGGCGATGACCTGCTTGTCTGCATCGGGGGCGGATGCCATGGCGGCGGATGCCACCGGAGCAGCCGGCGTCGGCAGCTGCTGCGCGGTGGCGGCCAGGCTCGCGCACGCAAGGGTCGCGCTGGCAAGTCCGAGCAGGAAGGTGGCAAGTCGTGGGCGGTGACCTGATGGTTACCAGACCACCTCGGCCATCGAGCAATTCAGGCCCGAGCCGATACCCAGCAGGGCCACCCGATCACCTTTTTTCAATCGACCCATCTCACGCAACTTGCTGAGTACGATCGGCACCGATGCCGGTCCGATGTTGCCGTGCTCGCCGAATATCGTCAGGACTTTCTTCGGATCGATACCCATCGCCTTGGTGAAGGCGGCGGTGTGGACCTTGCTGACCTGGTGGATCACGAACTCATCCAGCTCCTCGGCTACCCAGCCCAGTTTCTGCTTGGCGACCCCGAACGTTTTCTCAGCCAGCTTGATGCCCTCGCTGAGCAGCAGGCGGGTATCGGTGACCATGCCGTCAAGATTGCCCCGGCATAATTTGTTCCATTCGGTCGCCGCACGACTCACCCCGCCCTTGTAGCGCGGTGCACCCGGCGCCAGCTCGGCACGCGCCATCACCATCGCCGCGGCACCCGAGCCCAGGGTCAGGGTGGCCAACTCGCTACGGAAATCCGCCTCGGTGGAGTCGGCGCGGGTCATGCGCTCCAGGGTCTTCTCGTAAGCCAGGTCGGCGGTCTCGCCATCCACGACCAGTGCGTAATCGATCTCGCCGCACTCGATCATGCGGCTGGCGATATCCATGCCATTGATGAACGCCAGGCAGGCATTGGCGACGTCGAAATTCTGGCAGGTGTCGGGCAGGCGGAGATTACCGCTGACGATAGAGGCGGTGGATGGCTCCAGGTAATCGCGGCTGACCGAGGTGTTGACCAGCAGGCCAATCCGGTTGGGATCGATGCCCGCGTCCGCCAGCGCCTTGACTGCGGCCAGGGTGGCCGCATCGGAGGCCAGCATGTCGCCGTCCCAAAGACGTCGCGCGTGGATACCGGCAATATCTCCCAGCACGTCGGTGCGGATACCCAGACGGTCCAATGTCGGCTTGAGCCGGAGGTTGATCTCGTTCGAGCTCAGCCGGCGCGGCGCGTCGATGTGGGCCAAGCCGGCAATGGCGACATGTTGGAACTGCATGAATGGTAGACCAGAAAGACAGGTATCCCGACAGGTTAACGCTTTGCTGGCAAGCCTGCATTAACCAATCCACCGCTGCCCGGGTCAGCCACCGACCGGATAGGTTTGCACTTCACCCTTGGGCGCGACCGGAATCCCCAAACTGGCCGCCGGCTGGTTGCCACCGCAATGGTAGGCGGCGAAACGCTGCTCCCCCTTCAAAGGCGGCCCCAACGGCTGAATGGTATCGGCCTCGATACCCGGTGCTTCATTGCGGGCCGAGGTCTCCAGCTCCTCCCGCACCCGCAGGTCATTGCGCTCGTAGAACGCCACGCTGTCCTTGACTGACACGGCAATGTCGCCGCGCTTGGTGCAGTCGGTCGGCGCCGGGCCAGCGGAAATCACCTGCACCGCGCTGGCGCCGGGAGCCATGGGCACCCAGGTACAGCCACTGGCGAGGGCAAACGTGGCGCAGCCGAGAATGAACAGGCGAATCATGGGGACTCCTGGGACGACGAAGCGGGGTTCAATTGTGGCCCCGTTTGGCGACGCTTTTGCACCCGGGCCTGAACAAGACAGGCCTGGACAAGACAAGCGCGAGCCGGGCGGACACGCGATGCGCGCCCACCCGGGTTGGTTGCGATGAAAAACGTCGACTTCAGTTGCCGTTGCCTTCTGTTTCGGTGGCGTCAGCGGCTTCGATCGCGTCCGGTGTCGGTTCCGGCGTCGCCTTCGCCGTGGCGGCGACCGGGTTGCCATCGGCATCCAGCACCTGGACCGTGCCCAGCTCGAGCGCCCGCACCGGCGCGCCGATCTGGTCCAGGTCGCCCACCACCACCCAGGTCAGCGCACCCGGCGCGATGGTGCCGGCGGCCTCGGCCACCTGCGCCGGAGTCAATGCCTTGATCTCCGCCTGGTGCTCGAACACGTAATCATCCGGGCGGTCGTAGCGCACGATCCCGGCGAGCGTCCCAAGCACGGCGCGGCCGGTTTCATAGGCGCCTGGCAGGCTGCGGATTTCGTTGGAACGCACCTTCGCGACTTCTTCGGCCGTCGCCGGCGCCGAGCCATCCGCGTATTCGGTGATCTCGCGTTTCATCTCGGCCATCGACTCGGCCGTCTTGTCGATCTGAACCGGCGCGAACGCCAGCCACGGCCGCTGCCCCAGTGCGTTTGGCGAGAAGCTGTAGGCGCCATAGGCCCAATGCTTGTCCTCGCGCAGGTTCATGTTGAGGCGGGAACTGAACTGGCCGCCGAGCACGGTGTTGGCGAAATCAAACTCGGTAGCGTCATCCGACATCGTCGAGGGCACCAGCTGGCCGACGTAGATATTGGCCTGGACCGCACCCGGCTGGTCGATCAGGAACACGCGCGACGCATCCGGCAGCGCCACCTGGGCCACCGACGCGGTGACGGCCGGCTCGCCTTCGCCCTTCCAGTCGCCCAGGTGCTTTTCCAGCAATGGCACGATCTGCTCCAGAGTGGTGTCACCCACCACGACCAGCGTTGCGTTCTCCGGCCGTACCCAGGTGTCGTGGTACTCGACCAGGTCGGCACGGGTCAGCGAGGCAATCGACTTTTCGGTGCCCGAGCCACTGAATGGCATCGCGTAGGCGTGACCCTCGCCGTACAACAGCGGCGGCATTACCCGCAGCGCGGCCGCGTTCGGACGCGCCTTCTCCTGCTTGATACCGGCAATCCAGCTGGCCTTGATGCGGTCGATCTCGGCCTGGTCGAAGGTCGGCTCGCGCAGCATGTCGGCGAACAGGGCCAACGACGGGTCGAGCTTCTCCTTCAACGCCGACAGCGAGGCACTGGCGCCGTCGAGGGAAGCATTGGCACTCAGGTTCGCGCCCAGCGACTCGGCCGCGGCGGCGAACTCCAGCGCGCTGTAACCCGCCGCGCCGTCATCGAGCATGCTCATGGTGAAGCTCGAGGTGCCGAGCTTGCCGTCACTCAGCACGTCGGCCTTGTAACCGCCGTCCAGCAGCAGGCTCATCTGCACCACCGGCACGGCGTGACGCTCGGCGAGGATCACCTTGGTGCCATTGTCGAGTGTCGCGCGCTGCAGCTGTGGGAACTTGAGTTCGGGGAACTGTTCGGGCATCGGCACGCCCTTGCTGCGATCGACCGTGGCCGGCAACACGCTGTATCCGGGATCGACCGGCGGCAGCGTGAGCGGCGCAGGCTCGACGGCCGGCTCTTCGGCCAGCGCGGTGCGCTCGCCGGGTAGCACCACCAAAGTGTGGTCGCCATCGCCCAACCATTGGTTGCCGACGGCCTGCAACTGGGCCGGGGTCACCGCGGCGATCATCGCCATGCTTTCGCGGAAACAGCCGGCATCGCCGGTAAAGATCTCGCAGCTGGCCAGCGCGTCGGCCTTGCCACCGAAGCCACCGATGCGTTCGACCCCGCGGATGAAACCGGCGCGGATCACGGTCTTGGCCTGCTCCAGCTCCTGGGCGGTCGGGCCCTCGGTCAGCAGCCTGCCAAGCTCCTCGTCGATGATCGCTTCGACCTTTTTCGGGTCGACGCCTTCCTTGACGCTGGCGGTCACCAGGAAATTGGAGCCCAACTGCGACTCGCTGACGCCGGCGCTGACACTGTCGACCAGTTTATCCCCGTGGACCAGCCGCTTCTCCAGCCGCGAGGTGTCGCTGCCGCCGAGGATCTGCCCCAGTACGTGCAACTGGTCGACGTCGGTGGTGCCGGTTGGCGCGACGTTCCAGGCCCGGTAGATGCGCGCCTGCGGAACGGCGTCGTGCATGGTCTCGCGGGTGTCGGCGGGACGCACGGCGACATCGACCGGCGGCTGCGCCATGTCCGGACCGGCCGGGATCGCGCCAAAATACGTGGCGACCTTCTTTTTCGCCGTCTCCAGGTCGATGTCGCCCGCCAGCACCAGCACCGCGTTGTTGGGGCCATACCAGGCGCGGAACCAGTTTTTGACGTCTTCCAGCGAGGCCGCGTTGAGGTCGGCCATCGAGCCGATCACGCTGTGGTGGTACGGGTGGTCTTCCGGATACAGGGCGAGGTTGAGCTTGGTCCAGACCTGGCCGTAGGGCTGGTTCTCGCCCTGGCGCTTCTCGTTCTGGACCACCCCACGCTGCTCATCGAGGGTCTTCTGGTCGATCGCACCCAGCAGGTGGCCCATGCGGTCGGACTCCATCCACAGCGCGGTGTCGAGCGCGGTGGTCGGCACGTTCTGGAAGTAGTTGGTGCGGTCGGTGTTGGTGGTGCCGTTCATGTCGGTAGCGCCGACCAACTCGAACGGGTCGAAGTACTCGCCTGGGGCGTTCTCCGAGCCGTTGAACATCAGGTGCTCGAACAGGTGGGCGAAGCCGGTGCGGCCGCGCGGCTCGTCCTTGCTGCCGACGTGATACCAGACGTTGACCGCGACGATCGGCGCCTTGTGGTCTTCATGCACGATCACCCGCAGCCCGTTGGGCAGGGTGAACTCCTGGTACGCGATATCCACGCTCTCGGCTCCGGCATTGGCCGCGGCCGGGGCGTCTGTGGTCGGAACAACGTCCGCGCGCGCCAGCGTCGGGGCGAGGGCCAGACCCGCCACGGCGGCTGCCAGCGCCAGGGCGAGCACGCTGCGTCGGACGGCCGAGGGGTGCGGGGTTGCCGGAAAGCTGGACGATACGGACATGAAATACTCCTTTTGCATGTGGATCGCCCGGCACGGGCGGAAGCGCCAATCTTAACGGTACTTGAATTATGAGTACCGGGTCACAAGTCACCCCCCACCGATGGTCACCGGATCAGCGTGCCGCCACCGCACTGGACCCCATGGAGCATTCCCGCGAATGGCTACGCCTTCTAGACTGTGCCGATGTTCAACGTCATCCTGTTTCAGCCCGAGATCCCGCCCAACACCGGCAACGCGATCCGGTTGTGCGCCAACACCGGTGCGCGGCTGCACCTGGTCCGGCCGCTGGGCTTCGAGCTGGACAACAAGCGCCTGCGCCGCGCCGGCCTGGACTACCACGAGTACGCCCGGGTACAGGTCCATGACACCCTCGCCGCTACGCTGGCCGCGATCACTGAAACCCAGCGCGCCACGCCGCGACTGTTTGCGGTGACCACCCGCGGGGCAACCCGCTTTGACGCCCCGGGTTATCAACCGGGCGACGCGTTCCTGTTTGGACGCGAGACCAGCGGGCTGCCGCCGGAGGTACTGGAACAGGTCCCGGTGGAGCAGCGGATCCGGCTGCCGATGCAGCCCGACAACCGCAGCGTGAACCTGTCCAATGCGGTCGCGGTAGTAATGTTCGAAGCTTGGCGCCAGCATGGATTTGCCGGCAGCGTGTAGCCGTCCAGGCGACCCGGACCAGGACGGCACGCCAGCTGGCGCGCCGTCACGATGGCGGCCGGGTCTGGCGACCTACTCGGTCATCAACTCCACGATCGCCGGTACCGGCGCATTGCCGTAGCTCAGGAACCGGTTGTGGAATGTCTTCAAGTCGAAGTCATCGCCCAACGTCGCCTTCTGCTGTTCGCGGAAGTCGTAGATCTCGGTGTAGCCGGTGAAATACGAGGTCAGCTGCACCTGTGACAGGCGCACCCGACGCCACTTGTTGACGGCTTCGGTTTTTTCCTGGAACGCCTCGCGTTGCAGCAGCGCCATCGCCTCCGCCTCGGTCATGCCTTTCACATGGACCGCGTAGTCGAGGATCGCGTTGGTGACCACGCGCAGGTTCCACTTGTCGTACATCAGCCACATCTCGGGCGCCTGGTCGCCCCAACCGGACTCCAGCATCATCCGCTCGGCATACACCCCCCACCCTTCGATCATCGCGCCGTTGCCGAGCATGGCCTTGATCAGGCTGGGGCTCTTGTTGGCATGCATCAACTGGGTGTAGTGCCCCGGGATCGCCTCATGGATGTTGAGCACCTGCAGCACCCAGTGGTTGTACTCGCGCAGGAAGCTCTCGGCCTGCGCATCGGTGTAACCATCCAGCGGACTGACGTTGTAGTAGGTGTTGGCGGTCGGATTGAACGGGCCCGGCGCGCTGACCGAGGCTCCCGCGCCGCCGCCACGCATGTACTCGGGCGTTTCGCGCACCACCAGTGGGCGGCTCAGGTCCTGGTCGAGCAGGTCATGCTCGCGCACGAAGTCGGCCAACAACGGGATCTGGCGATTGATCTCGTCGAAGAACTCGTCGCGGTCGACATGACGCGCGGAAAGCTTGTCGATCATCTGCTCGATCCGGACCAGGCGATCGTCCGGCATCAGGGTGTCGGGAAAGTACTTGGGCCACAACTCGCGGGTGAGGCCATCCATGTGCTCGTGCAGGGTGTTCTTTGCTTCCACCGCACGCTGGTACAGCTGCGCGGCGGTGAAATGCGACTGCACGTCGAAAGCGAACTTGGTTTCGTACAACTCCTCGCCGATGCGGAACGAGCGCGTGTCACCCGCGGCCAGCTGCGACTGCTCGGCTTTCAACCAGTCTGCCCAGTGCTCGACGGCCGTGCGCGCGGCATCGACACGGGTAGAAAACAGCGCCTTCTCGGCCGCGTCCAGACCCGACTCGGCCACCTGCTTGCGCAGGCCATCGCCCAGTACGCTCAACGTGCCATCGCTTTGGACGATGGCCAGCTCCACGTGCTCGGCGGTGGGATTGTCGATGTTCGCCTGCGCTGCAGCGTAGTACTCCGGCACGTGCTCCAGCCGCGCCAGGACGGTACGCAGGCGCGCATCCTCCTCGGCGTATGGGGTGTTGAGCAGCAGCGCGATCGGCCCGGCGACGTTGTAGCTGGCCGGATTCCAGGCCCAGCTGCGGAACGTGGTCTGGTACCAGATGCTCGATTCAAACTGGTTCTTCAACAGCTCGTAGTCGATGCGCTCGCTGGGCGGCAAGCGCGCCGGATCGAACCCGGCCAGCTCGGCGAGGCCAGCGCGTGCGAAGGCAAGATCTTCCGTGCGCCGGGCGGCGTCGGGGATGGTCAAGGTCGCCGCGTTGTCGTAACGGCCGGCGTAGATCGAGCGCTCGGGGCTGCGTTCCAGCCCGCGCATCAGCAGCGATTCGGCGACCTTGTCAAAGCGTGCCGACAGCGCGGTCGACCCGGCCGACACGGCGGTACCCGTCGCTTCCGCCGGTGGTGGTGTCGACTGGCAGCCGACAAGGCTGCCCAACGCCACGGCGATAATCAGGGAAAGACTGGTCTTGCGCATCGTGAAGCTCCGACTCGATAAGCGCGACCGGGCCGGCCACGGCAAGTCCTTGATGGTAACCAACCCGCCGGACCGGTCCCCGTGCCGATGGTCAGGCACTGCACGCCGGCCGGTCGCGCCGCGCCGCGCCGGGCGGCACATGCCGGGCGCGCGCCGGGCTCACGCGAACGGGCTCGGCTCCGGCAGATCGCCTTCGGCCTGCATGAAGTAGTCCTGCAGGTATTTCTCGCCCTTGTCGCAGAACAGGGTCACCACGGTTTTCAGCTCCGGATGCCGCTCGCGCACGCGCTTGGCCGCCAGCAGGTGGGCGCCGGAGCTGGGGCCACAGAACAAACCGTGCTTGCTGGCGAGGTCGCGCATGGCCTGTACCGCCTCGGCGCTGGCAACGCTGGTCACCTCGTCGACCAGTGCGCCGTGGCGCTGGAAGATCCCCGGCACGAAGCCATCGGAGATGCCCTCGATCTGGTGCAGCGCCACTTCACCGCAAAGCAGGGTGCGCGATTCCGACGGCTCCATCGCAAACAGCCGCACGTTGGGGTTGACCGCACGGAACGCCTGGCCGACGCCAATCAGGGTTCCGCCGGTGCCGACCCCGACCACCAGCGCGTCGGGCACCACGCCGTCGGGCAACTGGGCGAGAATTTCGGGACCGAGGATCACCCGGTTTTCCTCGACGTTCCATTCCGACTCGAACTGGCTGGGGCAAAAATGACCCGGCTTGGCACCCAGTTCACGCGCCATCTCCAAGGCGGCGTTGACGTGGAAGTCGCCACAGAACTTCACCTGCGCGCCATAGGCGCGTGAAATCGCCACCCGTTCGCTGGACAGTCCTTGCGGCATCACCACCAGCATCCGGTAGCCCTTCACTGCGGCCACCATCGCCAGCGCGTTGCCGGTGTTGCCGCTGGTGGCTTCCACGATGGTGTCACCGGGCTTGAGCGCGCCCGATTGCTCGGCCCGTTCGATCATGTACTTGGCGATACGCGCCTTGATCGATCCCGACGGGTTGAGGAACTCCAGCTTGGCGTAGATGCCCTCCACTTCAAGCAGCGGGGTATCGCCGACGGCGTCGAGGATGCTGGTCGAGATCGATGTGAAGCGGGTGGTCATGACGAAGCTCCTTGCAGGCGCTGCAACGGTGGCGGGATGGCGGGCCGATGTACGCAGTCTCGCTACGATGTCCGCGTATCGCACTGACCTGGATCAGGCCGGACGGCCGCCTTGAGCGGGTTCAGGCGCCGGCGGCGCGCAATGCGACCGCCGCTCCCAGCAAGCCCGGGTTCGGATGGGTCACCACGCGCACCGGCACCGATTCCAGGCGAGCGGTCAAACGTCCCTTGTCCAGGAACCGTTCGCGAAACGGGCTTTCGCGCAGGAAAGGAATGAAGCGCGGTGCAATACCGCCGCCGATCGCAACGCTGCGCGCACCATGGATCAACGCCATGTCGCCGGCAACGCTGCCCAGGATCGCGCAGAAGCAGTTCAGTGTACGCACCGCCGCCGGCTCCTGGCGTTCCAGCGCCGACCGGGTGATCTCGGCCGGGGCGCGCAAAACGACACCCTCATCGACGCCCGGCGGACCTGCGCCGCGCAACACCGCGTCGATATATGCCAGCCCGCTGCCACTGAGCAGGCGCTCATTGGAAACTCGGCCAAACTTTCGCCCCAACCAGGCCGCGATGGCGTGCTCGGACTCATCGACCGGGGCGAATGTCGCGTGTCCGCCCTCAGTCGCCACCACGTGCCACCCGCCGGACGGGCAGCCGACCAATTGGGCGACGCCGAGGCCGGTTCCGGGTCCAAGCACGCTGACCGGCCCCCGCAGCCCGTTTGCATCCGGACCTGACAGCGCAGTCCAGTCATCCGGTTGGAGCGCGGTCAGCGACCACGCGACCGCCGCAAAGTCATTGATCAGCCGCAACTCGTGCAGCCCCAGCGCCTGTTGCAAACCGGCGTGACTGAACGACCACGCCCGGTTGGTCAACTGGATCACGTCGGAGGCCAGCGGGGACGCTACCGCGATTGCCGCGTGGGCCGGACGCACGCCAACCTCATCCAGATAGTGTTCCGCGGCAAGTTGCAGGCTCGGAAAACCAGCGTTGGCCAACTGGCGCGGCTGCAGCAGCCCGGGTCGCGGATCGGCGGTATCGGTCAACGCGAAACGGGAATTGGTGCCACCGACATCGGCGACAAGCGCGAGGGTGGCTGGCGATGTCGTCATTGGCACGGTCTCCGTCATTGTTCCCGCGCATCCAGTCTAGGCCGGGCGCATGCATGCCTGGGTCAATGGCCGACCGCAATGGCGCCAGCTTCCGCCCCACCCTGAATGCCGCCTGTAGTTCCTGTACCGGCACGTACATTATTCAGTTGGGATTTTGTTGCATCCGCGATACTGCCGGCGTCGGGTCGCGATGTCGCCTTGGTTTGAGGGGGCCGCACCCGAACGAACTACCAAATTCGAGAGGCCAAGCCCGATGAAGAAGTCACTGCTCGCCCTGACCCTGGTTGCTGCCCTGCCGTTCGCGGCGTCCGCGGCCGATGGCGTTTCCTATAATTATGTCGAAGGCGGTTACATCAACACCGATACCGACGCCACTGGCGCCGATGGCTGGGCCATCGCCGGTTCTGGCGCGATCGCGCCGAACTTCCACGTGTTCGGCGGCTATTCGGGCCAGAAGACGGACGATTTCAGCGTCCTCGGGATTCCGTACGAAGGTGTCGACATCGACCAGATGCGCGTGGGTATCGGTTACAACCACGAGATCTCGCCGCGTGCGGACCTGTTGACCCGGGTTGCCTACGAGCGCTCCGAGGACGAGTTCAACAACAGCCTCAATGGTTACAGCGTCGAAGCCGGCGTGCGTGGCGCGATGACCCCCAACCTGGAAGGCTACGCGCTGGCCGGGTATGAGGATGGCAGCGATTACGACGGCGATTTCTACGGCCGCCTTGGCGCCCAGTTCAAGTTCAACCCGACCTGGGGCCTGAGCGGCGATGTCAAGTTCGTCGACGGCGACACCCAGTACTTCATTGGTCCGCGCATCACGTTCTAAGCAGCACCCTGCAACAGATTGCGATCTCTCTCTCCCCGATCGTCGCGATCAGAAAACCCGGCCTCGGCCGGGTTTTCTTTTGGCTGCCAATCAAGCGGTGTCAGCCAAACAGGGCGCCAGGATACTCGGCTTTTTGTTCGCGTCCCATCAACTGGCGCAGACCCTCGCCCGGTGATATCTCGCCATGCAACACCGCGTAGACCGCCTCGGCAATCGGCAACTCGACGTCGTGTCGACGCGCCAGCCGCATGACCTCATCGGCGGTCTGCACCGATTCGACCACCTGGCCGATCTCGCGCACCGCGTCCTCGATCGACTGGCCCCGGCCCAGCGCCAATCCCAGCCGCCGGTTGCGTGACAGGTCACCGGTACTGGTCAGCACCAGGTCGCCCAACCCGGCCAACCCCATCAGGGTCTCGGGGCGGCCACCCAGGGCGCGGTTGAGGCGCAGCATCTCGTTCAATCCACGGGTGATCAACCCGGCACGTGCGTTCAGCCCCAACTCCATGCCGTCGGCAACCCCGGTGGCCACCGCGAGCACGTTCTTCATCGCGCCGCCCAGCTCGGCGCCGAGCATGTCGTCACCGGTGTAGGCGCGGAAACTCGGTCCGTGCAGGATCTCGGCGACCTGCTGTGCAAACGCAGGTGTGTCGGAGTGCACGGTCAATGCGGTCGGCAGGCCGCGGGCGACCTCCTTGGCAAACGACGGGCCGGTCACCACCGCCAGTGGCACCGGCGCGCCAGGTGGGTCGGTCGCCAGGATCTGCGCGGCCACCTCATGCAGGAAGCGGCCGCTGCCGGGCTCAAAGCCCTTGGTCGCCCACGCTACGCCGGCATGCGCCGGGCGGTGCGGTGCCAACGCACGCAAGGTGTCCGCGAACGCGTGCGAAGGCACTGCGACCAGTACCAGATCGACACCCGCCATCGCCACGGCCAGATCGGTGGTCGCGCGCAAGGTATCGGGCAACGGCACACCGGGCAGGTAACGCGTGTTCTGCTGGCCCTGGTCGATCGTCGCGATGACCGAAGCGTCGCGCCCCCACAGCACCGCCTGATGCCCATGGCGTGCGATCAGCGAGGCCAGGGCGGTGCCCCAGGAGCCCGCGCCCAGCACGGCGATGCGCAACCCCTCGGCCTCGTTCAAACGGGTCGGCATCCTGGTCGCTCAGGCGTTGCCGGCGGGCTCGGCGTTGCCCAGGCTTTCCGCCTGCTTCTCCGAGCGCTGGCGCAGGCCTTCGGCATACAGCGCATCGAAGTTGATCGGCTGCAGGAAAAACGGCGGGAAGCCACCGGACTGGACCAGGTTGCTGATCAATGAACGCGCGTACGGATACAGCACGGTAGGGCAATGGATACCCAGCAGGTTGTCGAGCTGGGCGGCCTCGAAACCACTCAGGGTGAACACGCCCGCCTGCTTCACTTCCACCAGATACAGCGGCTTGTCATCCGCATTGCAGGTCAGGGTGATTCCGAGCACGACTTCGTAGTTGGTCTCGTTCAGGCGCTGCACGCTCTGGTTGAGGTTCAACTGCAGCTGCGGCTGCGCCTGCTCGCTGAACACGGCCGGACCGCCAGGAACCTCGAACGAGACGTCCTTGGCATAGATCTTCTCGATCGTGAAAGAGGGGCCAGTGGCGGCGGCATCGGCAGGCGCCGCGGCACCATTGAGGGTTTCTTCGGACATCAGGAGACTCCAGTAAAGCGCAAGGAAAGATTATGGCACGCACGTTCGCGCACCTCGGAAACTCAGGCTGGGGGCGTTTGGCCGGGTTGCAATAGCCAGCCGCGTCCGATCAACGGCGTCCCTTGACCAGCGGCATGTCCGCCTGCACCCAGGACTGGACGCCGCCATCGAGCCAGTACACCTTCTCGAAACCGGCTTTCTTCAATCGCTTGGCGGCGCTGGCCGAGGTCTGGCCGCTACGGCAGGTCACCACCACCGGCAGCGCCTTGACCGGCGCCAGCAATTTACTTTCCGGGTCGAACTGGCTGGGTTGCACCGACTTGCTGCCGGCGATGTGGCCTTTTTCGAAATCATTGGCAGGCGACAGGTCGATCACCAGCGCGTTGTCGCGATTGATCAACCCGGTCAACTCGGCCGGCCGCAACGCGGTATAGCCACGGAACAGGCGGGAGATCTCGACATAGGCCAGCGCGACGGTGATACCCACCAGCGCCAGGGACAGATAGAGGTTGCGCTCGGCGAAGGCCAGCAGGGTTTCGACAGTCACGGGGTCACGGGCAGGGCAATGGGGCGGGGATTGTCGCCCAGCGCCGCCGGGCGTGCAAAAAAGCCGTCATTCCCCCGCCCACAGGTCGGGCAGGTCACTGGTCAGCCACCAGCCCTTCACGGCCTCGTCGTAACGCCATTGTTCGCGGTAATTCACCGTTCGCTGGGTCATGGTGTGTCGATTGATCACACCGATCTGGATGTTGCGCATCGCCGTACCCGCCTCGAGATTGCGGGTGGAGCCGACGTCACGGTACGAAGAGACCTGGATTTGCTCATAGCGCTTCATCTCCAGCTCGGTTATTGCATTTTCGGCCCGGACCTCGGGATCGACCAGGTTGCGCGCACCGCCGAAATCACCCCAGCGGATCGCACCCGACCAGGCATACTGCGCGGAATCGAGAGCACTGGCGGCCGGACTGCCGCTCGCACAGCCGCCAAGGGCCAGCAAGCCCAATAGCGCGCCCAGCAACAACGGGCGCGAGACAAGGCGATGAAACCAGGACGTGGACTCGAATTGGCGAGGGGGCATGCAGGTTCCAGTGCGGTGGCAGAACCGCCATCCTAGCGGGCTACGTGACGGGCTGCCGGTCAGCGGACGATGGCGACGTAGCGGGCCGTGAAATCGGTCGCGATCCGGCCATCGGGCAACGGCACCCGCGCCACCAGATGCGCCCGCGCCCGACCGCGTTGGCGCAGGGTGGCGATGAAGTGGTCCCAGTTCGACCGCGGTGCCAGCTCGGCGCTCACCTGCAGGTCATTGAACAACGGCAGCAGATAGCGGACCTGGCTGTCGGCAACATAGACATCGGCCTCGACACCCGCTGCCTCGACCTGCAACGACATCAGGCCCCAGCACGCCAGGGTCATGACCGACGCCAGGCTGCCGCCGAACGCGCAGCCCTTGTCGTTGAGATGACGCGCCAGCGGCGCATGCAGCTGCAGCCGCTGGCCATCGTAACCGTCGATCCGGAGTTCCATGGCCGCCACCGGCGGCATTGACTGATAGTGATGGGTGAGGCGTTGCAGCGCGTCGCTATACGGCATGGGAACTCTGTCGAGCCGGCGCTACCGGCGGGGAGGGGAAAGTGGCGGGCTTGGGGCATGGCGAATGCAACCTTCCAACACGCATGCCAAGCTGTCGCGATGTCATCGCGCTCATTGCCCGCTGCATGGTACGTGATCTCGCTGCGGCCACGCGGCGGGCATGCGACGTTGCGGCGGGCCGCTGCGCGTCATGACGGCGGCTTGCTTGCATTGTCACCGTGGACGCTACAGGCCATTGATGACCCCGACAACCGCGATGCCCTGAAGGCCGCCCTGGCAGCATCGCGAGTGCTGTTCACCAGCCCTGCCGCGGCCCGCGCCGCGGCGGCCCTGCAACCGTTGCGAGTGGCGCCCGGCCAAGGCTGGTTTGCGGTTGGAGCCGGTACCGCGTTGGCTTTGCGTCGGGCCGGCATCACGGCGGTGGTGACTCCCGAGCGAATGGACAGTGAAGGCTTGTTGGCACTGCCCGGGCTGCAGCAACTCCAGGGCAGCACATTGGGACTGGTGACCGCACCCGGTGGGCGCGGTGTCCTTGCTCCGGCCCTGCAGGCACGTGGCGCACAGGTAATCCGCGCCAACGTCTACCAGCGGGTGCCGGTAACACCTTCGCCACGGGCGTTGGCCGCGATCCGTCGCCTGGCGGCCCCCGCGGTGCTGGCGGTGTCCAGTGCAGAGGCCCTGCAACTGGTGGTCGCCAGCGTCCCCGACGATGTCGTCGCGCGGTTGCAGGCGATGCCGGTCGCCGTCGCCAGTGAGCGATTGGGTGATCTTGCCCGCGAACTTGGGTTCCCCCGTTGCCACCGCGCCCACAGCGCCCGACCGACCGATCTCGTCGCCGCGTCACTGGCCGCCCTGTCCCGGGACCCGGCCGCATCGGGTTCGGGCAGCAGTTCCGGTAACATTGACTGACCCCAACCTGACTGCGCCTGCCGTGTCCACGACCTCGTCCGATTCGACTCCGCGCCGCCGCCGTAAATGGCCGTGGTTGATCGTACTGCTGTTGATCGCGGCAGCCGGATGGGTTGGCTGGCAACAGTGGCAACGGGGCCTGGCCGTCGAGCAGGCGACCAGCAATGCCACTGGTTTGCAGTTGGATGCGCTCGGCCAGCGCGTCGACCTGCTGCGCCGCAATCAGAAAGCCCAGACCCAACGCCTGCAACAGGCCGTCGCCACCAACCAGGTCCTGCGCAGCGAACTGCTCGGGCTGGCCGAGCGCTCGGCCTTGATTGAAAGCAGCTTCGCACGCTATTCCGACCCCAGCCTTCGTGGCGTGCAGGCGTTACGGCTGGACGAGGCCGCACTGCTGCTGGGCATCGCTCAGCAACGACTGATGATTGCCGGCGACCTGGATGGCGCCCGGCGCGCGTACGCACTTGCTGCCAGCGTGCTGGAGCGCGTCGATGACCCCGCTTATCTGAGCCTGCGCCAGACCCTGGGGCAGGAACGGGCCGCGCTGGACCAGGCCGACACCGAGCCCCGCGCGGCGGCACTGGCGCGGCTGGATGGTTTCGCCCAGCGCATCGAAGCGACACCCCCGCTACAAACTCCACCAAGCGCTGCCGCAGCGCCGTGGTGGAAGCGTGCGTTTGGCGGCATCGTGGAAGTGCGCCGGAACGACGAACCCATAACCATGGACCCGGCCGACCGCGCTGCGACCGAGACAGGACTGCAACTGGAGATCACCCTGGCCAGGGCGGCCGCAGAGCGTCGCGACGTTGACGGTTACCGGTCCGCGCTCGCCCGGGCCCGGCTCTGGCTGGACCGCCTGCCCGCTGCCGCCGACGAGACACGCGCGCGGCGTATCGCGCTGGATGAGATCGCGGCAATGCCACTTTCACTTTCGCTTCCAACCCTTGGCACCACACTGAACCAACTGAACCAATTGCGTCAGTCTCGCGCCATGCATCGGGAGCCTATTGAATGAACCTGTTCCGAAACCTGTTGTTCTGGATCGTGCTGATACTGGTCGGCGCGCTGGTCGCGCAATTGCTGGTGCAAGACCCCGGCTCGCTAATTCTGGATTATCGCGGCACCCGCTATACCACCACCCTGGCTGCGGCGGTCCTGATCGGGCTGGGGTCGTTGCTGGTGTTGTGGCTGATCTGGAAGATGATCAGCTTGCCCATCGTCGCGCTGCGGCGGCGGCGCAAAAAAGCCGCCCGCGCCAAGCTGATCGATGGACTGGACGCGCTTGAGCTGGGCCGCTGGAACCGTGCAGAGAAGCTTCTGGAAGAGGCGGCGCGCAACCCCGGCGCAGAAGACGACGGTGTCGCCCATATTGCCCGGATTGGCGCTGCGCGCGCCGCTGCCGCCCGCGGCGACACGGCCCAGGCGAACCAGTACCTGGATGGTCTGGCGGTCCCGCACCCGGTGACGCGTGCGCTGACCGCGGCGGACCTGGCACTGGCGGACGGCCGGCCGGGCGATGCCCTGCTGGCGCTGGAGACTCCCAACGTGCAACCCCTGCCACCGCGCGGGCTGTTCCTGCGCGCGCAGGCACTGGCCGCGACCGGCGATGTCGGTGAGGCCTACGGCCTGTTGGGCGCAATGCGGCAGCAGAAGGTCCTGCCGGTCGATCAATTGGACCGACTGGAAACCGAGTGGTCCGAAACCGCACTGCGCCAGGCGCCGGACGCGAATGTACTGGCCGATCGCTGGGAAGCGTTGCCCAAGCCGTTCCGTACCGACCCCGGCACGGTGAGCGCCTATGCCGAGCGCGCCGCGGCGTTGCGCTGGGAGGAGGCCGCCGCCAAGAGTGTCGAGCAGGCGCTGGACAAGCAGTGGGACGACTCGCTGGCCGGGTTGTATGGCCGCCTGCCGATCGGTCAGCTGGACCGCCGGCACAAGAATGCCGAGCGCTGGTTGCAAGCCCACCCTGCCAGTCCCGGCCTGCTGCTGACGCTGGCCCGGCTGAATCGTGCCCAGGGACAGTGGCCACAAGCCGAGGACTATCTGCATCGCGCGCTGGCGCAAGGTGCCAGCGGCGACGCGTGGGAAGAGCTCGGCCATGGCTTCGCCCAGGCCGGCGATGAATCACGTGCGCGGCTGAGCTATGGCAATGCGCTGCGATTGCATCGGGGCGAGGCGGTCACCGAACTGCCGGGCCGTGACATGCGCCAGCAGATCCACGATCGCGCGGTGATCGAGGAACGCGACGAGCACGGGATGCCACGATTGCGCGAATAGCCGGTTGGATCAGCGCTCCAGGATGGCAGTCACGCCCATGCCGCCGGCGGTGCAGATCGAGACCAGGCAGCGGCCGCCACCGCGCTGCTGCAGCTCCTTGGCCGCGCTGGCGACGATCCGCGCGCCGGTCGCCGCAAACGGGTGACCGGTCGCCAATGACGAGCCGTTGATATTGATCTTCGCCGGATCGATGCGCCCCAGCGGCGCGTCCAGCCCAAGCCGGGTCTTGCAGTAGTCCTCGCTCTCCCACGCCCGCAGGGTGCACAGCACCTGGGCGGCAAATGCCTCGTGGATCTCGTAGAAGTCGAAATCCTGCAAGCTCAGGCCATTGCGCGCGAGCATCTCCGGCACCGCAATGGTCGGCGCCATCAGCAACCCTTCCCCGTGGGCAAAATCGACCGCCGCCACCTGCGCATCACGCAGGTAACACAGCGGCTCGTGGCCATGCGCTTGCGCCCACTCGTCGGAGGCCAGCAGACAGGCGGCCGCGCCATCGGTCAGCGGGGTCGAGTTGGCGGCGGTCAAGGTACCGCGGCCAGAGGTCCGGTCGAATGCCGGCTTCAGCGTTGCCAGCTTCTCCAGCGTGCTGTCCGGGCGCAGGTTGTTGTCGCGCGAGACGCCGCGGAAGCTGACCACCAGGTCATCGAAGAAGCCGCGCTCGTAGGCCGCCGCCAGCTTCAAGTGCGACGACAGCGCCCACTCGTCCTGCGAATCGCGCGCGATGTTCCACTGCTTGGCCATGTCCTCGCAGTGCTCACCCATCGACTTGCCGGTGCGCGGCTCGGCGACGCCGGGGAAGTCAGGCTTCAATTCACGCAGCGAAAACCCCTTGAACGCCGCCAGTTTGCCCTTGAAATCCTTCGCCGCGGCCGCTGCAAGCAGACGCCGGCGCAGCTCCTTGCCGTAGACAATCGGCACATCGGAGGTGGTATCCGAACCCCCGCCGATCCCGGCCTCGATCTGGCCAATCGCAATCTTGTTGGCGACCGTGATGATCGTATCCAGCGAGGTGCCACAGGCGCGTTGCATGGTCAGGCCGGGGGTCAGTGGCGACAGCCCGGACGACAACGCCGCCTCGCGACCCAGGTTCCAGTCGCTGGAATGCTTGATCACCGCGCCCATCGCAACCTCGCCCAACTGTTGCCCGTGCAGCCCGTATTTCTCTACCAGCGCGCCCAGCGTGCGCACCGACATCCCCAGGTTGCCAACATCCGCATACGCGGTGTTCTGGCGGCAGAACGGAATTCGGACACCACCAAGCACGGCGACAGGACGGGTTTGGCGCATTGATCACCTCGGACGATGGGCGTTGCAGTCGTGCCAACGCTGCTTGCGTGAGTCCCACAATGGCTTGCGGGCATAATGGCCGCAGTGTAGCGCTGCACCTGCGCGCTTCCAAACGCCTGCGTATCCAATTACTCCAGACCGTGTGTCCAACCCGCGAATTTCCCAGGGATCCAATGAGTCCAGCCGCCGATACTGCCCACCCCACACCCGAGCTGCACGTGCTGGGTGCCTTCGCCATCGAAGTGGTCGGCGCCGCGCCGGTGGGCCGCGACCGGCTCTCGCAAGCGGAGGTCGGCGCGCTGGCACACCTGGTTGCGCGCGATCTGGCCTCCTTCGCGCCCGAAGCCAGCGCACTGGAGCTGGTGACGGTGGGCGCCCACTACGACCCGGTGGAGCTGTTGCGCCCCGGCTGGCCATTGCATCGGGAGTTGTCCGAACTCGCCGCACGTGCGCCGCGCGGCAGCCACGACCTCGACGCCGGCCGGATCATTGCCTTCGGCGCCAGCGATTCGCAAATGCCCGGCGCGCTGGCCCCTTCCTCCGACTACCTTGGTGGGCCATTGCGGCTGATGCCGTTCGTGCTGACCGGCGCAAGCGATGCCGTCGCGCGGGTTGGCGATGCATTCGAGAAAGACCTGATCGAAGTCGGAATGGCCGCCGCCGATACCGCGCTGGCCGCGCAGGAGGCGTTCGGTCTGCAAGTCGAACACGCCCGCTACCTGACCGTGAACGACCTCGCCGCGATGACCTCGATCCAGTACGACCATGCCGGACTGGGGCCGCTGTGGCCGTTACTGGAAACCGCGTTGCTGCGCCCGCAACAGCGCGCCTGGCTGGACCAGCCGCCCGAGCCGCTGCTGCACTACACCGATGGGGAAGTGCGGATCGCCCTGTTCTCACCGGCCGCCTGGCAACAACGCTATGCCGCCGCTGAGCATTCGCCCGCCGCGAGCGATCAGGACGCGATGGGTGAGCAGCGTCACCGGCAATTCCAGCACTTCCAGGCGCGGCAACGACAGATGGCCGCCGTGCTCGGAGCGCATGGGATCGCCGTGCAGTTCGTGCACTGCGGCCGCGACACCGATTGCCGCGCCGCTCTGGCCTGAAGCCGGCATCAGACGCAGATGCCGGGCGTCTCAGCCAGCCTGGATCACGCCACAGGCGATGCGTGGACCAGCCGCACCGGAAGGCTGGCTGGTGTAGTCGTCTTCCCCGCCATGCACGATCACTGCCTTGCCGATGGCGTCGTTGGCCGCACCACCGCCCAACACCGGGCCGCTGGCGTGCAGGTCGACGGTGGCGACACCCTCGGCGTTGGCGACGATGTTGTTCATGTCACCGGCATGATGGGCCGGAGTGCCAACCTTGCCGTGCGGCATAGCGGTCGGATTGAAGTGCCCGCCGGCGCTGCTGGCGTCGGCCGCGCTGCAATCGCCCTTCTCGTGGATGTGGATGGCGTGGGTACTGCCGGGCGTCAGGCCGCCGACTTCACCGCGCAAATGCACGCCATCGCCCATCGGGACCACGCTGAGCTTGCCGCTGACCAGGCTGCCCGACGCTGCCGCGAGATTGACGTGCGCGCTGGCAACGGTGGATTGGGTCGGCAAACTGGCGCCGCTGGGGGCTGCAGCGTCAGTGCTGGCGGGCGTGGTGCTGGGCGCAGTGCTGCACGCGGCCAGGGCGAGGCTCAGCAGGCTGGCGCTGGAAAACAGGGCGATCTTCATGGATGGCTCCTTCAGTGGGTCAATGGGCAATGGCGTTGCATCGGTGGACCGCAGCACCGTAGCGCGGCGGCGGTTCAGCGCAGGTGAATCGTGGGCTGGTCACAGAGTACCAGCGGTACAATCAACCCATCGTCTTTGGAGGTTCCCACCGTTGGACGTTCCGCACCCCGGATCACCACTACCCCAACCGGTCTACCCGCAAGCCGTCACCGTCGACGACTTCGCACGCAACCTCGCGGCGATTCGCGCACGCATTGCCGCAGCGTGCCAGCGGGCGGGACGCAATCCCGATGAGGTCCGGCTGTTGCCGGTCAGCAAGACCATCGACGAGGCGCACATCCGCCTGTCCTATGCCGCCGGCTGCCGGATGCTGGGCGAAAACAAAGTCCAGGAGGCCTACCGCAAGTGGGAGGCCATGGCGGATCTGGCCGACCTGCAGTGGTCGGTGATCGGCCACTTGCAGACCAACAAGGCGAAGTTGGTAACCCAGTTCGCGACCGAGTTCCAGGCCCTCGACAGCCTGCGACTGGCCAAAGCGCTGGACCGCCGCCTGCAGGCCGAAGGTCGTCAGCTGGACGTGTTCATCCAGGTCAACACATCGGGCGAAGCCAGCAAATATGGTCTGTCTCCGGATGACGTGACGGCATTCGTGAAACAGCTGCCAGCGTTTGCTTCGCTGCGCGTACGCGGGTTGATGACGCTGGCCGCTCTGTCCTCCGACGCCGCCCGGGTACGCAGCTGCTTCGTCCTGCTGCGCAACCTGCGCGACCAGCTGCGCCAGGATGCACCGGACGGGATGGACTTCGACGGATTGTCGATGGGCATGTCGGGGGACTTCGAGCTGGCGGTGGAGGAAGGCTCCACCGTGGTCCGCGTCGGCCAGGCGATCTACGGTGCCCGCGCACTGCCGGACAGCCACTATTGGCCGACTGACCCGGCATGACGCCTGCAGATCCCGCGGACCCGTCGACCCGCTTGCAGCCGCTGCACATCGATGTCGTATCGGTGCAGTCGCAGGTGGTCTATGGGAGCGTTGGCAACGGCGTTGCCGTACCCACCCTGCAGAAGCTCGGCCTGCGAGTTGCCGCAGTGCCGACGGTCATCCTGAGCAACACCCCGCATTACCCGACGATGCACGGCGGCGCGCTGCCGACAGCGTGGTTTTCCGGCTACCTGGACGACCTGCAGGCGCGCAATGCACTGACCCGGCTGCGCGCGGTGCTGGTCGGCTACCTCGGCGGCCCGGATCAGGCATTCGCGCTGGCCAGCTGGATCCGCGGGCTGGAAACCTCTCATCCACAGCTGCACGTGCAGATCGACCCGGTGATCGGCGATCACGACACCGGCGTGTACGTCGACCCCGGAATGGTTGCGGCCTACCGCCAGCACCTGCTGCCCCTGGCCCACGGGCTAACCCCCAATGGCTTCGAGTTGCAGCGCTTCAGCGACCACCCGGTCGACACTGTCGAGCAGGTCATCGCCGCCGCGCGGACGCTGCTGGTCGGCCGTACCCGGTGGGTCGTGGTCACCAGCGCCGCCCCCGGCTCCTGGGCGCACGGACGGATGCGGGTGGCGATCGTCAGCCACGACGACGCGCAAGTGCTCGAACACGCCCGTATTGACGCCGCGCCCAAGGGCACTGGCGACCTGTTCAGCGCGGCGCTCAATGGGCAACTGTTGGCCGGCAGCCCGCTGTTTGAGGCCGTCGGGCACGCATGCGACGAGGTGGTGGCGGCCATGCAGCTCACCTACCGCGAACACTCGGCGGAGCTGTTGCTGGCTACTCACCGATCCAGTTAAGCGCAACGTCCATGGATCCCCGCCTGCGCGGGGATGACGGTATCGGCTCCTGGCGCCGTCGGGAGCCGTCGACCAACTGGTGGCGTATTTCGTCGCGACTAGATCGCGTAGTACATCTGGTATTCCAGCGGGTGGGTCGCGGCGCGGAATGCGGTGACTTCCTTCATCTTCAGACGGATGTAGGCGTCGATGAAGTCGTCGCTGTACACACCACCGGCCTTGAGGAAGTCGCGGTCCTGGTCCAGCGCGTCCAACGCCTGGTCGAGGCTGTGGCAGACGGTCGGGATGTTCTTCTCCTCTTCCGGCGGCAGGTCGTAGAGGTCCTTGTCGGACGGCGGGCCCGGGTCGATCTGGTGCTTGATCCCGTCCAGGCCGGCCATCATCAACGCCGAGAAAATCAGGTAGCCGGAGTTCATCGGGTCCGGGAAGCGCATCTCGATCCGGCGCGCCTTCGGATTGGCGACATACGGGATCCGGCACGAGGCCGACCGGTTGCTGGCCGAGTACGCGAGCATCACCGGTGCCTCGAAGCCCGGCACCAGCCGCTTGTAGGAGTTGGTGGTGGCATTGGCGAAGGCGTTGATCGCGCGCGCGTGCTTGAAGATGCCACCGATGTACCACAGCGCCATCTGGCTCAGACCGCCGTAGCCGTCCCCCGAGAACAGGTTGTTGCCGCCCTTGGCCAGGCTCTGGTGCACGTGCATCCCGCTGCCGTTGTCACCCACGATCGGCTTGGGCATGAAGGTCGCGGTCTTGCCATTGCGGTGGGCGACGTTCTTGATGATGTACTTCATCGTCAGCAGTTCGTCGGCCTTTTTGGTGAGCGAGTTGAAGCGGGTGCCGATCTCGCACTGGCCGGCGTTGGCCACCTCGTGGTGGTGGACTTCGACCTCGATGCCCACCGCCTCCAACGCCTTGCACATCTCGGCGCGGATGTCGTGCAGCGAGTCCAGCGGCGCGACCGGGAAGTAACCGCCCTTCACGCCCGGGCGGTAGCCGGTGTTGCCGCCGGCGTAGTCCTTGCCGGAGTTCCATGCCGCCTCTTCCGAGTCGACATGGAAGAACGTGTGGCCCATGTCATTGGCATAGCGGACGCTGTCGAAGATGAAGAACTCCGGCTCCGGGCCGAAGAATGCCTGCTCGGCGATACCGCTGGACTTGAGGTAGGCCTCGGCGCGCTTGGCGATCCCGCGCGGGTCGCGGTTGTAGGCCTGCATCGTCGCCGGGTCGAGGATGTCGCAGGTCAGCACCAGGGTCGGATCGGCGGTGAACGGGTCCAGGAAGGCGGTGGACGGATCTGGCATCAAGACCATGTCCGAGTCGTGGATACCCTTCCAGCCGCCAATCGACGAGCCGTCGAACATCTTGCCTTCCTCGAACAACGTCTCATCGACAATCGACTTGGGAAAGGTGACGTGATGCTGCACGCCGCGCATGTCGGCGAAGCGCAGGTCGACAAAGTCGACGCTGTGGTCCTGGATGAGTTTCTCGACGTTCTCGATGGACATGGATTTCTCGCGGATGGCGTGGCGGGAGGGGTGCGGCGTCATTTTCGCACCAAACCGGTTCACCGTGCCGACGGCGCGCATGCCGACGTCGCGTGATCGGGTTCCGCTATCCTTTGCGGCTACTGCACGGCTGTGCGCCATCTCCACATTCGGGTCATCGTCCATGTTCGACGTCTTCGCCGCGATATTGCTGGGCATCCTCGAGGGCCTCACCGAGTTCCTGCCGATCTCCAGCACCGGCCACCTGCTGATCGCCCAGCACTGGCTGGGCGCCCGCTCGGACCTGTTCAACATCGTCATCCAGGCCGGCGCGATCCTGGCCATCACCGCGGTGTTCCGTGAGCGGCTGTGGTCGTTGGCCACCGGCCTGGGCGATCGTGAGAACCGCTTGTACCTGGGCAAGATCGCGGTCGCCTTCCTGGTAACGGCACTGGTCGGGCTGCCGGTGCGACTGCTGGGCTGGGAGCTGCCCGATACCGTCTCGCCGATCGCGATCGCGTTGATCCTGGGCGGGGTCTGGATCCTGTTTGCCGAGAAGATCGCCAGCGGCCGGCCGCCCTCGGCGAAGGTCACCTGGACGGTCGCGATCCTGGTCGGCCTGGCCCAAGTCCTGGCCGGCGTGTTCCCCGGCACCTCGCGCTCGGGCGCGGCGATCTTCATGGCGATGCTGGCCGGCACCGGGCAGCGTTCGGCGGCCACCGAGTTCGTGTTCCTGGTCGGCATCCCGACCATGTTTGCGGCCAGCGCCTACACGATCCTGGAGTACTTCCTGGAAGGTGGCGCTGCCGCCGGCGGCGGCGAGGCCTGGGGCGAGTTGGGACTGGCATTCGTGGCCGCCACCATCACCGGCTTCATCGCGGTGCGCTGGCTGCTGGGCTACATCAAGCAACACAGCTACACCCCGTTTGCGATCTACCGGATCGCGCTGGGTGCCGCGTTGCTGCTGTGGTTGCCCGCCGGCGGCTGAGCCGTGCGGTGGCTTGCTTGCTGCCGGGCTATTGGTGCAACGAATACGTCGCGTGGATCGCTGCTTCGGCCAGGACGTGGCCGTGCATCGCGGAGAACACCTGCGCCGCGGTGAACGTCTCCGGCAGCGGCAAGGTATCAACATCCAGCGCGAACACGCGGAAGAAGTACCGATGCAACCGCAGATCATTGGGCGGCGGGAACGGGCCGTCGTAGCCGTGCCAGTCGCCGGCCATGTCCGGGTCGCCGGCAAACCAGCCGGTGTAGTCGTTCAGCCCCTGGCGTGATCCGGCGGGACCTGCCGGCTCGCGCTTGCCGTGGGGAACCACGCCGTCACTGCACGCACCGGCGGCGATCTCGCGCAGGTGGGCGGGCAGGTCGATCATCACCCAATGGATGAAGTCGCCGCGCGGTTGCTCGATCGGGATCTGCACCCCTTCCTTGCCCGCCATCCCGGCCACCGTGGGCGCGTCCGGATCAATGCACAGCAGAGCAAACGAGCGGGTGCCGGCGGGGACGTCCTCCCAGGCTAGGTGCGGGTTGCGGTTGCCGGCAAAGCCTAACCCGTCGGCGACCGGTTGCCCGGCGGCGAACTCCGCCGGCAGCGGTTGACGGGCTTGGAAACTGGTGCTGTGGATGTGCATGCAGGACTCCTCGATGGGCTCAGGCTTCCGGGTAGCCCAGGCGGACAGCGACCGGTGTCAGCACCGCATAGGCATCAGCGAGCGACGGTCCGAAATCGCGCCAGTGGCCAGCGGGGAACCGGTCCTCGCCCAGGCGGCCCGGCGGCGCCGGGGCGACCGCGACCTGGATCGCCTCGGCAATCGCTGCGGCAACCCCGGCCGGGTCGTTCTCAATGCCATCCAAGCGAAGCAAGCGGTGCCTGAGCAGGTCTTGTTCATGCAGATCGGCGACCTGGGTGAGCACCTGGGCCAACCAGCGCGCAGCGACCAGCGGCGACTCGAGCGCGAACGGCGCTGGCGAGCCGAATGCCAGCCAGTCCAGCAGCATGTCGCGCGGGTCGCGCAATGCGATCACCAGCAACGCCTCGGGCAGGTGCGGGCGCAGCACAAGCACGGCGGCGTTGTCCCACCACAGTAGCCAGTCAAATACCTCGGCAGGCTTGATCCCGCGCGCGGGCAGCGCCGCCTTCCACTCGGCGATCAGGTTTGCCGGCTCGGCCGTGCCGGTACTGAGCGCATCGATGGTGAGATAGCGCTGGAACAGGTCCTTGGGCGGATTGGGACCGAAGCGGTCGCCATACAGCGTCGCACCGCCCAGGTGCAGGGTGCCGGTGACGCGTTCGATCAATGAGCCCGGCGCACCCCACAGCAGGAACGCCGGCCGTTCGGCTTGCTGGACCGGCGTCAGCTCAGCCGCCTCCGGCCATGGCCCGTCCAGGGCGCTCGGCGTGGGCAATGGCAGGCGCTTGGAAACGACCTCGGCGTGCAGCTCGGCCCAGGTCGCGACGGCAGCGTCCGGTTGTCCAGCAGTGTCAAACGTGCGCCCCAGGAGCCTTCGAAGGTTGCCTTTGACCACCTCGTTGGTGGCGCGTGCCAGCAAGCCCTCAACGCGTTCGATGGCCGCCTCCGGGTCGCGTTGCTGGAGCCGGTTGATGATCCGCATCTCGGCCTTGGCGTGCCCGGGTTCAATCTCGGTAATGCGTTGGGCCAGGGCGTCGCCCTGATCCGGGTGGCCGGCCAGATCATGCACGGTGATCTGCGCTTCCATGGCCGGGATGCAGTCGGGCATCGCCTGTTGCCAGCGGCGGATCACCTCGACCGCGTCATCGCTGGCGAACTGTTCGAACAACAGGCGCGCACGCCACAGATCCACCAGTTGCGGGTGTTCCGCCACTAGGGCGTCCAGCGTGCTGCGTGCCTCGTCCGCGGCATCCAGCCGACGCCATGCCTCGCTGATCGCCAACAGGGTACGACGGTCACCCGGCTGCGCTTGCAGTGCGCCGCGCAGCCGGTCACGTGCGGCTTCATTGCGATTGGCTTCCAGCTCCAGCTCGCCCATCATCCGTTGCAGCGACGGGCTGGTGTGCTCACCTTCGAGCAAAGGCGCGATCTCGTCGGCGGCGGCCTCGGGCCGGCCCTGCCGGCGGAGCAGGTCGGCCACCAGCGCGCGCAACGGCATCGAGTCGGGATTCGCCGCGCGCAAACTGGCGAACGCCTGCTCGGCGAACGCGTAGTGGCCCTTGGCCATGTAGGCAAAACCCAGCGAGTGACGCAGGGTCGGCTCCTCGGGCCAACGTTGGGCGGCCGTGTTCAAGATCGTCAGCGCGCGGTCGGGATCCCCGCCGCGCAGCGCCAGGGTGCCTTCCAGCGCGGCGACCTGCGGGTGTTCCGGCGCAATCCTCGCCGCCGTGCGGGTCAGCCGCGCGGCCTCCACCAGGTCGCCGTGACCGATCGCCAGCTGCGCCTGCACGATGTAGGCGGGGAACTGGTTGGGGTCCAGGCCGGTGCTGCGGGCCAGAGCGACTTGCGCCTCGTCGAGCTTCCGCTCGTGCAACAGCAGCCCGGCACGCTCCAGGTGCAAATTGGCGTCATCGGGGGCAAGGCTGATGGCGCGGTCGATCGACTCGATCGCCGCGGCCTGATCGCCCGCCAGTCGCAACGCGGAGGCCAGCAACCGATGGGCGGCGGGGTCCTGGGGCTGCTCAGAGACGGCATCGCGCGCCGCCCCAAGCGCTTGCGCGGCATCGCCGCGACGCAGGGCGTCGATGATGGGTTCGTACATGGATTACTGCTCGCAATTCGGGCGGATCGCCCATTGTAACGGCGCTGTGCGTCGCCCGCCGCTACGTGGCTCTACGGTGCCGCGTCCGGATTCATTGCGCTGGCCCGGACAGGCGCTGCGAGATCCAGCGCTCGCCAAATCCATCCAGTCGTGCATTTTGCAAGAACCCGCAGTGGCCGCCCCAGGGCGATATTTCCAGTTGCACGGTGTCTGGCAATTGCTGCGACTGCCAGCCGGCCACCGGGATCACCGGATCGTCGGCCGCCATCAGGACGCTGGTCGGCACCTGCAAGCCGGCCAGCCGGTCGCCAGCAATTGAATAGCCATCAAAGTACCGTTCCAACGTGCCGAAGTCGGTATTGCGCTCGACCAGCCATTGGGTCAGTGGCCGCATCCGCAGGCCGAGTACCCGGTCGTCGAAGTCATGCTGTTCCGGGAACAATGCGCGTTTGCGTTGCAGCGACTGTCGCCATTTGCGCTCGAAATGCTGCATGTAGAGCGGAAATCCCTGCTCCATTGCGTCCATCGTGCGCGCCGGATCGATCAGCGGACACACGACCGCGACGCGCGCGATCGACAATCCGGCCGCCGGCGCATGCAAGGCCAGCCGGAGGGCAAAGTTCCCACCCAGCGAATACCCCGCCACGACTAACGGACGCAACGGGAATCGCCGCGCGACGTCGCCGGCCGCATGCACGACCTCGTCGATCCGGTTGGAGTGGAAGATGCCTTCGTTGAGGTGATGGGTCCCGCCGTGGTCGCGGAAGTTGAGCCGGAATACCTCGAAACCCGACTCCAGCAGACGCGCCGCGGTCAAACACATGTAGCTGGAATCGACGCTGCCTTCCCAGCCATGCAGCAGCAGCGCCAGCCCACGCGGCGCGACCCCGGGCACGGCGCTGTGCAGGCCTTGCAGGCGCACGCCCCGGCCGCCATCAATCAGATGCGAGGTGGTGACGGCAGCGGTGGCCTCCAACGCCCGCCGGCCCATCCGCTGGCGCATCACGCTGCCCCCCAGCAGTGTCTGCAGGTGGGCATTGCGTAGCCAGCGCGGTGGCTGGTAGTCGGCCGCGGTCAACATCGACGAATCCGTCAGCTCGCCATTGCCTGCAGGATGCGCGAGCGTGCCAACTCGGCGATCCTTCGTCGCCCGTCGGCTTCACCCGACGCGATGGGGGCGAGGAAATGAATCTCCGCGACCCGCGCCGGCTCGCCCAACAGACGCCAGAAATTGCCGACGAAAGATTCGCGTTTACCGAACGCCACCCTGTGCTGGGCGGATCCGCCTTCGCCGTACCGCAGCGCGACCGGTTGCACCGGCATCCCCGACTCCACCGCGGCCAGGAAAATGCGCGCATGGAACGGCCCGACCTCGCCGCCGCCGCGGGTACCGCCCTCGGGAAACACCCCCACCGAGCGGCCATTGCGCAAGCGGGTCAACATCTCATGCAGCACGCCGCCCAGCGACTCGGTGCTGCCGCGGGAATGGAAGATCGTCTCCGCACGCCCGGCCAACCAGCCGACCATCGGCCAGCCCTGGATCTCGCGCTTGGCCACCAGGCCCATCATCCGCTGGCTGTGCAGTGCAACGATGTCGATCCAGCTGACATGGTTGGCGACAAACATCGTCGGTCCCGGCGAGGGTGTGCCCACCCGGCGCAGCCGGAAGCCAAACACCCGCATCAACCCGGCCGACCACGCGCGGATCATCCGGTGGTCCAACCGCTCGCCGCCGACCTGAAGTCCACCCAACAACGGACTGATCAACACCAGCACCAGTGGCAGGTCGACCAACAGATGCCACAACAGCATCGGCACCCGATAGCAGTAGCGGAACAGGCGCGCCAGCGGTGCGCCAGGCGCCGCGGCGCCGGTCGGAGACGGCGCATTCATGCGGTGAAAGATACCAGTGGAAGGGCCGGATAATGATGACTGCCGTTCAACCCATCGCGCGTTCTGGCTACTCGCCGCGGCTCGCCACCACCGCCAAAGTCAGCCTGGAGATGCAGACCAGTCGATCGCGGTCATCGGTGATGCGGATCTCCCAGACCTGGGTCCGGCCACCCACGTGCAGCGCTCGCGCGGTTCCAGTGACAACGCCATCTCGCGCGGCACGCAAGTGGTTTGCGTTGATCTCGATACCGACGCAGACGCGATCCTCCGCTACGCACAGGTTGCCGGCGCTGCTCCCCAGGGTTTCTGCCAGCAGCACTGACGCACCACCGTGCAGCAGGCCATAGGGCTGTCGGGTCTTCGCGTCGACCGGCATCGTGGCGCGCACGTAGTCGGCCCCGATCTCGGTGAAGACGATACCCAGCGTGTCTATCGCCGTGTCACGGGATAGCTCATTGAGACGCTCAACGGTGGTCGGGCGACGAAACAGGCTGCTCACCGGGCCGCCAGAGTGCGGGACGTTACCCTCGGAAGACGTTGCATTCATCGGGTCACGATAGTCGACGATCAGCCAATCCGGAACCGAACCTGGCGCGAGCCAAACCGGCTGCGGGCTGGACGGGTCAGATAGCTGCTGGCGCTGGTGTAACCGTGCGGCGCAGCGCTGTGTCGGCGGCGGGGCTCGTGGTGCACGGGCGCTGGCTGGGCGCTGGCGTCGCTTGCCGCGGAAACGCGTGCGGACGGTGCACTACCGCCATTGCGGTGGATGGACAGGGGTGCGCTGTTGGAAATAGACTCGAGTTTGACTTTTTTTCTCCTTAAAACAAGGTGTTACGTTGCTTGTGAATGCAATATTATAACACAGCTAGCCACATTTATGAATAGGGGTCAGCCAATCCTGAACAGGTGGCTCCCGGGGTTGCCGGCGTAGCGCGGCGTGCGCAGGTAGTCCGGATTGCGGGCATAACCGCGGTTGCCGTAACCAATACCGAAATCACGCTCTGCGCCGGTGCGGCGCGGCTGCCCGATGTCATTGTGGTGCTGGCGATCAAAGAAGCGGTTGGCGTTGGTGGACGAGTTGTTGGACGGGACGTTCATGGCCTTGCCTCTGTGGTGTAGTGATTTGGTGTGTTGGTAATGTACAACACCATTTGCCACGTACACGTGCCAGAAGTCACCCAACTAACGACAGGGGTGCGTTTGCGGAATGACGGTGAGGCTTGGAGAACGCGCGCTACAGGATGGGCGCCAGGCCCGCGCCGAAGGCGGTAAACAGTCGCGTCGGCAGCCCCTTGCCCACCAGGTTTACTTCCGGGAAGTCACCCACCGGCCGATAGCAGGCACGAAAGCGCGGGTCGTCGGGCGGCAGCGGAGCCGGACATTCCGGGCTGGGCTCGTACTCGTAGCTGGTCGCGTACCGCGTCGGCCACAGATCGAAAATGGGCAGGTACTCGGAAATTTTCCCCAACGAGTACTCCAGCCCGGAGAACACCGGCGGCTTGTCGCGCGGGGCGATCACCCAGGAATTGGCCGGACTGGTGTCGCGGCGGATGCTGGCCGCGAGCGCTCGGGCAAACGCGATGTCATCGATGATCACCGCGCTCTCGGTGTTGTAGACGTCCCCGCGCGGATCGAAATTGTGCGTCCCCACCACGCCGATCCGGCGATCGATCACCAATGACTTGGCATGCATCCCCATGCGCACCCCGGCACGTTTCAGCGGCACCGGCTCGTTGGCGCGGCGGTGGAAGTAGCGGGTAGCGCCATATTCCGATTGCAATGGCCGCCGATAGCGGGCCGAGCGCAGCACACTGTTGCGGTCCGGCCGCGTGGTCGGCGGCGCTGCCGGCTGCATCGACTCGGGCACGTAGTCGGGCAACACAGCGCCGGTCGTCGACAGGTCGATCGGCGCATCTTTCGGGAACGGCTTGTACTCGTAGATCTGGAAGCCAAAATCGCGCAGGTAGCGGCGTTTGTACTTGTAAGACAGCGCATAGGCGAAGAATGCATCGGTCGCGGCCAGGCTGTTGGTCGAGACCACCACCCGCGGCGGGTCGGCACGGTCGTGCAGGCGTTCGAACAAGCCCTGGGCGGGTTTGGACAGCACCAGGTACGGCGTCTGCAGCAGCACTTCTTCCTGTGCCGACGCGATCAGCCGGCCCAATGAGTGGGACGCCGCGGCAAAATCCGCCGGTACCTCGGCATGGTGTTTGTCCGGCCCATCGGAAACGTAGTGGACCTTGCCCACCGCGAGCGCACGATCCACCAGGCGCGCCTGCACGACCGCGCGATCGCTGGCATCGTCGCGCATCGCCTGGGCACGTTGCGGGTGCTCGAACTGGTAGGTGTGCAGGGCCGGTACGCCGCGCTCGAGCAAGACCCGGCCGACATCGACCAGCCGTGCCGGAGGAACGCTGCGTGAATCATCCCAGAACCTGCCGAAGTCGACCGCCATGGCCCGCGCCACCGGCCCGGCGACCAGCACGTCGCGATCACGGAAGTTGTACTGGTCGTCCCAGTCGTAATAAGCGTCCTGGTAGTTGCGTCCGCCGGTGATCCCGATCGCCCCATCCACCAGCAGGAGTTTGGTATGCATGCGCTGGTTGAGCTGGCGCCAGCAACAGGCGGCGGCAAGCAGGTACTGCGGATAGCTGATCCTGGCCCGGTGCAGCACCGGGTTGTACAGCTTGACCTCGAAATTCTGGTGGACGCCTGCAAGTGCGGCCAGGGTTTCCGCATTCTGCAGCGCCGCCAGCTGGTCCATCAACAACCGCACCCGGACCCCGCGACGGGCGGCAATCAACAACTCGTCCAGCACCAGGCGCCCGGCATCGTCCGCGTCGTAGATGTAGGTCTGCAAGTCGATGGCGGTGGTGGCGCTGCGAATCAGGTTGATTCGCGCCAGCATCGCGTTGGTACCGCTATCCAGCAGCAATGCGTAGTGCCGCGGTTGCTCCGCCGTGGACTCGCTGAATGCCTTTCCAGCCAGCGCACGCAGTGGTGACGGCTGGGCGCAAGCGTCGATGGCATCGCAGCTCGACTGGGTCGAGCGCGCGGCCTGGGCGACCGCGCTGGCGCGAGTGGCCTGTTGCGGTGTCAGGCTTGCGCACGCCCCCAAGGCCAGCGCCAGCAGTACGATGGCCGGCCGCAACAGCCAGGCCGCACGGCCTTGCGTGGCAGCGTTCATGGCGTCGGTGTCGGTTCGCGCAAACGCACGCGCATGGTGAACTGCACCTGGTCGGTCAACATCAGCCGCCAGCCATCGAGTCCGTAATCGCGCCGGCTGACGCTGCCCACGGCGACCGCATCACACCCCATCGCCGGCCGCATGCAGGTGGACGGCGCCAGCGTGAATGTCTCTATCCGACTGACCCCGTGCATGCTGAGCCGACCCCGAAACTTGCCACCGTCGTGGCCAAGCGCGACACCAAGCGGCTCGGACACGAACTCGATCACCGGGTAGCGCTGCGCATCAAAGAACCCCTCTCCGCGGGCCAGCTCGCTATAGCGAAGGGAATCGGTCACCTCCACGGCATTGGTCGCCAAGCGAACATAAATCTGGCTGCGACCGTCAGGCAAGGTCACCTTGGCCCCGTCATAAACCGGGAACCGGCCTTGCACGTGCTGTCCCCAGCGGGTGCGCAGTTCGAAACTAAATTGAGTGTTGAGTGGATCAAACCCCATCTCGTCGGCGGCATCGCCGCCAGTGTCCACCGGTCCCGGCGGCGCCGGGTCGGTTGCGCCGGCATGCGCGGGCAACGCCGACGCCATTGCCAACAGCGCTGTCGCAATCCATCCAAGCCATACGTAACTCGGGCTCACGGCCACCAGAAAGCGCTGAGCTGGGCCACGCCCGGCTCGAGCCGACGGTCATCGGGAATGGTCAACACCGCGATCCCACCCGAGGCCATGCCGCGATAGTCGCCGGACTGGCCGCTGTGCAGCAACGCCGCCAACTGCTCCAGACCCGGGTTGTGGCCCACCAGCAGCAGGCGCCCAACATCGCGGTGGGCGTCCGCCAATGCGATCAATGCGCCGGGGTCGGCGCCGTAGATGGTGTCATCGACACGCTGCTCGACGTACCCAATCACCCCCAGTACGGCCTCCAGGGTCTCCCGGGTGCGGCGCGCAGGAGAGCACAACACGCAGTCTGGCACCAGCTTCTGCGCCGCCAGCCAATGTCCGGCAGCCTCGGCCTCGGCCCAGCCTTCCGAGGACAATGGCCTGTCCATGTCGGCGTGGCCGGTGGCGCCGTGATCGGCATGGGCATGACGGAGCAGGATCAATTCACGCATGGCGGGACCTCATCGAAGCGGAAGGTTCAAGCGGAAAGTCGGCGCAGGTAGCCACGCCCCGGAGTCGAGTGCGGAGCAAACCGGCGGCGCGTCATTTCTTCAGCCATTTCAGCAGCGGCTTCCAATCGGCCTGATGCTCGCGCACATGCATGGAGTGGTAGTCGAACAGGCTCTTTCCCAAACCGCTCAAGACCACATAGGCCTGGCTGTCGCGCAACTGGGCGACCAGCGGGTACGGCCATTGCTCCAGTAGCTCGAGCGTTTCCCGGGAGACCGTGGTCCAGGGGCGCAGGCGGTTGGCGACCACGCCGACCCGCAACTCACCGCGGCGCACGCGCGGGTGTTGGGCAAGCGAATCCAGGAACGGCACGCTGGCCTCGATATCGAATGTGGATGGCTGCACCGGGACCACGACCGCGGCGGCGACGTCGAGGAATGTCTCCAGCTCACGCGCCATCGCACCGGCGGCGGCGTCCACGATGACCAGGTCGGTATCGGCTGGCAGCCGGGCGCGCCACGTTCCTCGACGGGTGCCATCGACCGGCAACACCGCGCTGTCCAGCACCGAGCGACGTTCGGCCCAGCGACGAGCCGAGCCCTGCGGATCGGCGTCGACCAACGCCGTGTTTGCGCCGGCCAGGGCGGCCTGCGCGGCAAGATGAGTGGCGATGGTGGTCTTGCCTACCCCGCCCTTGGAACTGGCCACCAGCACGGTCTTCATTGCGTCTCCCAGATTCACGGCCGCCGCAGCGTCAGAGGCTACAGCCTGCAGCGTACACCGGGCCGGGAGCGAACGGCGCTATGGCCCGATTGTCAGCGCCATTCGGGCGGATTGGCCGCCCAAGCCTGTTGCACCTGGGACAACACGGCCAACTCATCGGCACTCCAATCGGGCAGTGCCGATGCGAGGGTGTCGGACGAGCGCCACTTGGCCGGATGGGTGCGCACACCGGCCGCGTACCAATGCACCGCCTCGTCGCGGCGGTCGAGCTGCCACAGTGCCAAGGCAAGCGTCATCGGCATCCAGTCGGCCGTGATGTTGCGCGATTTCAGCAAGCTCTCCCACTGGGTCAACGCGCCGGCGTGATCACCGCTGCGGTACAGATCCCAGCCGTAATTCCACATCACCGTCCGGTACAGGCCGTCATTGATGTCCATCTGGCCAAGCAGGCGCTGGTACAACTCCACACCCAATCCCGAGCGGCCGCCGGCCAATGCAATGTGGGCCAGCTGTGCCGTCTCTTTCTTCGCCCGCGGATTGCGCGCAAGCACCTTGACCAGCTTCTGGGTGACTACCTCACCTTCGCCCCTGACGGCCACCACGGGTTGGGTGGTACGCGCGTCCTCGGCGAAATAGAACTCCGAGATTGGCATCAACGGCATCGTGGCGGTTTGTGCCGAGACCGTTCCAGCAAGTGCCAGGCATGCCGTGAGTACCACGCCCGCGAAGGGCCGGTTACTGATTTTCATACGCACTCCCCCTGATTTCACCTGCATGATAGCTGGTTGCGATGGCCGGCTTCACAGTGGCGCGAGGATCCGGCTCAAGCGGTCCTTGCTACCGGCGATCCGCTCCAGGTGCGGATACTTCAGCCCGTCGCGGTAGTCCAGCGTGAGCGTACGCACGACCTCGCCATGCTTGACCACCAACTCGATCGGCGTGCCGTCCGCGTGGGCGGCCTTGATCGCGTCGTCCAGCAAGCCGGTCTCGAACGCATAGCCGTTCACTGCCAGCAAGGTGCTGCCAGTGGCGATTCCGGCGTTGAATGCGGGCCCATCCCAGCGCACCGCGTTGACCTTGCCGCCGCTGCTGGCCAGTGTCATTCCCAGCGACGCGGTGTAGTCGGCGGCCTTGCGCGAGGCGAGCAGGCTCTTGTGGTAATCGGACGGCTTGTCGGTGTAGACCAGCTTCCAACCTGCCGCGGCAAGCCCGTCCAGCGGCGCTGAGTGGGCATCCAGGCGGCTGCGCAGGAAGCCGGCCCAGTCGTGTGCAGCGACACCATCCAGTGCCTCCACCACGTCCTGGAACTCATAGGGCACGACCTCCCAACTGCCATCCTGGATGCCGAAGAATGCACTGGCAAAATCATCCAGCGACTTGCGTCCGCCACTCAGCTCGCGCAGCTTGCTGTCGACCGCCAGCCAGATCAACGCGCCGGCGTTGTAGTAGTCCTCGCTCATCTGGTAACTGCGGTACGGCTGCGGCTGGCGCTCGGCAATCACCGGGTCGTAGGTGGTGTCCTGGACGGTGCGCCACTGCAGGCCCGGTCGGTCGGTTGCGTAGGTGGCGGCCACCAGCGCCAGTGCTCCCAGCGCGGCGTCCTTGTCCCACAACCCCGAGCGCGCCGCCAGCACCATGCCCCAATACTGGGTCTGACCCTCGTAGACCCAGAGCAGGCTGCCGTCCATCGGCACGTGGAAGTTCGGCGTTGCCAATCCCGCCGGCCGACGGAACTTGCCATTCCAGGAATGCACGAACTCGTGCGGCAGCAGGTCGCGGCTGGCGACGTGTTTGTCCCATTCGGTGAAGTAGCCCGGCTTCACCCCGTTCTCGCTGGAGCGCTGGTGCTCCAGCCCCTGTCCGCCCATCCGGTCCGACAGCGAGAACAGCAGGTCGTAATGATCGTAATGCTGCGAATCGAACAGCTTGTAGAGCTGTTTGACCAGCGCGCGATGCTTGTCCAGCTGCTCCTCGGTAGCCTCCAGGTACTTGGCCGAATCGGCAATGATGTCGAAGCGCACTGGCCGCTCCGCGCCCGGATCCAGGTCGACCTGGCGGAAGTGGCGCCCGGCGTACACCGGCGAATCCTGCAGCACCTCAAAGCTGACCGTGCCGTAGTGCAAGGTGTCGCCGGCGCGCGATTGCAGCTCCAGCGCGGTGCCGGCCTGCCAACCGGCGGGCAGCACCAGGGTCGGGCGGATCTGGATCTGGCGGGTGTAGTAACCGGCCGGATACAGCGCCACCGAACCCCACTGCACGTTGAGCATGTCTTGCGTCATCACCACCCGGCCCTGGTTGCCGGCGGTCGGGGTGAGCAGGTCGAACTCGATCTCCAGCGTGGCCACACCGGCGGGGACGTCGAGCTGGAACGCGTAGACGTCAGTCGGGTCGCGCTGCCACTGGATCGCCTGGCCATTGCCGTGGATCGTCAGTCCCGCCAACTTGCGGATCGGCCCGGCCGGACGGTGCTTGCCCGGGATCCACTTGGGAAACAGCAATCGCATGACCCCGGCCTGCACCGGAATGCTCTGGCGCACATGGAACACCCGTCGCGCCAGGTCGGTCGCATCAACGGTAACCGACAGCGTGCCCGGGTATGGCTGGTCGAGCGGTGCCGTTGCCGGCGACGATGGTGCCGATACAACGGTCGGCACGGTGGCAGGCGGTGACTGCTGGGCCACGGCGAAGGAGCAAGGCAACAACGCGGCGACCAGCACCGGCGACAGGACAGACAAGCAACGCAACCGCGACATCGGCAAACCCCCGGGAAAGCAACCGCCCCATCCTACTAGCCGGTCACCCGCGCGCGCCTGCCAAATGGCATGGCCGATGACCGCGTGCTACAGCGTGCCGACGACCTCGTCCGATGCCGCTTCCAGCATCGCGGTGATGCGGTCACGTTGCTCGCGGCTGTCGGGATGGGCCACCACCGCGTAGCGCCCGTTTTCGATCGCTTCGCGGACCCGGTTGATCAGCACGTCCTGGTCCGGACGCAAGGTCACGAATCCGCCACCAAACAGGCCGAACACGGCGCCGAAGAACACCAGCACGCCACCCGTCGCCCACGGCGAGCTGCGGACCGCGCCGATACCCATCCCCCACAAGACCATGAACACCGCCAGCCCGACCAGGATGCCAAGCAGGCCGAAGGTGATGTGCGCCTTGATCGCGGTGTGCCAGATGCCGCGGCTGTCGGGCTCGATCTTGCGACCGGGCCGAGGGTCGCTGGGCGTCACCACCTGGACCTGCTGCTCGCCCAGCCCGAGTTCGCTACGCATGCGCGCCGCCACCCGCCGCGCCGCCGCCTCGTCGGAAAACACCGCCGCCACCTTGCTGAAGGATCGCTCGCCGAATACCGGGCCGTTGGTTTTCATCCCACTCTCCGTCCACGCCGATGCCCTGACGATGCGTCACCGGGGGTCTAGGCGTGGTGAATCGGGCGGGTAGCTTGCCGCGTCCAGACCAGGCACCGGTTGTTGGCCGGCATCGCCACGTCCTCCACCAGCTGCAGGCCGATCGCACGCGCCAACGCGTCGACCGCCTCGAAGTCGCGGATACCCGAGCGCGGGTCGCGGGCCTTCAACCAGCCATCGAACTCGCGGTTGCTGTGGCTGCTGTACTCGCCGTCGTAGTTGAAAGGCCCGTACACCACCAGCGTCGCGTCCTCGGCCAACGCGGCGTCGAGCCCGTCGAAGAACGCCTGCACATCCGCCCAGCCCATGATGTGCAAGGTATTGGCGGTGAACGCGGCATCGAACCGGACACGCCCTTCCCCCGCAGCCGTGCCCACCGCGTGGACCGGCCAAGGCCTGGCACTTACGTCCAGGGCCAGCGGCGCCGGCGTGTTCGCCAACGCCGTCTCATCCAGCCATCGCCTGATCCCCGGCAAATACTCGGCCCGGTCCGAGCATTGCCACACCAGCCACGGCATCGCCGCGGCGAAATGCACCGCATGCTGGCCGGTGCCAGCACCGATCTCCAGCACCTGGTGCCGGCCCGTAAAATGGCGCCGCAGCACCGCGAGGATCGGCTCACGGTTGCGTTCGCAAGAAGGGGAAAACGGCTTGTCGGACATGCACCCAGCATGCCGCATAGGGGTCAACCGATGGAATCGACAGAGCCGACGATGCTCAGTGCCACCGCTTCGGCCGCCCGGATACCATCCACGCCCGCCGAAAGAATGCCGCCCGCATAGCCTGCACCTTCGCCGGCGGGGAACAGGCCACGCGTATTGAGGCTGTGACCCTCCGCGTTGCGCGCCATGCGCACCGGCGAGGACGTGCGCGTCTCGATCCCGGTCAGCACCGCATCGCCCATCGCAAAGCCGCGCAGCTTTTTGTGGAATGCCGGCAGCGCCTCGCGGATCGCAGCGATCGCATAGTCGGGCAATGACTGGCTCAAATCGCCCAGCCGCACGCCTGGTGTGTACGAGGGCAGCACGGTGCCGAATTCCTGCGAGGCGCGGCCGTGGAGGAAGTCGCCCACCAGTTGCGCAGGCGCCTCGTACTCGCCGCCGCCCAGCTCGAAGGCGCGCGCCTCCCAGTGGCGCTGCAATGCGATGCCGGCCAGCGGGCCGCTACCGTAAGGCGCGAAGTCCGCCGGCATGATCCCGCACACGATCGCCGCATTCGCGTTGCGCTCGTTGCGCGAGTACTGGCTCATGCCGTTGGTCACCACGCAGCCGGGCTCGCTCGCAGCCGCAACCACGGTGCCGCCCGGACACATGCAGAAGCTGTACACCGAACGCCCGTTGCTGCAGTGATGCACCAGCTTGTAATCCGCTGCGCCCAGCACCGGATGCCCGGCCTGCGGGCCAAACCGCGCGGCGTCGATCACCGATTGCGGATGCTCGATGCGGAACCCGATCGAGAACGGCTTGGCCTCCAGCCACACACCGCGCCGATGCAGCATCTCGAACGTATCGCGCGCGCTGTGGCCGACCGCAAACACCACATGGTCGGTACGCAGCTCCTCGCCGCTTGCCAGCATCACGCCGCGTACCTGCCGGGTGCCGGCCGCATCGGTCTCCACCAACACGTCATCGACGCGTTGCGAAAAGCGGATCTCCCCGCCCAGCGACTCAATGGTCGCGCGCATGTGCTCCACCATCGACACCAGCTTGAACGTGCCGATATGCGGCTTGGCGACGTACAGGATTTCCGGCGGCGCACCGGCGGCGACGAACTCGGTCAGCACCTTGCGTCCGTGGTGGTGGCGATCGGCGATCTGGCTGTACAACTTGCCGTCCGAAAACGTGCCCGCCCCGCCTTCGCCGTACTGCACGTTGGACTCGGGGTTGAGGACTTTCTTGCGCCACAGCCCGAAGGTATCCACCGTGCGCTCGCGCACCGCCTTGCCGCGCTCCAGGATGATCGGCCGGAAGCCCATCTGCGCCAGCACCAACCCCGCGAATAAACCACACGGGCCCGTGCCGATCACGACCGGCCGCAGCGGCAGTTTTGCCGGTGCCCGGGTGACGTACTGGTACGTCGTGTCCGGCGCTGGTCCGACCTTCGGCACCCCCGGCGCGGGCACCTCCTGCGCCAACCGCTGCAGGACTTCCGCCTCGCGCGGGGTGTCCACGTCGACTGAATAGATCAGCACGATCCCGCCACGCCGGCGCGCATCGTGGCTGCGCTTGGCGAGGGTGTAAGCGGTCAGTTCGTCGGTCGTGATGCCGAGGCGGCCCACGATGGCATCGACCAGGGCCGATTCGGCGTGGTCGAGCGGAAGTTTGATATCAGTGATTCTAAGCATGGCGGATTATTGCGCATTCGCGCTGCATGCACCGTGTCCCGTTACGCTAGCCGCCTGCCTGGAGCGCCGATGATCCAACAACGCACCCTTACCGAAGGCCCGATTGGGCGCACCCTGTTCGTGTTTGCCCTGCCGATCCTTGGCGGCAACGTGCTGCAGTCGCTCAACGGCTCGGTCAACGCGGTCTGGGTCGGTCGCTTCCTCGGTGAGGAAGCGCTGACGGCGATCGCCAACGCCAACAACATCATGTTCCTGCTGCTGGGCGGGGTGTTCGGCTTCGGCATGGCTTCGACCATCCTGGTCGGGCAGGCGATGGGCCGGAAGAACCTGCCGGAAGCACGCCGGGTGATCGGCTCGGCGGCAACGTTCTTCCTCGGCATCTCGATTGCGCTGGCGGCGATCGGTTTGCCGCTGTCGCGCCATGTACTGGTCTGGATGTCGACCCCGGAAGCGGCGCTGCCACTGGCCGACGCCTACCTGAAGATCATCTTCCTGGCGCTGCCGTTCCTCTACGCGTTCGCATTCCTGTCGGCGATCCTGCGCGGCGCCGGCGACACCCGCACGCCGTTCCTGTTCCTGTTCATCGCGGTGCTGCTCGACATCGTGCTGGTGCCGCTGCTGATGTTCGGGATCGGCCCGCTGCCGGAGATGGGCATGGCCGGCAGCGCGATGGCCACCCTGATCGCCAACGTCATCGCGCTGGCGGCGATGCTGGTGTGGCTGCGGCACAAGCGCCACCCGCTGTGGATCGGTCGTGATGAAAGCCACCTGTTCAAGCCCGACTGGATCATCGTGCGCACGCTGGTGGTCAAGGGTGTGCCAATGGGCCTGCAGATGGTGATGATCTCGTTGGCGATGATCGCAATGATCACGATGGTCAACCAGTACGGCACCCTCACCACCGCGGCTTACGGCGCCGCCCTGCAGCTGTGGACCTACGTGCAGATGCCGGCGATGGCGATCGGCGCGGCGTGCTCCTCGATGGCCGCTCAGAACGTCGGTGCCGGCCGCTGGGACCGCGTGGAAGCAACGACCCGCCACGGCATCGGCTTCAACTTCCTGTTGACCGGCGCGCTGATCGCCCCGCTGATCCTGCTGGACCAGTACACCCTGGCGATGTTCATGCCCACCGGCAGCGAAGCGCTGGAGATCGCCCGCCACCTCAACCACATCGCGGTGTGGTCGTTCCTGTTCTTCGGGGTGACCTTCGTGGTCGCCGGCGTGGTCCGCTCCACCGGCGCGGTGATCCCGCCGCTGGTGATCCTCGGCCTGGCGCTGTGGGGCGTGCGCGTGCCGTTCGCCAACTGGCTGCAACCGGAGCTGGGCGTGGACGCGATCTGGTGGAGCTTCCCGGTCAGCGCGTTCGTGTCGGCGGTGTTGTCGCTGGCCTATTACAAATGGGGTCGCTGGCGCGAGGCGACGATGCTGCCGGTCGACCCCGACGCGATTGCGGTGCCGTCGGAAGTGCCTGGGCAGGTGCCATCGCCGGTGGCGGATACCGGGGCGCGCTGCGAGGAGGATGAAGGCGAGCCGGTAGTGGCACTGCCGCGTTGATGCGTTGCAGCCTCTCTATCCCTGTTGCTGCAACGCAGCCTCCACGATGACCTTCGCCCACTGCGGTGTCCGGCGCAGCCGTGCGGCCACGGGCGCGATGATTCGTCCACCACGCCAGTGCAACAGCAACGACGGATTCGCCGCGACGGCGCCGTTGGGTTGCTCGTGGCTGTTGTCATACACGCGCAGCTCGTGCAGGCGAGGCAATAACGCGATGAGGTTGCGGCGGGCACCGTCCCAGCGCGCGCGGATCTTGTCGGCGGGAATGTCGTGCCCACCGGCAAGGACCCGCGCGGCAACCCGGCTGAGATGCCGCTCCGGACTGTCGAGGCCGACAAACCAGACCGTGACCGCATGCGTGTCACACGCACGACCAATCAACGCGGGAATGGTATTGCCGCCCAGCGTGGTCTCGAAAGCGAAGTTGCGACCCTCGGCAATGGCGGACTCCAGCGCGCGCCGACCGTGCTGCCATGCCGCGGCGTTCGCTTCGCCGGGGGCGATGCCGTCGGCGAGCAGGCGCGCGGTGGCCTCGTCGGGGTTGTAGTAATCCAGCCCCTGGCTGCGCAGGGACGCGCCCGCCACGGAACTCTTGCCGGCACCGTTCACGCCCGCCAGCACCAGCAGGGTCGGGCGCTTGGACGCAACTTCGGGCGCCATAAGTTACTTGTCGGCGACGGGGCTGATGCGTCGTCGGGCCGGGCTGGCGATGCCACCTGCAGCCACACGACGCAGCCGGTCGCCTGCGCCCGGGGTATTGAGCACCGCCAGCCTGCGGTCGAAGTCGGCGACCAGCGCCTGCAGCGGATCATTGGCCTGCGCCCGCCGCACCAGTGCGGCGTAGGCGACCACGTCCACCACCACCGCCTGCGGCTTGCCGTGGTGGGTGACGATAACCTCGCCGTGACGTACCGCCTCGCGCACGATCCCGCTCCAACCGCTCTTCACTTCCGAAGCGGAATGAACCGGGGTGTCGCCATCGACAAGCTGGCGGACGTCATCAAGGGGCAGGGGAGATGGCATGGCGAGGCTCCGGTTGCGTGGGGATCACGTTAGGACGTTTTATCCATTTTGTCCATTTTAGCCATTCAGAAACCAGCTGCTCTAAAACGTTTATCGCCGACCTGATCACCTCGTTGGACGTTGCTCTTTGCGCTGTCTCGCTTACGCCGCGTCCAACGCGCGCAACCGCCGCTCATCCCAACGCGCCCACGCATAGACCAGCAGCCCAGCCAGCGCCGTCGCGGCACCCACGTAACCGGTCGAGGTCCAGCCGAATCCGGCGCTGATGGCCATGCCGCCCAGCCACGGGCCGAGGGCGTTGGCGGCGTTGAAGGCGGCGTGGTTGGAGGCGGCGGCCAGGGTCTGCGCTTCGCCGGCGACATCCATCAATCGCGTCTGCAGCACCGGCGCCAGCGCGCCCATCGTGCCCAGCGCGACCACCACCGGCAGGATGCTCCACAACGAGTGCGCGGCGAACGGGTAGATCAGCAGCACCAGCGCCGACCAGCCCAGGATCACCGCGGTGGCGCGGAACTGCATACGGTCGACCAGCCAGCCGCCGGCGAGGTTGCCGATGACCGAACCGACGCCGAACACCGCCATCGCGATCGGGATCCAGCCGTCGGTGACCCCGGTCACTTCGGTCAGCGTGGGCGCGAGGTAGCTGAAGGCGCAGAACATGCCGGCAAAGCCGACCGCGCCGATCAGCAGCGTCAACCACACTTGCGACTGGTGGAACGCGCGTATCTCGCGCAAGGGGCTTTGGCGTGGCTCGGAGGGATCAGCGCTCAGGAAGCGCGCGATCATCGCGACCGTCAGCACCGCGACCACCGCGACCAGGGCAAACGTGTAACGCCAGCTCAGGGCCTGTCCCAGCCAGGTCGCGAGCGGGTTGCCGACCAGGATCGCGATCGACAGGCCCAGCATGACCTTGCTGATCGCCGCGCCGCGCTGGTCGGGGCGGCTGATGGAGGCGGCGACCAGCATCGCGACACCGAAGAAGGCGCCGTGCGGCAGGCCGGCGATGAAGCGGAACGCCAGCATCGCGTGGTAGTTCGGGGCGAATGCGGTCGCCAGATTGCCGAGCGCGTAGAAGCCCATCAGCGCCAGCAGCAACGAGCGCCGCGGCAACCGCGCCCCGAGGATCGCCAGCACCGGCGCGCCGACCACGACACCCAGCGCATACGCACTGATCAAATGACCGACTTGGGGCTCGGTGATGTCCAGGCCCAGCACCAGGCTGGGCATCAGGCCCATCATCGCGAACTCGCTGGTGCCGATCGCAAAACCACCGGTCGCCAAGGCGAACAGGACCAGGGCGATGCGGCGGCGGTCGAGCACCGGGTTGGTTGAGGTTGAGGTGTCCGCCACGGGCCGGATCCTTGCAAAGACAAGCGGGTATTGTGCGTCGCAACACGCCGGCAATACAGAACCGCGGATAAAACGCTGTGGTGCGCGCGGTTGGTCGCACGCCCATGATGACGCCATGATGCTCACCGACGACACCCTGGTCCTGCCGATCGCTCCGGCGCGTTGGGCGCCGCCGCGTGCCGATATCGCGATCAACGGGGTTGCGTTGAAGCCTAAGTCCGAACTCCACATCACATTGATCGGCGGCGCCCTGGGCCGCGAACTGCGAGGCGTGTTCGCTGAGACTTGTCTCACCGGCGCGCTTGACCATGCGTTCGCGTCCCGGCGTTGGGATTTCAGTCGCACCGGTCGGTACCTCCTACTGCGCAAGCCGTTGGGTGGGGAAGGCCACGCCGTCGCCGCCCACTCGATCATCGAGCTGGTCGAGCTGCCGGCGATGGCCCCGTTCCATCACGCGCTGGGCCGCCTGCTCGGCCGCCAGCTGCCGGTCCCGCCGCCGCACGTGACGCTGTACACCGCGGGACGCGACAGCGGGATCGGCGTAGCCAGCCCCGACCGGCTGCGTGCGTTCACCCTGCGGCCGGTGCCGGAGGCGAAACTCAAGGCGACGCATGCCGCTTAAGCTGTGACCACAGACGCCTCGTGGAGATACAGCCATGGTTTTCCGCATCTCATTGTTTCTCGTCATCGCGCTGGCGGTGGTTGCCGGCTTCGCACCGAAGCCGTTCGAGGCGGTAAGCGATACCGCGCTGGCGGCGGTGATCCAGCATGCCGGCTGGCTGTACCTGCTGATCGTGTTCCTCACCCTGGTGTTCCTCACGTACCTCGCCTTTGGTCCGCTGGCGCGGCTGCGGATCGGCGGGCGCGATGCGGAACCCGAGTTCTCCAAACCCGCGTGGCTGTCGATGCTGTTCGCCGCCGGCATGGGCATCGGCCTGGTGTTCTGGGGCGCGGCCGAGCCGATCTCTCACCTGCTCACGCCGCCGGAGGGCCTGCCGCCGGGAACGCCGCAGGCTGCGCGCGCGGCGATGCGCTACACCTTCTTCCACTGGGGCCTGCACCCGTGGGCGATCTATGCACTGATGGGGCTGGCGATCGCCTGGTTCCAGTACAACCGCAACGGGCGCGGCCTGATCAGCGACTTGCTGCAGCCGCTGATCGGCGACCGCCACCTGGGCTGGATCGGCAAGCTGGTCAACATCGTCGCGGTGGTGGCCACTGCGATCGGCGTGGCCACCACACTCGGCTTCGGCACCATGCAGATCAGCGCCGGCCTGGGGCGCGTGTTCGGCCTGCCCACTGGCCTGGGCATGCAGCTGGCGGTGATCGCGGTGTGCTTCGTGCTGTATATGGCCTCCAGCGCCAGCGGCGTGGACCGCGGCATCAAGTGGCTGTCGAGCTTCAACCTCATCCTGGCCGGGGTGCTGCTGCTGGCGGTGGCGCTGCTCGGGCCGACCGCCTTCATCTTCGATACCTTCACCTCCTCACTGGGCAGCTACCTCGACCATCTGGTGGAGATGAGCCTGCGCATGGCTCCGTTCTCCGCGAGCACCTGGGTGGCGGACTGGACGATCTTCTACTGGGCGTGGTGGATTTCCTGGTCGCCGTTCGTGGGCGCGTTCATCGCGCGGGTGTCGTACGGTCGCAGCGTGCGCGAATTCGTGCTCGGGGTGGTCGCGGTGCCCAGCCTGCTCGGCTTCGCCTGGTTCGCCACCTTCGGCGGCACCGCGCTGTGGGGGCAAATGTTCGGCGGCGTGGACATGGCAGGCGCGCTCGATGTGGGCTACGAGACCGTGCTGTTCGGCATGTACGACATGCTGCCGCTGTCGGGCCTGTTGTCGGGCCTGACCATCGTGCTGCTGGTGATCTTCTTCGTGACCTCGGCCGACTCCGCGGTGCTGGTGCTGGGCTCGATGTCGAGCGAGTCCGCGGGCGACCCGTCGCTGGCGCGCAAGTTCGCCTGGGGCATCGCCATCGCCCTGATCGCCGCGGCAATGCTGATGGCCGGCGGGCTGGGCGCGCTGCAGACACTGATCACCGTGGCCGCGTTGCCGTTCGCGCTGTTGATGGTCGCGGTGATGGTCGGACTTTACCGGGTGCTGAGCCTGGAGGCGCTGCGCGAGAAGGCCGAGGAGCGGCGCGCCCGGCGCGCGATCGAGGACTGGATCGCGCGGGAGCAGGAACAGCAGGCACTTGAGCAGCCGAGGGGCGACGCGCAGCGGTGACGTGATGATCTGTTCTTCTGTCTCATTCGCTGCGACAGGGGTCTGCTCCACTGCTTCCATTTGACGAGGAAGGCAGATGGCACAGGCGCTGGCGCGACGGGTCGAGGATGAGGAACGCGCGCTGGCATTGGCCAGCGGTGCGCGGCGCGGAGGTGATGGGGCGGCGCTGAGCCAGGCATTGGCGAGACGCTACAAGGACCGGATTACCGGCAGCTTCATGATCCCGGGACAGGAGGGATCGTATGAGCCGATCCCGGACGACGTGCCGGCGGCGTTGGCGGCGGCGTTGCGCGCGCGTGGGGTCGACCGGTTGTACAGCCATCAGGCGCAGGCCTGGGAGGCAGCCCAACGTGGCGAAAATATCGCCATCGTGACGCCGACCGCTTCGGGGAAATCACTGTGTTACACCCTGCCGGTGGTGGCGGCGGCGATGGGCGATTCGAAGGCCAAGGCTTTGTACCTGTTCCCGACCAAGGCGCTGGCCCAGGACCAGGTGGCCGAGTTGCTGGAGCTCAACCGCGCGGGCAATCTCGGAGTGAAGGCGTTCACCTTCGACGGCGACACGCCCGGCGATGCGCGCCAGGCGATCCGGCTGCACGGCGACATCGTGGTGAGCAATCCGGACATGCTGCACCAGGCGATCCTGCCGCATCACACCAAGTGGGCGCAGTTCTTCGAAAACCTGCGCTACGTGGTGATCGACGAGATCCATACCTATCGCGGCGTGTTCGGTTCGCACGTCACCAACGTGTTGCGCCGGCTGAAGCGGATCTGCGCGTTCTACGGGGTGACGCCGCAGTTCATCCTGTGCTCGGCGACGATCGGCAACCCGGGCGAGCATGCGCGCGCACTGATCGAGGCGGACGTGCACACGATCACCCAGTCGGGCGCGCCGACCGGCGACAAGCACGTGCTGCTGTGGAACCCGCCGGTGGTCAACAAGGATCTGGGGCTGCGTGCGTCGGCGCGGTCGCAGAGCAACCGGATTGCGCGGATCGCGATCAAGTCCGGGCTGAAGACGCTGGTGTTCGCACAGTCGCGGCTGATGGTCGAGGTGCTGACCAAGTACCTGAAAGACGTGTTCGATTCCGACCCGCGCAAGCCGCCGCGGATCCGCGCGTATCGCGGCGGCTATTTGCCGACCGAACGCCGCGCGGCCGAGCGCGACATGCGCGACGGCCGCATCGACGGAATCATCTCGACCTCGGCGCTGGAGCTGGGCGTGGACATCGGTTCGCTCGACGTGGTGGTGCTCAATGGCTATCCGGGCACGGTGGCGGCGACGTGGCAACGCTTTGGTCGTGCCGGTCGCCGGCAGCGGCCATCGCTGGGCGTGCTGGTGGCGAACTCGCAGCCGCTGGACCAGTACGTGGTGCGGCACCCGGACTTCTTCGCCGACGCACCACCGGAGCACGCCCGCATTGCCCCGGACCAGCCGCTGATCCTGTTCGACCACATCCGCTGCGCGGCGTTCGAGCTGGCCTTTGTGGTGGACGAGATGTTCGGCCCAATCGAGCCGGAGGTGTACCTGCAAGCCCTGGCCGAAACCGACGTGGTGCACAAGGAAGGCGACCGCTGGGAGTGGATCGCCGACAGTTATCCGGCCGGTTCGGTGTCGCTGCGCTCGGTCGCCGACGGCAACTTCGTGGTGGTCGACAAAACCGGTGGCCAGCAGCGGATCATCGCCGAGGTCGATTACTCTGCCGCCGCACTGACCCTGTACGAGGGCGCAATCCACATGGTCCAGAGCACCCCGTACCAGGTCGAGCGGCTCGACTGGGAGGGGCGCAAGGCCTATGTCACCCGTACCCACGTGGACTACTACACCGACTCGATCGACTACACCAAGCTGAAGGTGCTGGAGCGCTTTGACAGTGATCTCGCCGGTCGTGGCAACGCGCATCACGGCGAGGTCCACGTGGTGCGGCGGGTGTCGGGTTACAAGAAGATCCGCTACTACACCCACGAGAACATCGGCTACGGCCCGGTCAACCTGCCCGACCAGGAACTGCACACCACTGCGGTGTGGTGGCAACTGCCGCAGTCGGTGCTGCTGGCGTGGTTCGAGTCGCGCCAGGATGCGCTGGACGGCTTCCTCGGCGCCGCCTACGCACTGCACGTGGTGGCGACGGTGGCGGTGATGGCCGATGCGCGCGATTTGCAGAAGTCGGTCGGCAACGACGATAGCGCGTGGTTCGCCGTTGCCGACGCCAGCGGCCGCGGGCGGCTGCGCGGGTGGGAAGGCGACGGGGATCGTGGTGGCGGAAGGCATGGCGATACGGGCGACTCACGCTCACCGGTCAGCCAGGCGGCCACCAACCGCGCGCTGATCGAAGTCCGCCAGTTCGTGCCGACCGTCTACCTGTACGACAACTTCCCCGGCGGCGTCGGCCTCAGCGAGCCGTTGTGGGTGCGACAGGCGGAACTGGTACAGCGCGCGATCGAACTGGTCGAGCGGTGCGATTGCAAGGCCGGTTGCCCGGCGTGCGTCGGGCCGATCCTGGCCGCCACCGAAGACGGCGACGGCCTCACCCCGAAGTCGTTGGCGCGACGGGTGCTGGGCCTGCTGGTGCCGACCGTGGGTGCGGTGTGAGCATCACGCTTGAACGGCTGCGCGCGCTCAAGCGCGAGGCAGGCAAGCCGGACACCCGACCAGATCCAGCAAGCGCGAAGACCTCGATCGAATCACTGCGCCGCCTGCTCGGTGTGCGCGAGCGTTTGCCCATCTATGCGGCACCGCCGCGCGGCCCGGTTGACCGTTCACTGCCCGGCGAGGAGATCGCCCCGGGGCTGCGTTTGATCGAGGATTGGCTGCCGTTCGCGGCGCCTGCCCAAGCGCTGCCGCTGACCTTTGCCAAACGCGACGACACGGTCAACCCCCGCGACCTGCTGTTCTTCGATACCGAGACCACCGGCCTGGCCGGCGGCACCGGCACGCGCGCGTTCCAGATCGGCGCGGCGGACTGGCATCGTCATCCGACCCATGGCGATGGCTTGCGTGTGCGCCAGTTACTGATCACTACCCTGGCGGCCGAACCACTGATGCTGCGCACGTTCGCCGGCTGGTTGGCGCCGACCACGGTGCTGTCGAGCTACAACGGCCGCTGCTACGACTCACCGCTGTTGAAGACGCGCTACCGGCTCGCGCGGATGGACGACCCGATCACGCCGCTGGACCATGTCGACCTGCTGTTCCCGACGCGACGTCGCTACCGCGGGACGTGGGAGAACTGCCGGTTGGCGACGATCGAGCGCGAGTTGCTGAAGATCGTGCGCGAGGACGACCTGCCCGGCTCGCAAGCACCCGCAGCCTGGCGATCGTATCTGCGCGGCGGCTCGTCCGCGCTGCTGCGGCGCGTGTGCGCGCACAACCACCAGGATGTGGTGACCCTGGCGCGGCTGATACTGCGGCTGGCTTTTACATGATCCTAACGGTTTCGACGGCACGCTCGCGCTATTGACTATCAGGAGCAGCACCATGGTTCGAATCGCCTTACCTGCCGCCATCATCATGTTCGCGGCCGCCGGCTGCACCACGATGGCAGCACCTCCGCCGCAGGTAATCGTGGGCCCGTGCACGACCGACACGATCTCGTGGGCGATCGGCAACGCCGCCACCGCCGAAATCGTGGAGCGCGCGCGCATCGAGAGCAACAGCAGCCACGTACGGGTGATCGAACCGAACCAGGCGGTGACCCAGGATTACCGCGAGGACCGGCTGAACATGCACGTCAACGAGTTGGGCGCGATCAACAGCCTGACCTGCGGCTAGGACGCAGCGCCATGCATCGCAACCGATCGGCTTGGCTGGTTGCCGGCGTTGTCCTGGTCGGGTTGTTGGCATGGACGCAGCGGCCCGATAACGGCGCGTTGCTCCCTCCGGGCGGCGCGCCCGGTGAATTGCCCGGCGACGTCACCGGTTCCGCGTCGGCTGCGCGCCCGGGCTATCCGGCCTTCCTGCCGTCCCAGGCGCACGCGGTGCTTGACGACATCGCCCGTGGCGGGCCGTACGACTACCGTCAGGACGGCGGCGTGTTCCAGAATCGCGAACGCGAGTTGCCGGCGCAGCCGCGCGGCTATTACCACGAGTTCACCGTGCCCACGCCCAGCTCCCGCGATCGCGGCGCGCGGCGCATCGTGACCGGCGGCGACCCGCCGGTGGAGTATTTCTACACCGACGACCATTACCGCAGCTTTCGTCGTTTCCAACTGCCGGCGGCATCGCGATGAACGCCGCCAACGTCAGCGAGCTGCGTCCAATGCTGGTTGACCCGCTGCGCGCCGGGGCGTACTTCATCGATGATCGCGATACCCCGGCGATGACTACCGCTGCCGCATCCCTGGATTTCACCGTGGCGCGCATCGACCTGGCCAACTGCGCGGACAAGGCCGGCGCGCTGACCAGGATCGGCGAGACGTTGCAGTTCCCGGACTGGTTCGGCGCCAACTGGGATGCGCTCGCCGACTGCCTGGGCGACCTGTCATGGCTGCCCGCACCCGGCTACCTGCTGGTACTGGACAACAGCGGCCAATGGCAGGCCACCCGCGACGCCGGCTTCAATACCTTGCTGGCGATCCTCAATGAGGCCGCCACGGATTGGTGCGAGCGCAACGTTCCGTTCTGGGCGATGGTTCCGCTGCCGGCCGAGACACTGGAAACGCTGGAGCCCTGAGTGCCGTAGGCGTCCACGGCACCCAGCGTTCAAGCCTTGGGATGAGACGCCGGTTTAGTGGCCGTCGCGTCAGTGCCCGTCGCGATCTGCATCACCCGGCAGCGCGTCCTCGACCCGGTGCCAAGCGGCCTTGACGGCGTGCTTGGCTTTTTCCCAACCAAGCTGGGATTGACCGCGAGCTTGCTCGTAGTCGCTCTTCAACTCCGGCTCGGCCTGGTCGAAGGTCTTGCCCTGGTAGCGCTGCTGGCCCTGATAGCCGGTGCGATAGGCCGGGTCGTACTCGTCGTAGGTGCGGCCGGCCTCGTAATAGCCTTCCTTGCTGTACTGGTTCTTCCAGTAATCCTGTTGGCCGGTCTCATCAAGCAGGCGGGTCGGGTTGTCGCCAGTGCGATGGGTGGTCATGTGGTCTCTCCAATGGTCGCGAAGCCGAACGACTTCGCCGTGGAAACCACGCTAGTCCCCGCACCGTAATCCACGGGTCAAGGAAATGGGCGGTGCCCTCCACGCCGATTGAACAATCGCCCGCGACGCAACGATTGAAAGCCCGGCCCCAACCAGATGCCCGGACTCTCAGGTAGAAGGAACGGGCTGCAGCAGGCGCAGGCCGAACCAGTCCCGCGGGTCGTTCCAGCGCTCGATTATCCGCAGCCCCGCGCGGGCGGCCAGCGCCTCGAAACTGGCGTCGGTGTACTTGTGGCTGTACTCGACGCGCATTGCCTCACCTTCGTTGAAATGAAACGCTTGGCCGTCGACATGGACGTCCTGCGCGCGCCGGCTGACCAGGTCGGTCTCGACGCGGCCCCGCGGGCGCGAGTACACGGCGCGGTGGTGGAAGCCGGCCAGGTCGAAATCGCTGCCGATCTGGCGATTGAGCCGGGCCAGCAGGTTGAGGGTGAATTGCGCGGTGACGCCGGCGGCATCGTTGTAGGCCGCCTCGATCACGCCGGCGTCCTTGTCCAGGTCGATCCCGATCAATGCCTGGCCGCGTGCACCCATGGTGGCGCGCATCGAGCACAGCAGACGCAACGCATCGGCTTCATCGAAGTTGCCCAGGGTCGAGCCGGGGAAGAACACCAGCGTGTGGCCCGTCTCGCGCACCGGCCGTGGCAGCGGTACCGCATCAGTGAAATCGGCGCACACCGGCAACAGTTCGATCTGCGGAAACATCAGTGCCAGCCGCTCGACACTGGCCACCAGCGCGGTGCGCGAGATCTCGATCGGGGTGTAGGCGACCGGGTCATCCAGCCCTTCCAGCAGCAGTTGGGTCTTGCGCCCGCTGCCACTGCCGTACTCGACCACGTGCGCGTTTGCGGCGACCACGTCGCGGATTTGCGGCATCGAGGCATGCAGCAGTTCCAGCTCGACGCGGGTGAGGTAGTACTCGGGCTGGCGGGTGATCTGCTCGAACAGTTGCGAGCCGCGCTCATCGTAGAAGTACTTCGACGGCAGCGTCTTCGGCGTGGATGACAAGCCGGCCAGAGTGTCGCCGATGATGTCGTCGGGGGTGGGTTGCAGGTCGGTGATTTGTGGCAGCACGGCGGTCTCAGCGGTCGTCATCAGGCATCCCTGGCCAGGCGCAGGCCGGAGAACTGCCAGCGGTCGGGCGGATAGAAGAAATTGCGGTAGCTGGCTCGCAGGTGGTCGGCTGGGCTGACGCAACTGCCGCCGCGCAACACCTGTTGGCCGCACATGAACTTGCCGTTGTACTCACCCAGCGCCCCGGGCATTTCGCGGAAACCGGGGTAGGCGTTGTAGCTGCTGGAAGTCCACTCCCAGACGTCGCCGAACATTTGCCGCGGCGTGCGGCCATCGGCGCGAACGCCAAGCGGCTGCAACCGGTCGTCGTCGACAAAGTTTCCATCAACCGGCAGCGATTGCGCGGCATGCTCCCACTCAAACTCGGTGGGCAGCCGCGCGCCGGCCCAGCGCGCGAATGCGTCGGCTTCAAAATAGCTCAGGTGGCACACCGGCGCATGCGGGTCGATCTCCCGTAACCCGCCAAGGGTGAACTCGCGCTCCAGCGCTTGCTCCCAGTACAGCGGCCGACACCAGCGTTGCTGGCTGACCTGCGCCCAGCCGGCGCTGAGCCACAGCGCCGGGTTCCGATAGCCACCATCGTCGATGAAGGCGCGGTATTCCCGGTTGCTGACCGGGCGGCTTGCCAACGCATGGGACGGCATCAATACCCGGTGCCGCGGCGACTCGTTGTCATAGGCAAAAACGTCGCTGGCGTTCGGCCATGGCGGTGCACCTATCTGGATGACGGCCTCGTCCTGGTCGATCCACTCCAGCGGGCTGGGGTGACTGCGTGGCTGCTGCAGATCGGTGCGGTACGCCGACTTCAGCGGGTTGCACCACAAGGCGTGCTTGATGTCGGTCAGCAGCAGCTCCTGGTGCTGTTGTTCATGGTGAAGGCCCAGCTCGATGCGCTGCAGCAATCCGCTGCCACCATCTTCCGCCGATCCGAAATCGCCGCGAAGGAACGCAGCGGTCATCCGTGCATCCACCTGGTCGCGATAATCCAGCACCTGCGCAAGCGTGGGCCGCGACAACAGCCCGCGCCGGGTGCGTTCGTGCATCGGCCCGACGCTTTGGTAGTAGCTGTTGAACAGGTAGTCCCAGGTGGCATTGAGCGGCTGGTAACCATCGCGGGCGCCGAGCACGAAGCGCTCGAAAAACCAGGTCGTATGCGCGAGGTGCCATTTGCTCGGGCTGGTGTCGGCCATCGACTGCACCATCGCGTCCTCGGCCGACAGCGGGTCCGCCAACACGAGGCTGCGAGCCCGCACGTCCCGGTAGCGGGCAGCAAGGTCGCGGGGCGGCACGGCGGCCGCCGACGACAACGACCTGGAGTCAATGGTCACGGGCATGGTGCAAGCATACAAACCGACATCGCCGGGCGGGTTAGGACGACGTGACGGGCCACTCAACGCGAGCTCGTGGTACCGATGAACTGCAGGAACTCCGAGCGTGTACGGGCGTCATCGCGGAAGCCGCCAAGCATCTTGGAGGTGATCATCGCCACGCCACGCTTGTGCACGCCGCGGGTGGTCATGCAGCCATGGGTGGCTTCGATCACCACGCCGACGCCGCGCGGGTTCAGCACTCGCTGGATGCAGTCGGCAATCTGCGCGGTCATTTTTTCCTGCACCTGCAGACGGCGGGCATAGGCATCCACCACGCGCGCCAGCTTGCTGATGCCCACCACCTTGCCGTCGGGCAGGTAGCCGATATGGGCGCGGCCGATGATCGGCGCCATGTGGTGCTCGCAATGGCTCTCGAAGCGGATGTCGCGCAGCACGATCAACTCGTCGTAGCCGGCGACCTCCTCGAAGGTGCGCGCCAGGTACTCGTCGGGATCCATCGCATAGCCGCTGAACCAGTCGGCATAAGCCTTGGCGACGCGCTTGGGCGTGTCCAGCAGGCCCTCGCGGGTGGGGTCGTCGCCGGCCCAGCTGAGCAAAGTGCGCACGGCGGCTTCGGCCTGCTCACGAGTAGGTTGGTTGGGGTCGGCCATGAGTCGCGGCACCTGTTTGCGGGCCGATCATGCTACTCCAGCAACAAAAAAACGGGGCCGCAAGGCGGCCCCGTTGAAGTACTGGTGCATCGTTTCTTATTGTGGACGGGGCTGTGGCCGATCAGCGACCGTCGCGGTCGGCATCACCCGGCATGGCGCGTTCAATGTGGTGCCAGCCATCACGCACCGCGTGCTTGGCGTCGTTCCACTCCAGGCGCGAATTGTCCTGGGCCCGGGTCTGGTCCCACTTGCGCTGCAGCTCGGGCTCGACATCGTCGAACTTCTTGCCGTTGTACTGGCCGTAGGTGTCATAGCCATACTGATAGGCCGGCTCGTAGTCATTCCACTCGCGATCGGCGGAGTAGTACGGGGCGTTCTTGTATTCGCGCTGGAAATGCTCGCGATACTCGGTGGGGTTGACCGCCTCGGCCATGGAATCGCCCGCCTTCGCGCCGATCACGCCGCCGGCCACCGCGCCCACCGCGCTGCCGATCGGCCCGCCTGCCGCGCCAACCGCTGCGCCTGTCACCGCGCCGGCGACCGCGCCTGCACCTGCACCAATACTGTGGTCTTTCTTGACATCGTTCATGGGCTTGCTCCGTTGTGGGGGGATAGCCGGCTTGCGGCACCGGATGCCACGACACTAGGAGCGGCCTGATCGTGCTGGAGTGAAGGAATGAATGAACAGGCGGGCTTCGTTCATCCACCGCTTTACGGGTGGCACAGGCGCCGAGCCAGCCCGGATACCGCCCGGCATGACGCGCCAATGCGCCGCACAATATCGCCTCGCTGGCGCACAGATGCAGCTCGCTGCGCGGGGCAGCTGAACCACAATGCCTGCGCCATCGGCAACAGCCTGCGACAATGCCGACAACCCTTGTTCAGGTACTGCCTTCCAAGCTGCGCGATGTCTGCGCCTGCATGGCGGCGCGCCAAGCCTTGCCGATGACCGATTCCAATCCCATCGTCCGCGTCAACAACCTTCGCCTCGACCGGGGTGACCAGGTCGTGCTGCGCGATATCAACCTGGAAGTCCCGAGCGGACAGGTGGTCGCTGTGCTGGGCCCGTCGGGCAGCGGCAAGTCCACCCTGTTGGCGGCGCTGACCGGTGAATTGTGGCCGGCGGCCGGCTCGGTGGAGATCTTCGGCCAGCCGATGCCGCGCGCGTCGCGACCGTTGCTGGAGCTGCGCAAGCGCATCGGAGTGATGTTGCAGGGTAATGGCCTGCTGACCGACTTGACCGCCGCCGAGAACGTCGCCCTGCCCTTGCGCACCCATACCCGGCTACCCAAACCGGTGATCGAGCGACTGGTGCGGATGAAACTGCACGCGGTCGGTTTGCGCGCCGCAGCGGACGCCTTCCCGCGCGAGCTGTCCGGCGGCATGGCGCGCCGGGTCGCATTGGCGCGTGCGCTGGCGATGGACCCGCCGCTGATGATCTACGACGAGCCGCTGACCGGGCTGGACCCGATTGCCAGCGGGGTGGTGATGGAGTTGGTGCGCCGGCTCAACGACAGCCTTGGCCTGACCAGCATCGTGGTCACCCACCATGTCCGCGAGACCTTGCCGATCGCCGACCACGCCATCGTGATCGCCAACGGCACGATCGTGTTTTCCGGCACCCCGGCCGCGCTGGAAGCCAGCACCGACCCGCTGGTCCGGCAGTTCCTGGACGGCAACCCGGACGGGCCGATCGGCTTCGACGCGCTGCCTCGCGGCACCGAATCCGGTAACGCCGCCACCGCAACCACCAAGGAAATCGCCTGATGGCCCTGGCTGCCGCTACCCGCTCCGTTGGCCGCGCCGGCCTGTTTACCTTGTCGGTGTTGCGTGCCTCGGTGCCCAGCGTCGACCTGTTTCGCGAGCTGGTCCGCGAGATCTACAAGATCGGCGCACGCTCGCTGCCAATCATCGCCGTTGGCGGCGCGTTCGTCGGCTTATCGCTGACCTTGCTGGCCTATCGAGCGCTCGACACCTACGGTGCCAGCAACCAGGTCAGCATGATCCTGGGGCTGGGTATCTACCGCGAATTAGGCCCGGTGCTGACCGCATTGCTGTTCATCGGCCGCGCCGGCTCGTCGATCGCCGCCGAGCTGGGCCTGATGCGCGCCACCGACCAGATCACCGCACTGGGCCTGATGGGCATCGATCCGGTTGGCAAGGCGGTGGCGCCACGGTTCTGGGCGGCGGTGTTGTGCGTGCCGCTGCTGACCGGGTTCTTCTGCTCGCTGGCGATCAGTGCCAGTTACCTGGAGGCCGTGCACGTGATCGGCGTGGACTCGGGTATTTTCTGGCAGGTGCTGCGCGACAGCGTCGACCTGGTCGATGACTTCGGCATGGCCATGGTGAAATCCGCGGTGTTCGGCGCGGTCGCCGCGCTGGTCGCCGCCTACGTCGGTTTCCACGCCGAGCCGACCATCGAGGGCACCTCGGTCGCCACCACCAAGGCGGTGGTCAACGCCTCGCTGCTGGTGCTGATGCTGAACTTCGTGATGTCCGCACTGTTGTTCCAGTAACGCCATGCATCAACAACCCCATGCATCAATCGATGCGCTGAAGCACCAAGGTAGACACCATGAGCAACCGTAGCCCCCGTATCGAATTCGCCGTTGGCGCGTTCCTGCTGCTCGCGCTGGCATCGCTGCTGGTGCTGGCGATCAGCTCCACCAATGGCAAGCTGGGCTGGTTTGGCGGCAGCGATTACGAAATCACCGCCCGCTTCAGCAACCTCGGCCCCCTGCGCGCCAACGCCCCGGTCAAGATTGGCGGGGTGGCGATTGGTCGCGTGTCGAATATCGCCCTGGATCCGGTGAAGCTGGATTCGGTGGTGACGCTGGCCATCGATGAGCGCTACAACGACCTGCCATCGGACACCAGCGCGGCGATCCTGACCTCCGGCCTGCTCGGCGAGAGCTACATCGGGCTGCAACCCGGTGGTGACCTGGAGCCGCTGAAGCCCGGCGACCAGATCTTCCTGACCCAATCGTCGGTCGACCTGATCCAGATGGTCGGCAAGTACATGTTCAGCGGCGGGCCGGACAATGGCGACAAGCCGGCGGCCAATGCCGACACGACGGCCCCTGCCGACGTACCTGCCTACCTGCAGGAAAGCGACCCCGCCCCCGTTACGGAATAAATGCCCATGAACCGCAATCCGATACCTACCGTTCTGGCTGCCCTGGTGGCCGCCGCCGTCCTGACGACGGCGCCTGTCCTCGCGTTCGCCTCCGGTGCGCCCGCGCAGGCCGAGACCGCCGCGCCGGCCACCGCGCCCAGTAAGCTGGTGCTGGACAACGCGACCCGCATCCTGACCACCCTGGAAGCTCGTCGCGACGAGTTCACCACCGATCGCGCCGCGCTGAGCACGTTCATCACCGGTGAATTCGACCAGATGTTCGACGCCAACTACGCCGCGCGGCTGGTGCTGGGCCGTCATGGTCGTGGTGCATCCGATGCCGATATCAAGCGCTTTGCCGATGCGCTGACCGGCAACCTGATGCAGCGTTATGGCTCATCGCTGCTGGACTTCAACACCCAGCTGAAGGTCCGGGTGAATTCCGAGAGTCCCTTGCGTGGCGGCTCGATGGTCAAGGTGTCCAGCGAGTTCCTGCGCCAGGGCGGCCAGCCGATTCCGGTCGACTACCTGCTGCACAAGGTCGGCGGGGAGTGGAAAGTGTTCGACGTGATGGTCGAAGGGGTGAGCTTCATCCAGACCTTCCGCAACCAGTTCGACACCGCGTTGTCGCGCAAGTCGATCACCGAGGTTGCCGCTGACCTGGAAGCCGGCAAGCTGCAGGCGGACGTCAAGTAGCCATGGCGACCCGGCCCGCAACGGTTTCCCGCGACGGCGATGCCCTGGTGTTCAACGGCGCGCTGGAACGCGAAGCCGTGCCCGCATTGTGGAAATCCGCCCTGCCGCACTTGCAGGGCGTGATCCGCTTCGAGCTGTGCCAGGTCAGCCGGGTCGACAGCGCTGGCGTGGCGTTGTTGGCCGAGCTGGCATCGCGCGCCGATCAGGCCGCCATCGTGGGCGAGCCAGCCGGTTTAGCCGAGCTTCGTGCCGCCTACCGGCTTGGCCCGAACCTGGATTTCTCCCATTGAGTGACCGGATACCGGGATTCAGCGTCCCGCTGCCGCTCGGCCAAACCACCCGGATCGCCCTTTAGAATCCACTCAATGCCTTTTCAAAAATCCATCAATCCTCGTCTTGACAGGGAAGCCGCAATCTTTTGTGGTCCCGTGCTGGCGCTCGCGCTGGCCGTTGGCGCGGTCGGCTGTGCATCGACTCCCACCGCAGAACCTGCTGCAACGCCGGCTCCGACGGTCGTGACCGGCGGCATTGCCACACCGGCCGTGGCAACCGACAGCGCGACAGTCACGGCCGTGGAGGCCACGGCCATCAGCCGCCCCGCCAGCGAGGAGCCCCGGCCAACCCAGGCCGAACTCGATTTCGCCGCGATTTATGGCCAGCCCTATGACCCGGTGGCCGATCCCACCCTACCCGAACCGGCCCGGATACGCGGAGCCTACGACCCGTGGGAAAGCTACAACCGCAAGATGCACGTGTTCAACAATTTCATTGATCGCGCCGTTGCACGGCCCTTGGCGCGAGCCTACGTGGCCGCAGTACCGCGCCCGATCCGGCTGGGCGTGAGTAATTTCTTCAGCAACCTTGGCCAGCCGGTGACCGCCGTCAATGCACTGCTGCAGGGCAAGCCGGCGGAGGCAGCGCAGTCGCTGGGACGCTTCACCCTCAACACCACGCTGGGCATCGGCGGCATCTTCGACCCGGCCAGTGACGCCTCGCTGGACAACCGCAGTGAAGATTTCGGCCAGACCCTGGGGATCTGGGGTTGGGAGCGCTCACGCTACGTCGAGTTGCCATTGTTTGGGCCGCGCACCATCCGTGACGTATTCGGCATGGTGGGCGACGCACCACTGAGCCCGCTGCGGCAGATCGACGAAGACAAGGTCCGGGTGCCGCTGCAGGGCCTGCAACTGGTGAACGTACGTACCCAGCTGCTGGCCACCGACAGCCTGCGTGTCGGCGTCGCCGACGACTATGCGCTGGTTCGCGACGCGTGGATGCAGCGACGCGATTACCAGATCTTTGGTGAGCGCATGCAGCAAAACGGCGAGACCGCGCTGCCCGACTACCTGCTCGAAGACGACAACCCGATCGTGCCGGTGGGCGCGATGCCGGTAATGCCACCCGGCAACTGAGAGCCAGGCTCACCCCTCGTCTTCATCATCAACCTCGAGCGCGGCACCCAACAGGCGTTGGCTCTGGTCGGCCGGTAGTGTTTCCACGCCCTTGAGCTTGCGCTCGATCGCCCGGGTACGCACGCCGGCGGCGTCGATGCTGTTGCGCACCGTGTCGAGCTGGTTACGGGTTTTCTCCAGCACCCCGGCGAACTTCCCGAACTCACTCTTGACCGCGCCCAGCAGTTGCCAGACCTCGCTGGAGCGCTGCTCGATCGCCAAGGTGCGAAAACCCATCTGCAAGCTGTTGAGCAGAGCCAGCAAGGTGGTCGGGCCGACCACGGTGACCCGGTATTCACGTTGCAGGCCCTCGAACAGACCGGGGCGGCGCAGCACTTCGGCAAACAGGCCCTCGGTGGGCAGGAACATCAGCGCGAAATCGGTGGTGTGGGGCGGGGCCACATAGGCTTGCTGGATCTTCTTGGCCTCATCGCGAATACGGCGCTCCAGCGCCAATGACGACACCGCGACGGCCTCCGCGTCCGCCCGGTCCTGCGCATCCAGCAGGCGCTCGTAATCCTCGCGCGGGAACTTGGCATCGATCGGCAACCGCACCGGTGTGTCCGGCCGGGTACCGGGCAAACGCACCGCGAACTCGACCCGCTGGCTGCTGCCCGGCACCGTCGCGTAGTTGCAGTCGAACTGCTCCACGGTGAGCACCTGCTCCAGCAACGCACCCAACTGCACCTCGCCAAAGGTCCCGCGGGTCTTGACGTTGGTCAGCAGGCGCTTGAGGTCACCGACACCGCTGGCCAGCTGCTGCATCTCGCCGAGCCCGCGCTGGACCTGCTCCAGCCGCTCCGACACCAACCGGAACGACTCGCCCAGACGCGTCTCAAGGGTGGTCTGCAACTTCTCGTCAACGGTGGCGCGCATCTGCTCCAGCCGGGCGGCGTTGTCAGTCTGCAGCTCGCGCAGCTTCTGCTCGAGCGTGGTGCGCATCTCGCCGATGCGCAGCTCGTTGCGCTGGGTCAACTCGGTCAACCGCTGGCCGACCGCATCGCTGGAGCGCTGCTGCAGTTCGGCGCCCTCGGTACGCGCCTTGCGCGCGTCCTCCAGCAGCGCGTCGCGCAACAGATCCAGCCGCTGGTCGGTGCGCACGGTCAGCTCGGTCAGCTTGCCGCCGAAGCCTCCCATACGCGTGTCCTGCTGCTGGGCAATGCTGTCGAGCTGCTGGCGCAACTCGCCGCGGCCGTTGCGCTGCTCATCGCGCAAGGCCTGCTCCAGCCCGGCCCGATGAGCCTCCAGCACCGCATCGGGCTTGCGCAGCAACAGCAGGACCAGCAATACGATCGCGACCAGGACCGCGAGCAGCAGGATTATCAGCAGCAATGAGGATTCAGGCATGCCACCAGTGTATCCGGCGCCGTCGCGGCAGCTGAGACGCGACGACTGAGAGCACCTGCTTCGGAGCGCCCGTCGCTTGCAGGAGGCGGCCTAAAGTCCATGCATCCCCGCTTTCGCGGGGATGACGGGTTGCTGCGGGGATGATGACAGCTGTTCAGATGTTCCTTGGAGCGCAAACCGATTCGAGGTCGCGAATACGTCACCCGTGCCGACGCATCACTCAAAGAACCGCCGACAGCCAAGCACGAGGCGGCGTCCTGTCGGGGTGCTGCGTAAAGTACGCCATGGATGGCGTGCGGCGGTGAGTGCGGCCATGGATGGCCGCCCGAACCGGGGAGCAGCACCCCGACATGACGCCGCCCATCCCGGAGCCCGCGCACCCCACTGCTGTTGCTGTTGCTGTTGCGGCAGCGTTTAGTCCAGCACCCGGCAGAACACTGCTTTCAGGTAACGCGACTCCTGCACCTGCGCCAGCCACGGGTGGTCCGCACCGGCGCCGGCGACCTTGAGGATCTGCACGGTGCGGTTGGAGTAGAACGCCGCGCGCCGGATCATGTCGAGGAACTGATCCTCGGCCACCAGCCCGGTGCACGAGAACGTCGCCAGCAGGCCACCGGGCTTGACCACGCCCATCGCCAGCTTGTTCATGTCCAGGTATTTCTTCAACGCCGGGATCACCTGCTCGCGGTCGCGGGTCATCTTGGCCGGGTCCAGGATCACCACGTCGTATTGCTCGCCCGCGTTGCCCGCATCGCGCAGCCACGGAAAAATATCGGCCTGGATGAACTTGACCTGGCCGTTGTTGAGCTTGGCGTTGCCCTTGGCGATCGACAGCACGTCGGCATCGATATCGACCCCGACCACCTCGGCCGCACCACGCGCCGCGGCGTAGATGCCAAAACCGCCTGTGTTGCAACACAGGTCCAGCACGCGTTTGCCTTCGACATGCTGGCTTAGCCACTGGCGGTTGTCGCGCTGGTCGGCGAAGAAACCGGTTTTGTGCGCCCCGCACGGGTCGGCGCGGAACTTGATGCCGTGCTCGGTGATGACGCTGGGCTGGACCGGCTCGGTCCCACGGAAGTCGAAGCTCTCCTGCTTCTGCACATGCTCATCGGCAAACATGTAGAAGCGGCAACCGGGGAACTGCTCGCGTAGCGCCGCCTGGATCCACTCGCGGTAGCGGAACGCCCCGGCGCTGAAGAACTCCAGCACCAGCAAGTCGGCGTAACGGTCGATCACCAGACCGGAGATCCCGTCACCCTCGCTGTGGAACACGCGCCAGGCATCGCTGACCTCGTCGAGCTTCAGCACGTCCCGGCGCAGTGATACCGCCACGGCAATCTTGCGCGCGAACCAGTCCGCATCGATCACCGCATTGGGGTTGTGGTCGAGCATGCGCAAGGCGATGCGTGAATGGCCGTTGTAGAAGCCGCGACCGATCATGTCGCCATCCACCCCGATCACGTCGACGATCTCGCCGGACCTGGGCCGCTTTTCGGGCTTGGCGACCAGCCTCTGGAAGATCCACGGGTGCGAGGACTTCCAGGCGTTCTTGAGGTGAACGGTGGGGATGGCAGCAGGGATTGCATTGTTCATCCGGCCATTCTACCGGGGCCGCAAGCCTTGTATTTGCCGCCGTGGTCTCCACAGTTGAGTGATGGCTGCCACTGATGACATTGAAGCCCGCCCGCTGGACGCCAAGACCCAGCGCGCGGTGGACCGAAAGCGCTGGATGGGCGCATTCAACCTCAGTCTGGGGTTCGTGTTGTTGCTGCTGGTGGTGTTCTCCGCCCAAGGCAGCGTCGACCTGCGCGACTGGATGGTGCAGCCGTGGTCAGTAGTCGGCCTGCTGGGCGTGATTGGGGCGCCGCTATTGCATGGCTCGTTCGACCATCTGGTCGCCAATGCGATCTCGCTGCTGATGCTGGGCACGCTCGCCGGCGGCATGTACCCGCGCGCCACCGTGCGCGCACTGCCGCTGATGTGGCTGGGATCGGGACTGGGCGCATGGTTGCTGGGCGAGGCCGGCTCGCATCACCTCGGCGCGAGTGGCATCACCCACGGCCTGATGTTCCTGGTGTTCGTGCTCGGGCTGCTGCGCCGCGACCGGCCGGCGATCGCGGCGGCGATGATCGCGTTCTTCCTTTACGGCGGCATGTTGCTGACGGTGTTCCCGCGCGAGGTCGGGGTCTCATGGCAGGCCCATCTCGGCGGCGCCATCGGCGGGGTGCTTGCCGCCTTGCTGTGGCGTCGACTGGATCCGCAGCCCCCGCGCAAGAAGTACAGCTGGGACCTGGAAGAGGAGCAAGCGGCGGCAGAGGCGCTACGCGACGAGCGCGACAGCCTGGAGCTACCCTCGCCCGATGACGTGCCAGTGCTGTGGCATCGGCCCGAGGATGACCAGCGCGGCGTGGTATTGCCGTTCCGGCGCCGCCAATGACGCCTGCCTCGGCGTAGCGGTCACTGCCGCGCGGCCAGCCGCAACCCGCGCGGGGTCAGTCCGCGCTCGATCAGTTCGAATCCTCCCTGCACCACCAGCGCCAGCAAGGCCGCCGGCACCGCGCCCTCCAGGATCAGCCCGATATCGTCCAGCCGGATGCCGGCCAGGATCGGCTGGCCATAGCCGCCTGCGCCGATCAGCGCGCCCAGGGTTGCGGTGCCGACGTTGATCACCGCCGCAATCTTGATGCCGGCCAGAATCGTGCGCAACGCCAGCGGCAGCTCGACCCGTCGCAGCCGCGTGCGTGGCGGCAACCCGAGCGCGGCGGCGGTCTCGCGCAACTCGCGCGGGATGCCGGTCAGCCCGGCGTGGGTGTTGCGCACGATCGGCAGCAGGCTGTACAGGAACAGCGCCGCGATCGCCGGCCCGGCACCGATCCCGAACAGCGGGATCATGAATACGAATACCGCCAGCGACGGCAAGGTCTGCAACAGCCCGGTTGTGGTCAGGATCACCTGCCCCAGCCGCGGCCTGCGAGCGGCCACTATTCCCAGCGGAAGTGCCACCAGCAACGCCAACCCAAGCGAGATGCCGACCAGCGCGAGATGCTCGCCGGTGCGCTGCCAGACCCGGGATGCGCGAGTGCGCTGCTCCGGTGCGGCGACGCCGAGCCAATCCGCCGCGACCGCCGCTTCGGTCTCACCGTCGATCTTCACCCGTGCGTTGAGCCGCTGCATGCTAGCCGCATCGATTCGTCCGGCAAGGCCCCGCAGCTGCGCCAACCAGTCCGGCGCGCGCTGCGCGAGGTCGGCGCGGTACAGATATACCGCCTGGTATTGCGGGAAGTACCCGCGATCGTCTTCGAGCACCGCCAGCTGGTAGTACGGGATCTCGGCGTCGGTGTTGTACAGGTCGGTGACGTCCAGCGCGCCGCTGGCGAGACCGCGATAGGCAAGATCGTGGTCCAGACCATTGGCCTGCTGTGGCAACCGATACTCGCGTCGCAGACCGGGCCAGCCATCGGCACGCTGCATGAACTCGTTGCTCAGGCCGATCACCAGCGCCGGGTGCGCGCGCAGCTCGGAGATCGTCTCGATCCCGAGCTCCGTCGCCCGCGTCGCCCGCATGCCCAGGGCATAGGTGTTGTTGAAACCCAGCGGATCGGTCATGGCCAACCCGCGCTCGGCCAGCGCGTCGCGCACCTGGTCGGTGGTCGCGGCGGGCATCAGCAGCAACTCCTGCTTCAGTGTGCCGGTGTATTCGGGATAGGCGTCAACCTCACCTTCGATCAACGCCCGCCACAGGATGCGGGTGCCGCCGAGCTGGCGACGGTGCTCGACATTGACGTCCTCCGGGTGCGGCAGCTTGGCGGCGATCTCGCCCAGGATCACCGACTCGGTGAAGGCCTTGGAGCCGACCACCACCGGCTTGGCTTGCGCCGCCGACGCGGCGGCCGAGCACACCGCCGTGATCACCATCACAACCACCGCCAGCCACGCCCTCACAGGCTGTCTTCCAGGTTGCGCTGGGCAGTCATGAACTCGGTCACGAAGGGCTCGACCGGTGCATCGTGCAGCTCACGCGCACTGCCTTGCTGCACGATGCGCCCGCCGCGCAGCAACACCAGGGTGTCGGCCAGGTAAGCCGCCTCGGCAACATCGTGGGTGACCAGCACGACGGTCTTGCGCAGCTCGGCAAACAACTCGCGCATCTGCGCTTGCAGCTCATGGCGGACGATCGGGTCGAGCGCAGCCAGCGGCTCGTCCAGCAACAGCACTTGCGGGTCCAGCATCAGCGCCCGGATCAGCCCCACCCGCTGGCGCTGGCCACCGGACAACTCGGCCGGATAACGTCGCAGCGCATCTGTCGGCAGCCGGCAAAGATCAGCCAGCACCGCAATGCGCGCGTCGATTCGCGCCGCCGGCCAGCCCAGCGTGCGCGCCAGCAACGCGGCGTTCGCAGCGGCGCTCAGATGCGGGAACAAACCGCCTTCCTGGATCACGTAACCGATCCGGCGACGCTGTTCCAGCAACTGCCCGGTCTGCAGCGGCTCGCCATCGAAACGCACCTCGCCGCTGTCGGGCCAGTCCAGCCCGATGAGCATCCGCAGCACGCTCGACTTGCCGGCGCCGCTGGGGCCGATCAGCGCCGTGGTGCGGCCGGCGGAAATGCGCAGGTCGACGCGGTCGAGCGCAATCAACCGACCGTGGGATTTGGTGACGCTTCTGAGTTCGAACACGGGTTGAGCATAGAGCAACCGCGCTGCCGCTCGTGTGCCTACCCCGGGTTGAAGTGGCACCCGCAGCGGCGGGTAAACTCGGATTCCCACCCGACCAGAACACAAGGATTCGCCATGGACCGTTGGTACTTCAGCGCCGGCAGCAACAGCCCGCGGGTCGGCCCGCTCGACGACAACGCGGCATCCGCGTACGCGCAGCAGCATCCCGAAGACTTCTGTTGGCGCGAGGGGTTTGTCGAATGGCAGCCGGTCGGCAACGTCGCCGAGCTGAATCTGGCGACCGCCGGCGCTCCGCCGAGCATGCCGGCACTGCCATCAACCGGCTCCGGCCGCGGCCACGATGACGAGATCGACTACCGCATCGTCGGCAGCGACATGCAGTTCGTCGAGGTCGAGCTGGATCCCGGTGAAAGCGCGATCGCGGAGGCCGGCTCGCTGATGTACAAGGACTCGGTGGTGAAGATGGACACCGTGTTCGGCGATGGCAGTCATGGCGGCCAGAGTGGCGGCGGGTTCATGGACAAGCTGTTGTCGGCGGGCAAGCGCGTGGTCACTGGCGAGAGCCTGTTCACCACCGTGTTTACCCACGCCGGCCAGGGCAAGGCCAAGGTCGCATTTGCCGCGCCGTATCCGGGCACGGTGATGGCGATGAAACTGTCCGACCACGGCGGCCGGCTGGTCTGCCAGAAAGACAGCTTCCTCGCCGGCGCGCGCGGAGTCAGGATCGGGATCCAGTTCCAGCGCAAGATCCTGACCGGCCTGTTCGGCGGCGAGGGCTTCATCATGCAGAAGCTCGAGGGCGACGGCTGGGTGTTCGTGCACGCCGGCGGCACCGTGATGGAGATCGACCTCAAGGCCGGCGAACGGCTCGACGTCGACACCGGCTGCGTGATGGCCTATCACTCCAGCGTCGACATGGACGTCAAGGCCGTAGGTGGCATCAAGAGCATGCTGTTCGGCGGTGAAGGCATGTTCCTGGCGACCCTGACCGGGCCGGGCAAGGTCTGGTTGCAGTCGCTGCCATTCTCGCGGATGGCCGGACGGATGCTGGCGGCGGCGCCCGGTGGTGGCGGCCGCGACAAGGGCGAAGGCTCGGTGCTCGGCGGCCTTGGCGGCCTGATCAGCGGCGACCGCGGGTTCTAATCCGTGGTTCAAGCCGTTACCGGTATGCTCCGCGCTCCGCTCACCCGCATCGCTGCCTGATCATGCCGACGAACGCGCCCTCGCGGCTGCGCCCGCTGCTGTTACTGCCCATCGCCGTGCTGTTGAGCGCGTGCCTTGGCCAGACCCGGCCGACGCCACCCGGTGCCGTCGCGCCAGAGCCGGTGGTGCCCGAAATCCGCATCGGCCTCGCCCTCGGTGGTGGCGCGGCCAAAGGTTTCGCCCATATCGGCGTGATCAAGATGCTCGAAGCCAATGGCCTGGAGCCGGAGGTGGTCGCCGGCACCAGCGCCGGCAGCATGGTGGGCGCGCTCTACGCCAGCGGCATGGACGCATTCGCGTTGCAGCGCCACGCGGTCGCGCTCGACGAGAGCAAGATCCGCGATGTCCGGCTGTTCTCGGGCGGCCTGATCAAGGGCCAGTTGCTTCAGGATTACGTCAACACGCTGGTCGACCAGCGCCCGATCAACGCCTTTGACAAACCTTTCGCCGCGGTCGCGACCCGGCTTGAGGACGGCAAACGCAGCGTGTTCTTGCGTGGTGACACCGGCCAGGCGGTGCGCGCCTCCAGCAGTATCCCCGGCGTGTTCGAACCCGCGGCGATCGGCCAATGGCATTACGTCGACGGCGGCGTGGTCAGCCCGGTCCCGGTCGACGCCGCACGTCAGCTGGGAGCGGAGTTCGTGATCGCGGTCGACATCTCCAGCCAGGCCAGCGGCCACATGCCCGACAGCCTGCTGGGCATCGTCAAGCAGTCGGTCACGATCATGGGTCGCCAGCTCGGCACCCAGGAACTGGCGCGCGCCGACGTGGTGATCCGGCCGAAGGTCAACGATATCGGTGCCGCCGATTTCGCGCAGCGCAACCGCGCGATCCTTGCCGGCGAACAGGCCGCACTGGCGGCGATCCCGCAGATACGCAAGCAGCTGGCGGCGATGAAGCAGGCGCGGGTCGATGCCGCGATCCTGAAGTCGCGAGCCGCGGCGGCGGCGAAGGCCGAGGCGATTGCCCGCTGCAAGGCCACACTAGGCTGGTTCGACGACAAGTCCGACTGCGACGGTGCCGCGGTCATCACCGACAGCGGCAGCTAGTTGCCGCCTGGCTCCTAAGGTCAAGCCCTGAATCAGCGGCATTCAGGATGTGGCACTTGGCAACGGCAACCCCCGGAACGCCTTGACTGTGCGCAGCACGAAGCTCGAGTTGACGTCATCGACGCCGGCCTGGTTGAGCAGCCGGTCCAGAAGGAAATGGGAAAAGTGTTCCAGGTCGCGCACCACGACTTGCAGCAGGTAGTCCATGTCGCCGGTCAATGCATGACAGGCGACGACCTCATCCCACTGGTTGACGAACTCTCCGAAGGCATCGATCGCCTTGGTGTCGTGGCGACTTAGCTGGACGCGTACGAAGGCCTGCAGGCCGAGCCCGATATGTTCCGGGCCGACCACCGCCCGGTAGCCGGCGATCACCCCTTCGCGCTCCAGTCGCTGGACCCGGCGCAGGCAAGCCGATGGCGACAGGTTGACCTGCTGCGCCAGCTCGGCATTGGTCTGCCGCCCGGCCTGTTGCAGCGCCGCCAGCAATAGGAGATCGGTACGGTCGAGGGTGGCGGTTGGCATATATCTGCGCTCATGGTTTGTTACACGCAAGTATCGTGCAATACAGTCGGCACCACCTGCAACAACGCAATCCATTTGCGGCTGTTTGTCGCTACAGTTGTGTGTATCACCGGGGTTTCACCCGTTACAGGAGAGCCGTGCATGGAATCGCCCCCTCACAACAATCAATCCGGCATGACCGACAAGGGCTACGTGCCGGTGTACACCACCGCTGTCGTCGAACAGCCTTGGGATCGCTATACCGAGACCGACCACGCGGTGTGGGCACAATTGTTCCAGCGCCAGAAACAGGTCCTGCCCGGTCTGGCCAGCGACGAATTCATTGAGGCTCTGGCGGCGATGGAAATGACGCCGGACCAGATCCCCCGGTTCACCGACCTCAACCCGACCTTGCGCGCGGCCACCGGCTGGGAATTGATCGGGGTGGAGGGCTTGCTGCCCGAGCTGACCTTCTTCGAGCACCTCGCCCATCGCCGCTTCCCGGTCACCTGGTGGATCCGCAAGCCCGAGCAGATGGACTACCTGGCCGAGCCGGACCTGTTCCATGACCTGTTTGGCCACGTGCCGCTGCTGATGAACCCGGTCTTCGCCGACTACATGCAGGCCTATGGCCGTGGTGGCGTGAAGGCGCACGGCATCGGCGCCGATGCGCTGGTCAACCTGACCCGGTTGTACTGGTACACAGTCGAGTTCGGACTCATCAAGCAGAAGGACGGGCTGCGGATCTACGGCAGCGGCATCGTCAGTTCCAAGGGCGAGTCGATCCACTGCCTGCAATCGGACGCACCCAACCGGATCGGTTTCGACCTGGAGCGCATCATGCGCACCCGCTACCGCATCGACACCTACCAGAAGACCTACTTCGTGATCGACGGCTTCGAGCAACTGATGGAAGCCACCGGGCCGGACTTTGCGCCGATCTACCAGCGACTGGCCGATCAGTACTCAATCCCCGCCGGCGAGGTGCGCGATGACGACAAGGTCTACCACCGCGGGAGCGGCGAGGGCTGGCTTGATGACGGCGACGTCTGAGCCGATTTCCCCGGTTCGGCGTTTGTACCATCGACCACTGCGGTAATGGCGTCCGGCCGCAGGCAGCCAAAGGTCGCGGCCGGCTCCGGGCTCACCCGGACCGGGCCGGTTTGTCGCACAGTGACATAGAAGATGCGGCCGTCTTCTGCCGTTGCCTGGTACGCATCCTCGTCGTCCGCGCCCTGGGCAGCATGTCCCGGGACCGGTGGGCGCGGCGGAAGCACCAGGCCCAGCGCCTGTCCGGCGGCGGCGGCCAGCTCACCGGCACTGGCGCGCAAGTCGATTTCCAACCCTTGCCTGGGCTGACCCACCGCTGCAACTCGGACGGCCAGTACCGGCAAGCCGAACAGGCGCAGGCTGCCGTTACCGGTGCACCGCGCGCTGGCGCGCAGCTGCTGGCCGTCGTCGGTCGTGTCAGCGGTCGGCATCGCCGGCGGTTCGGGTGCGGTGCCGGGATCGACTTCGCATGACAACGCGACGCCGTGGGCCAGCCACGCCGCCTGGACCCAGGGCGGTTGCTCGAACAGCTCGGCTTCCTGACAGGTAAGCCGGTCATCCAGGCTGAGTTGCTCGTCGCTGCCAATCGACTCGGTCAACTGGCGCGCCGGCGTGGCGCTGGCATCCACTTGCGGTGGGGCGGCAGGCGGCGCGGCCTCGCAGCCTGCCAACAGCCCGGCGACGAGCAAACATGCAAGTGATAACGCCGAGTAGGTAGGCATGACACTCCAACCAATGGGGTAGTTGATCTAAACACGCCAAGACCGGTGTTGACACCCTGAACTCCTGGCCTGAACCGCCGTGCCGCCGGTCGCAACCGGCTGGGCGGCTTACAATGCGGGCCGTTGCCACTGCCACGTCGATGCCATGATCAACTCTGCCAGTACTTCCTCGCCCCGCTCCCTGACCCGGTTCCTTATCGAGGAAGAACGCGCCGGTCACATCGGTCCGGACCTGCGCCTGCTGATCGAAGTGGTCGCACGGGCCTGCAAACGCATCTCCATCGAGGTTGGAAAAGGCGCGCTGGGCGGCGTGCTGGGAGACGCCGGGACGCCCGGCCAGGCCAGCATGAATATCCAGGGAGAGGCGCAGAAGAAGCTCGACGTGATCGCCAACGACGTGCTGATGGAAGCCAACGCGTGGGGTGGCCACCTTGCCGGACTTGCCTCGGAGGAAATGGACCACAGCGTGCCAATCCCCGATGTCTATCCACGCGGCAACTACCTGTTATTGTTCGATCCGCTCGACGGCAGCTCCAACATCGATGTGAACATCTCGGTCGGCACAATCTTCTCGGTGCTGCGCTGTCCCGAGGGCGTGACCGTGCCGGCCGACGAGCACTACCTGCAGCCTGGCACCAGTCAGCTGGCTGCGGGCTATTGCACCTACGGGCCGAACACCACCCTGGTGCTGACCGTCGGCCATGGCACCCACGCCTTCACCCTGGACCGCCAGATCGGCAGCTTCATGCTGACTACCCGCGGGATGCAGATCCCGGCCGACACCCAGGAGTTCGCGGTCAACATGTCCAACCAGCGCCACTGGCAGCCGCCGATGCAGGCCTATGTGGCCGATCTGCTGGCCGGCAAGACCGGTCCGCGCGGCAAGGATTTCAACATGCGCTGGGTCGCCAGCATGGTCGCCGACGTGCACCGCCTGCTGACCCGCGGCGGCATCTTCAGCTACCCGCTGGATGCCAAATGCGCGGCCAAGGGCGGCAAGTTGCGGCTGATGTACGAGGCCAATCCCATGGCGATGCTGGTCGAGCAGGCAGGTGGTGCGGCGAGCACCGGCCGCATGCGGATGCTGGATGTCGAGCCTACCGGCCTGCATCAGCGGGTGCCGGTGTTCCTGGGTTCCCGGCACGAGGTGGAAGCGGCGGTGCGCTATCACCACGAGCATGACCAGGACGCTGCAAAGGCGTAAGCCAGCCACCTTGATCCTCGCAACCGGTCGTTGCTGAACCGCTTGCCGCGCAGTGGCCGGGAAACCTCCTTGGCGCCGTTTACAGCCAATGTCCGCTGGCGTATCTGCGGCCCGGCTCGGGGGGATGGCCGGCTACTGCGGTAGCCGGCCGTTTTTGGTGGCGTCCCTTGCCGGACAGGTTCCCGTCGGGATGCATCGGCGTTGTCGTACCGCCGGTTTCATGGCGCCGTCACCGCCACGTGGTACCCATGGGCGCTACGAGATGACTGATGCCACCGAAAGCTGCACAGCCACGGCCGGCGGGCAGTTCCGGTTCGACCGGCTTTCGAGGGGACTCATGCCTGCGATTCCACACCTGTCCAGACAGTGCGTCATCTGGTTTGGACGTCCGCTGCAACAGGAGCGCGAAGCCCTCGCCGCAGCGGGTTGGCAAGTCCGCACTGCGGACCTGGCCGATGGCGGCGGGATCGGCATGCGTGGCGGCGATACGGTGGTCGGACTGGTCGATTTTCGCAGCGCCGGTAACGACGGCTTGGCGCAAATCGAACAATTGACCTCCGACTACACGTACCTGTTGCTGATGGCCATCCGGCCCGCACGCGCGACGACCGCAGACCCCGCGACACAACGCCTGTTGGACCACTGCGTGAAGGTGTTCACGACCCCGGTGGACTTGGCCGGTCTGATCCATTCACTGGATATCGCCATCGGCAGCCAGCACGGCGGCGATGCACGCGGGATCGATGCGTTGATCGGCAAAAGCCCGGTCATGCAGGACGCCCATCTGAGCATCCGCAAGTACGCCCAGGTGGATCTTTCAGTCTTGATCACCGGCGCCACCGGTACCGGCAAGGAAGTCGCCGCACGGGCCATGCACGATCTTTCCAGCCGCCGCACCCAGCCGTTCGCTGCGATCAACTGCGGCGCGTTGCCGGCCAATCTGGTTCAGTCGGAGTTGTTCGGCCATGAGCGCGGCGCATTCACTGGCGCTACCGCGCGACGGGCCGGGCTGTTCGAATTCGCCGAAGGCGGCACCGTGTTCCTGGACGAGATCAGCGACCTGCCACTGGACGCACAGACGAATTTGTTGCGGGTGTTGCAAGAAGGCAACCTGGAGCGGGTCGGCAGCCGCCAGTCGATCGAGATTGACGTCCGTGTGCTGGCGGCGACCAATATCGACCTGGACCTGGCCGTCTCGCAAGGACGGTTTCGCAGCGATCTGTTCTACCGCCTGAACGTGCTGCGCCTGCACATGCCCGATCTGACCGACCGGGCCGGCGACATCGAGCTGCTGGCCCAGCATTTCCTGGACGATTTCCAGCGCAAGTATCCCGGCCGCGCACGCTCGTTCACGCCGCAGGCCCGCCAGGCGATGCGCAGCTTCGGCTGGCCCGGCCATGTACGTGAGTTGCTCAACCGGGTTCAGCGCGCCGCCGTCACCGCCGACACCGAGCTGATAACCGCACAGGACCTAGGTCTGGCGGACCTGGATGGGGTTTTGCCAGCCGGAGACGGCAAGTGCACTTCTGCGACCGGCAACAACCTCCTGGACCGCGCACGCGAGACCGCCGAACGCGACGCTATCCTGGCTTGCCTGCGTGACAGTGGCTACAACGTCAGCGAAGCCGCGCGCCGGTTGAAGGTGTCCCGGGTAACGGTGTACCGGTTGTGCAAGAAGCACGGACTGGTATTGAGTGACCTGCGCTAGCAGCGCCACGCCGCCGGGCACCGGTTACAGCATGTACGGAACCTTGAATGACAGGCTGAAGTCCGGCGCGTCCGGGGTCAAGCCAATACCAAGCTGGCTGACTAGGGTGGTGTGCTCGCTCAACGCGTAGGTCACGCCCAGATTGAACATCGCCGCATTGGCATCGCTGCCGATGATCTTCAGCCAGTCCTGACCGTCATAACGGGTGCGTGCACGTGCGCTGAGCTTGTCGCTCACCGAGATGCTCAGGCTGGTGCGCTCGTTGAAGGCGAACGCAACGCCGGCGCCAAAGTAGAAGCTGCGGCCAAGCTGCACGTCACCGGGGTTGACGGTGTCAGGATTGTTGTCCAGGTCGTCGAAACTGTTTTTGAACGAGTGGATATAGCCGAAGTTCGCGAACAGGATGGCCGGGTCGGCGGTCTTGACCATCGACATGCCGATATTGGCTTGCCACACGCCGTTTCCGGTGGGCTCGTCTTCCGGCACTGCGAACCGGATGAAGCCGTCGTCATCGCGCTCCAGCACGTTCCAGGAGATCCCGTACGGCTCGCGTCCGGTGGGGGCGGTAACGCCAAGAGTGAGGATGGTTTCCGGCCAACTCGTGCTCTCCGGATGCACGCGGTAGTTGCCGCTGACGGTGATGTCGCCGAGGCCGTGACCGGTGGTGTCTTCTTGCGCAATCGCCGCTGCCGACCCACCTGCACCGCCCTTCTGGTACACCGTCTTGCGGGCAATATAGGGCACGTCCAGATTGAGGGTCACGCGTGGGCTGACGCCATACCGGGCGGCGAAATTGTGGGTCAGCGTGTCGGACTCGACATTCTCGATCGCGATATTGCCCAGGAAGATCGCGTCCAGCGCGAGAAAGCCGGTGAGGGTCAGTTGCTTGCGGTCGTAGCGGTTGTAGGAAACGCTGTTCTCCAGCGTCAACCTGCGGTTGAACAACGCCGCTTGTTGTTGCTTTACGTCCTGCACGCTGCGGGTCGGAGCCTGTTGTGCCTGCTTGGCCTCGGCCGCCGTACTGGCGTAGCCTTCCGCCGGCGGCGCGGGTGCCTGCGCCGGCATTGCAGCAGCCTGGGCTGGCGCGGGAGTCTGCGCGGGCATGGTCTTGCCCTGCACGCGCGCTTGCAGGGCCTGGACCTGCATGTCCAACTCGCGCAGGCGACGAACTTCCTGCGCGTAGCTGTTTTTGAGCAACTCCAACTCGGCCAGCAACGCCTGGACATCGGCCTGATCAGCGGCAGTGACGTCTGTGGCAACACCTGGCGCGTCATCCGCATCCGGCGCGGTTTGGGCCTGCTGGGCAAGCGCCAGGCCCGACGCAGCCGACATCAAAGCGCCAGCCATGGCGGCGGCAAGCATCTTCATCGACCAGGTTCCGTGGGTGTCCAAGCTGCCATCCTTGCTCATGAATCGGCTCCGCCTACGCCTAGTAACCGCCAGGGATGCCGCGGGCCAGGTTGATCGCCTGGGCCACGTTCTGTGAAAGCTGCACGTTGGCGGCGAGCGACTGCCGTACCAGGTCGATCTGCAACTGGTTGCTGACCTGCTGGTTGTCCGCAGTCAACTGGATGGACTGGCCGAGACCGCCATTGCCTATCCACTGCCGCACCGCGCCCTGGCCGTCGATGGCCAGCAGCACGCTGGCCGAGTTGTCCTGGAAGCTGGCGCTCGCCAACGCGTTGCCCTGGCTCTGGGCCGCATTGGCACCCATGCCGGTCGTCGCGCCCGCCGGTGCGGACCCGTCACGGACATTCAGCTGGGTGATGTTGTTGGCGCGGTTGCCATCACCTGCAACCTGCACGCTTTGGGTCATGCCCGACACGTTGGCAAGGCCGGAGGCATCAACGCTACGCACCACGCCACTGGTCTCTGGCATCAAGGCATCCGCCGCGGTGATGCTGACCGTCGGGGTGAAAGAGATCGTCGGAGTTTGTGACTGACTGAAGTCCATACCCAACGCCAACGTACTTTGCAGGGTCTGACCGGACGCGGTCTGCCAGGTGGAGATCATCGACACCCCAAACCACGCCACTGCGTTGTCGCCAACGGTATAGCGACCGCGCATGAGGGCCAGTTCGGGATCGGGGATGGCTGTCAGTCCAGCCGCAGCGGCCTGCCCAGGGGTTGCCTGCTCGGCGTCCTGCGCCGCGATGGCCGGGACCGCCGGCAGGCAGGCCAGAAAGGCGGCGACCAAGAGATGAATAGGGCGAATGCGCATGATTGCGCTCCTTCAGAATAGATCCGCATGGGTGAAACCAAAATCCAGCAACTCCGCATCGGTGACTGGCGCTTGCCGGGCAAGCAATGCGCGTGCGCTGGGCCGGCTGACCGGATCCAGCAACACGGTGTTTCGATTGAAGTCACTGCCTATAACGACGAATACCGCTCGTGAGGGCCACGACTCGAGGAATTCCTCGATCGGGACACTTCGGTTGCCGAGGATCGGGTCGGCAATCTCCGCATAGCCATCGACCACCTGCTTGAGCACCACGAAATGGCGGAACCCGCGCACATCCATCAACACCAGTCCGGGGACCCGCAACGTGCGCAACCGCGCCTCGGTGACCCGGTAGCCGCGACCGCGCATGCCCAGCGACTCGACATAGTGCTTGATGTCCAGCAGCGAGAACCCGCGTTGGGCCACCAACTCCGCGTCCGATACCCCCAGCATTCCCTGGATCACGGTTTTCTCGTCCGCATCCAGGTTGTAGGCGTAGCGCAGGATGGTCGCCAGCGCGGAGGCGCCACAGCTGTAGTCGGTCTGTTGCCGGACCACGTTGCGGAACCGGCCCTCGCGCATGCTCTCCACGTTGCCGGTGTACACCGCACCGTTGGGCAGCACGCCGCTGAAGGCGATCTCGCTGGCCTGGGCCGGTGCCGCCACTCCCATGCACAGGCATGGCAGCAGGGCGGTGATCAATAGTCCTCGGTACATGGTTCATCCATTGGAAAGAGAAAGCCCCACTCCCGGGGGAAGTGGAGCGGGGCTTCCGGGGAACCCCCGGCCATCAGGGAGTGGCCGGGGTTTTACGCTCCGTGATGGACCTTGTTACTCAGCAGGAGGGATTTCGCCGCCACCGCCGGTGGACGGCTGGGCCACTGCCATGGCCAGGCTGTTGGCCTGCATGTTGCCGGTGCCGGCCGACACGTTGACGCCGATGTTGCCCGAGGCGGCACTGAACGCGCTGCCCGACAAGCCGGCCGTGTTGGTGGCGTTGACCGCGATGTCATAGAAGTTGGTGACTGTGCCACTCAACGTCGCGTCGAGGATCGCTACGCCAACTTCGGTATAGCCCAGCTCCCCGGACTCGCTGCCTTCGTACGTGCCGGCTTCATCGGTATCGAACGCAAACCCGCCGATTTCCGTGCCGGCATCGTCCGCGTCGCGATACGGGTTGTTGACCGCACCCAGTGCCTCTCCGTCAAAGTCGGTATGGCCCGAATCGGCCCCGCCCGGATGTGGACCCTCATCCCAGTCGTCCGGATAGAAGTTGTTCGCCTGGTACGCGTTGCCGGTACCGGCGTACTCGCCTGAGGCACTGCCTTCATAGCTGCCCGAGCCTTCGGCGACGGTGAAGCCATCGACAAAGCCGGTGATGGCGATATCGACGGTCTCGCTACGACGCTCGTAGTGGCCGACGTTGTCGGTCAGGTTGCCCGAGCTGTTCTGGTTGGAGCTGACGCTCGATTGCGCATAGGCGCTGGTCGCGACCGAGGCTGCCAGCGCGTTCTTCTGCTGGTTGTTGTTGCCCGAGGTGATGTTGACCCCGATGTTGCCGGAAGCGGCATTGAACGCGTTGCCACCCAGGCTGGCGTCATTGGTCACGCCCACGTTGGTGGTGAGGTTGCCACTACCGGCCTGGTTGACGAACACCTCGGCGTCGGCCATGCCGAACGCAAAGCTGGCATCGGCAGCCGACAGTGCGGCGGCGTTGTCCTGCACGTTGTTGTCACCGGCGGCGACGTTGAACGCCAGGTTGCCGGACGCTTCCGAGCCGACGTCATCGGCGATTGACGCGTCGTTTTCCAGCATGTCGTTGAAGCCCTCGTTGTCACTGGAGGACTGACGGTTGTCGACGACTGCGATGGCGGCCGAATCAATGACGATGTCGCCCGAGACGGTGGGGGCGCCGGTGATGGCGATATCGGAGCTCAGCGACAGGTCCTTCTTCAGCGATACCGCGACCTGATGCTCGTTTCCTTCCTTGCGGATATCGGAGTTGACGACTTCGTTGCGCTCGATGTTTTCCGTCACATCGCTGTTCCAGCTGTAGTTGCGGTCCTCGTCGATGGACACGTCGCTGGAGTAGTCGCTTGAGTACGAGTCGCTCACCGAATTGCTCGTGTCGTTGCTAACCGACGTGCTGTAGTTGCGATCGTCGTCGATGGACACGTCACTGGAGTACGAATCGCTTACCGAGTTGCTCGTGTCGTTGCTGATCGACGTGCTGTAGTTGCGATCGTCGTCGATGGACACATCGCTGGAGTACGCATCAGTTTGCGTGTTGGTGGTGTAATTGTTGACGTTGGTGTTGTCGGTGGTGCTGTTGGTGGTGTCGTTGTTGACGGTGGTGTTGCGGGTGTCGTCTACGGTGATGTCCCAGTCTTCAACGACGACGTGGTTATGCAGAATGTCGGCGCTGATGTTGGGGTCGTCGACGCTTTGGGCGAAGGCCAGCGGGCTGGTCACCAGTGCGGCGACAGCCATGGCGATGGCGGTTTTCCTTACGCTGATCATGGTGTAACTCCTCTCTCTCTCGTGGTACTGCTTGAAAAACACGTCGCTCACGGGCCTCCATGCACCGACAGACCAAACTGGTTGCTGATGCTGTTGCCGGATCCCGCGATCTGGTTGAGTTGCAGGACGCCTTCGAATCCCTGCAGCGCGGTGGATTCCACCGCAACGCTGCGCGTGCCGGTCCTGGCCACGTTCGAATCCGGAAGCGGCTGCCCCCCCGCTGTCGCCAAGACGACCGATGACAAGCCGCCGTCGGTCGTCTCGCGTATGCCCTGGTTGGCCAGCGCGGCGGTAACAACGTTCAGTTCCGCGTTGCCACTGCCGCTGGCCTGGTTGATCGACACCAGTCCGCTCGCCCGATGGAACGCTCCGCCGCCAATGCTGGCCGCGGCATGCACGGGCATGTCGTACTGGTTGTCGGTTTGTTTCTGGACGGCCACGACCTGGCTATCGGCGCGCTCACCGCTGGAGAAGCTGCGCAGGTTGGCTTGCTGGTTGAAATCACCCGCCGCCAGGTTGACAGCGATGGCGCCATTGGCAGCGTCGAACGCTTGACCATCGATCCGGCTGTTGGCCAAGTAATCGAGCATGCCGGCGTAGTCATCGGCCGATTGTGCGTTGGCGGGCGCGACGGCCACGGCCAATACCGCGGCGCAGAGCACGGTCGTCAACGGAGTGAGTGAACGAATGTCCATCCTCACCCTCCCGGCGGTGCATTGGCAGGCGGCGATACCAACGGGAACTGCGAGAGGGCGCCGCGCACCTGGTCGCCAATACCGCGGGTCACATTGCCCACCGCGCCCATCGATACACCCATTGTCTGGGTGATTCCGCTGCCCGAAAGCATGCCGTTGTTGGACGTCACTCCCGCCAGCGAGCCGCCGATGGCGCGGGTGGTCATCTGCTCCACGGTGGTAATCGGCCGCGGGCTCACGGCACCGGCGCCCATGGACGCGTATTCCGCGTCCGTCAACTCGCCGGTGCCCAGCATCATGCTGATTTCGCTTTTCGGGGACGGGTCCACGATCAGCGCCATGCCCGGTGGCGGTGACCGGTAGGCATGACGGGCGGAGACATCCCGCAGCAGCACGATCTCACCCGGCTCTGCATTGACGCCCTGGTGGGCATCCGCCGCGAATGCCGTCGCCGGTGCCAGCAACACGCCCATGAACAGCGGCGACAGAAAATGACTGAGCTTGAGACGAGCGCCTTGCATGACATTTCCCCGCGGTAGGTGTCTAAGCCTCCACGCAGACACCATGCCAAAGCGGAAAAACCCATTATTTACAATGAGTTAATAAGATATTCTTGTGGTTTGCGATCACCGGTTGTTACACCCAGCTCACAATCAAGTCAGGCCAGGCCGACCCGATCTGGTTCATCGCCCTGCGGTGACTGGCTTTCAAGGGTGTAACGCCGGTGATACACATCACGGCCGCGGGGTTACAACGCCGGCGTACGGTTCGTACGCCCGGCTTCGATATCCGCCGGCCAAGTGCGAGGATGGACGCTGTTGCCATCGCTCCGTGGAGCACCATGCCTGACGCGACCGCCTCCCCCACCGAGCCCCGCACCGACCCGGGTAGCGGCCACGTCGATGACTTCATCGAGACCCATCACGATGCGCTCGAACGCGACTGGTGCGCCGATGTGGTGGCGCGCTTCGAGCTCAGCAACGACACCACGCCGGGCCAGGTCGGTGGCGGCGTGCAACCCGACCTGAAGGACAGCCTGGACCTGACCATCACCGGGCGCGAGCCGTGGCGCGATGTGGAGGCTGCGCTCAACAGTGCGGTCTTCGGGGGCCTGCTGGCTTACCTGCGCCGGTATCCGCATGCGTTGATCGCGCCGTTGATGCTGGAGGTTCCGGACGCCGAAGGCCGGCATCATCGGCTAACCCCCGAGCGCCTGCGGGCGATGGACGACGCGACCCTTGCGCCGGTGGTGCAAACCGTCCTGCGACCGGGGGCGATCAACCTGCAGCGCTACCGCGGCGACCGCGGCGGTTATCCCTATTGGCATTGCGAGCTTTATCCCCGCGACCAGCACGCGGAAACCCTGCACCGGCACCTGCTGTGGACGGTGTACCTGAACGATGGGTTCGAGCAAGGCGAGACCGAGTTCCTGTACCAGCGGCGCAAGGTGGCACCCCGGACCGGCTCGTTGTTGATCGCGCCGGCGGCGTTCACCCATACCCACCGCGGCAACCGGCCGGTCGGCGGTGACAAGGTCATTGCCACCAGCTGGATACTGTTCCAGCGGGCGCAAACGCTCTATGCGCAGGGATGATGCGCTGGCGGCTGGCGGCTTCGTGCAGTTACGGCGTGCGCGGGTGGTTCAATACCAACCAGTACAAACCCACCTGTTTGACCGCCCAGACGAACTGCTCGAAGTCGACCGGCTTCTGGATGTAACTGTTGACGCCCAAGGCGTAGCTGGCCTCCACGTCAAACGGTTCGGTGCTGGTGGTCAGCACCACCACGGGCAGGCTGCGGGTCGCCTCGTTGGCGCGCACCGCCTGTAACACCTCGCGGCCATCGACCTTGGGCAAGTTCAGGTCGAGCAGGACGATCGAGGGCAGGTCGGCCGGATCGCGATCACCGTGGGCACCGCGCGCGAACAGGTAATCCAGCGCCTCTGCACCGTCGCCGACCACGACCAGGCGATTGGCGATCTTGGCCTCGTCGAAGGCAAGCCGGGTCAGCTCGACATCGTCGGGGTTGTCTTCGACCAGCAGGATGACCTTATGTGTCTGCATTGCGTTCCCGGGCCCGCGCGGCGGGCAATTCCAGATGAAAGGTGGCGCCGGCGCCCGGCTCGGACTGCGCCTGGATGCGTCCGCCATGGCGATCGACGACGCGGTGGGCAATGGCCAGTCCCAACCCATGTCCCCCGCCGTCATCGGGGCCATGCAGGCGTTGGAAAGGTTCGAACAACTTATGGGCGTAATGCTCATCAAAACCGCCGCCGTGGTCGCGTACGTGCAGCTCCAGGGTTTCCCCCTGGACCCGGCCGGTTACTTCGATCCACACCGCGGGCTGGTCACGGGAGAACTTCCACGCGTTGTGCAACAGCTGGACCAGCAGCAACTTGAGCAGATGCTCATCGCCGTGCGCCATCAACCCCGGCTGCACCATGATCTCGGCTTTCCGCTCCGGATCGGCATCCTGCAGTTCCGCCGCCACCCAGTCGGCGAGCAGGCTGATGTCCACCGGGCCGTACTTGAGGTTGGCGCGGGTCGCACCCGACAGGTCGCTCAGCGCCGCCAGCAGACTGCTCATGCGCTTGGCGGCATCCTGGATGCGTGTCAGGTGCTCCTGACTGGTCGGATCCAGCGCGTCGCCAGCACGATGGGCCAGCAGTGAGGCGAAGCTTTCGATCGACCGCAACGGCGCACGCAGGTCGTGCGTGGCCGCGTCAACGAACAGCTGCAGCTGGCGGTTGGCGATCTGCGCGTCGTGTTCGGCGGAGACATCGCGCCATTGCATCAACAGGTATTGCGGCGCACCGCCGGGGTCTCGCAGCATCGATACATTGGCGTGCATCCAGGCCGACTCACCGTCGCTGCGGAGGTAGCGTTTTCGCTCGTCGATGGTCGCGATCTGGCCAGCAACCAGGCCCGCCAGTTGCTCGCGTGCCGACGGCACGTCGTCCGGAGGAAGACAGTCGAATGCCGAACGTCCGATCAAGGCGGTCGCCTCCTGACCAGACATCCGTTCGATTGCCGGATTGACCTCGCGCCAGATGCCTTCCAGGTCGGTGATGCCCATGCCGATGACGCAAGCCCCCATCGCGAGTCGGAAGCAATCATCGCCAAGTTGTGGGGGCCTGGGCTGGTTCATCTGCAGTACGTGATTGCGGCAGACTCATTGTAATGGGATGACCTGTGATGATTTGGTGGCCGATCACGGAAGCGCCCACCGTGCGAAGCTTCGGTGTTGTACCGCACAATGGGTCCCATGGACTGGCTTCCGATAACCCTGCAACAACTGACATTCCTGCTGATCCTGGCTGGCGGCCTGTACCTGTTCATCAGCGAACGGGTGCGCGTCGACGTGGCCGCCATGCTGATCCTGCTGGCGCTGGTGGTCACCGGCATCCTGGATGAGAAGCAGGCGTTGTCCGGCTTCGCCAGTGAGCCGGCCATCATCGTCGCAGCGGTTTTCATCATCTCCGGCGGGCTGGCAGCCACCGGTATCACCGAGCACATCGGCCAATGGATCGGCCGCGCCTCTGGCAAGAGCGAAGCGCGATCGATCGCGGTGACGATGCCGGCAGTGGCGTTGATGGCATCGTTCACCCACCACGTGATGGTGACCGCGATGATGCTGCCGATCCTGAGCCGGCTGGCCAAGGACAAGGGGCTGGCCCCATCCCGATTGCTGATGCCGATGTCGCTGGCCGCTTCGCTGGGCACCTGCCTGACCCTGGTCAGCGCACCGGCGTTCCTGCTCGCCGACAACCTGCTGGAACGTACCGGTGCGGAAGGCCTGGGGATTTTCTCGATCACCCCGATCGGCATCGCGCTGGTATTGATCGGAATGGTCTACATGCTGCTCACGCGCTGGATCCTGCCCAAGCGCGGCGCGGAGCTGGGCGATGAGGGCTACCTGCGGCTGGATCGCTATCGCACCGAGCTGCTGATCGTGGAAGGCTCGCGCTGGAGCACCCGACCATTGGCCGAGCTGCAGAAAGCGCTGGGCGACAAGTTCCGCATGATTGGCTGGATGCGTGACGACAAGTTGCGCCGCGACCTGGGCGATTCCAGTCCACTGATCAGCGGCGACGTGCTGCTGGTGGAGGCGTCGGCGGATGCGCTGGCCTCGCTGCACGACGATACCGGCATCGACCTGCACGCCATTTCGCGCTTCGGTGCCCGGGCCACCGGTGAAGACGAAGGCAAGGCCCAGTTGGTGCAGGCGGTGGTCGCACCGGGTTCGGAATTCATTGGTCGCAGCATCCGCGAGCTGGACTTCTCGCGTCAGTTTCGCGCGGTCATCGTCGGCCTGTGGCGGCGAGAAGGCCACGTCGCGCCGCGGCTGGCGGACGCGCGGCTGCGCGAAGGTGACTTGCTGGTGTTGTGGGGCCGACCGTCCCGCTTTGCCGAACTGGCCACCCACCATGGGTTCCTGATGCTGGTGCCTTTCGCAGGGGAGGCCAAGCGACGGGTACGCGCGCCACTGGCGCTGGTGATCCTCGGGTTGACCATCCTTGCCGCAGTGACCGAGTGGCTTCCGGTGCCGTTGGCGTTCCTGCTGGGTGCCGTGGCAATCGTTGCGACCCGTTGCGTGGAGATCGGCCAGGCCTACCGGGAAATCGATGTGCGGGTGTTCGTGATGATTGCCGGCGTGATCCCGTTGGGCATCGCCATGGAGCAGACAGGCACCGCGCAACTACTGGCCTCCGGATTGCGTCACGTGGTGGCCGGCTGGCCAGTGTTGGCGATCTTGCTGGTGCTGTTTTCGATGGCCGGCTTATTGACCCAGATCCTTTCCGACTCCGCGACCACGGTGCTGCTGGGTCCCATTGCCGTCGAGCTTGCCCAGTCGCTGGGCATGGACCCCACTCCGTTCGTGGTCTGCACCGCGTTGGGGGCGGTGGTTGCCTTCCTCACACCGATCGGCCACCACGGCAACTTGCTGATCCTCGGACCAGGCCAATACCGGTTCGGCGACTTCCTGCGGGTGGGGGTACCACTGACAGTTGTGATTGCATTCGTGTGTGCGTGGATGACCCGTTGGCTGTGGCTGGACGGGCCGCTGCTGCCAGGGTTCTTCTGATGGCGCTAGCCCGCGCGAACCTGGGGGGCGCGCCATGATCGACGTCTTGACCGGCCTGTGGCGCGAACTGCTGACCATTGAGCACCTGAAACTGTGGCTGGCGGTGGGTTGGGCCAGTTATGTGGTGTGGCTGGGACTGTGGATCGTGTTGCAAAAGCGCGGGCCGGCGGCAACCCTCAGCTGGTTGATCAGCCTGGCTGCCCTGCCCTACCTCGGTTTCCTGATCTACTACTTCTTCGGGCCGCAGAAGATCCAGCGGCATCGGCTGCGCCGGGTTCGTGCGCATGCCGCGCTGCCACCGCCACCGCCCGGCCAATCCCTGGATCCCGATGCGATCGAGCTGGCCCGGCTGGCCCAGTCAACGACCGGCATACCACCCACCACCGCCACCAGCGCCGAGTTGCTGATCGATGGCGCACAGACCTATTCGCAACTGCTCGCCGCCATCGCCCAGGCGCGCGAGCACGTCCATCTGGAGTACTACGTCTACCTGCCCGACCGCACCGGGAAAGCGTTGCGTGACGCGCTGATCGAGCGGGCACGGGCCGGGGTCAAGGTGCGCCTGCTGCTGGATGCGGTCGGGTCCGGTCGCGTCTCGCGCAGATTCCTGAAGCCCTTGCTGGACGCCGGCGGCGAGTTTTGCTGGTTTCATCCGATGCGCTTGCGCTGGTTCTGGAAGCGCCCCTGGCTGAACCTGCGGACCCATCGCAAGATCGTGATCATCGATGGTCGCACCGCCTTTACTGGCGGCATCAATATCACCGACGAGCAGGACGAACAGCTCCACCCCAATGCCTACCGCGATCTGCACGTGCGCCTGGAGGGCAACGTCGTGCGTTCCCTTCAGCTGGTGTTTGTCGAGGACTGGGCCTACGCCACCGGCGCCGCCCCGTTGACGCTGGATCACCCGCCGCCGCAGCGGGGCGGGATATCCGCACAAACCCTGGTATCTGGCCCGGATTCCTCCTGGGAGGCGATCCACCGGCTGCACGTGGCCGCCATCCATTCCGCCACCACCCGCGTCTGGCTGATGACGCCCTATTTCGTGCCCGGTGAAGCGGCGATGATGGCGCTGACTTCCGCTGCACTGGGCGGGCTGGACGTTCGGCTGGTGCTGCCCAAGATGAGTGACAGCTGGCTGGTTACCCACGCGGCACGCTCGTACTTCGACGACCTGTTGGCCGCTGGGGTACAAATCTACGAGTACGGTCCGCGCCTGCTGCACAGCAAGGCCTTGGTGTGCGACGAGGATCTTGTCATCGTCGGCAGTGCAAACTTCGACCACCGCAGCTTTCGCCTCAACTTCGAAGTCTCGGTGTTGTTTCGCAACCGGCCGTTGGCGCAGCAGCTGGCGCAGCTGGTCGAGCACGAGTGCGGAAACTCGTTGCGGGTGCGGGATGACCGGGAACGACCGTTGTGGCGTAACCGGCTACCGGAGGCGCTGGCACGGCTGGTATCGCCGCTGCTGTAGGCTGCGTGCGCGCCGCCCGCCGCGTTATGCTTCGGCGATGACTTTCCTCAGTGTCAACGTCAACAAAATCGCGGTGTTGCGCAACTCGCGCGGTGGCAACCAGCCTGACGTGGTGGATGCCGCGCGTGCCTGCCTGGATGCCGGAGCCCATGGCATCACCGTGCACCCGCGTCCGGATGCACGCCATATCCGCGCCGATGATGTGCTTGCGCTGGCAGAATTGACCGCCTCACGCGGTGTGGAACTAAACCTGGAGGGCAATCCTTTCGCCCCCGCCCGCCCCGGTTACCCCGGGTTCCTGGTCCTGTGTGAACGGGTGCGACCCACCCAGGCGACGCTGGTACCCGACGGGGATGGTCAACTGACCTCGGACCACGGCTTCGATTTCCGACGTGACGCGGAGCGCTTGCGCCCGCTGGTGGATCAACTGCACGGGTCGGGCTGCCGGGTCAGCCTGTTTGCCGATGCGTGGGACCCGGAGCGCGCCGCGAACATCGAGCTGGCCGCACAGACAGGCGCCGACCGGGTCGAGCTGTATACCGGCCCGTATGCCGAATCCGCAGCGACTGGCAGCAGCGGAGCGATGCTGGCCCGATTCCACGCCATTGCCGCCCGGGCGCAGGCGGTCGGGCTGGGAGTCAACGCCGGCCATGACCTGAGCCAGGACAACCTTCAGGCGTTCGTGCGCGCGGTGCCGGGTTTGTTGGAGGTATCGATCGGGCACGCCCTGATTGCCGAAGCGCTATATGCCGGACTGGCGGCGACGGTACGCGGCTACTTGTCGATCCTGCAGGACGGCGATCAAGGCTGATCGATTTGGTCAAAAAAACGCCACCCGAAGGTGGCGTTTCCAAATCCACGGTAGCGCTTGACGATTATTTCTCGACGAAACCGATTTTCTTCATGTCCGCATTCCTGGCCAGGGAGAGCACCTGGGCCAACGTGCCGTAGTCGGCATCGTCGTTGGTGTCGATCTCCAGCTGCGGCTGGTTGGTCGGATCGCGCGCGACTTCCGTTTTCATCATGTTCGCGATCACGCTCAACGGGTACGGCGAGTTGTTCCAGAACACCTGGCCGGACGCCTCGATCCGCACGCGGATCGGCGGCGGTGGTTCGGACAACGGCGGTGGCTGGTTCGAGCGTTGTGGCAGGTTGACTTCGATCGGGTACGTGGCAATTGGCGCAGTCACCATGAAGATGATCAGCAGCACCAATAGAACGTCAACCAGCGGGGTGACGTTGATATCGACCATCGCGCCGCCGGAGCTGGAACTCATGGACATTTCGTGTTCTCCGGGTTTATTGGGTGCGATCCCTGACAGCGATGAAGCCCACCTTGCGCATGCCTTGCGACTGCGCAACGTTCACCACGTCCTTGATGATGCTGTATTTGGTGGTCTTGTCGCCGCGCACGTTGATCTGAGGCTGTGGTGTCTTCTGGGCTTCGACCGACAGACGACTCTCCATCAACGATGGCGTGACCGGCTCGTCATTCCAGAACACCGAGCCGTCGGCCTCGATCGCGATCGTGATCGGCTGCACCTCCGGCGCCTCCTTCTTCGTATCGTCGATCACCACTTCAGGCAGCTTGACCTGGACTTTGTGCGCCATGAGCGGTGCGGTGATCATGAAGATGATCAGCAGCACCAACATCACGTCCACCAACGGCGTCACGTTGATCTCGGCCATCGGGCCGCCGCTATTTGAACTGAAGGACATATCCGGACTCCAACTTCATGCCTGGGAACGCTGGTCTATCAGCGCTGGGACGGCAACTCACCCACCCGCGAACCGGTGGCGAAGAAGTCGTGCAAGTCGTGGGCGAAGGTATCGAAGCGGCTGTTCGTCACCTGATTGACGCGGGTGAAGAAGTTGAATGCCACCACCGCCGGGATCGCGACGAACAGACCGAACGCGGTCATGATCAGCGCCTCACCCACCGGGCCGGCCACCGCATCGATCGACGCGTTGCCGCTCTGGCCGATACGGATAAGGGCGTGGTAGATGCCCCAAACGGTACCCAGCAGACCGACGAACGGCGAGGTCGCACCGACGGTCGCGAGTACGGTAAGTCCATTTTCAAGCCTCATCGACTCACGGGTCACCGACTGGCGCAAGGCGCGGTCGACGAACTCGGAGCGATTCAGCGATTCGACCAGGCGAGAGCCTTCGTTGCGCTGATGGTGAGCCGCAGCCTGGGCCGCATCGAGGGCGATCTTGGAGAACGGCTCCGAGCTGCCCTGTTCTTCCATGTAACGGATTGCATCCTGCGCGTTGCTGGTTTCCCAGAACGTCTCAATGACCCGATCGGCCTTGGAGCGCAGCCGCGCACCCTTGATCAGGTTCACGACGATCCAGTAGATCGACAGCACCGAAAACAGCGTGAGGGTGAGGAATACGATCCAGGCTACCAGATCGAAGTTCTGCACCATGTGGGAGAAGCTCATCTGCTGGAACGCGTCGGCGTTGTTGCCTCCAGCAGCGGCAGCGGTGGTGGTTTCCTGAAGCATGACGCTTACCTTTGGATGTCGTGGAAGAAGGGGACTGCAAAGTCAAAGTACTGCAATGGGTGGTTCTGGGAATCGGTGTTGCCTGCACAGGATGTCATCTGGACAGTTGTTGCGAAATCACTTGCTGCCAGGTCAATCAAGGGTGAAGTCCACTGGGACGCGAACCCGGCTGGCGACCGGAACCCCGTTACTGATCTCCGGAGCAAACCGCCACTTTCTGGCCGCCTCTATTGCTGCGCGGTCAAGGTCGCGGTTGCGACTGGACTTCTCTACTTCGATGTCCAGCACGTTGCCCTGGGCATCGATGCTGATGACCAATATCACGGTGCCTTCGATTCCGCTTCGGACCGCAGACGGCGGATACTTCGGCGGGTTCATGGCCCTGGACGACGGGTTGACCGAGCCCAGCGTGTCTTGTGGCGCCGGCGGTGCTGGCGGTGCCGGGGGCGGCGCCGGGACATCCATCGGACTCGGGTCATCGACGATGATGGGCGGTTGTTCCGGTGGCGGCGGCAACGGCGTCTGCTTCGGCGGCGACAACTCCTTGGGCGGAGTAATCGGCTTGGGCTGTTCCGGCGGCGGCGGCGGCGGCGGTGGCGGCGGCGGCGGCGGTTTGATGATGTTCACCATCGTCACCTCCTCCTCGGCCGTGTCCGTCGGCGGGGCGGCCATCGGCGCCAGCATCAGCAGCAGCGCTGCGGCGTGCACGGCAATCGCGATGGTGATACCGGCGATACGCGCCCAGTTCAACCCTTCGTGGTCGTCTCGTTTCTTGATTGGGATTTCCAAGTCTTGCGTCATGCGCCATCAGCTCGGGTGGGGGTGCCGGGAGCGTACGTTACGCCTCGGGCCGTCAAATGGTTTCCGCTGCTTTTGGGCGGCGGGAACCTCCTAGGATATACCAAACTCAACCACTGCTTCCAAGTGGCAATGCACGTTTTCGTGATGCGGTTAGCTTCCTGGCAGCGCAATGATCCGGTTGGCGTCTTCCTTCTTCTCGACGCCTTTTTCCAGTGCTTTCCTGGCGGCATCCTTCGCCTCGGCAATGCGGCTTTCCTGATGCAGGACCTTCGCAAGGTTCAGATACGTGCTTCCGTCGCTGTCCAACGGGGCGGCCTTGTTATATGCGTCGATCGCAAGGTCGGGCTGGTCAGAGAAGTAATAGGCCTGGGCCAGCGCGACATAGGCTTGGTGATCGGGTTCCAGCGCGCCCTTTTGCATGCCCTCGTTGATCACGGCTATCACGTCCTTCTCGCGACCGTCAATATTGGCATAAGTCGCGTACAACACCTGGTATTCGTTGCCCGTGCTGAGCTGACCGCTGGCACGCAGTTGCTCCAGGATGGCGATTGCCTTGTCGGGCATGCCGGCGTTTTGGTAGGTTGCCGCCAGGTTCATCTGCGCTCGTTTGTCGTCTGGTTTGGCGGCGGCCACTTTCTCGGCCATGCCGACCGCCTCGGCGCTGTTGCCACCTTCTGCATAGACCTGCATGAGCAGCGCCTGCCATTGCGGGCTGGGATCGGCGCTTGCTGCGATCGCTCGTTCCATGATCGCAGCGGCTTCCTCGTAGCGCTCCATCAGATAGAGGCCCTGACCCTGCATCATCAGTGCGGTCGGATCCTGGCTTCCGGTCTCCTTGAAGAAGCGCTCGAACGTCGCCTGCGACTCCGGATACTGGTCTTGCTGCTGTTGCAACTGGGCGAGGTTCAACATCACGTTGTAGTGGGCGTTGTTATCCAGCCCGTCCAACTTGATCACCTGCTTGTAGTAGCCGACGGCGCCAACCAGGTCATCCGCGTCGTAGGCGATCTGTCCCGCGAGTTGGGCCGAATAGGACTTCTCGTAAGGGTTGGTTCCGGGGTCGGAGAGGATTTCATCGGCGATCGCGCTCGCTTGGGCACCCTCGTCCGCCTCATACAGATCCATCATCTTGCTCATCTTGCGTGACGCGCTCGCGCTCGCATTGACCTCGGGATTCTGCCGGGTTGCCTCCGGGTAGCTCTGCTCGACCTCAGCCCGCGCTTCCTGGCTCCCGCGAGTGTTCCGATCCGTGCGTGCTTGCCTGGCACCGCCGCGGCGACGCTGGGTCGATTGCTGCGCGGACGACGAAGAGCCGGCTTGCGCCTCAGCGACCGCCGCTGTCGCACCGGCATCGGGCGCCTGCTGCGTCTGGGCAGCTGCGACCCCACCTGCCGCAGCGAACATCGCGCCGATGGCAACGGCGAGCAGCCGCTTGGAGGACATGGAACCGTTCATTCGATCACCTTGGCAGCGACCGCTGCCAGAGGCTGCGGATCGGGTGGAGGACAGTGGACGAACAACCTAGCAGAAACTTATTGCGGGTAGAAGGTGCATTTCGTCCTATCCCGACGCCGCCTTAACCGCATTTGGGAACGTGGCCGGCGGCTCGAGCTTGCTGATAGGTCGCCGCCAACCCGTCCGCCCGTGCATCCAGCTCCGCGATACGGCTCTGCGGATCGGGATGGGTCGACAGCCATTCGGGCGCGCGACTGGAGCTGGCACCGATCATGTTCTGCCACAGGTTCACCGCTTGCCCCGGGTCGAATCCGGCCTGAGCCATCAATCGCTGTCCGACAACGTCCGCCTCGGACTCCTGGGTCCGGTTATTGGGTAGCAACAGCGCGGTCTGTACCGCCATACCGCCAAGCTGCTGGGTCGTTTGCGCTGCGCCGGTCCCATATTGTGAACCGATCAACGCGCCCAGGACACCCAGCCCGGCCTGCGCGCCCATCTGCCGGGTAATGCGCTCGTCATGGTGGTGGGCGATGACATGCCCGATTTCATGGGCGATCACCGCGGCCAGCTGATCCTGGTTCTTGGCGACCTTGAAGATCCCGGTGTAGACGCCGATTTTTCCGCCCGGTAGCGCGAAGGCGTTCGGTTCATCGTTGGCAAACAGCGCCACCTCCCATTGGGTGTTGCCACCGCTTTCCAGCTGCTGCGTGACAGCGTCAACCACGCAACGCACATAACGGGTCTGGCTGGCATTTTTGCTTTGGGGCAGTTTGGCCTTGTACTCGGCAAACGCCTGTGCGCCCATCTGGTCGAGCTGCTGCTGCGAGATCGCGCCCACCGCCTGAGTGCGGCCAGTGGGCGAGGTGGTGGTCGCGCAGGCGGCGACGACGGCCGCCATCGCAACGCCGAGGAGCAGACGCTTCATAGTGATAATCCTTGTTTGCAATGCCTCGGTGTAACCGCAAAGCGATGAATGCCAGGTCAAGGCCACCAGCGGGCCCCCGCGCGATGCCTGCACCGCGCGGTCTCACATGCCGGTGCACGACCGGTCAGATATCCAGGTTGCCCGCCTTCAGCGCGTTGTCTTCGATAAACGCGCGACGGGGTTCCACCACATCGCCCATCAAGGTGCTGAAGACCTGGTCGGCAGCCACCGCGTCCTCGATCTTCACCTGCAGCAGGCGCCGGGTTTCCGGGTTGACCGTGGTTTCCCACAGTTGCTCCGGGTTCATCTCGCCAAGGCCCTTGAAGCGCTGGATCTGGCGGCCTTTCTTGGCCTCTTCCAGCAACCACACCTGGGCATCGGCAAAGCTGTCGATGGCTTGCTCGCGGTTGCCGCGAATAATTTTCGCACCCTCGCGGATCAACCCATGCAGCTGGGCGGCGGCTTCGCGCAACGGTCGCAACTCGCCGCCGGCAAACGCGGCCAAAGGCAGCACCTGGAGCAACTCCTCGCCCATATGCGAGCGCTTGGCCACCAGAGCTGCGGGATGCGCGTCGGTGGCGGCCTGCAAACTCAACGCATAACGCGGTTTGCCCAACTGTTTTTGATTGAGGCGCTGTTCCAGAAGATCCAGCTCATGGCGTTCGTCGATGTTCTGTGAGAGATGCTCGGCGTCCAGCGGCGTGAAATCGATCAACGCCTCGAGCACCTCGGGGTCGTAACGATGCGCATTGCGGGCAATCGCGTCGCGTGCGCCGGCGTAGGCAAGCAACAACTGCTCCAGGGCAACGCCGGTGATCGGTGGCTCACCTTCGGCCGGGATCAGCGCCGCGCCTTCGATTGCATTGCTGGCCAGGTAGGCGTTGAGCGCCGCGTCGTCCTTGAGATACAACTCGGTCTTGCCCTGCTTGATCTTGTACAGCGGCGGCAACCCGATATAGATATGACCGCGTTCGATCAACTCCGGCATCTGTCGGTAGAAGAAGGTCAGCAACAGCGTCCGGATGTGGCTGCCATCGACGTCGGCATCGGTCATCAGGATGATGTGGTGGTAGCGCAGCTTGTCGGGGTCGTAGTCGTCCTTGCCGATGCCGGTGCCCAACGCGGTGATCAGGGTGCCGACCTCGGCGCTGGAAAGCATGCGATCGAAGCGGGCACGCTCGACGTTGAGGATCTTGCCTTTCAGCGGCAGGATCGCCTGGGTCTTGCGGTTGCGGCCCTGCTTGGCGGAGCCGCCGGCGGAGTCACCCTCGACGATGAACAGCTCCGACAGCGCCGGATCTTTTTCCTGGCAATCGGCGAGCTTGCCGGGCAGGCCGGCGATGTCCAATGCGCCCTTGCGGCGGGTCAGGTCGCGCGCCTTGCGTGCAGCCTCGCGGGCACGTGCGGCATCCAGGATCTTGCCGGTAATCGCACGGGCTTCAACCGGGTGCTCTTGCAGGAACTCCTGCAAACGTGCGCCGAACGTGTGCTCAACTACGGGTCTCACGTCGGATGAGACAAGCTTTTCCTTGGTCTGCGAGGAGAAGCTCGGATCCGGAACCTTGACCGACAACACCGCGATCATGCCTTCGCGCATGTCATCGCCCGACAAGGTCACCTTGGCCTGCTTGGCCAGCCCGGACTGCTCGATGTAGTTGGTCAGCGTGCGGGTCAGCGCGGCCCGGAAACCAATAAGGTGGGTACCGCCATCCTTTTGCGGGATGTTGTTGGTGTAGCAGAACATCGTTTCCTGATAGGCGTCGGTCCACTGGATCGCGACGTCCACGGTGATGCCGTTCTCCTCACCGGTGACCGAGATCACGTTCGGGTGGAGTGGGGTCTTGAGCTGGGCCAGGTGCTCGACGAACGAGCGAATGCCGCCCTCGTACTCGAACACGTCCTTTCGCTGTTCGCCGCGTTCGTCCTGCAGGGTGATGCGAACCCCGGAGTTGAGGAAAGACAGCTCACGCAGGCGCTTGGCGAGGATTTCGTAGTGAAACTCCACATCCGAGAAAATTTCGGTGGCCGGCTTGAAGCGCAGGATGGTGCCACGCTTGTCGGAGGCTTCCACCCTCTTCAGCGGATACAGCGGTTCGCCCAGCGAATATTCCTGCCGGTGATGGAAGCCATCACGCCAGATATCGAGCCAGAGATGCTCGGACAAGGCGTTGACCACAGACACGCCGACGCCATGCAGGCCGCCGGATACCTTGTAGCTGTTGTCGTCGAACTTTCCGCCCGCATGCAGCACGGTCATGATGACCTCGGCCGCAGAGACGTGTTCTTCCTTGTGGAGGTCGACCGGGATGCCTCGCCCGTTATCGGACACCGCCACCGAGCCATCCTCGTGCAGGGTAACCACGATATCGTCGGCGTGGCCGGCCAAAGCCTCATCGACAGCGTTGTCGACCACCTCGAACACCATGTGGTGCAGCCCGGTGCCGTCGTGCACGTCGCCGATATACATGCCTGGACGTTTGCGCACGGCCTCCAGTCCACGCAAGACCGTAATCTTGCTGGAATCGTAGGTTTGAGACGGCAGGGTAGCGTCCGGTTGGGTTTCGCTGCGGATCGGGGAAGGATCGTGTTCGATCTGGGTCATGCGGCAACAGGCTCCGACGACGCGGCCGCCAAGTACGCGGCGGCGTCGAAACGCAAGGGGAAACGTAGCTCAGTATAGCAGGCGGGATGAGTCTCCTTGCGCCTTGCCACGGATTCGACGGCCCGGCGCCCGGACTGGCATTCAGGCAGCCGCATGGGCCGCGTGGAGCGCCACCTGCAGCGAAATTAAATGGTATCGCCTGCGCTCAGCACACCTTGTTCCACGTGGAACAAGGTGGCGTCGATGGACAGGACAGCCAGTGCCGCTGGCAGTTCGGTTCCAGTGATGAATACCTGCGCGTCACTGTCAGACAAGCGTTGAAGCACGCGTTGCTGATGGTTGCGGTCCAACTCCGAGGACAAGTCGTCCAACGCGATCACGGGCCATTCACCGCGAATCGTCGCGTAATGACCCGCCTGCGCCAGCAGGGCTGACAACGCAGTGAGCTTTCCCTGCCCGCGAGACAGCGCATCCCGCCCCGGCAGTGCACCAAAGTGGATGCGCCAATCGGCACGATGTGGTCCCAGCGAGGTAAAACCCGTCTGCAGGTCCCGGTCACGTGCCAGCAGCAACGCGTCAGCAAGAGGAAGGTCATCGCGTCGCCAACCCGGCTGGTAATCCATCGTGACCCCCCCCAATGCCGGTGCCAGATCCGCCGCAACCTCGCTGAACAGGGGCTGCAGAGCGGACAGATAAGCTTGCCTGTACCTGGTGAGCGGCTCACCGGCCTCGGCAAGCTCGCGATCCCAGGCGTCGATCTGTGAATGGCCGGAACGGGACTTCAATAATGCGTTGCGCTGCTTGAGGGCCCTGGAGTAACGCCGCCACAAGGGGAGAAAGCCAGGTTCCACGTGGAACAGTCCCCAGTCAAGGTAGCGCCGGCGAATGTCGGCGGGACCCGTTACCAGGGCATGACTTCCCGGCTCGAACGTAACCACCGCCAATGCCGCGCACAGTTCGCCCAGATGAGACACGCCGGTCCCGTCGAGCCGGCCACTCCAGTCTTGCCCGCTATGGCGCAAACCGGCCTTCCGTATCCGGATATCGGCCGCAGGGGCTCCTGTTGGCATCCCGTGGCTTTGTGACCGGCTTCTGGTCAGTTCCTGCCATTCGACAAAAACCTCCAGTGCGTCGTCACCCTGCCGGACCAGACCATCGCGTACACGCCCGCGGAAGCTGCGCCCGTAAGCCATCAAGTGCAGCGCTTCTAGGATGCTGGTCTTGCCTGCTCCGTTATCGCCGGTGATCAGGTTCACCGTCGGGCCAGGTTGCAGCAGTACTTCCTGAAACCGCCGCAGGTACCGGATATCAAGGCGGGTTACGCGCATTGACCGCACCTCAAGCCGACCGGCGCCGGCCAAAAACCACTACGCCCGGGCGAACCGGGCGTAGTGATGGGATCAGCGCGTTCCACGTGGAACATGTGGGGTGCGGGGCCCGTCAAAGCCTGAGCGGCATCACCACATGGCGGCAACGCTCGTTGTCGGCCTCTCGCACCAGGGCTGAAGAGTTTGCATCACGCAGTGCCAACACTACTTGATCGCCCCTCAGCGCCGACAGCGCATCCAGCAGGTAATTGACATTGAACCCGACCGCCAGGTCGTCGACCTTGGTATCTGCTTCCACTTCCTCCTGCGCTTCTTCCTGCTCAGGATTGTGCGCACTGATCTTGAGCTGCCCCGGGGAGACCTCGATGCGAACGCCCCGGTACTTCTCATTGGAGAGGATCGCAGCGCGCTGCAGGGAGGCGCGCAGTACCTCACGATCAATACGGACTTCTTTGTCGGCGCCGATCGGGATCACCGCTTCATAATCGGGGAATCGCCCATCGATCAACTTGCTGGTGAAGGTAACGTCGTCACGCTTGACCCGGATGTGGCCTCGGCCCATTTCCAGCTCCAGCTCGCGGTCACCGCCTTCCAGCAGCCGTTGCAACTCGGTCACGCCTTTTCGAGGAACGATGATCTGGCGCTTGGTCTGGGCGTTGCCCTCGTAGGGCGCCTCGCATAGCGCCAGGCGATGGCCGTCGGTGGCTACACAGCGCAGACTCTCCTCGCGCAGGTCGAACAGCAGCCCGTTGAGGTAGTAGCGGACGTCTTGCTGGGCCATTGCGAAGGCAGTGCGTTCGATCAACTCCTTCAGCGTTGCTTCGGAGACCTGCACCCGTTCGGTGGCCTCAACCTCGTCCAGCGAAGGAAAATCATTGGCCGGCAGGCTGGCCAGGGTAAAGCGTGAACGTCCAGCCTGCACGGAAAGCTTGTCCCCGCTTTGGGACACCGTGATCTTGCTGCCATCGGGCAGGGCCCGAACGATATCGAACAGCTTTCGCGCCGGAATTGTGGTTTCCCCATCCTCGGCTTCGTCCACCGCCACTCGCGAGACCATCTCGACTTCCAGATCGGTGCCGGTGAGAGACAGCTGGTCATCCTTGACCTGGGCCAGCAAATTGGCCAGGACCGGAAGGGTCTGTCTGCGTTCGACCACGTTGACGACCTGGGCCAACGGTTTGAGAAACACTTCTCGTTGCAGGCTGAAACGCATTCGGTCCTACCCCTATGCCCAATACAAAAGAATGTATAAATCAAAAGCCTGGTGGTGGTGGTGTTCGGGAATATCCGGGATAACCGTCCCAACCTATTGATTTAACTAGATTAATCGCCAATCAAAAACCTGGTACAACTGCTGCTTCAATGAAGCTTGAACCTGTGGACAAGTTTTGATCCGTACCCCGAAGCGCGAGTTATCCACAACTTGTACCCCACTGCTGCACACCGTTACCGGAGCGACTACTCACTGAGTTTACGGATCAACTTTTCCCAGTCTTCATGCATCTTTCCGTCCGTTTCCATCAGCGTCCGGATCTGTCGGCAGGCGTGCAGCACGGTGGTGTGATCCCGTCCGGCAAACGCGTCGCCGATCTCCGGCAGACTGTGTTCGGTCAGCTCTTTGGTCAACGCCATGGCCATCTGGCGTGGGCGGGCGAGCGAACGCGTCCGTCGCTTCGACAACAGATCCTTCATCTGGAGACCGTAGTAGTCTGCCACGGTCTTCTGGATGTTGGGGATGCCGATGGCTTGTTGCTGTGCGCGCAGCAGGTCACGCAAGGTTTCCTGGGCGAAATCGATGGTGATCGCGCGACCGGTGAAGTTGGCGCGGGCGGTCAGCGTGTTGAGGGCGCCTTCCAGGTCACGGACGTTGGACCGCATTTTCTTGGCCAGCAGGAAGGCGACATCCTCCGGGATCGCCACGCCGCGTTCCTGTGCCTTGGACAGCACGATCTGGGCGCGGGTCTCGAAGTCGGGCGGATCGATCGCCACGCTGAGGCCCCAGGCCAGACGCGATTTCAATCGGGGTTCCAGGCCTTCGACCTCGCGCGGGAAGCGGTCGCAGGTCAGGATGATCTGCTGCTTGCCGTCGAAAAGCGCATTGAAGGTGTGGAAAAACTCTTCCTGGGTACGGTCCTTGCCGGCAAAAAACTGGATGTCGTCGATCAGCAAGGCGTCGACGCGCTGGAAATGCCGCTTGAACCCGTCCATGGCCTTTTCCTGCAACGCCTTCATCATGGCGCTGAAGAACTGTTCGCTACGCAGGTACATGACTCGCGCGGCGGGGTTGTTGGCACGCATCAGGTTGCCGGCGGCAAACATCAAGTGGGTCTTGCCCAATCCGGTACCGCCATACAGCAGCAGCGGATTGTGCCCACGCTCGCCGGGACTGAGTGCCGCCTGCATGGCGGCGGCGCGGCCCAGCTGGTTGCTGCGCCCCTCGACGAAATTCTCGAACGTGTAGTGGTTGTCCAGGTTGCCGTTGAACGGCTCGATCGCAGCGATGCTGATCGGGCGTACCGGGGAGGGCACCAGCGCCGCCGGCATGGCTTCCCGCGGCAAGGAGCCGACCTCCAGGCTGACATCGCCATCACCGGAAAAGTGTGCGAGTAATTCGCGGATCCGCCCCAGGTAGCGCTCCCGCACGTGCTCGACGACGAAGGCATTGGGCGCGAAAAGCACGGTGGCACCGTCGCGACGGCTGGCCTGCAGTGGTTTGAGCCAGGCGTGGACGTCCTCGGCCGGCAATTCGGCCTCGAGTCGTTCCAGGCAGTGGGGCCAAGCGTCCATAGGGTCTTTCATGCAATGGCGAAGATCGGCGTGTGCGAGGATGGGCATCGCGCCGCGCGGATCAAGGTTGTGGCCAGCCAGACTAGCACGCAGCAGAGCCGGGCGATGAAGCGGCGCAGGTGCCGCAGCTGCCCGGCTGGACGCGCCTGGCGCAGCGGCCCGGATCGCCGCCATTTGACCAGCCCGCTGAATCCTCGTTAGACTTGCCGGTCTTATTCCGCCGTAAATGCAGAACCGCAGCCATGTCCACCAAGCGCACCTACCAACCCAGCAACCTCAAGCGCAAGCGCGACCACGGCTTCCGTGCACGCATGGCGACGGCCGACGGCCGCAAGATCCTGTCGCGTCGCCGCGCCAAGGGTCGCAAGCGTCTCTGCGCCTAAGCGCAGGTGATGTCGCAACGGCAGCCCCTTGCCGCCGTTGACGTCCTGATGCCGAAGATCCGCTTCCCGCGCACTGCGCGGGTTCGCGCGAAATCCGATTTCGACCGCATATTCAAGCACGGCCGGCGCGTGGCGCTGCCCGTGCTTGCATTGCATTGGCAGGTTTGTCCCCAACAGCCGGACTCGGGCCCGCGCCTGGGTTTGGCGGTCTCGCGCAAGGTCGATCCGCATGCGGTCGGGCGCAACCGGATCAAGCGCGTGTTGCGCGAGACTTTCCGCGCCTGTCGTGCTGATTTGGCCGACGGTGATTACGTGCTGGTCGCCCGGGTCGGTGCCGCACGTTGTGACCACCAGCAATTGCAAGCCGCCTTCCTCGGGCTGTTACGGCGGTCGGGTGCACTGCCGATCGACGCCATGGCGGCCCGCGGTTCCGCGTCGGCGCCGTTGCCGGCACCCGGCGCGGACGGCACAATGCCGCCATCCCGACGTTCCGACGTTCCTTCTTCCACCGACCCCACGCCGCCTTCCGGCGGCGGATGAGCCTGCCTGTTGCCCATGAACCAGACCCGTGTATTCCTGATCTTCGCCTGGCTGATGGTGGCGACCCTGCTGTGGATGGAGTGGAACAAGGAGCAGGCCGCGCCTCCCACGACGCCGACGACCAGTACCTCGGCGGGCACGTCGACGATCCCGGCCGCAAACCGCCTCGCCGGGGTTGATGGCGCCGGCAGCCAGGGCGCCGGCGTCCCCGGGGTACCGACCATGGCCGCGCCGTCTGCGGCCGCCGCTCCCGAGATTGCTGCCGTCTCGGGCGTCAAATCGGCGACGGTCACCGTCTCCACTGACGTGCTCCAGGTCGTGCTTGATGGTGGCGAGGTGCTCCAGGCCGATCTGCTGGCCTATCCGAGCACCGCGGACGAAGACAGCGCGCCGGTCCGGTTGTTCAGCCAGGATCCGGTGGATTATTTTGTCGCCCAGAGTGGCTGGGTCAGCAATAGCGGCACCACGCCGACCCACCAATCGGGTTTTGTGCTGGACCGCGACGCGCTGCCGGCGGCAACGGATTTCCGGCTGGATGCGGGTGAAGATCAACTGGTGGTGCCTTTCACATGGAATGGCCCGAATGGCGTGAGCATCCAGCGCACCTATACCTTCCACCGGGGCAACTACGTGGTGGATGTGCGCGACGAGGTGGTCAACCGTGGCACCGATCCCTGGCAGGGCTTTGTCTATAGGCAATTGAGCCGAGTGCCGCGCGCACTGGAAAGCAGCGCGCCGATGAGCCCGGAGAAGTACAGCTTCCAGGGCGCGGCGTGGTTCAGTGCCACGGACAAGTACGAGAAGCGCAAGTACGAAGATTTCATCGAAGACGGCCCGCTCGACAAGCAGGTCAGCGGCGGCTGGATCTCGTTCCTGCAGCACCATTTCTTCGGTGCCTGGATTCCCGGTGCGGCCGATAACAGCACTTTCTCGCTGACGACCGCCAGTGAAAACGGTGCCACCCGGTACCTGATCCGTGAGGTCGGTCCGGGCGTCAGCGTGGCGCCAGGCGGGACTGCCAGCACCCAGGCGCGCCTGTGGGTGGGCCCCAAGCTGGTCAGCCAGATCCAGGCCCAGCAGGTGCCGGGTCTGGACCGCGCCGTCGACTTCAGCCGGTTTTCACCGATGGCGACCCTGGCCGGCTGGCTGTTCTGGGTGCTGCAGTGGTTGCATGGCCTGTTGGGTAACTGGGGCTGGTCGATCGTCGGGCTGGTGTTCCTGCTCAAGGCCGTGATGTTTCCGCTGTCGGCGGCGCAGTACAAGTCGATGGCGAAGATGCGCAAGTTCCAGCCGCGCATGGCCCAGCTCAAGGAGCGCTACGGCGACGACAAGCAGAAGCTGCAAGCGGCGATGATGGAGCTGTACAAGAAAGAGAAGATCAACCCGGTTGGCGGTTGCCTGCCGCTGCTGCTGCAGATGCCGGTCTTCCTGGCCCTGTACTGGATGTTGTCCGAGTCGGTCGAGCTGCGTCATGCACCGTGGATCCTGTGGATCCAGGACCTGACCGCACGCGATCCGTTCTTCGTGCTGCCGGCGATCAACATCGCGCTGATGTGGGCGACCCAGAAGCTCACTCCGATGGCCGGCGTCGATCCGATGCAGAAGAAGATGATGCAGTTCATGCCGCTGGCGTTCGGAGTCATGTTTGCCTTCTTCCCGGCGGGCCTGGTGTTGTACTGGGTGACCAACGCGGGCCTGGGCCTGATCCAGCAGTGGTGGATGATCAAGAAGTACAGTGAAGAACCGGCGCCAGTGAAGGCGTAGACCAAGCGCTGGAATGAAGACAGGAGCCCGCCAACCGGCGGGTTTCTGCCATGGGCCGCCGATGCGCACCACGAGACCATCTGCGACCATGCACCCCATGACCGCGCCCGACCGCGACACCATTGCTGCCATCGCTACCGCGCCCGGCGCCGGCGGCGTAGGCATCGTGCGCTTGTCAGGCCCGCGTGCGCGGTCGATCGGCGAGGCCGTCTGTCTGCGTGAGCTGATTCCACGCCATGCCCATTACGTGCGGTTCGCCGAAGCTGGTGGCGAGACCATTGACGATGGCATCGCGCTGTATTTCGCCGCACCTGCCAGCTACACCGGCGAAGACGTGGTCGAGTTGCAGGGCCATGGCGGGCCGGCCGTGTTGCAGGCATTGTTGGCTCGCTGCTGGGACCTGGGTGCCAGGCAGGCGCGGCCCGGAGAGTTCAGCGAGCGCGCCTTCCTGGAAGGTCGTCTCGACCTGGCCCAGGCCGAGGCCGTTGCCGACCTGATCGCGGCGGCTGACGTGCGCGCCGCCCGCGCGGCGCGGCGGGCGCTGGACGGCGAGTTCTCATCGCGGGTCGAGGCGATCGCCAGCGGCCTGATCGGCGTGCGCGTGCATGTGGAGGCGGCCATTGATTTTGCCGACGAGCCCCTGGACACCCTGGGCGGTAATGAGCTGCGCGCCAAGTTGGGGCAGCTGCGGCAAGCCCTGGATCAGTTGCTGGCGGCCGCCGAGCGTGGCCGCCGCCTGCGCGATGGCCTGCATGCGGTGATCATTGGCCCGCCCAACGCCGGCAAGAGCTCGCTGCTCAACGTGCTGGCCGGCAGCAACCGGGCAATTGTCACCGACATCGCCGGCACCACCCGTGACCTGTTGCAGGAAGTGGTGCGCATCGACGGCGTTGAATTGACCCTGGTCGACACCGCCGGCCTGCGCGAGGGCGGGGATGCGATCGAGCGCGAAGGCATGCGCCGCGCTCACGATGAGCTGGAACGCGCCGACCTGGCCATCGTGGTGCTGGATGCACGCGACCCGCAGGCGGGCACCGCGGCGGTGGCCGAGGCGATTGCCGGCGTGCCGCGGATCTTGTGGCTGCACAACAAGGCCGATTTGCTGGAGGACGGAATCCCCGATTCGATGAAGTCCGGCCGAGCGGCATCGGGCCAGATGGACGCCAATCGCGGGTCATCGCACCTGTGGGTATCGGCGCGCACCCGCATCGGCCTGGACGACCTGCATGCCCACCTGGGCGCTTTGGCGCTGGGCGATGGCGTCGATGCAGGCGACGGCGCATTCACCGCCCGCGCCCGCCACGTGGACGCATTGCAGCGCGCCCGAGTCGAGCTGGTCGAGGCGAGCGCACAGCTTGACCATGAAGCGCTTGAGTTGGCCGCCGAAGCGCTGCGCGCCAGTCACGATGCCCTGGGTGAAATCACAGGCAAGGTCCGCGCCGATGACCTGCTGGGACACATTTTCTCTAGCTTCTGCGTCGGCAAGTAACACCACCGTGCGGCGCGCTCACTCGTAGCGCAGCGCCTCGATCGGATCCAGCGCCGCCGCCTTCGACGCCGGCATGATCCCGAACACCACCCCGACCATGGCCGAGAAACCGGCCGCCGCCACCACCACCCACAGCGGCACATTGGCCGGTGGAAAGCCGGGGATCAGTGCGGCAACGCCCATCCCGACCCCGACCCCGAGCACGATCCCCATCAGCCCTCCCAGCAAGGCCAGCAGGCCGGCCTCCAGCAGGAACTGGGTGAGGATGTCGCGGCGGGTAGCACCCAGCGCCTTGAGGATGCCGATCTCGCGGGTCCGCTCGGTCACCGATACCAGCATGATGTTCATGATCCCGATGCCACCGACCAGCAACGAGATGCCGACGATGCCGGCCAGCACCGCAGTGGCCATGCCGGCAATCTGGTTGAACTGCTTGAGAAAGGAATCGGCGGCGTCGACCTTGAAGTCCGAATCCTTGCCCGGCGCGATGTCGCGCGAGGCCCGGATCGCGCGTTCGACCCGCTCGCGGACCAGGTCGACGTCCTCCAGGTTGGCCACGGTGAAGGTCGCCTGCAGCATCGGCTCGTTGCTGTTGCCCATCATTGACCGGCCAACGCCGAATGGGACGTAGGCGAAGTTGTCCTGGCTGAAGCCGAGGATCTTGCCTTTCTTCTCCATCATCCCGACGACCTTGAACCACTCGCTGCCGATCTGGAAATACTCGCCGACCGGGTTGTCCGGCATCTCCAGTTCGTCGCGCAATTCGGTGCCGATCACCGCCACGCGCCGCCGCCCCTGGTCGTCGCTCTCGACGATGAAGCGCCCATGCTCCGGGTACTCGTTGCGGACCTGCTGGAACTCGCTGGTGGTGGCGTAGATCTGCGGGCTCGCGCTGTGGTTGCCATAGCTCGCACCCGTCGCCTGGATCGCCATCAGTGGCGCCACCATGTCCACGCCCGGCACGCGGTAGCGCAGCACGTCGATGTCATCGAAAGTGATGTGGTTGAGCTTGCCGGTGCGGAAGTTCTCGCTGTTGTTCTCCGCGGTCAGCGTCAGCGTGCTGCCGCCCATGTCGGCGAGCTGGCTCTTGATCGAGTCCGAGAAACCCTGCACCAGCGATACCACCGCGATCACCGAGGCGGTCCCGATCAGGATCCCCAGAGTGGTCAGGAAGCTGCGCATCCGGTGCGAAGTTAGGCTGATCAGGGCGGCGCGAAACGACTCCATAAGGGCGCTCACGTCAGTTCACCAACGTCTTGCCAGGCTGGACGAGATCCTCGACGATGCGCCCGTCGCTGACCCGGATGGAGCGTCGGCAATGGTCCGCGATGCTCGGCTCATGGGTGACCACCACCACGGTCTGGCCCTGTTCGTGCAGCTCGTCGAACAGCGCCATGATCTCCGCCGACGTCCGTGAATCCAGGTTGCCGGTGGGCTCATCGGCCAGCAGGATCGAAGGCCGGCCGACCAGCGCGCGGGCCACAGCCACGCGTTGCCGTTGCCCGCCCGACAGCTGCGTTGGCCGATGCCCAAGCCGATCCGCCAGGCCAACCTTGACCAGCGCCTCGGTTGCCTGCTCGCGCCGTTCCGCGATCGGCATGCCGCGATAGACCAATGGCTGCATCACGTTCTGCAGTACGGTCAGCCGCGGCAGCAGATGGAAGCTCTGGAACACGAACCCGATCTCACGGTTGCGCACTTGCGCCAGCTCGTCTTCGTTCATCGAAGACGTGTCGCGGCCGTTCAACGTGTAGGTGCCCTCGCTGGGCGTGTCCAAGCAGCCCAGCAGGTTCATCAGCGTCGACTTGCCCGAACCCGACGGACCGACCAGCGCGACATACTCGTTGCGGTCGATGAACAGGTCGATGCCCGCCAGCGCCATCACCGTCTCTTCGCCCATCTGGTAGCGCTTGACGATATTGCTCAGCGAGATCATGCGGCGTCGTCGTCGCTGGCATTGTCGCCGTCGTCGCGATCGCCGCTGTCGCTATCTGCGTCCTTCTTCTTGTCAGCCTTGACCGCCTCCACGTTGTCACCTTCGTTCAAGGTACGCAGGGTGCGGGCGGGACCGACGATGACCTTGTCACCCGCCGACAAGCCCTTCTCGATCGACTCCCAACGGTCATCGGACGGGCCGGTGGTGACGGTCGCCTTGTGCGCCTGTCCATCGCGCGCCACCCATACATGGCGAGTGGTCTGGTCGGCCTCACTGGTGTCGGTGAGCACGGCCTCCACCGGCACCACCAGGTGTTTGCGCCCATCGCTGAGGAACAGGTCGGCACGCACGCTCATGCCGGAGCGCAATACCAGCCCGTCGGGCCGGTCCAGGTGTACCGTGACCAGGTAGGCGCGGCCCTGGCCCTCGACCGTCGGTACCAGGGCGATCTGGCTGACCGTGCCCTTGATCGCCTTTTCGGGATAGGCCGCCGGGTAGACGTCGGCGTGCTGGCCCAACGCTACCTTGGCGATATCCCCTTCATCGACCTTGAGCTCGGCCTGGACGGTGGTGGTGTCGGCGATCTGCATCAACTTTGCACCGGCCAGCGATGAGGTCGACGGGATCGCGGTCTCGCCGACCTTGATCGGCAGCGACACCACCTGGCCGGACTGCGGCGAGCGGATCTCGGTCTTGGCCCGTTGCTCGCGCGCTTCATCGAGCACAGCGACGGTGCGTTTCAAGGCTTCCTCGCTGCCGCGGAGGTCTGCCCGCGCCACGTCCAGGCGGTTGCGATCTTCATCAAAGGTATTGCGATCGATGATCTGCGCGGCGACCAGCTGCTTGCTGCGCTCGAACTGCTTTTGTCGCAGCGACAGTTCCGCACGCTGGCGCTCAATGCTGATGCGGTTCTGCCTGAGGCTGGCCTCCTCGCGCTGGATGGCGTTGTTGTAGGTCTCCGGGTCCAGCCGCGCCAACAGCTGTCCCTTCTCGACCGTATCGCCTTCCTCAACCAGGATCTCGATCACCTTGCCGACCACCTCGGCGGTCAGGTCGACCTCGGTGCGATAGGCCAGCAGCCCGGACGCCAGGATGGTCGGCCGCACCTCGTGCTGTTCGGCCGGCGCGATCTCGACCTCGATCCCGCGGGCGTCGCGGCTGTTCTTGATCACCAGCGGAACCACGACGACCGCGATCACCAACGCGGCTGCGACCCACTTCCTGTTGAACTTCATTCGGTCGAATCCGTCACTTCAACAGCGCGAAAACAGCCATGCCGCCATAGATCAGCACGCTCGGCAGCGCTGCCACCACGATCGCCTGCAACCAGCTGGTCTTGCCCCAGATGCGCCAGCCCAGTGCGGTCAGGAACAGCGACCAGAACACCAGCAAGCTGAAACTGCGAGCCAGTGCAGACCAGGGGCTATCCGCGGGCAGCTGCACCAGCAAGGGATCCACGTTGGCCAGCATCAGCGACTCCAGCGATGTCTGCGGGTCCATCATCAGTGCGCCGATCAGGGCCACCAGGGTGCCCAGTACGGCCGGCATGCTGGCCCAACTGGCCAGGCTCATGCCGTGCTTGAAGGACACGGCGTTGCCGGTGACCTTGCCGGCCAGCAGGTAGTACAACGCGGTCAGCGCCATGATCACCACGATGACCAGCGGTGAGCTGATTGCGCCGATGTAACCCATCGTGCGCGCGCCCGGCATCATCTCGCGGGCTTGCGCGGCGTCGCTGGCGCTCATCGCCAGGGTGGCCTGGTCCAGGAACCAGTCCGGATCGACGCGCAGGAAGTAGGCAAGGGTCATGGCGGCCGACAACACGGCGATGACCAGCAATGGCAGCACGAACGTGGGCTTCTCGCGCAGATCGGCGAACACCTTGCTGGGCTGCAGGAAAATATCGATCAAGTGGCTCATCTGAAGTCCTTTTTTACTGAGTTAGGTGACGGGTCGCGTTGCACCGGCAGCCGCACCGGGATCGGCAACCATCCGCGCAGTTCAAATTCGTGGTTGGAGTCTGCTTTCAACATGATGCTTGGCGTTCCCCCGTGAGGCCCGGAATCCAGAGCTGTCCACGCCCAAGCCACCCCAGAACCGGCTTGAAGGGATCGATTCGACCACAAAAACGCCGCAGAGGAAAACCAACGCCCGTATTCGGGATGGCAATGGGGGCCCTGTCGGGTGCGACGGCGTGGTGTCCGATTGTCCGATTGAACTTGACAAAGCAGGCTTACTCTCGCGACCTTGTGCAAGTGTGTCCAACAGGATGCGCTTCAGGGGAGCTCGTCATGATCAGCAATTCATCCATCCGGCCATCCTGCCGGATGTCCACGGTTTCAAGATTTTCACTGGTAGTGGCCATGGGCCTGGTGTTGGGCGCTTGCGGCAACGAGCAGCCTGCCGAAGACGTTACCGCACCGGCCGCGACCACTGCCACACCCGCAGCGGCGCCCGCCGCGACGCCCGAGACAGCGGTGTCCGAGGAGCTGCAGGCCCTCAGCAGCGAGGATTTGCGCGACGCGGCACGCAAGGCATACAGCGACAATCGCCTGTACGCACCCGCCGGGGACAACGCGGTTGAGTATTTCCTTGCCTTGCGCGACAAGTCGCCTGCCGACGCCGGTGTGTCCAGTGCGTTGACCGACCTGTTGCCGATGACCGTGATTGCCACCGAGCAGAGCATCAGCCGTGAGGACTTCGCCGAAGCCCAGCGTCTGGCCGCCTTGCTGGAAAAGGCCGAGCCGGAACACCCGGCGTTGGCGCGGCTGAAGTCCAGCATTACCACGCGTCAGCAAGAGGTCGCCGCGCGCGCCGCGCGGCAAGAGGTGACGGCCGAGGAACAGCTGGCCAGGCAAGCCGATCTGGAACGCCAGCGCGTGGCGGACCAGAAGCAGCAGCAGGAAGCGGCGGCGAAGGCGCTGCTCGCCAAGCAGGCGGCGGATGACGCTGCCGAGAACACCGCGGCGCAACAAGCCACCACGGCAGCAGAACAAGCGGCCGAGCGGCGCAAGGCCGAGGAGGCGGAAGCGGCGGTGGCTGCGCAGGCCAGGGCCGCCGCGAAGCCTACCGCGGCTGACTTGCGCCCGCTGTCGACGCCGGCGCCGGAGTATCCGCGTGCCGCGTTCCGCGCCGGAACGTCCGGCGAGGTGCAGGTCGAATTCATCGTGGGGGTCAATGGATCGGTCAGCTCGGCCCGGGTCATCCACTCCGAACCCCGACGTATCTTCGATCGCGCCGCCCTGGAGGCCGTGGAGCGTTGGCGCTTCCAGCCACTGCCCGCGCCGGTGACCACACGGCGCACCATTGGCTTCAGTCCGGCCGGAGGCTGATCCGACCGGCTACTCGCGCAACAACAAACCCGGCTTCGGCCGGGTTTGTTGTTGGTGGATTGGCGATCGCCGTCAGCCGGAGATCGCCAGCTTCTCCTGGTGGTAGCGACGCACTGCCGCGTACCACAACAAGGCGGCCAGCGCGAAACCGGCGACCATGTATACCAACCAGATGTCCGCGCCAATCGGCTCGGCCCGGATCACCTTCTGGATCAACTGGTTCTGGGCCAGGAACGGCACCGCGTATTGCCACAGTTCGGATTTCAGCGGGTTCACTGCCAGCAACATGATCGGCAGCATCGGCAGCAGCATCAACCAGGTCATGTGGCTCTGCGCCTCCTTCATGCTCTTGGAGGTGGCCGACAGGTAGCTGAGCAAGGTGGTGCCAATGAACAACATCGGCAACAGGATCAGCAGCAGCTTGCCGATCGCGGCGAAACGCACGTCAAGCATCGAGGCCATCTGCCCGGCGACCTGGGCGCTCAGCTTGAACGCCAGCAAGGTCAACAGCAGCGACGTGAGCCCCACCAGGCACGCGGCGGCGATCTTGCCGCTGACGATCGCCCCGCGCGAGGCTGGCGTGGCCAACAGCGGTTCCAGCGATTGGCGCTCACGCTCTCCCGCCGTCGCGTCCATGATCAGGTAGGCGCCGCCCAGGAACGACATCAGGATCAGCAGGTACGGCAGCAGCATCGCCATCATCACACCGCTCTTGGCCTCCGGGGTGGCCAGGTCGCGGCGGCCCAGCGCGACCGGTTGCATGATCGCCGGGTCGATGCCACGCGCATACAGCCGCAAGGCACCCACCTGCCCACCATAGGCCGCCAATGCCGTCCGCAGCCGGGTCACCGGAATATCCGCATTGCGGCGGGTACTGTCGAGAATCAGGTCGACGCGTGCCGGCCGGCCCGCCTTCCAGTCCTCGGCAAACCCGGCGTCGATCGCCAGGGCGACATCGACGTCCTGTTGTCGTACCGCGGCGTCGACGTCGGCCGGTGGTGCGATCACCTTGATGCCATGGGTCGCCAGGAATGCGATCAGGTTGGGCGCGCGTTCGGCGCCCATCACCGGGACTTCCAGTTCCTTGTCCAACTGGGTCCTGGCCCGGTTCTCGGCCATGGTGCCCATGCCCAGCATGATCAGCGGGTACAACAACGGGCCCATCAGCAAGGTCAATGCCAGGGTGCGGCGGTCACGCGAAAAATCACGCAATTCCTTGCGCATCACCGACCACAAGGTGGCGAAGACGCCGGGCGGTCGCGGGGACGGATCCTGACGGCTCATGCGTGCAACCCCTCGTCGCTGCCGATCGCCTTGACGAAGGCGTCTTCCAGGTTGGGTTCATCGAACCTGGCGCGCAGTTCGTCCGCCGTGCCGGCGGCGACCACCTGGCCCTTGGCGATGATGACGATGCGGTCACACAACGCCGCGACCTCCTGCATGATGTGGCTGGAGAAGATCACGCAGCGGCCCTCGTCGCGCAGATGCATCAGGAAGCCGCGCATCGCGCGGGTGGTCATCACGTCCAGTCCGTTGGTCGGCTCGTCCAGGATCACGTTGCGCGGGTCGTGCACCAGGGCGCGGGCGATCGCGGTCTTGGTGCGCTGGCCCTGGCTGAAGCCTTCGGTCTGCCGGTCCAGAATCTCGTCCATGTCCAGCGCGGCCGACAAGGCCCGGGTGCGCTCGGCAATGGTGGCCTTCGACAAGCCGTGCAACTCTCCGAAGTACGCAATGTTCTCGCGCGCGGTCAGGCGCTTGTACACGCCGCGCGCGTCCGGCAGTACGCCCAATGCGCGGCGCACCGCGGTCGGGTCGATGGCGGTGTCGATGCCGTCAACCAGAATCTTTCCGGCGTCGGGTTTCATCAGGGTGTAAAGCATCCGCAAGGTGGTGGTCTTGCCAGCCCCGTTGGGGCCCAGCAAGCCGGTGATCTTGCCGTCGGGCGCCTGGAAATCGACCCCGTCGACTGCCTTGACCACGCCCGGATGGTTCTTGCGCTTCTTGGTCTGGAACGACTTGTGCAGGTTTTCTGCGCTGATCATGGGCGACTCCGTGCGGATCGATGGCGACCGTGGACCGTTGCGGTGGACAAGTGCGAGATGTCAGCGCGGTTCATGGCGGCCAGCCATTGAAGTTCACGAACGGCGGCACGTAGCTCAGGTTGTCCAGGCACTTGGCCTCCAGCGCCGCCGCGTCGGCGGTTTCCATGAACTGGCCCAGCAACTTGGGCATGCAGCCGATGCCGGACACGTTGTGGCCCTGTCCCTGCAAGACCAGGTGGCGGCCATTGGCCAGGTTGGCGACGACCTCATCGGCGTAACGCGGGGGGGTGACCGGGTCCAGTTCGCCCGACAACAACAGTACCGGCAGGTCCGAGGTGAATGGCTGGTGGAACTCGGCCGGGGCAGTCCCGTGCGGCCAGACCGAACACGGCGCAAAGAAAATTTCCGCCACGTCGCTGCCGATGATGGTGTCGCTCGATGCCGGGTCGGGACGATAGCGGCCAGCGTCCTCGGCACACAACACCGACCACTGCATGCCGCGGGTCATCTGGCCTTGCATCTGCTCGGTGTTCATCTGCACCAGCGACATCAACGGCGCGTAACGACCCTGCGCGGCCTCGTCGATCATCAGCGGCAACAACGAGGCGGTCTGCGGGGCGTAGGAGAACATGAAGGCCAGTCCACCGACTGCGTCCGCGGTAACGGTGTCGTGGTGCAGCTCGCCGGTGCGCGAATCACGGTAATCGACTTCGACCGGGTTTTGCTCCAGCTGCGTCATCACGGTCCGCAGTTGCTCGCGCATGTCGGTCGGGTAGCGTTCGCGACAGGCCGGCAGCTGCTGGCACTTGCTCGATTGCAGCGCCAGCGCGTCTTCCAGGGTGCGGGCGAACTCGCCGCCGACCACCAGCGAGTTCGGTGCGACGCTGTCAAGCACGACGGTGCGGGTGTGCCGCGGATAGGTCGCCGCGTACTGCTGGGCGACGCGGGTGCCGTAGGACACGCCGATCAGGTTGATCTTTTCCGCGCCCAGCGCAGCGCGCACCAGATCCAGGTCTCGCACGGCGTCGGTGGTGGTGTAGAAGCGCGGGTCGGCGCGATCTTGCAGGCCCCGGGCGCATTGGGCGGCGAACGTTTGCATCTGCGCCAGGCTTGGCACAACGGAGTCATCCATTTCCATTGGCTCGCCGCTGGCATCCCGGCAATCCAGTGGATTGGATTCACCGGTGCCACGCTGGTCCACCAGGATGATGTCGCGCTGCTTGGCGACTTCGGCGAGCGTCAACATCACCGCTTGGGCATGCTCGGTCGCGGCTTGGCCGGGGCCTCCGGCAAGGAAGAACACCGGGTCGGGGGCCGCACCGCCACCGTCAGTGGGTAGCCAGGCGATATTCAGGGCGATCTTGCGACCGTCGGGTTGGTCCGGGTTCTCGGGCACCAGAAAGGTGCCGCACTGGGCTTCGGTGGTCTTGCCGCCGGTCGCACTGGCCAGCGCGCATGCTTCGAACGCGATCTCCCCGAAATAGCGGATGCCCGGAGTGTCGTGAGTGGCCCCGGCCGGTGCAGCGCCGTCCACGACCCCGCCACCGGCGGTATCGCGATCGGTGGTTTGGCCGCAGCCGGCCAGGAACGGTGTCATCGCGATTGCGACGAGCAAACAACGGATCGTCATGACTTGCCCTTCTGTCTTCGAGAATCTGGCGCGCGTGAACCTGGCGCGAATGTTCGGCGCGGTTCAGGATGACAGACGCAGGCAGCGCGCGAAACCTGACACCCGCCGTGGTGTCGATGCGGGCAGGCCACAGGGGCGGACGAGCCCTACTTGGAGGACACGTACTTCTCGCGTCGGACCTGACGAACCTCAAGGCCGGACTCTTTCAATGCCTCGAAACAGGTATCGACCATGTTCGGGTTGCCGCACAGATAAGCCACGTCGGTCGCGGTGTCGGGGGCGAACTCGGGCAGGAACTGCTGCACGTAACCGTGGCGCACGTCGGCGTGCGCATGCGGGGAGTCGGGCGCTGGCAACTCGCGCGAGAAGCACGGGATGAAACGGAAGTTGTCCGGATGGCGATTCGCGAACGCGCGGAACTCATCGCCATACAGGAGCTCGGCGGTATTGCGGGCACCAAACAGCAGCACCACGCGCAGGTCGCGCTCGACAATCGCCTGTTCCAGCTGCGGCAGCATCGCCCGGTACGGAGTGACCCCGGTGCCGGTGCCGATCAACAGGTAACGCGGGTTGCTGTCGGTGGGCAGCAGGCAAAAGCGCCCAAACGGCCCGGTAGCATCAATCGCGTCGCCTTCCTCGAGCCCCTCGAACAACGCCGTCGCCGCTCCCCCAGGCACATAGCTGACGGCGATCTCCACCAGGTGGTTCGGGTCGCTGGCAGGGTCCGGAATGGTCGCCAGCGAATAGCTGCGCTTGGTCGGAGTGCCATCGGCGTAGTGGAAGTGGACCTGGATGAACTGGCCGGGGATGAAGTCCAGCGGTTGGCCGTCGTCGCGGGCGAACACGTAATGACCGACCTGGGGGGCGATCATGCGGCGGGAAACGAGTTTCAGTGAGAAGTGCTGGATTGCCACGAATACGAAGGCCTTGTCTTGGTCGGTGGGCGACCGTGTCGGCGGCGCGTGGCAACCGGAACACAGCGTGGCCGGGGCGTGGCCATCAAGCCGCCTATACTACCGTGATCGTCGCCCCGCTTCCCTGCGACGGCCCTGGCAAAGGCTGCAAACCCGATGACTCAAACCCGACCGAGCGCCATGGCCGCGCCCGATGCTCCGGTTCCGACCCTCACCCCGCCGGCCTTGTCGGTGCGCGAGCTGCGCAAGACCTACGGCAACACGGTGGAGGCGCTGAAAGGCGTCTCCCTTGATGTCGAGGAGGGTGATTTTTTCGCCTTGCTGGGCCCCAACGGCGCCGGCAAGAGCACCCTGATTGGCATTGTCTCGTCATTGGTGAACCTGACTTCCGGCTCGGTGGAGATCTTCGGGGCCGACCTGAGCCGGCAGCGCGAGCCCGCCATGCGGTTGATCGGGCTGGTGCCGCAGGAGATCAACTTCAACCTGTTCGAGCAGCCCCTGGACATCCTGGTGAACTACGCCGGCTTCTATGGCGTGCCGCGCAAGGTGGCGCTGGAGCGCGCGGAGGTCGAGTTGCGCCGGGCCCACCTGTGGGGCAAGGCGCAGATGACCAGCCGGACCCTGTCGGGCGGGATGAAACGCCGGTTGATGATCGCCCGGGCGATGATGACCCGCCCGCGGCTGCTGATCCTGGATGAGCCGACCGCGGGGGTCGATATCGAGATCCGCCGCGGCATGTGGGAGACCTTGCGCGAGATCAACGACGCCGGCACCACCATCATCCTGACCACCCACTACCTGGAGGAGGCCGAAAGCCTGTGCCGCAACCTGGCGATCATCGACCACGGCAGCATCGTCGCCCAGGGCCCGATGCGCAGTCTGTTGGCGCAGCTGGACGTGCAAGGCTTCGTGCTGGATGTCGATGGCGACCTGCCGCCGGTGCTGCCGGTGATCGACGGCGCAATCATGTTTCCCCGTGACGACCACACCCTGGACCTGGACATGCCCCGGCAGATGAGCCTCAACCAGGTGTTCTCCGCCCTGGACGGGGCGGGCATCCGGGTGCGCTCGATGCGGACCAAGTCCAACCGGCTGGAGGAATTGTTCGTGCGCCTGGTGGCCCGGCCGGAGCAATCCGCATGAGCCATCCCAACCTGGTCGCGCTGGGCACCATCACCCGTCGCGAAGTCCATCGCATCCTGCGTATCTGGGCCCAGACCCTGGTGCCGCCGGCGATCACCATGACCTTGTACTTCCTGATCTTCGGCGGCCTGATCGGCTCGCGGATCGGGACCATGGACGGCATCGGCTACATGGATTTCATCGTCCCCGGGCTGGTGATGATGAGCGTGATCCAGAACAGCTACGGCAACATCGCCTCCAGCTTCTTCGGTGCCAAGTTCAGCCGTTTCGTCGAGGAGTTGCTGGTCAGCCCGATGCCCAACTGGGTGATCCTGGGCGGCTACGTCATCGGCGCTGTAACCCGTGGCGTGGCGGTCGGGGTGATCGTGCTGCTGATCGCCACCTTCTTTACCGACGTCCACATCCCGCATCCGCTGGTGACCCTGACCACGGTGTTGCTGGGCGCGACGATCTTCTCGCTGGCGGGCTTCATCAACGCGGTGTTCGCGACCAAGTTCGACGATGTCGCGATCGTGCCGACCTTCATCCTGACGCCGTTGACCTACCTGGGCGGCGTGTTCTATTCGGTCAAGCTGCTGCCCGGCTGGGCCGAGACGATGACCCACGCCAACCCGATCTTCTACATGGTCAACGCATTCCGCTACGGCCTGCTGGGTGTGAGCGACGTGCCGCTGTGGGTCGCCTACGCGCTGATGATCGGCTTCGTGGTGGCGCTGACGGCGCTGGCGCTGTGGCTGCTGAAGCGCGGGGTTGGCCTGCGCAGTTGAGCTGGCGGAAGCCAGATCAGCCCGGCGTCGGCAAGCCAAAAAACGCGCGCGTGGTGGCAACGCTGTTGGCCGCGGTGATCTCGACCTCCTCGCCGCGGTCGCGCGCCAACTCCTCGACGATGTGGGCCAGGTACATCGGCTCGTTGCGGCGGTGGCTGGGCGCGGGCTTGACCGTGCGCGGGAGCAGATAGGGCGCGTCGGTCTCGATCATCAGGCGGTTGGCCGGGATGTTCTTCACCAGCTCGCGAAGGTGCAGGCCGCGGCGCTCGTCGCACAGCCAGCCGGTGATGCCGATGTGCCAGTCACGGTCCAGGTAATCAAACAGCTCCTGTTTGCTGCCGGTGAAGCAGTGCACCACGGCCGCGCCGAGTTGACCGTCGAACTCGGCCATCACCCCCAGGAAGTCGGCATGGGCATCGCGCTGATGCAGGAACAGCGGTTTCCCCCCGGCTGCGCTGTCGCCGCTGTCGACGGCGATCTGCAACTGCATCTGGAACGCGCGCCGTTGCGCCGGTCGCGGCGAGAAGTCGCGGAAATAGTCCAGGCCGCACTCGCCGACCGCAACCACCTCGGGATGGGCCTGCAGCGCGCGCATCTCCGCATCGCATTCGGTGGTGTATTCGCTGGCGTGATGAGGGTGCACGCCGGCGGTCGCGAACAGTTCGCCGGGATGCGCACGGGCCAGCTCCAGCGCCTGCGGCGAATGCTCGCGGCTGGCGCCGGTGACGATCATCTGCACGACGCCCGCATCGCGCGCGCGCTGCATCATCGCGTCGCGGTCGTGGTCGAAGGAGTCGTGGGTAAGGTTGGCGCCGATATCGATCAAATCCATGCGCCTAGTCTAGGCGAGCGCGCTACCCATATCCTTGTCCGGTGAGTCAACCTTCCTTTCCCATCGATGAGTTGCTGCCGCAGATCCGCGACAGCCTTGCCACGCACTCCCGGCTGGTGCTTGAGGCCCCGCCGGGCGCGGGCAAGACCACGCAGGTGCCGCCGGCGCTGCTGGACGCGCCGTGGCTGGCCGGTCGCAAAATAATCGTGCTGGAACCGCGGCGGGTGGCGGCGCGTGCGGCGGCGCAGTTCATGGCCAGCCAGCGCGGGGAAGCGGTCGGGCAGACCATCGGCTACCGGATCCGCTTCGACAGCCAGGTCTCGGTGCAGACCCGGATCGAGGTGGTCACCGAAGGCATCCTGACCCGGATGATCCAGGACGACCCCACGCTGGGTGAAGGCCGCCCGGACGGCATCGGTGCGATCGTGTTCGACGAGTTCCACGAGCGTCACCTGGCCGCCGACCTGGGCTTGGCGCTCGCGCTGGACGTGCAATCGGCGTTGCGCGAGGACCTGCGGATCGTGCTGATGTCGGCGACCCTGGACGGCGCGCGGCTGGCGCAGTTCCTCGATGCGCCGCGGCTGAGCAGCCAGGGCCGCAGCTACCCGGTGCAGATCCATCACTTCCCCGCGCGGCGTGACGAGAAGATCGAACACCAGGTCACTCGCGCGGTAACGGATGCCTTGGCGGAGCATCCCGGTGACGTGCTGGTGTTCCTGCCCGGGCAGCAGGAGATCAACCGGATTGAGCGGTTGCTGGGTGGGCGCGATAGCAGTTCGAAGGACGCTTCCGGCGGCCAGGCAATGCGGCCGGGCGTGGACGTGCTGACCCTGCACGGCGCGCTGTCGGTGGAGCAGCAATCGCGGGTGCTGCAACCCGATCCCGACGGTCGCCGCCGGGTCGTGCTGGCCACCAACGTCGCCGAGTCCAGCGTGACCCTGCCGGGGGTGCGCGTGGTGATCGACACAGGCCTGGCCCGCGAGCCGCGCTTCGACCCCAACAGCGGCTTCTCCCGGCTCGATGTCGTCCACATCGCCCAGGCCTCGGCGGACCAGCGCGCCGGTCGTGCCGGCCGGGTGGCCGATGGCTGGGCCTACCGCCTGTGGCCGCAATCGCAACGACTGGAGCCGCAGCGCCGGGCGGAAATCACCCAGGTCGAACTGGCGGGACTTGCGCTGGAGTTGGCGGCCTGGGGCGATCCGGAGCTGCGTTTCGTCGACCCGCCGCCACCGGGTGCAATGGCGTCGGCGCGAGAGCTGTTGCAGCGACTGGGCGCGCTCGACGAGGCCAGCATCACCGCACTGGGCCGACGCATGCTGGGCCTGGGCACCCACCCACGACTGGCGGCGATGTTGCTGGCCTGCGAGGACCCGGTCGAGTGCGCACTGGCCTGTGATCTTGCCGCTCTGATCGAGGCGCGCGACCCGCTGCGCAGTCGCAGCGATGCGCTGGCCGCGCGTTGGCAGGCGCTGGCCAGCTTCCGCAATGGCCGCGTCCCGGCCGAGGCGTCGCGCGGCGCGCTGGTGGCAATCGACCAGGCGGCCGCGCAGTGGCGCCGACGCTTGCGGGTTCGCGCGACGCCTCCGACGGATGTCGCCGCCCACCGTCTCGGCGACCTGCTCGCGCATGCCTTCCCGGACCGGATCGCCCATCAGCATCGCAGTGATCCGCTGCGCTACCAGCTCGCCAATGGCCGCAGTGCCCGGTTGTTTGATGACAGCGCGGTGTTTGGCGAGCCGTGGCTGCTGGTCAGCGAGTTGCGTGATGACCCGCGCGATGCGCGAATCCTGCGCGCCGCACCCCTGGACCCGGTACGGCTTGAGCGCGATTGGCTGCAGCGGTTCATCAGCCGGGACCGGGTGTTCTGGGACGCGGACGCGCGGCGCATCGCGGCGGTGCGCGAGCGACACTTCGACCGCATCGTGCTGGACAGCCAATCGCTGCCGAACCCGGATCGCTCGCGTTATGCCGAGGCCCTGATCGATGCGGTGCGGCAACTCGGCCTGGCGGCATTGCCATGGAGCGACGGCTTGCGGCAGTGGCGGGCGCGGGTGCGTTGCCTGGCGGTCTGGCGACCGGATCCATCACTGCCGGAGCTGGCGGACGAGGTGTTACTGGCCAGCTTGGAGAGCTGGTTGAAACCGGCATTGGCGGGCAAGAGCCGGCTGGATGCGGTGACTGAGACCGAACTGGCCGAAGCACTGAAGGCGGGCGTGCCTTGGCCGACGCGGCAGGCTATCGACACCTTGGCGCCGACCCGGATCGCGGTGCCGTCGGGGCTGGAACGCAAGATCGAGTATGGCTTCGACGATGCGGCCGACGTCCCCCTCGCACCGGTACTGGCGGTCAAGCTGCAGGAACTGTTCGGCTTGGCCGACACCCCGCGCATCGCCGACGGACGGGTGCCGCTGACCTTGCACCTGCTGTCGCCGGGTGGTCGCCCGTTGCAGGTCACCAGCGACCTGCGTGGGTTCTGGGAACGCACCTATCCGGAGGTCCGCAAGGAGATGAAGGGCCGTTACCCCAAGCATCCCTGGCCGGAAGACCCATGGACGGCCACGGCGACCCATCGCGCCAAGCCACGCGGCACCTGAACCGACGCGGGCGTTGGCGCACCGGTCTCACGCCGCATCAACGGCGATCTGTCGACACTGTGGTTTGACCTCCATATCGCGGACATCGCAATGAGCAGATTCGACCATCTTCCAGATCGCGCGTTGGACTTGGCCAGCCAGGTCGGCGACCGCATCCGGCATGCCATCCCGACCACCGCAAAGCAGCTGCGCAACGGCGGCCTGCTGGAGGCCGGCGTGGCCTTGGGTGCACTCAAGACCGGTGGGCGTGTGGCCACGACTTTCATCCGCCGCAACCCGGCGGTGGCGGTTGCCGCCGCAGCTGGCGCCGGACTGCTGTGGTACGCCGCACGCCGTCGGGCCAGGCAGGCGGAAAACGCAGCGATCGAGGGCAAGGCGACACGGGTGGAGACGCGGCGAGTCAAACGTCCTGCGCGCAAGACCCCGGTGCGCAAGCGCAGTGCGGCGGCAACCACTGCCCGTTCGGATTAACCGACTCCGTCCCGGCTGAATCAGGCGCGCTGGACCAGCGTTCCAGATCAGGCGGGCGCAGGCGTTTCCTCTACATCGCAACCCGCCGTCGACGCCGCCTCCGGCAACTCGATCACGAACATCGCGCCACCATCCTCGCGATCCTCGTACCAGAGCTGCCCACCGGCGTTGATGACGATCTGTTTGGCCAGCGATAGTCCCAGCCCGCTGGAATTCCCGTCCTCGGGCTGATCCAGTCGGTTGAACGGCTTGAACAATTCGCGCTGCCGCGACTTGGAGATACCCGGTCCACGGTCCGCCGCGACCAGCTGCCAGAACCCCGGTGCACCCGCGCGTCCCGCCAGCACGACCTCGGTACCGGGTGCGTACTTCATCGCGTTGGTCATCAGGTTCTCGCCAAGCTGGCGCAACACCCGCTCGTCGATTGCAACGTTGGCATCGCCCGCCGGCAGCGACAGCTGCAACTGGCAGCCGTGCGCCTCAAGCTGTACTGCGTAGCGCTGCGCGAGCCATTCCAGGGTAGCGCCGAGGCTGGCGCAGGCGTGTGGGTCGGCTTCGCCAGTCGCCCTCGGACTGGTTTCCAGGTAGTGGCGGATGTAGCCCAGCGCGTCAGTGGCGCTCTCGTGGATCATCTGCAGATAGCGGGGAATGCGTTCCTGCCTGCAGCCGTCCTGAATCAGGATTTCGCTGGCGAACAATACGCTCGACAGTGGGTTCTTCAGGTCATGCGCAACCAGATTGACCAGTTCCTGGCGCTCCTGGGCGACCCGTTCCAGGCGGTCGCGGGCCAGCTTCAGGCCGACGTGGGCATTGACGCGCGCCAGCAGCTCTTCGGGCAGGAAGGGTTTGGTCACGTAATCGACAACGCCGGCCTCGAATGCGCGCAGCAGCAGGTCGCGGTCGTGGGCGACAGTGACGAACACCACCGGCACCTGCAGTCTCGGCTCCTGCTCACGCAGCGCGGCCAGCACCTCGAAGCCGTCCATGCCGGGCATCATCATGTCCAGCAGGATCAGGTCCGGTGCCGCGGCGGCACAGCACGCCAGCGCGTCCTGGCCATTGGTGGCGGTCGTCACGTGGTAGCCCTGTCGCGTCAGCAAGACACTGACTATCTTCAAGTTGGCTGGCTGGTCATCGACGACTAGGATGCTGCCAACGGCGGTGACTACAGGCATGGTTGAATCCGTCAAAAGGGGTTCATCCCGTTGCGCGGCGTGCGAAGAAGCTGAACGTAAATGAAACGTTAGCAGAAAAGACCTGCGAGGCGGCGCGATATCGCTCCCAGCGCAAGGGCTGCCGGCAGTAACGCTGAACCGTTCAGTCAGGGCCCCGTAGCACTGGTCTCACAACTCGCGCCATTCCCCGGGAGCCAACGTATCCAGCCGATAGGCGCCAACGGCCACCCGCACCAGCCGCAACGTCGGCAGTCCCACGGCGGCGGTCATGCGACGCACCTGGCGGTTGCGACCTTCGCGGATCGCCAGCTCCAGCCACGCGTCGGGAACGCTCTTGCGAAACCGCACCGGAGGATTGCGTGGCCACAATGCCGGCGGTGCGACCATTCGAGCGCGGGCCGGCAATGTCGGCCCATCCTTCAGCTCGACACCGGTGCGCAGCGCGGCCAGTTGCGCCGGCTTTGGATCGCCCTCCACCTGCGCCCAGTACGTCTTGTCCTGCTTGTGGCGCGGGTCGGTCAGCCGATGCGCCAGCTTGCCGTCGTCGGTCAGCAGCAACAGTCCTTCGCTGTCGAAGTCCAGCCGGCCGGCCGCATACACTCCGGGCGGCAGCCCAAAGCCCGACAGCGTCTGCCGCGGAGGCTCGGCGTTCGCACGTCCGTGTGCGGCATCGGTGAACTGGCACAGCACACCGTAGGGTTTGTTGAACGCGATCAGCATGGTGTCGGTACCGACGGTGGCACGCGATACGACGCCTGGCGGCGACGGGTCAGGACGTGATCAGTCGGGCTTGCTGAAACGCAGGGTCATCCGGTCGCTCTCGCCGATCGCGGCGTAGCGGGCGTCGTCGGCATCGTCATGGTTGTTGCTCGGCGGCAGCGTCCAGACCCCGTTCGGGTGGTCCTTGGTGTCGAGGGGGTTGGCGTTGATCTCGCTGCTGGCGTCGAGCACGAAACCGGCGGCCTCGGCCAGCGCGATCATCTGGGCCTGGCCGACATAGCCGGTCTTGTCGTCGTCGGCGACATCCGCGGCGGCGCGATGCTCGGCCACACCGAGGGTGCCGCCGGGCTTCAACACCGCGAAGAAGCCCTCGAACATGCCCTCGGCCTGGCCGCTGGAGCGCCAGTTGTGGACATTGCGGAAGGTGAGCACGAGATCGGCCGACCCGGCCGGGCCGAACACCGGCGCGGCCGGGTCGTAGGCGATCAGGTTGGCATGATCAAACTGCGCCGGTGCGGCGGCAAACTTCGCCTCGATTCCGTCCTTGGTGCGCTGCTGGTAATCGCGGCCATTGCCGGCGGGCAGTGCCGTTGGATCGACCACCGCGGCAATGTACTGGCCACCGTCACGCAGGTAGGGCGCCAGGATCTCGGCATACCAGCCGCCGCCGGGGACGATCTCCACCACGGTCTGGTCCGGTTGCAGGCCGAAGAAGCCGAGCGTCTGCGCAGGGTGCCGGTACTGGTCGCGCGCCGCGTTGGCGGGGTCGCGCCAGTCGCCGGCAATGACGGCGTCGAGGGTGGTAGCAGCGGTTTCACTGGCCGGAACGTCGGCGACGGTGCTATCCGCCGGTGCGACCCCGTCTGTGGAACCGCCAGTGAAATTAACGTTGCAGGCGGTGAGCAGCCCCGGCAGCAAGGCGGCAAGGAGAAGTCGTTTCATGCGGCAATCCTGTAACCAGCGGAGGTGGCAGCGTAGCGCAAGCATCGTCCGTCAACCGGCCAGTGAAGCCAGCGCGGTGTTGAAAGTGGCACTCGGCCGCATCACCTGGCCCAGCAGCGCCAGGTCGGGGTGGTAATAGCCACCGATGTCGACCGGCTGGCCCTGAGCCTGGCTGAGCTCGCCGATGATTTTTGCCTCGTTGTCGGTCAAGGCTTTGGCCAGCGGGGCGAACTTCGCCTTCAAGCCCGCGTCGACATCCTGTGCGGCCAATGCCTGCGCCCAATACATCGCCAGGTAGAAATGGCTGCCACGGTTGTCGATTTCGCCAACCTTGCGCGAGGGTGACTTGTTGTTGTCCAGGAAGGTGCCCGTCGCCGTGTCCAGGGTGTCGGCCAGGACCTGCGCGGACGCGTTGCCGGTGGTCGTGGCCAGGTGCTCCAGCGACGCCGCCAAGGCCAGGAACTCGCCCAGCGAATCCCAGCGCAGGTGGTTTTCCTGCACCAGCTGCTGCACGTGCTTGGGCGCCGACCCACCGGCGCCGGTCTCGAACAGGCCACCGCCGGCCATCAGCGGCACGATCGACAGCATCTTGGCGCTGGTGCCCAGCTCCATGATCGGGAACAGGTCGGTCAGGTAGTCGCGCAGCACGTTGCCGGTCACCGAGATGGTGTCCTCGCCCTTGCGGATCCGGTCCAGCGAGAACTGCGTGGCCTCCACCGGCGCCAGGATGCGGATGTCCAGCCCTTCGGTGTCGTGGTCCTTCAGGTACTGCTCGACCTTGGCGATCACCTCGGTGTCGTGGCCGCGTTGCGGGTCCAGCCAGAACACCGCCGGCGTGTGGCTCAGGCGCGCACGGCTGACCGCCAACTTCACCCAGTCCTGGATCGGCGCGTCGCGGGTCTGGCACATGCGCCAGATGTCGCCGGCCTGCACGGCATGCTCGAGCAGGATCTTGCCGGTCCCGTCGACCACGTGCACCGAGCCATCGGCCGGCACCTGGAAGGTCTTGTCATGCGAGCCGTATTCTTCGGCCTTCTGGGCCATCAGCCCGACATTGGGCACGCTGCCCATCGTCGCCGGGTCGAACGCGCCGTGGGCCTTGCAGTCGTCGATCACGGTTTGATAGACGCTCGCGTAGCTGCGATCGGGGATTACCGCCTTGGTGTCCTGCAGCTCGCCGGCCGCGTTCCACATCTTGCCGGAGTCGCGGATCATCGCCGGCATCGAGGCGTCGACGATCACGTCGCTGGGCACGTGCAGGTTGGTGATGCCCTTGTCCGAGTTGACCATCGCCAGGCCGGGGCGCTGAGACAGCGCATCGATGTCGGCCTTGATCGTGGCCTGCTGGTCTTCCGGCAAACCGCCCAGGCGCGCGTACAGGTCGCCGATGCCGTTGTTGGGATTGAAGCCGATGTCCTTCAGCGCGGCGGCATGTTTTTCCAGTACCGGCTGGTAGAACTCGCGGACCACCACGCCGAAGATGATCGGGTCGGAGACCTTCATCATGGTCGCCTTCAGGTGCAGCGAAAACAGCACGTTGTTGGCCTTGGCATCCTCGATCTGGGCATCGGTGAAGCCTGCCAACGCCTGCCGACTCATGGTTGCCGCATCGATGATCTCGCCGGCCAGGACTGCGGTGCTTTCCTTGAGCACGGTGGTGACGCCGTTGTTGCCAATCAGCTCGATCCGGACTGCGCCGTCATGGCCGATCACCACCGAGCGCTCGCTGCCGTAGAAATCGCCGCTTTCCATGTGCGCGACATGCGACTTGCTGTCCGCACTCCACGCGCCCATCCGGTGCGGGTGCTTGCGCACGAAGTTCTTCACCGACAGCGGCGCGCGCCGGTCGGAGTTGCCCTCGCGCAACACCGGATTGACCGCGCTGCCCTTGACCCTGTTGTAGCGGGCCCGGATGTCGCGCTCCTCGTCGCTGGCCGGGGCGCTGGGATACTCCGGCAACGGGTAGCCGCGTTGCTGCAACTCCGCGATCGCGGCCTGCAACTGCGGCTCCGAAGCGCTGATGTTGGGCAGCTTGATGATGTTGGCCTCCGGCGTGGTGGCCATGGCGCCCAACGCACCGAGGTCGTCGCTGACCTTGCGCTCGCCGAGCAGCTCCGGGAACTGGGCCAGGATCCGCGCCGCCAATGAGATGTCCCGGGTCTCCACGCCGATGCCGGCAGTGCCGGTAAAGGCCTGGACGATCGGCAGCAGCGACTGCGTGGCCAGCAGCGGCGCTTCGTCGGTGAGGGTGTAGATGATCTTGGGCATGGTGGTCTCGCGTACGGAATGGGGGCGGACGAGGTAGGTCGGGTTTCAACCCGACATCGCCGGCGTGAACCCGACGGCGCCGGTGGCACCCCCGGGTCGGGCCCGCCATTGTCGCCCCCGATGCCGGCCGGGGCAAAGACGCACACATCCGCCCCCGTAGGTCGGGTTTCAACCCGACACCGCAAATCCATCGTCACCGCCGATGTCGGGTTGAAACCCGACCTACCCCGACAAGGTCTCATCGATCCAAACCCCATCCCCCGCCGTAGGTCGGGCTTCAGCCCGACACCGCGGATCCGGCGTCACCGCCGATGTCGGGTTGAAACCCGACCTACCCGACAAGGTCTCGTCGATCCAAACCACCTCCTCCGCCGTAGGTCGGGCTTCAGCCCGATACCGCGGATCTGGCGTCGCCGCCGATGTCGGGTTGAAACCCGACCTACCCAGACAGGGTCTCGTCGATCCAGATCGCGTCCCACAACGGATAGTCGCCAATCTGCTTGACCAGGCCTGCTCGCAGCGGATTTGCCACGATGTAGCGTGCGATTGCGCGCAACTGCTCATCCTTGCGCACCGCATGATCAAAGTAATTCGGCTGCCAGACGCCGTGCCCGATCGCGCGCGCCGTGCGTCCTTTCAACAAACGCACCGCGTCGGACAACCTGCCCTCGTGCAGCACCATCAACCAATGCAGGTGATCTGGCATCACCACGTAACACAGGGTTTCGGCACGCCCCGTGGCCTGCAATGCCATCAGCTCCTGCACCACCTTGCGCCCGTTATCGAGGGACGAAAAGTGCGGGAAGCGATCCCGTGTCACCGTCGTGATGTGATATCGCAAGCCCGTCCGGGAAACGCGTCCTCTGCGCAGATCGGTGTAAGCCATTGTTCCTCCGTGAACCTGGCTGTGCGTCGTTGTCCATCCCTACTGTAGGTCGGGCCGACATCGACGGTGACGCGGGTTTGCGGTGTCGGGTTGAAACCCGACCTACGTCGCGCCACAGCACTTCTTGTATTTCTTGCCGCTGCCGCAGGGGCACGGGGCGTTGCGGTCGGGGGTGGGCTCGGTGCGGATCGGTTCGCGCGGGGTGAGGGCGTCGACGCGGTGGTGGTTGAGGTCGGCGAGCATGCCGGGCAGTCCGGCGACGATCTCCAGGCGCTCGCGGTAGCTGATCGGGGTGGCGGGTGCGGTCGGGTCCTCGGCCATCACCTCGCCGCTGGCGAGCCGGTCGAACAGGTCGAAGATGTCTTCCATCCACTCGTTGTCGTCCAGCCACTGGTCCCATTGCGCCTCGCGCAGCGCCACCGCGGTGAAGAACCCCAGCGCCCAGTCGCGGCCAACATCCAGGTCGTCTTCCTGCAGGGATTCGGCCTCGGGTTTGTCGAGGTCTTCGGGCAGCCACAGCAGCGGGGCGAGGTGGTCGGGCAGGTCGTTGTCGCCGTGGCGTACGCGGAAGTTGGCCATGTTGCGGTGGCCCAGCAACAGCTGCTCGACCCCGGCGCGCTCCACCGGGTCGTCCCAGCGCGGCACCTTGCCCCACACCGGCGGCTCCCACTCGCTCATCGGGATCTCGCCGGGCGATACCGCCAACGCCGACAGGTAGCCATCCAGGGCTTCCAGGTTGAAACCCCGGAACGGCACCGCGCGTCGTTCAAGCAGGTCTGCGAGGCGCTCGATCTGCTCGTCGTCGAGATAGGTGGGCAGGTTGGTCATGGTGGGTTCGACACGGGTTGGGGGATGGGGGGAATGGTAGCCCCAAGGGATGGTGAAGACCGTTCATCGCGACAGCAATAAAAAAAGGCGCGACTTTCGTCGCGCCCGGAGGGAGAGAGTGCCATTGTTCCGGCGTATTTCTTATTTTTGACCGAGACTTACTCGACCGAAACTTACTCGACCGAGAATGGCGTGCTGTTCAACTTGGCGCCGTCCACCCACACTTCCGCCGTGTAAGTGCCGGCCGGCCAGCCGTTGGCGTTGTTGAAGGTGATGTTGGTGGTTTCCATGCCCGTGGTGGTGACAGATTGCGATTCCTCGCCGGCAGTCTGGCCATCCTCGTAGATCAGCTTGGCATTGATGACGGCATTGCTTGCCGCGCCATTGGTGGCGATCGAGACAATGATCGGATCAGCGGTGCCGAAGGTGGTCATTGGCGAAGCGATCGACTTGTCGGCGCCGGCTTCAGACCCCAGGGTGACTGAAGTGACGTCCAGTGCGGCCTCGGTCGGCATCGGCTCGGCGGGCGGCAGCGGGGCCGGCTCGCTCGCCACCGGTGGCGGGGCCATGGTGGTGTCGGTAGCCGGGTTGTCCTTGTTGCAACCGGCCAGCGCCAGCGAGGCAACAAGGGCGGCGGCTACGGCGTAAGGGAGTTTGTTGGCAGTCATGGGATTCTCCTGAAAGTCGGTCGGGCGCCGGAATCAACCGGCCGGGTTGTCGTCCTGGACGGGAATGTTGAGGACCTGACCGGGCTGGATGCGGTCCGGATCGTCCAGTTGGTCGCGGTTGGCGTCGTAGATCGCATTCCATGCACCGGCTTTGCCATAGAACTGCTTGGCGATGGCCGACAGCGTGTCGCCGCTTTGCACGGTATAGGTCTGCTGCACGGACTCGGCGACCTTCTCGGCGGTGGTATCGACGCTGGCGCTGACGCCGGAGAAATCGGCTTTTTCCTCGACCTTCCTGGCCGTGGTGTCGACGCTGCTGGTGACGCCGGAGAAGTCGGCCTTTTTGTCTGGGGTGGTCATCGTGGGTGGGCTCCTGCCTTGTTGGCGGGATAACTTTGCCACGCAGGTTGTTAAGAACGGATCGTGCTGGTGTGAACCTGCCGGTCAGCCGTTCATTGGCGCAGGTCGCGTCCGGCGATGGGGGCCGCAAAGCCTTTTGTTGCCCGCCACGGGTTGATGTCCAAGCCACCTCGGCGCGTGTAGCGGGCCTGCACCGACAGCTGCTGTGGCTGCGCATGGTGCATCAGGTCCAGGAAAATCTGTTCCACGCATTGCTCGTGGAAGCCGGCGTGGTCGCGAAACGACACCAGGTAGCGCAGCAGGCCGGCGCGATCCAGCCGTGGGCCGCGATAGTCGATCCGCACCCGCGCCCAGTCCGGCTGGCCGGTCACCGGGCAGTTCGATTTCAGCAGCGCGCTGGACAGGCTTTCCTCGACCACCTCGTCGCGAGTGACCTTCAGGAAGTCCGCGCGCGGCGGGCCGTAGTGGTTGATGTCGATCTCCAGCGCGTCCAGCGAGTCGGCGTCGTCATCATCGGGCGCGCCATCGGCCTGGTCGATAGGCGGCAAGCCGAAGTTGACCGCAACCGGGCTGCCGGCGACCCGTGACAGGTCGGCGGCGATGCGCGCGAGCATGGACTGGTCGTCGTCGAAACGGGTCGCGTTGAAGGAATTCAGGTACAGCTTGAGCGACTTGGACTCGATCAGGTTCGGCGAATCGGCCGGCACCGTCAGGGTGGCGGTGGCGACCCTCGGCTTGCCCCGGCCGTCCAGCCAGGCCAGCTCATAGGCGTGCCAGCGGTCATGGCCGATGAAGGGCAGGCCGGCCTGCGCCGACCGGGCATCGTCCAGGCCGAGTTCGCCCCGCCCCAGCGCGCGCGGGATGGGAAACAGCAACGCGGCGTCGTACGCGCTTGGGTAGTCAACTTGGCGGCCCAGGGGCAGGTCGATGGCAGTCATGCATGCCAGTTTACTGGTCAGCCCTCGACCCCGTGCAGGTAGTCCAGCGAAACCTGCAGCATCGCGCGCAAGCCCAGGTCGAGCGACGACTCGTCGAGCTTGAACTGGGGTGAGTGGTTGGTCGGCGCGGTGGCCGGGTCGATCCCGGCCGAGGTGGCGCCGACAAAGAAGAACATCGACGGTACTTCCTTCGCGTAATAGGCGAAATCCTCCGCGCCCATCTGCAGCGGTGGCTCGATCACGTGCTCGGTGCCGGCGGCGGCGCGCAGGCTTGGCAGCATCTTCGCGGTCAGTTCCGGATCGTTGGCCGTCACCGGGTTGCCGGTGCCGACCGGGATGTCGGTCTCGACCGTGGCGCCATGCGCGGCGGCGACATGCTGGGCGACGCCTTCGAACTCGGCGTGGATCTTCGAGCGCATGTCCTCGTCGAAGGTGCGGATGGTGCCGACCAGTTCCACCGAGTCGGGAATGATGTTGTAGCGGATGCCGCCGTTGATCACGCCGAAGCTCACCACTGCCGGCAGCTTGGCGATGTTGGTGTTGCGGCTGACGATGGTCTGCGCGGTACCGATCAGGTCGGCCGCAGTGACGATCGGGTCGATCCCGCCCCACGGCGCCGAACCATGGCTCTGGCGGCCGTTGACAGTGATGGTGAACTTGTCCGATGCGGCCATCAGCGGGCCGCCGCGGACGCCGATGGTGCCCGCCGGCAGCGATGAGAACACGTGCAGGCCGAACATCGCGTCGGGCTTGAAGTCGGCGAACAGGCCTTCCTCCAGCATCAACGAGGCGCCGCCTTCCTCGCCGGCCGGCGCGCCTTCCTCGGACGGCTGGAACACCAGCATCACCTGGCCGGGCAACTCGTCCTTCATCGCCACCAGCGCGTCGGCGACGCCGAGCAGGATGGCGGTGTGGGCATCGTGGCCGCAGGCGTGCATCACCCCGGTTTCCTGCCCGTTGAAGGTGGTGGTGACCGTGGAGGCGAACGGCAGTCCGGTCTGCTCGGTCACCGGCAAGGCGTCCATGTCGGCGCGCAGGGCGATCTTCGGGCCCGGCAGGCCACCGTCGATGATCGCGGTGACGCCGTGATGGGCGATCCCGGTCCGCGGCTCCAGGCCGAGCGCGCGCAGGTGCTCGACGACCTTGGCCGCGGTCTGCTCTTCGCGATTGGAAAGCTCGGGATGGGCATGGAACCAGCGTCGCAGTTCGACGACTTCGTCGCCCAGCCGCTCGGCCGCGGCGGTGACGACCGGTCGCTGCTGCGGGTCTGTCTGGGCCAGCGCACAGGGCGACACCAGCAAGGCAAGCAAGGCGGGTAAGGCAATCGAGCGGGTAGTTTGCAGTTGCATGGTCGTCTCCCCAGAGGAAAGCCGATGCTAACGCCAATCGGCGCACGAGCCGATACGCGTCCGCTGCACCATCGCCGGAGTGGGTCGCGGCCACGTTGTGGCGGCTTGGGACTCCGGGGGTGTGCGTTGTCGCCGGCCGTAACCTGGAATAGAATGCGAATCATTATCAACATGCGCTGAGCCGTGTCGGTTACGCGCGCCGGCCCTTCGCCGGCCTTCAACGACCCCGACTGTCCGGTTTCTGTCTTATTCTTTTTTTGCCAAGGCTTTTTATGTCCAAGGACGCTCGATCCTTCCTGTCGCCCGCACCGCGCGCGGCCTTGCTCAGCTTGTCACTGCTGGCCGCATTACCGGCCGTTGCACAAGTCACGCCACTAGCCGCCACCGCCGACGTCGCCGCGTCGTCCGACGCCACCACCCTCGACACCGTCCAGGTCCAGGCGCAGATCATCAAGCGCAGCCAGACCGTCACCAAGACCGACACCCTGATCACCGAGGCGCCGCAGTCGGTGTCGGTGGTGAGCGCGCAGCAGTTCGCCGACCGCGGCCTGCACGGCATCGACGAGGCGATGTGGTACCTGGCCGGCACCCAGGGTGGCGGCTACGGCCAGGACACCCGCAGCGACTGGCTGCTGGTGCGTGGCTTCAGCCCGGCGCGCTACCTGGACGGGCTGGCGCTGACCGACGGCGTCTGGACCGGCGCGACCCGCGTCGAGCCGTACGGGCTGGAGCGCCTGGACGTGCTGAAAGGACCGTCGTCGGTCTCCTACGGCGCGATGCCGCCGGGCGGCCTGGTCAACATGGTCAGCAAGCGCCCGACCGATGTGCCGCTGCGCGAAGTCGAGGTGCAGTTGGGCAACTTCGACCTGCGCCAGGCCGCGTTCGACTTCGGCGGGCCGCTGGACGAGGCCGGGGTGTGGTCGTACCGGCTCACCGGACTGGCCCGCAACAGCGACAACCTGGTTGATTATGTCGAGGACGACCGCTACTTCTTCGCCCCCGCACTGGCGTGGAAGCCGAGCGACGCCACCTCGCTGACCCTGCTGGCGCGCTGGCAGAAGGCAGATACCGCCAACGGGAGTGGCTTCCTGCCCGCCGAGGGCACGCTGCTACCGAGCCCGCACGGCCAGATCTCGCCCAGCGTCTTCACCGGCGAGCCGGGCTGGAACGACTACATCCGCACCAGCAAGTCGGCCGGCTACGAGTTCGAGCACGTGTTCGGCAACGGCCTGACGTTCCGCCAGAACCTGCGCTACGGCGAGACGGACGTCGACCACGACGCCGGCGTCGGCACGCTGGGGCTGCAGGAGGACGGCCGCACGCTCAACCGTTACCTGTTCCCGCTGGAGGAGCACTCCAAGTCATTCGGCGTCGACAACAACGTCAGCTTCGATTTCGTCACCGGCGCGTGGCAGCACACCGTGCTGGCGGGCGTCGACTACCGCCGGCTGCAGAGCGACTACGCCTCGGCGTTCGCGTTCGGCATTGACCCGATCGACGTCTTCAACCCGGTCTATGGCGCCGACGTGGTGATACCGGATTACACCTTTCACGAGGACAAGGTGCAGCAGCAGACCGGCATCTACCTGCAGGACCAATTGCGGCTCGACCGCTGGGTGGTCACCGTCGCCGGCCGCCACGACCAGGTGCGCACGCGCGCCGACAACCTGATCGCCGACCCGGTGACGCGCAGCCGGCAGGAGGACGATGCGTTCTCCGGGCGACTCGGCGTCAACTACGTGTTCGACTCCGGGTTCGCGCCGTACGTGGCGTGGTCTGAATCGTTCCAGCCGACGGTCGGGGTCGATTTCGACGGCAACGCGTTCGCGCCGACCACCGGCGAGCAGATCGAGGCCGGCATCAAGTACCTGCCGCCGAGCGGCCGCGGACTGGCGACGCTGGCGGTGTACGACATCCGCCAGCAGAACACGCTGAGCGTCGATCCCGACCACGTGCTGTTCTCGGTGCAGCAGGGCGAGACCCGCGTGCGCGGCGTCGAGTTGGAAGGCCGCTGGAACCTCACCCCGACGCTGGGCGTGTACGGCGCCGCGACCTGGATGGACACCGAGGTCACCCAGACCACCGATGCCGCCGCGCTCGGCAAGCGCGTCGCGCTGGTGCCGGAGCAGCAGGCTTCGCTCGGCCTCGACTACACGATTGCCTACGGCGCGCTGTCCGGGCTCGGTTTCGGCGGCGGCGTGCGCCACACCGGCTCCGTCTACGGCGACATCTACAACGAGTGGAAGACGCCGTCGTACACGCTGTTCGACGCCGCGGTGCACTACGACTTCGACCGCTGGCGCCTGCAGCTCAACGCCAGCAACCTGATGGACAAGGAATACGTGGCGGTCTGCAACAGCGCGATGTGGTGCTACTACGGCCACCCGCGCACGGTCACTGCGACCGTGCGCTACCGCTGGTGATGGCGGGCGGAGCCGGATGATGGAAATGGCATGGGGCACTCTCGCGACCGCCGCCGCGTTGTTGTCGGCGCTGGCCTTGTACCTGGCCTCGCCCAACCGCACGTGGAGGCCCGGTGCCGGTCGGGGCGGCTTGCGCATGCTCGGCGGGGTGCTGGCGCTGGCCTCGCTGGCTGCGTGGGTTGCCGTGCTCGGCGTCGGTGCCGGGCTGTGCGCGATGCTGGCGACGTGGATGCTCGCCATGGTCGCGCTGCCGTATCTGGCGTGGTGGACGACCGCGCGACGGCCGGCAGATGCACGACCGGAGGGCGCACGCGCGGCGCGCGAAAAGTCATCTTCGGGCAAGCCGCGCGCTGCGCTGGGGACCGACTGATGTGGGGCCGCGCCACCGCCGGCGCTCTGCCGGGCTTCCTCCTCGCCGCCGCCCTGGTGAGCCTGCTCGGACGCTTGCTGCCGGGGCCGTGGCAGTCAACCCTGGTGCCGGGGCTGGTGCTGATGTTCCCGCTGTGGATCGGGATCGCGGCGGCCAGCTTCCGTTTCGCCAGTGGCCTGCGGGCTTGGGCCTGGATTGGCGGGATGGCATTGCTGGCACTGGGCCTGCTGCGGCTCGTGCAGGCGAGCGGGTGGGCGGCATGAGGACGCTTCGATGAAATTGCGCGCCAATACCCTGCGGGTGTTCACCGCGGTCCACAGCTGGGTCGGGCTGGTCGCCGGCTTCGCCCTGTTCGTCGCCTTCTATGCCGGCGCGATCACCATGTTCCACCACGAGCTGCCGGTCTGGCAGGCGAGCGCGGTGGAGGCCGAGCCCGACTCGATCGCCGATGCCCAACGCCTGTTCGACGAGGTGCTGGCGCGTCATGACGGCGCGCGTGTGCACCTCGGCTTCGGCTTCCCCGGAGCCGAGTCGGCGCAGGCTTCGGCCTGGTGGCTGGACGGTGAGGGCATATGGCAGTTCGCGACCCTCGACACCCTGCAGGGCAGCCCGACTCCGCCGACCTCGAGCCTGGCCGAGCTGGTCAACCTGCTGCACTTCTCGCTCGGTATCCCGATGGTCGGCACCTGGCTGATGGGCATCGTCAGCCTGCTGTACGGGCTGGCGCTGGTCAGCGGCGTGGTGATCCACCTGCCGCGGCTGACGAAGGACCTGTTTGCGCTGCGTCCGGGACGAAACCTCAAGCGCTTCTGGCAGGACGCCCACAACGTCATCGGCGTGCTCAGTTTGCCGGCGCACGTGATGTTCGCGGTCACCGGTGCGGTGTTGTGCCTGCTGTTCGTGCTGATGCCGCTGCTCAACCCACTGGTCTACGACGGCAAGCTGATGGCGGCGGTGCCGGCGGCGATGGATACCGCACCGGTGGTCGCTGCCTCCGGCGAGCCCGCCGCGATGCAGTCGCTGGCGCAGTGGCATGCGCGCTCGGTGGCGACGGCGCGCGAGAACGGCATCGACGATTTCGAGCCGGCGTACCTGAAGCTGCAGCATGGCGGCGACGCCAACGCGGTGGTCGAGATCACCGGCGAAACGTCGCGCGCGCTGGGAGCGATGGGCTCGGTGGCGCTGGATGCCGGCAGCGGTGAGGTGCTGGCGGTGCAACTGCAGGGTGCGCGCGACGCCAATCACGCCACCTTGCAAGCGACCTACGCGCTGCACTTCGGCGAGTTCGGCAACCGGCTGGTGCAGTGGCTGTACTTCCTGCTAGGGCTGGCCGGGGCGTTCCTGTTCTATTCGGGCAACCTGTTGTGGATCGAGTCGCGACGCAAGCGGCGAGCGCTCGAACAGGGGCGCGCGCAGGTCAACATGGCGCGCGCCACGATCGGGGTCTGCATCGGCGTGTGCGTGGCAATCTCGGCCAGCTTCGTGGCCGCGCAGTTGGCGCCGATGTTCGGGCTGGATACCGCCGTGGCCGAGCGCTGGGCCTGTTTCGGCACCTGGGCGCTATGCGCGCTGTGGGCGGCGTTGCGGCCGCCATCGCGTGGTGTCCGCGAGCTGCTGTGGCTGGCGGCGCTGGTGACGCTGGCGATTCCAATCGCGCACGGTTTCGCCAGTGGCTGGCCGCTATGGAAGGCCGCCGCTGCTGGCCACTGGGTGTTGGTTACGGTCGACACGATGGCGATTGTGCTCGCGGCCGCCTTCGCCGCGCTCGCCCGCGCCAGTGCGCGACGGGGGCGCGAAGGTGATCCGCACAGCGTCTGGGCCGACCCCAGGCCGGGCGCCGTCAAACAGGTTTCGTGACTCAGCCAAACGCGGCCGCAATCAGGGCCACGAAGCCGACGACTGCCAGGATCGCGTGGCCCAGCAGCAGTCCCAGCGGCAACATCCGCCGCTGCCATTGATAGACAAGATTCATCAACGCACCGCCGGCTGCCGCCAATACCAACAGGCCCAACGCGACCCACGCCAGATTGGGTACCTGCCCGGCAATCGCGGCGTATGCCAGCAAGGTCAGTCCGGCCGCGGCCAGCAGGCCGTGCACCATCGCCAGCCAACTGGGCGGATTACGTTTGCCGAACAGCCGGATCGCGGCCATCACCAACCCACCTGCTGCCGCGATCGCAAACAGGGCTACCGCCACGCGCAACATGCCGATCGAGTCCATGCCGGTTCCCTTGTCGAAGGCAGCGACGGGCTGCGCGTCGAGCATAGGTTCGCGGTTGTTATCGAAGTGTGGTTGTCGACTCGTCGCCAGGAACCGGCCAGATCAGCAGCGGTGCTCCTGGGCCAGGTACTCCGCCGAGCGCATCTCGATCAGGCGCGAGGCGGTACGCTCGAACGCGCCGGTCAGCCGACGACCGCGGTACAGCTCCAGCGGCGCGGCGGCGGCGGTGCAGACCAGGTTGACCTGGCGGTCGTAAAGCTCGTCGATCAGGTGCACGAAGCGCCGCCCCGGGTCGTCGTTGTCGCCATCGAACAGCGGTATGCCGCCCACCACGACGGTGTGGAACTCGGTGGCGATCTCGATGTAGTCACCGGTCGCGCGCGGGCCCTCACACAGCGCCGCGAAGTCGAACCAGGCATGGCCTTCGGCAAGTCCGCGCACCGCGATCTCACGACCTTCGATCTGCAGCGGGCCGGTTTCGCGCGCCCGGCCGTCGACAATCTCTTCCCAGCGAGCGGCCAACCAGTCTTCCGAATCGGCGTCCAGCGGCGCGCGATAAACCGGTGAACGGGTCAACGCACGCAAACGGTAGTCGTGGTCGCTGTCCAGGTGGAGCACGGTGCAATGTTTTTTCAGCTGGGCGATCGCGGGCAGGAAGCGCTCGCGTTGCAGACCGTCCTTGAACAGGTTGTCCGGGTCGATGTTGGAGGTGGTCACCAGCGCGACGCCGTGGGCGAACAGATGCTCCAGAAGGCGACCCAGCAACATCGCGTCGCCGATATCGGTGACGAAGAACTCGTCCAGCACCAGCACGTCCAACTTCGCGCCGGCCTGCCTGGCGATGGTCACCAGCGGATCGCGCTCGCCGGCATGCTCGCGCAGCTGTGCATGCACTTCCCGCATGAAGCGATGGAAGTGGGTGCGGTGCTTGCGGGTCGTCGGCAAGCCTTCATAAAACAGGTCGATCAGGAACGTCTTGCCACGTCCCACGCCGCCCCACAGATACAGCCCGGTGGCCACCGGCTCGGGCTTGTTGAGCAGCCGGTCCAGCAAGCCGGGCCGCGGCGGGTCCAGCAGCGCCGCATGCAGGCGATCCAGCTCGGCCAGTGCCGCCTGCTGGGCGGGATCGTCACTCCAGTTCCCGGCGGCCACGCCTGCCCGGTAACGCACGCTGGGAGGCGCGCGCTCGACCATGTCCGGGTCACTCATCGGCGGTTGGGGTCCCGGTTGCAGCGGGCAGGAAGGGGCGTACGCCGTTTTTTATCGCGCCGCGCAGGTCCATCAGCTTGCGATGGAAGAAATGGCTGGTATCGGGAATGCGGACCAGCTCGGGCGGCGGCTTCAAACCATCGACCCAGGCATAGACGGCGGCGGGATCGACGATCTCATCCGCCTCGCCCTGAACCACCAGCCACGGGCCGTCGAAGGGCGCGATGGCGGCAAAGTCGTAGCCACGACCGCCCGCAGGCGGGGCGATCATGATCAGCATGTCCGGCTGCAGCCGGGCGGCGGCCTTGTAGGCAACGTAGGAGCCGAAACTGAAACCGGCGAGCCAGAGCTGTGCCTGCGGGCGCTGTTCGCGGACCCAGGCGACGACCACGGCCAGGTCCTCAACCTCACCATTGCCTTCGTCGAAACTGCCTTCGGAGGCGCCGACGCCGCGAAAATTGAACCGCACGGTGCTGGCGCCGGACTGGTGCAGCGCCCGCGCGGTCATGGTCACCACCTTGTTGTGCATGGTGCCGCCTTCGGTCGGCAGCGGGTGGCAGACCACCACGACCAGCGGTCGAGCAGGAACGTCGGGCTCGGGTGCCTCGACGATCGTCTCGATATCTCCGGCCGGGCCGGCGAGGGTGAGATTGGCGGCGCTGCCGCCAAGGAAGTCGGCGTCGTCGGGAAATGTGGGGTTGTCCATGCCGCCATGATAAGCCGCCTGTTGGCGGCCGTGCCGGCGACGATGGCGGCGGCCGCGCAAATGCCGGTCGCGGATACGACAACGCCGCCCGGAGGCGGCGTTGTGCGCGGCAAATGCCGGGTACTGATTACTTCAGGTTGTCCATCATCCAGTCGACGGTGGCGATCACCTGCTCGTCGGTCAGCGCCGGGTTGCCGCCCTTGGCGGGCATCATGCCGGTACTGCCGGTAAAGCCTTCGATCGCGTGCCGGTGGAGGGTATCGATGCCCTGCGGAATCCGCGCGGCCCAATGCGCCTTGTCCATGGTCGGTGAGCCGCCGGCGCCGGTGGTGTGGCAACCAGCGCACAGGCTGTTGAAGATCACCGAGCCGTCCAGCGTGCCGCCGTAGGCAACCTGTGCGGTCGCCGCTGCTGCCGCCGCCGCCGTTGCCGCGGCCTGCGCCGCCGCGCCGGTGCTGCCAGCGTAGACGCCGCCAACCGGTGCGATACGCGCGTGGGTTCGAGCGGCCACGTTGGCGGGCACTTCTTCCGGCAACGACTCGTGGACGTAATAGGCGAGTCCAATGAGGCCCAGGGCAACCACCAGCAGGAAGCCCATCATCACGGAGAATTTCTTCAGGAATTCGAGGTCGTAGTTCTGCACGGTCCACCTGTTGTGCGTCGCCCATGATGGGTGCGCGTCGCCAGTCAACGGAAGGCCGCAATCAGGCGGCCGCGGGGCAGTATAAAGCCAACTCACCCCGACAAGTAGCCGTACCCCGGGCTTGCACTGGAAACGGGTAGTTCGTGGCTGCATGCCAACAGCTTGTGGGTCGAGCTTGCACGGGCCCGGCGATGGCGTCATTCCAACCCATCTGGAGTGGACGTTGAATAGGTGCTCTACTGCGATGCAGGTCTCATTTCGGGGCCAGCCGCCGCATCCCTGGAGATCCACATGCTCACCCAGCTGCCCCGCGTCGCAGGTCTCGTCCTCGCCATGTCGATTTCCACCGCACTCGCCCAGACGCCGCCGACAGCGGCCGAGCGCATCGCCGACGTCGAGCTGATCACGCGCGATGCGTTGTTCGGCAATCCCGAGCGCGCGATGGTGATGATCAGCCCCGACGGCAAGACCCTGAGCTGGGTCGCACCGGTCGAGGGCGTGATGAACGTCTGGGTGGCGCCGGCCGACAATCCCGGGGAGGCGCGCGCGATCACCGATGACACCGCGCGTGGCATCCGCAACCACTTCTGGTCCTACCTGCCCGATACGCTGCTGTACCTGCGCGACACCGGCGGCGACGAGGACTTCCACCTCTATAGCGTCAACATCGCGACAGGCGAAGAAGCCGACCTCACGCCGTATCCCAAGACCACCGCGATGGTCGTGGCGGCCAGCCACTCGCAGCCGGGCACGATCCTGGTCGGCATGAATGACCGCGACCCGGCGTGGCACGACCTGTACAAGGTCGACCTCGCCACCGGCGAGCGCACGCTGGTGGAGAAGAACGACGACCAGATCGGCGGCTACCTGGCCGACGACAGCCTCACGGTGCGCTATGCTACGCGCGCGCGGCCCGACGGCGGCAGCGACATCCTGCAGCCCGACGGGCAGGGCGGCTGGAAGGTCTACTCGGACATCCCGTTCGAGGACTCGATGACCACCGCCCCCGCCGGCCTGACCACCGACGGCGACACCCTCTACCTGGTCGACTCGCGCGGGCGCAACACCGCGGCGCTGTATGCGGTCGACGTGGCCAGCGGCGAGCGCACGCTGGTGCTGGAGGACGCGCGCGCCGACGTCGGCCAATCGCTGACGCACCCGCAGACGGGCGAAGTGCAGGCGGTCGCGGTCAACTACCTGCGCGAGGAGTGGGAGCCGGTCGATCCGGCCATCACCGCCGACCTGGAGAAGCTGCAGGCAATCGGCCCCGGCGAGATCGGCGTCAATGCGCGTACGCACGATGACAGCGTGTGGATCGTCACCTACTCGGCGGCCGAGGCCCCGGTGGACTACTACCGTTACGACCGTGGCGCCGGCGGCACGCTGACCAAGTTGTTCTCGGCGCGTCCGGCGCTCGATGGCAAGCCGCTGGTTCCGCAGTGGCCGCAGGAGATCAGCTCGCGCGACGGCAAGACGCTGGTCAGCTATCTCACGCTGCCCAAGAGCGCCGACGCCAACAACGACGGCAAGGCCGACGCCCCGGTGCCGATGGTGCTGTTCGTGCACGGCGGCCCGTGGGCGCGCGACAGCTACGGTTACAGCCCGTATGACCAGTGGCTGGCGAACCGAGGCTACGCCACGCTGGCGGTGAACTTCCGCGGCTCCACCGGCTTCGGCAAGGCGTTCACCAACGCCGGGAACGGCGAGTGGGCCGGCAAGATGCACGACGACCTGCTCGACGCGGTGCAGTGGGCGGTCGATGAGGGCGTCACCACCGCCGACCAGGTCGCGATCATGGGCGGCAGCTACGGCGGCTACGCCACGCTGGCCGGGCTGACCTTCACCCCGGACACCTTCGCCTGCGGCGTCGACATCGTCGGCCCGTCCAACCTCAACACCCTGCTCAGCACGGTGCCGCCGTACTGGGCCAGTTTCTACGAGCAACTGGCCAAGCGCATGGGCGACCCGCGCACCGAGGAGGGCAAGCAGTGGCTGCTCGAGCGCTCGCCGCTGACCCGCGCCGACCAAATCACCAAGCCGCTGCTGATCGGCCAGGGCGCGAACGACCCGCGAGTGAAGCAGGACGAGTCCGACCAGATCGTCAAGGCGATGACCGCCAACGGCATCCCGGTGACCTACGTGCTGTTCCCGGACGAAGGCCACGGCTTCGCGCGACCGGAGAACAACAAGGCGTTCAATGCCGTGGCCGAGGGCTTCCTGAGCGAGTGCCTGGGTGGCCGCGCCGAGCCGATCGGGGCGGACTTCACCGACTCCAGCATCAGCGTGCCGACGGGCGCCGACGGCGTGCCGGGGCTGGCCGAGGCGTTGCAGGACCATGAGCAGGTGATCCGGAAGTAGGCAGTGTGGCGGCACAACCCCATACGGCTTACTCCGGTTGCAACGGTCCCGGTGCTGCGGCCACGACGGGACATTTCGTTGGGGGGGGTGCGAGTATTACGCCGCGTTGCCGCAGTCCTAATAGAACCAGCTCGGGTTCGAGCGGGCCAAGGTTAGAAATGTTTAACCGGTTGATTCGGTGCCGGTTGTGAGCTATTGGCCCTGAGGAGCTTTCGGACATACTGTTTGCTACGCCCCGCCTAGGGGCTCGAATCAGCGTTAGGCCCCGCATGAATTGTCTCGGAGGTACGGATGATTGACTTGGAACAAGATGAGCGCAATTACCTTCTGGAGATGCGTGCGCTGACCACTAACGCAAACCGGAGAAGAGGTTTTTGTCGGCCTCACGGTTGAAGAGTCAGTTTTCTATGCCGGCTACATCAAAAAGGTCAGAGCTGGCGACATAACGACACCTGTCGAAACGGATAGATATCTCCTGCTCTACGACAAACATGAGATGGCAAGGCGCAGCATTATTAGCGATGAGGCCATGCTTCGGATCGACAATCCTCTGCGGCACTAGCAGACACACTAGCCGTTGGAACCGCGCCACGAAGAGTAAGGAGAAAAAATGATCGGTATCGTTCTTTATCTGGCTGTTGCCGCCGCCGCACAATCATCACCAAGCCAAACATCAAGTTCAAATGCCACTATGCCTGCTGTTACATCTTTTATGGGCATTCCCATCGGTGTGCCGGCTAGCGACTTCCAGGAATGCCCAACGAAGATTTCCGGAGCAATGCCTCAGTACAACATTCGTGGGACTGTTACGTACGACTACTTGAGCGGCAATGGCCTCCCATGCTGGATCGGAATCTCTCCCGGTCAGCCAATGAGAAGCCCGCTTGTTCAGGTTGTACCGAAATCTGAGAATCGTCCCGACGGAACCAGAATAGTTCGTGCTTACATCGCCAGCGACATGATTGAGGGTGTCTGGGTCACTACAACTGGAATTGAAAGCCAAGAGTCTCTATTCAGCAAGCTCCGAGATCAATTCGGTGAACTCTCCAGTGTGCAGCGAGTACCAATTCAAACAATGATGGGTATGGAGACAACAAAGATTAAGGCCACATGGAACGCACCAAACGGAGTCACCATCGACTTCTACGGAGTAGAAGACAAGATAAATGAAGGTGCTATTTACGTTAATACCGCAGCAGGGAGCGCAGCCATATCCAGCAAAATTGAACACAAGTCATTTTAAATAGTTGACCAGTTCAACAAATTTGCAGAGGTACTATCCGCTGCCTGCGGGGCCTAACAATTCGTTCAAGCCGACGCCGCTTCGCGGCGCGGCTCAATTCCGGCGCTATGCCCTTGATGGAGCTTCGGCGTGGTCACTAGAGCTAGGGAAGGTCTGAACAACTCACCCGTTCCGCGCGACAATAGCGTGACCTGATGGGGATGACGATCATGCAGCTGACGTTCGGTGATGCCGAGGGTTTGGGCAAGCGCAAGCGGACGCGCCGGGAGATCTCGTCGCGGGCTCAGTGAGGTCAGCCGTTGTCCCGTGCGGCTTGCTCCAGAGCCCGCTCCACTTCTTCCCATGCGGCATCCAGATCTACTGCGTCCCCGTTGAACCACACCGCGCGCACCTGGCGGGTATGCAGGATGTTCGTGAGCGGATCGCCGTCCACCACCAGGATGTCGGCAGTGGTGCCGGCCTCAAGGCGGCCCAAGTCATCGCTGCCGAGGATGGATGCGGCTACGTGAGTGGCCGATTGCAGGGCCTGGGCGGGGGTGAGGCCGGCCTGGACCAGTGCTTCCAGTTCCTGATGCAGGGCGGCGCCGGGCAGCATGCGCGGGGCGGCGGGAAGATCCGATCCGGCGCCGATCGGCACGCCCGCGGCATGCAGCCTCGGCAGCAGGGCCGATGCCAGGCGCAGGTCGGCGGCGCTGCGCGATTGCGGGCCTTCGCCAGCCAGCACGCCTTCCAGGTACTCCCAGTAGCTTTTGAAGTGCGGACGAACGCGCGCTGCACCCGGCAGGTCGTCAAGGCCCAGGGCTTCGGGATCGTGGAGCTGGCGCGCGGCACCGGCGGTTGGCACCAGGGCCATGCCACTCCCGGCGATGGCCTGCACCAGCTGCTCCAGAAGGGCTTCATCCAACGGTTCGGCCATCGGGTCTCCGCCAAGTCGCTGGTAGGCCAGGGCGGCACCGGAGATATGTTCCAGCGTGGAGACGCCGGCGGCGCCGGCCTGCACAACATCCACCTCGGCGCCGTCCAAGCCGCGGGTCAGCATGATGCCAAGGTCGGCCATGACCGGCACTCCGGCCTCGCGCGCGGTCTGTACGGCGGAATGGAATGCGTCAGGCGGGATCTGATCGTAGAGCTTGATCCAGTCCACGTCGGCATCCCGGAGTGCAAGCACGGCGATTGAGGCGTCATCGGCATTGGTGACGGTAACCGGCATCAAGGATTCCAGCGGCTGGCTGTCAAGCGGCGACGGTTCACCAGCCAGCACGCTCTTTGGGCCATCCAGCGCCGGGCCGCTGGCCAGTATGCGCGGTGCGCCGGGCGTGCTGCGCAGCGTGCCGATCATGGCCAGGGTGTTGTTGGCATCACGCACCGTGGTGACGCCCGAGGGCACGAAGGCACGGACGTAGTGCGGGCGCGCATGTACGTGCAAGTCGATCAGACCGGGCAGCAGGGTGGCTTGGCCGTAGTCGTGAACCGGGGTATCCGCTGGCCAGCGGCAGTCGCCCGACTTGCCTGCGCAACGGATGCGGCCTTCAGCCAGTACCACCACGCCTTTCTCCAACACTTGTCCGTGGCGGGCATCGAAGACGCGGCCCAGCAGTACTGCGTCGGCGGAGGGTGGTTCAGGGGCGCAGGCCGGCAGGACGCAGAGCGCAGAAAGGGCAACGGCAAGGAATCGGGGCATGGCGGACTTTTCGGTTGATATAGGTGGGGTCGTCGATGCGTGCCCGGGGAACCCAGGCGCGTGGAGACGGGGGAGGCTACATGACTTCTGCGGCGCAGGGTCCTTTGCTGCACCCAGATCTCGTTCCCCGCCGATATCGAAGACAATGCGGTCAAGCTGCCGGAGGGCGGAGCCGGGTGATCGCGCCGGCGGCGGATTTTTTCCGGCACATTGGTGCGCCAGGTCCTTGTCCGCTTTGCTTACCGAGGCGTTATCGGGCGCGCACGCCGGGCTCTCGGCTCTTAGGCTAGGGGAAACTCAAGACATAAGGCGTTGGGTGTCCCTTCTCACTGATCGGATACGCGGCCGACGATCCACTCGACGATCGCATCGAATCTATCTTGATCGAGAGCGTGTCCGCGGTCGACGCGGAGCTCGGTGATGAAGTCGCCGGCGATCTTGGCAACGACCTGGTCTGCATCCCGCGAATACTTGTCCTTGGTACCCGACACAACCATTGTCGGCCGAGGTCCGATGGCTGAAAGAACATCGTGCGTGTCGATCTGGCGTGCGAGCCCGGGCACGGCCTCGAAGAGGGTGATCCCGGTGTCTTCCCGGCGGCGAGTCTCGAAGCTACACACGGCACCGCTGATGCATGCGAACCTGCATCGTGCATCAACTGCTGCGTGGTAAAGCGCTGTGTAACCACCGTATGAGTGTCCTGCCACGCCCACGAGCCGCTCGTCTATATCAGCGGCTTGGAGCAGAACGCTCAGGGCCCGTTGGGCGTCATCCAGGCACTTCCTCATCAGCAGGTCGCCATCCAGCAATCGGTAGCTCATGGCGTTGTAGTGCTGAAGCCAATCGTAATAATCCGGTTCCACCCCCCGAATCGCTCCTCGTCGGTCCTCAAAAGTGATGGAGTCCGGAGCCAAGACTGCGAGGCCTCTACGAGCGAGCGCCGGCCCGAAGGCTTGAAAAGTGTCGCCCACCTCGCCGGCGACCTCGCTCTTGCCGAAGTGGAACTCCCCATTGTGTTGGTGAAAGACAACCACTCCGCCGAGCGTGTCGCGACCCCTCGGCGTGAACAGGAAAGCCGGAATGAGGTCACCTTCGAGTCCCCGGTACTCAATCCGTTCTCGGTCGAATCCTTCGGCCTCTACGGCGTCGCCTCGTTGGAACCCCAGCGGGACGGGGTCCGCAAGCCCTAGGCGCTCTCGAAGCGTCGTGGTGAGGTCGGTCATCATCTGCGATGGTAGCCCGCAATCAGGATGGTACGTAAGCCGCCCGGGGGTGGATGAATTAACACTTCAAGTGCAACACCCCTGAGAGTTTGTGCACGCAGGCCACGAGTGCGACCTTGCCCAGCTTCCCGCGTGCACGCGCGCCCGCCGCGAGGCGAAAGCACCCACAACATGTGGTTATGCCAGGTGCCGCTTTTTTCATAGGAGGCTTCGCTTGCCTGTGACTATGCTCGATCGAGCTCGACCTCAATACGTGAAAGGTGACCGAATGTTCGATCAAGACACGCTGCAATCCCGTGCCAAGCCGGCCTGCGGCGCAATGCCGAACCGTCGCAACCTGCGCTGGTACCGAACGGTGCTGGTGGTGGCGATCGCCACGTTCAGCGTGCTGGCGTATGCGCGGGACGCCACGCCGCCGCGCACCACCACGACCACCGCCGCGATCGCCAGCGCCAATGCCCTGGCCACCGAGGCCGGCTTCGAAACCCTCGCCCAAGGCGGCAACGCCGTCGATGCCGCGATTGCCGTGGCCGCCTCGCTGTCGGTGGTGCAACCGGAAGCCTCGGGTCTGGGCGGCGGTTTTCTCGCCCTGATCCACGATGCCGCCACCGGCAAGGACACCTTCATCGATGCGCGCGAGATGGCGCCACAGGCGGTGAGCGAGGCCGATTATCTCAATGCCGACGGCACCCCCAACCGCGACACCTCGCTCAACGGCCCGCTCGCCGCCGGTATTCCCGGCATGCCGGCAGGCCTAGCCTATATGGCCGACAAGTACGGAAAACTGCCACTGTCGGTGTCGCTGCTTCCGGCGATCCGGCTGGCCGACGAGGGCTTCCACCCCAGCGGCGCGCTGGTCCGTTCGATCACGCGCAAGGCCGAGGTGCTGCGCCGTTACCCGGCCTCGGCCAGCAAGTTCTTCCCCAACGGCAAGGCACCGCAGGAAACCGGCATCTTCCGCGACCCGGGCCAGGGCGCGACGCTTAAAGCCATGGCCGAACGCGGCGCCGACGGTTTCTACAAGGGCCCGGTGGCGAAGGAGATGGTCAAGGCCGTCAAGGCGGCCGGCGGCACCTGGACGCTCGCCGACCTGGCCAGTTACCAGGCGAAGGAGCGCGCGCCGATCGAGCTGGATTACGCCGGCCACAAGATCGTCACCGCGCCGCCGCCGTCCTCCGGTGGCGTGGCGGTCGCCGAAATGCTGAACATCCTCGCCCCGCTCGACCTCAAGAGCATGGATGAAGCCCACCGCATCCACTACCTCGTCGAAGCGATGCGCCGCGCCTTCCGCGACCACAACGAATACCTGGGCGATCCGGATTTCGTGAAGATGCCGTTGGACATGCTGCTGTCTCCTTACTACGCCGACGGCCTGCGCCAGAGCATCCTGCCCGATCGGGCCACCAAGTCCGAGTGGCTGCCGTCGGTGGCAGTGAAAGATCCCGGCATGCACACCACGCATTACTCGATCATCGACAAGGACGGCAACATGGTCTCGATGACCGCCACCGTCAACACCACGCTGGGCTCCGGCTTCGTCGCCGGCAACAGCGGCGTGCTGCTCAACAACGAGATGGACGACTTCGCCCTGGTCGCCGGCCAGCCCAACGCGTTCGGCCTGATCGGCGGCGCCGCCAACGCGGCGGTCGGCGGCAAGCGGATGTTGTCCTCGATGACGCCGAGCTTCGTGGTCGGCGAAGATCGCCTGGCGGTGATCGGCTCGCCCGGCGGTTCGACCATCATCACCCAGGTCTTCGGCGCCATCCTCGCCTTCATCGACGGCAAGGATGCCGGCCAGATCACCGCGCAAAAACGTATCCACCATCAATTCATGCCTGACCGCGTCGACATCGAGAAGGGCAGCGACATTTCCGCCGATGTGCTGGCGAAGCTGAAAGAGATGGGCTACGAAATCAACGACAGGGACTCGTGGGGCAACATGAACGTGGTGGTCTGGGACAAGGCCAGCAACGTCAAGACCGCGGCCAGCGATCCACGCAGCCCGAATGGCCTGGGCAAGGTCGAAGCCGTCGATTGAGCCATGCGCGGCGGGAGTGATCTTGGCGCCATGACCCGAAACGTTTTCGAGCATGACCAGTTTCTCGGTGCGCGTCAGACGACCTGGCGCGCACCCGGGTTTTCGGTATCGCAGCTGGTGCCCACGGTGCCGGAGGACGGCGTCGTCGAGCACGCGCACGCAGAGGCCCATTTTGTCCTGGTGCTGGAGGGAGACTACGTGTCCTTCGCGCGCGGCCTGGCCGGCGCCGGCAAGGTGTCCAGCAGCAAGGCAGGGCCGATCCTTGTGTACAACCCGCCAGGAACCCTGCACCGCGATCGCTTTCGCAGCGAGTCCGGCCGGTTCGTCACTGTCTCGATGTCGTTGGCGGCGCAGCGTGGCTTGGAAGAGGTGCTGGTCCTGCCAGACTATGCGGTGACACTTGGTCCGGGCGCGCTGCAGGCGGCGCTGCGATTGACCCACCCCGAGGACGACGGCGCGTTGGCGCTGGAGTCGCTTTGCGTGGAGTTGCTGACGGCCACGGCGACGCGTTACCAGGAAGTCCTTGAGCAGGCGCCCCGCTGGCTGCTGCGCGCGCGCGACTGCCTGCACGAGGATCTCGACAGTCCTCTTGGGCTGGCGGGCGTCGCCTCTGGCTGCGATGTGCACCCTAGTGCATCTGGCGCGCGCCTTCCGCCAGCATTTTGGCTGCTCGCCCGGCACCTACCGGCGTCGCCTGCGCCTGAATCTTGCCGCAGCGATGTTGGCCAGTGATGCGCATGACATGAGCGAGATTGCGATCCGTTGCGGCTACTTCGACCAGGCGCACTTTTCCCGCGCCTTCCGCGAAGCTTTCGGCCTGCCGCCGGGTAGCTACCGTCAACGTGCCTGGTCGGCGCAGCGGCAGCCAGGTTCAACCCGTACAAGACCGTTGCCGCTTTCGTGCGCACAATGATGGCTGTCCGGATCGCCGTGGCGGTCAAGGTTTGCCATCCATCCCGAGGTGCTGCCGATGCGCGTTGCCCTGCTTTGCCTGTTGCTGGTGATTTCCGCGACCACGCGTGCGGCTGATCCACCCGACGTCGTCGGACTGTGGGGTAACGAGACGGTTTCCGGCCCGCTGTTGGCGGGCACCCTCACCGTGGATGGGCGACAGACACCGTGGCAGGCGAGCGTGGGTGGAATGTCGGTCCCGGTCGTGCGCGACGGCGATCATGTCAGCTTCGCCATGCCCGGCGGACAGGGTCACTTTCGTGGACAACTTGTCGACGGCAACATCGATGGCTTCTGGACTCAGCCCCCCGGCCTGACTCTGGCCAGCGCTTACGCGACCCCGGTGGTCCTGGCGCATGGCCACGACCACGTCTGGGTTGGTCGGGTGCGGCCCCTGGTGGACCGGCTGACGCAGTACCTCAATATCCAGCGCACGCCAGACGACTCGTTTGTGGCCTTCCTGAGCAACCCCGAGTACAACCTCGGTCGCGGTCGGGCTTATGACGTGGATGTGGACGGCGATACGGTCGTGTTGACTGACCCGAAACGCGAGGGCTGGGCCTTGAACGGCCGATTCGACGAAGAAACGGATCAACTACGCATGGACTGGCAAGGCATTGCGGTGTTTCCGTTCACGCGGCGCGACCGCGATCATGCGCTCGGCTACTACGTGACGACTCCGGCTGGCGCGCACAATGCGTACCAGGTGCCGGTCCCCGTCGATGACGGCTGGACGACGGCGACACTGGGCGATGTGGGCATGCAGCTGGCGCCGATGACCGCGCTGCTGCAGCATGTTGATACGCTCGCCGCGCCCGAACCGGGCAATCCGCAGGTACACGGGCTGTTGGTGGCGCGACACGGCAAGCTGGCGTTCGAGGCCTATTTCCACGGTTACTCGCGCGAACAGGCGCACGACACGCGTTCCGCCGGAAAGTCGTTCGCTTCCCTGCTGGTTGGCATGGCGATTGATCACGGCGCCGAGCTGTCGGCGAAGACCCCCGTGCTTTCGCTGTTCCCCCAGTACGACAAACTGGCGAACGTGGACGGGGCCAAACGCGCCATCACCGTAGGCAACCTTATGAGCATGAACTCCGGCCTCGCCTGCGACGACGGCAATAGCGAATCGCCGGGCGGCGAAGACACGATGCAGGGTCAGCAAGACGACCCGGATTGGTACCATTACACCTTGAACCTGCCGATGGCGCAAAAGCCCGGCGCCGACGAGGCCGTGTACTGCTCGGCTGGCATCAACCTGCTCGGCGGCGCGGTCCGCCACGCGACGGGTCGTCCACTCACCGAATTGTTCCGCGACTGGATCGCGCGACCGATGCAGATGCACGGCTATCACATCAACCTGATGCCGGACGACGATGCCTACCTGGCCGGCGGTATTCGCTTGCGTCCGCGCGACATGCTCAAGCTGGGGCAGTTGTATCTGGATGGCGGGGTCTGGCATGGACAACGTTTGGTCGATGCGGCCTGGATCGACGCGTCCGTCACCCGGCGCACCACGTTAGGCCCCAATCACGACTACGGCTATGCATGGCATCTGCATCACTTTCGGGTACAGGGCCACGATTACCGCGCCTACGCCGCAGAGGGCAACGGCGGCCAGTTTGTGATCGTGGTGCCGGAACTGGACCTGACCGTGGCCATCACTGCTGGCAGCTACGGCGAGTTCTCCACTTGGTATCCGCTGCAAAACCTTGTCACCGATTACATCATTCCCGCTGCGCTGCCCGTGCCACGGTAAGGCCTTCCGCATGCGCCACATCGGGCGCGTCTCGACTTAGCCGGGCGCGCCGTATCGCTTGCTGGTCCATGTCATAGGAGCAACTCATGAAACTGCTGCGCCCATTGCTCGCCGCTCTCCTTGTCTCGTTCGCCTCGCTTGCGTCAGCTGCAGACGGACTCGTGGTTGTCGAGAGTCCACACAGCGCTGCCGACACAATGAGCCGCTTCGAAGGGCTGGCAAAACAGCATGGCCTCAAAGTGTTCGCGCGCATTGATCATGCAGCCGGAGCGACCAAGGTAGGCAAGACACTACGTCCAACGGAGGTGCTCATCTTTGGCAACCCGCAAGGCGGCACACCACTCATGGAATGTGCCCAGTCCATCGGCATAGACCTTCCACTGAAGGCCCTGGTCTGGGAGGACGCGTCGGCTCACACATGGCTGGGCTACAACGATCCTGCATTTCTTGCCCAGCGCCACGGTGTCGCGCAGTGTCCGGCCGTCAAGAATCTTCGCAAAGTCTTGTCGGGCCTTGCTGCGGACACTGTCGCGCCCTAAATCCAAAGTACGAGGGTCTCGCCGGGCGGGCGGCGACTTACTTCGCGTCGCTGAATACCTTGTCCAGGCGACGCTCGAACTCGTGGTAGCCGATGCGCTCGTACAACTCCTCGCGGGTTTGCATGAGGTCGACCACGTTCTTCTGGTGGCCGTCGCGGCGGATCGCGGTGTACACGGCTTCGGCGGTCTTGTTCATCGCGCGGAATGCGGACAGCGGGTACAGCTGCATTGCCACGCCGACCGAGGCCAGCTCGTCGCGGGTGAACAGCGGGGTCTGGCCGAACTCGGTGATGTTGGCCAACACCGGCGCCTTCACCGCATCCACGAAACGCTGGTAGGTCGGCAGGTCGTAGGCGGCCTCGGCGAAGATGCCGTCCGCGCCGGCTTCGACACACGCGATCGCGCGCTCGATCGCCGCGTCCACGCCGTCCACCTGGATCGCATCGGTGCGGGCGATCAGGAAGAAGTCCGGGTCGGTCTTGGCATCCACCGCGGCCTTGATCCGGTCGACCATCTCGCCCTGCGACACGATCTCCTTGCCCGGGCGGTGACCGCAGCGCTTGGCGCCGACCTGGTCTTCGATATGGCAGGCGGCGCCGCCTGCCTTGATCAGCGACTTGATGGTGCGGGCGATGTTGAACGCGCTGGCGCCAAAGCCGGTGTCGATGTCGACCAGCAACGGCAGCTCGCAGACATCGGTGATGCGGCGCACGTCGACCAGCACGTCCTCCAACGTGTTGATGCCCAGGTCCGGCAGGCCCAGCGAGCCGGCTGCGACACCACCACCGGACAAGTAGATCGCGCGGTAACCGGCGCGTTGGGCCAGCAGGGCGTGGTTGGCATTGATGGTGCCGACGATCTGCAGCGGCTTCTCTTCGGTCAGGGCGTGGCGGAAACGGGCGCCGGGGCTGGTCATTGCGGTCATGGGTCTCTCGAAATGCGGAGGAGGGGGAGGCGGTGCGCGCGGGCCGTGTGCCGGCCGGTCGTCACAACGCGGCGTAGTTCGGGCCGTCGCCGCCTTGCGGGGTGACCCAGACAATATTCTGGGTCGGGTCCTTGATGTCGCAGGTCTTGCAGTGCACGCAGTTGGCCGCGTTGATCTGCAGCCGCTCGTGGCCGGCCTCGCCGACGAACTCGTACACACCGGCCGGGCAGTAGCGTGCCTCGGGGCCGGCGTACTCGGCCAGGTTCACTTCCACCGGAATGCTGGCGTCCTTGAGGGTCAGGTGGCTGGGCTGGTTCTCGTCGTGATGGGTGCTGCTGAGGAACACCGAGCTGAGCCGGTCGAAGGTCAGCACGCCGTCGGGTTTGGGGTAGACGATTTTTTCGGACTGCGCGGCCGGCGTCAGGCACTCGTGGTCGGCCTTGGCGTGGTGGATCGTCCACGGCGGGTTGCGGATGCCCAGCTTCGGCAGCAGCCATTGCTCGATGCCGGTCATCAGCGTTGCCAGCAGACGGCCCTTCTTGAACCACTGCTTGAAGTTCTTCGACAGCTTCAGCTCCTCGTGCAGCCAGCTGTTCTCGAACGCGGCCGGATAGGCCAGCAACTCGTCGCGCGAGCGGCCTTGCGACAGCGCCTCGAAGGCCGCCTCGGCGGCGAGCATGCCGGTCTTGAGCGCGGCGTGGCTGCCCTTGATCCGGCTGGCGTTGAGGTAGCCGGCCTCGCAACCGACCAGCGCGCCGCCGGGAAACACGGTCTTGGGCAGCGACAGCAGCCCGCCAGCGGTGATGGAGCGTGCGCCATAGGAAATGCGCTTGCCGCCTTCCAGGTATTTCCGGATGGCCGGGTGGGTCTTGAAGCGCTGGAACTCCTCGTACGGACTCAGCCACGGATTGCTGTAGTCCAGTCCGACCACGAAGCCGATCGCGACCTTGTTGTCCTCGGCGTGGTAGACGAACGAGCCGCCGTAGGTGTCCGAGTCCAGCGGCCAGCCGGAGGTGTGCACCACCAATCCCGGTTCGTGTTTGGCCGGGTCGACCTGCCACAGCTCCTTGACGCCGAGCGCGAAACTTTGTGGGTCGCAGCCCTTGTCCAGCTCGAATTTGGCGATCAGCTCCCGGCCCAGGCTGCCGCGCGAGCCCTCGGCGAACACCGTGTACTTGGCATGCAGCTCCATCCCACGCTGGAACTGCGCGGTCGGCTCGCCATCCTTACCCACGCCCATGTCGCCGGTGGCCACGCCCATCACCGCGCCGGCCTCGTCGTAAAGCACTTCGGCGGCGGCGAAACCGGGGAAGATCTCCACCCCGAGCGCCTCGGCCTGGGGCGCCAACCAGCGGGTGAACTCGCCCAGACTGGCGATGTAATGGCCGTGGTTGTCGAAGCAGCCCGGCAGCAGGAAACCGGGCGTCGCGAGTGATCCGGTCTCGCTCAGGAACAGGAACTCGTCGCGGGTCACCGGCTGCCGCAGGGGTGCGCCGCGCTCCTTCCAGTCCGGCAACAATTCATCCAGCGCGCGGGTGTCCATGATCGCGCCCGACAGGATGTGCGCGCCGGGCTCGGAGCCCTTCTCCAGCACGCATACCGATACCTCGTGGCCCTTGCTGGCGGCCAGTTGGCGCAGGCGGATCGCGGTGGCCAGTCCGGCCGGGCCGGCTCCGACCACGACGATGTCGAACTCCATCGATTCGCGGGGGCCGTAGGTGGCGAGCAGTTGTTCCGGGGTCATGGCGGTTCCGTGTTGCTGGGAGACATTGGGGGCCATTATCCCGCCCAGCCGTGAAACGTGCAGGCGGCAATGGGGCGCAGCGCGTGGGCCAAGGATCAGCGGATAGCGGAACGCCCGCCGGCTCGTTGCAGATCCGGCGCGTGGCCCCACAACCTGTTAGTGAGACAAAACTACTAGCAGTATGTGAGAGTCCGTAACCTTTTGATTCTCATCATGTTCCACGCGGTCGCTGAGCCATTGTAGAGTGTTCCGGCGACGTGTCGTGCCGCGTCGTGCTGCCGGGCACTCTGCTCCTACAGCGATTCGGGCGTGTGCAAGGGAGTTAGGGTCCGCGCGCGAGGATGTTGCCTTCATCGGAGGCAGCCCTGGCTATCGGCCGTTCTTGACTAGGCGCACGGTCACGCAGCTTGAGATCCGACGGGCCTGCCGAGAGTCTCCGGAGCTGCTGGCGCGGAAAATGCACGTATCGCTGGCAGCAAATTGCGTCTTGGCATCGTGGTCACAGCGGATCGGGGTGTTGCCGCCCTGCCAGCTGGGCCACGCGCTTCACGGCACCCCGGACATCCTGTCGATGGTGGTCACCCGATCTAGTGACACAAGCGGCAAGTCTAAGGTGCACCTAGCTCCGCTGGATCGCTATCAGCTAGAGCCCCATGACTACCGTAGGAATCGCCTGATCCATTCGGGGAACGACGCTGTGCCCCTGTTGGGCGGCTTAGATTGCGTGCTATTTGTGCTGACGCGAAGAGCACTGGCAAGAGGATCATCGAATTGCGAGCGCGAGACGTAAGCCGGTTGGAGCCAAGACGGAATCGGTGTAAGACGCGCACCACTGAGCGGGCGATGGGCGGCCGGAACAGCTCATCCTGACTTACCCGAGGCGCTAGCGTCTAACCACTTCTTTCTTGGCCTAGCACAAGGCCTTCAACCCGAAGAGAACCAACGGCATGCCTCAGTGGTGCGGTCTGTTTTGGCAGGTCGGAATGCGGACCTACCGGCGGATCTTGGGTTAGAGTAGGACACGGCAATCTGCCCGTCGGGCCAAGCTCTTCTCGGGGGCGAGTCAGAATCAGCCTGTGTGGCCCATCCGATATCGGCCGGACTCATCCGTGGAGATGCAGTTCGGCCGTCGCAGCTTGTGCGAAGCCTAGTCGCTACCTTTCCTCGTGGAAAGCGCACCGTGTCGAGAAATTTGCCGAATGCAGGGCTACTGCTCAAAACTTCCTTGGGGGGTGAGGATCTTCTAGCGGATTGGTCCCTTAACCTGAGGCCGGCGGACTAGTCCGTCCAGTTACGAAAGGTCGCCGTCCGCAAGATGGATGGGGTACTCGATCATAAAGAAGTGAGCGGATGAAACAATCCAAGAATAACGCGGCTGATTTTGTAAGCCGACTCTACGAGTCCTCGTTGCCTTCTAAGAGGACTGGTCCCCTCTACAACGCATTCTCTTATCCGACAAAGATCTCGCCCGAGGTTATCGCGGTCTTCATCGCAGCCCACACTCAGCCCGGCCAAACCGTCTTGGACGCGTTCGGCGGGAGCGGAACTACTGGCCTTGCCGCCATGCTTTGCGACCGGCCGACAGAAGCGATGTTGTCGATGTGTAAGTCGCTCGGTATCGCGCCAAGATGGGGCCCTAGAAAGGCCGTTCTTTTTGAGGTCGGAACGCTGGGCGCGTTCGTCGCGAAAACTCTTTCTTCGCCAATCGATCCGGACGAATTCTCAAAAGCGGCGAATGAACTGTGTCGCCGTGCCTCGCTGAAGCTGCACGATCTCTACGCTGCGAAGGATCCGTCCGGTCAGGCGGGCACCATTCGTCACATGATCTGGTCGGATATTTTGGTGTGCCCACAGTGTGAGGCAGAAACGGCTTACTGGGACGCTGCAGTGCGACACGCTCCGCTGTCCATGGCTGAAGAGTTCACCTGCGCAGAGTGCGCTAGATCCATCAAAATCCGAGCATGCACGCGAGCAATCGAAGCCGCGCCCGATGTCTTCGGTGCAACTGTCGAGCGGAAAAAGCGTGTGCCCGTGCGCGTCTACGGTAGAACCGGAAACGCCAAGTGGCAGCGCGAGTCTACGCCGGAGGACATCGAACAAGCATTGGCAGCGGAGGCGCTGACGATCCCGCGCTCCGCTCCAAACGAGGAACTCGTTTGGGGAGACCTCCGCCGGACGGGTTACCACAGAGGTATCGAGAGGCTGCACCACTTCTACACGCCAAGGAACTTTATCGCGGTGGCGACGCTGTGGGAGCTTGCCGACGAATTCGACGACGAACTTCGCCAAGCATTAAAGCTCTTGATTTTGAGCTACAACGCTTCGCACTCAACCCTCATGGCTCGTGTCGTCGTCAAAAAGAGCCAAAAGGACCTCGTTCTCACCGGCGCGCAGAGCGGCGTCCTCTACGTCAGCGGACTACCTGTAGAGAAGAACGTTATCGCGGGAGTGCAGAGAAAGGCAAAAGCGTTCACGGATGCATTCGCGCTAATTTACGGTAGCAAGAGCCAAGTGGTCGTCCATAACGCAAGTAGCGAAGCAATGGCACTGCCGAATGGATCGATCGACTACGTCTTCACCGATCCGCCGTTTGGAGACTACATCCCCTACGCGGAGATCAATCAGATCAACGAGATCTGGTTGGGAGAAGCCACAGATCGATCCAAAGAGATCATAGTGAGCGAAGCGCAAGGAAAGAGCGTCGATACCTATGCACGGATGATGCAGCATGTTTTCGGCGAGATAGCGCGCGTGTTGAAGCCGGGCGGCCAAGCCACTGTTGTCTTTCACTCGGCACATTCCGAGATCTGGCGGGCCCTGGCGTCGGCGTATGGCGGCGCAGGTCTGGTGGTGAAAGCGACAAGTATCCTCGACAAGATTCAGGCGAGCTTTAAGCAGGTCGTCTCCGAAGTTGCCGTAAAGGGTGACCCGCTGCTCCTGCTGGTTAAAGAACCCGCTTCCGCCCGATCAGTAAAAGTCTGCGCCAAGATCGCAGAAGAGGTCATCGCCGCCACGCCGGGCGCTGACCCACAGAAACTCTATTCGATCTTCATAGGACGCTGTCTGTTAGAGGGGGTTCGGATAGACATGGATGCCCGGGAGTTCTACGCGATTGCCGGCGCTCCAAGGCAGGTTGCTCCGTGACCCCCGCTTCAGAGCTTGCTTCTCAAGAAGGCTTCGCCGACGAGGCAGGTCGTAGGAAGCGGCTGGGCCAGTATTTCAGTGGGACCGCGCTTGGTCGTGTCCTGGCCGCGCTAGCAGGTGTGCACAAGAGCCATTCGGTCCTAGATCCAATGGCAGGTAGTGGCGATTTGCTTGCCGCTTGTGCCGAGCTAGGAACCTCGCCGGCGCAGATGGCTGCTGTCGAAATCGACCCTCTCGCGCTCAGGCTGTGTGAGGGCCGGCTTCCGGACATGTTCTGTGCGCTCGGAAGTGCGTTCGATCCCAAGATTATCGGCGGCCTGCCCCGGCTGCAATGGGATCTAGTGATCACCAACCCTCCCTATGTGCGATACCAGAGCTTGTCAAAAGCCTCGGGGAAAGAATTTCCACTGCCCGACGCCGTGGAAGTCAGAAATGGACTGCTGTCGCTGATTGAGCTCTTGCCGAGCCTCGACGCGACCGACAAGGAGCTTTTCGGGAAGCTCGTGCAGGGCTACTCAGGTCTCGCCGATCTTGCGGTGCCTTCGTGGCTGCTATGCGCGGCGCTTGTCTCTCCGGGCGGGCGCCTTGCGCTCGTGGTACCGGAGTCATGGTTAAGCAGGGAATATGCTGCAGTGGTCCATTACATGCTGCTGCGTTGGTTTGATATCGAGTTCATCGTCGAGGACGAGCACGCATGCTGGTTCGCGGACGCGCAGGTAAAGACCACGCTCCTTGTCGCACGGCGCGTAGCGCGGAAAGCCAGCGCCTTTGACACAGTGGTCGGGGACTCGTTCGCGCGTATCGCGATATCGGGCAATGCGTCGGGACCCCTAGGACCGTGTTCGCGTCTGAGAAGGGACAAAGTGGCGCCAGAGCGCGCGTTCGCGAGCGAGGCGCGCTCGTGGTTGGCTACCGGGGCGGGCCATCAGGACGACATGGTGAAGGTCCAACACATTCCCTTGGCCAAGGTGGCTGCCAATTTGCGTGGCGCTTGCGCCAAACAAAAGTGGTTTGCGGGGATGGGTGAGACCATCGTCGAAGCGGGCCCTCTGGTGCCGCATCCACTCGATCAATGGCTTGGTCGATCTTGCGTCGCGCCTCGTCCTCATTCGCTCACATCGCTGGGTGTCGGCATCGGACAAGGTCTGCGTACAGGCGCGAATGCGTTCTTCTACGCCGAAGCAATGGGAGCTCACCTCGTGCTCGAGCGACTTTTCCCCGGAATGAAGTGGAAAGTTCCGGCCGACCTCGCCGCGCCAGCAGTCAGAAAGCAGGAAGACCTACCAGCGGGATTCCTTGTTGGTCCAAACATGCCTGCTGGCCGCGTGCTCGATCTGAGGAGGAACGCGCTTCCGGAGGACATTCGGCGTGGCGGCGCCGTTGCGGCCAAAGCGTTCAAGCCGCTGCCCGCTGATCTTGCACGATTGGTCAGGAAAGTCGCGACTGTCGACTTTGGCGATGACCACGAAAGAAAGCGCATCTGGCAGCTATCTGCGGTCGCGCCGAACGAGCGGAAGGGGAATGCTAAGACCGGTGTGCCGCCTCGCTATTGGTACATGTTGCCAGAGTTCGCTAGAAGGCATCAGCCTGATGTGTTCATGGCGAGAATCAATGCAGGCAGTCCTAAGGCGTTTCTCAATCAAAACGCGAAGTGCGTAGTTGACGCGAACTTCGCTACCCTATGGGTCGAGGATGGGGGTGTGGACAAGTATGCGTTGCTGGCATTGCTAAACAGCGCGTGGACAACGGCCACGTTAGAGCTTTCGGCATCGGTAATGGGGGGCGGGGCGCTCAAAATTGAGGCCGCACATCTCCGCCGTCTACCGGTTCCACTACTCACGAGCGAGGCGTGCGAGAAGCTGGGGGCCTTGGGAAGAAAGCTTGCGCGCGTGAAGTCCTCGAAGCTAGTAGCCGAAGTGCTTGGAGAGATCGACAAAGTTGTGGCCTTTGCTGCACTCGGCAGACGCGCCACTGCGAGCGACATCAAGGCTCTCCGAGAGTTGGCCGTGGAAGGGCGAGCGAGACGGCAGGGTCATAAGAAGGGAGTCTCGGGCTGACATGATCTCCAAGTTTGATAAGGCGAAGGCACTAGTCTTCCTGCAAGAAACCGTCCAGCTCGTGGCCGGAGGATCCAAAGAGGGTCCGCTTCGGCACAACCTATCTGCACATCTCCCACGGATGTTTCCTGACGTTCCTTGGTGGATCAAGGCACACGCCACTGGCGCTGAGACCTTCGCAAGGTTCAATAAGGCAGGTAGGAGCGCGCATGGTTTTGTTGACACGCTGGTCGGCGCGACGGCCATCGAGTACGAATCGGATCTGCGAGTTGAGCAGAAGTTCGTTACCGGTCTTGGTCAGGTCAAGGACTATTGCGCCAACCTCTTGAACGCCGGGCATCCGCAGCATTTGATCGTAGGTGTGCTTTCCGACACGGTGAGATGGAGGGCATACCGCGTCTCCAAGGTCCTAGATATCACTGCTGTTTCTGGCGCAACCGTCCTGGGGCGCGATCACCTCGAACTTGACGAGATCGATGCCTGCGACCTTGAGGCGGCAGGCGAGCCGGAGGCTATTGTTCTTGGGCAGTTCTTGGACAAGCACCTGGGGAGGCGTGGCGCAAGGCTCCTAAGCGCTTCGACCCTCTCGTATGACCTCGGTTTCGCGAGCTCATTCAGCCGGCATCACGTGGTCGGGATCCTCACGCTGATCAGCGACGCGTTCACGGCAGATCCGAAGTATGCAGCGCTGATCCGGAATCTTTGGGACGGCTTCGTCTCCTACCTAGGGGGAGCTGCACCTTCGGGCACGTTCAGCCAGCGCGTTTATGCCGACGAGCTCTATGTGCTCACCCTCGCCAAGCTAATTTGCGCGAACCTAATCTCCGAGAAAGCGCTCGTAAGCGACGATACTGAACTCGCCGAGATTCTGGATGGAGTCTTTTTTGAGAATCGCGGCCTGGCAAATTTTGTTGAGTATGACTATTTCGGATGGCTCAACACTGCCCCCCACGCGCAAGCACTCTTGCCGGTGGCGCGGGGTATCCAGGAGGACCTGCTTGCCTATGACTTCACCTCGGCGCCGGCGGAAGACCTGTTCGGCGAGCTGATGAGCCAGCTGGCCAGCAGGTCTCAGCGACTTCTGCTTGGCCAGGAATGGACACCGTCGTGGTTGGCAGAAAAGATCGTCACGAACACCTTGTCGAAACTAGCGGATGGCACGGATGCCAAGTTCGTCGATATGTGTTGCGGCTCGGGTGCCATGGTCGTCGAGGTAATCAAGCAGGTGAAGGGTCGTCTTAAAGCGGATGGAGTCAGTCCAGAGTCGCCGGAAGCGATAGTGGCCCTTGCAGACTCGATCACAGGCTTCGATATAGATCCTTTGGCCGTAATGCTTGCCAAGGTGAACTGGGTGATCGCCGCGAAAGAGTGGCTAGACCCCGCGCAGCCAGTTGCCATCCCGATCTACCATGCCGACTCGCTCTTCTCGGCCACCCCGCTTGCGAAGTCAACGGATAAGTCGGGGGCAGAGCACCATGAGTTGCTGCTCGACGGACTTATGATTGAACTGCCGGCGTTCCTAGTCTCGCCGAAGCGCGCATCGCTCTTCGAGAAGATTCTCGCAAGCGCTTATGATGTGGCGATGGCTAGCGCAAAGGCGCCGCCAGCGAAGAAGGCGCCCGCGTTTGTCCCTGATATGGTCGATGCCGCAATTTCTGGAAGCCCGAGTGCGCTAGAGGGCGACGAGAGGAAGCGGCTGATTGTTTTCACAGACGCCCTCATGGATGTTTTGGAGCAGCTGCAACGCACGGGCAGGAACGGCATCTGGTCGTTCATTCTTCGCAACAGCTATCGGCCGGGCCTGGTGTCAGGGAATTTCAACGGGCTCGTGTCGAACCCACCTTGGCTCGCGCTAAGCAAGATTGCCAACAATCCCTATACAGAAGATCTTCGCGAGAGATCCAAACAGTTCGGCATTGCGCCGCCAGGTCCCGCACATCTTCATGTTGAGATGGCAACGATCTTCCTTCTCAACGCGGTCGATCGCTACCTAACAGATGGCTCTGTACTGGGCTGCATTTTGCCAGACGCTGTGTTGAGCGCCCATCACCATAGTCCCTTTCGAGAAGGCGCGTATGCCCACGCCAAACGGTCGGTTAACTTGCGCGTCGACGAGCTGTGGAGGATAGAGCGCGGGGCGTTCAAGAACGAGGCAATCGTATTATTCGGGACGAAAGCCGCGCCGATGTCCGGAAACATTTCAGGGCGAGACGTGTCAAGGACAGGTAACACGGCAGTCGTCTTCAAACGGATTGCAAAAGGTGCGCGCACTGCATGGTCTGACAGGCCGGCAGTGGGCAACGTGAGCGCAGGGTCATTCAAACCTGCCAACTTTCGCCAAGGCGCCGACGTGATGCCGAGAACCGTAATCTTCCATGCTGCCGTGAAAAATGCCGCAGGATCGTGGAATCTTTCTCCGATTACCGTGACTTCTAAGGAATGTTATTTGAAGGCGGCGCCTAAAGTGTTGAAAGGGTTTTCGCTAACAGTAAACGGCGTCAGCGACAAGCTAATCGTGGACGTGCTGATGTCGCATCACCTAACTCCGTTTGATATCGGTGACGGAGCAAAAGGGTTGCTTCCGATCGAGAAAAATGGAGCATGGCAGCCACTAGCGCTCCCAGATATTTCCGCGCTGGGGAAGCCGAGTAAGAACGCCGTCAACAAGGTGCTAAGTGCCTTAGGCGCAGGAGCAACACCGCAAACCATGTTTCAGTACTTTGACACGAACCGGAAGAAGCTGACCAGTCAGGTTTGGAGTGACGGCTGGCTCGTGCTGATGGGCGCTGGCGGGTCGAATGTATGTGCTGCCTTTGCACCCGCCGCGCGATTCGCTACTGACAAAACAGTGATTGATCAAACGCTTTACTGGGCCCGCGTTGGTTCGGAGGATGAGGCTGTTTACCTGACGGGGTTGCTCAACAGTTCGGCCGTCAACGAGGTAATCAAGGAATTTCAGTCCAGAGGCTTATTTGGAGAACGGCACATCCATAAATTGCCGATTGAGATGACGCCGCCCTTCGATTCCGGGGAGCCGTCCCATATGGAGGTCGTGAGAACGACACGAAAGGTGATGTCAGAGTGGGCTGTGTATAAGAGCGCCAACGGTGCGACTATCGATCCGCTTCTGCGCCCAGGCTCACCACTCGGCAGACGTAGACCAGCGATCACAAAAATCATTTCTGCGCTGCCGTCTTGGAACGACTACGTGGACGCCTGCAAGGCGGTCTACTGCGTGCCATGAATCAGCGTCGCAAAAACATGGGTTGGACGCTGCTCTTGACTCACCCCTAGACTTCAAAGATCTGGGGTAATCCACCCATTGGCAGCAGCCGCCAAAAGTGGAGCTAAGCGGCCAATGCCAATCGTTGCATCGGGGTGATGCCGCCGAGCGCGATGTTCGGGCGCTCGTGGTTGTATGTCCATAACCAACGGGTGGCCGATTCTTGCACTTCCTCAATCGAGTCGAACAGCAGTTGGGCCAGCCAGTCGTAACGCACGGTGCGGTTGTAGCGCTCGATGTACGCGTTCTGCTGCGGATTTCCTGGCTAGATGTAATCCAGCTTGATGCCGTGTTGCTCGGCCCATTGCTGCAGGGCGCCGCTGATGTACTCGGGACCGTTGTCGCATGTTGGAACGGGAGGTAAAATAGGAACTCGAGTCGCGTAGTGCTCCGAGATCTCATCCGTGCCGTAGTCGACCATCACTGAAGTCCGCTTATGGCCGATAGCGGACATCACGACCTGCACCGCGACTGCTGCGAGAGTCCGCTATCGATGGTGGATTCAACCGGTCGATGCAACACACTTACCACCGCGTAAGCGGAAGGAGTGTTGCAGATGAAGCGACGGCCACGGA
>NZ_JBSVRJ010000002.1:43540-327826 GCF_054052105.1 Lysobacter sp. A286 | reverse complement strand
CCGCACAAGTCACCTGCGCACACTGTCAAAGATCATCGGAACCGGCCTCAGCGCCGCGTTCCTGGCCCGCCACCGAAGTGGTCAAGCGAGCCGCACATCTTACAGCGGATCCGGAGAACGTCAACACCTTGTTCGCCTGATTTTTTACCGCTGCCCCGTCGCGCTGTTGCTGCGTCGAGCCGACCATCTTAACCGGTTTTCACAGCACGTCAACACCTCGTGACGCCCTCTACCCGCTCCGCCGCCCTGCTCACCTCTGGGCGCGGCCGCGTAGTCTGCACGAGTGGGGATGAACAGGGAAGACCCGCCGCAGCGTTTCCCTCACTTGCCGGCTTGACGCACCCCCGGTGGTGCAGGAAAGTTTGCGATGTATGGATTAATGAGGAATGGCGATGACCCGGATGCGAGACATTTCCGCTGGCGTACTACTGCTTGGCGCCCTGCTTTTGTCCGGATGTGCGTCGGGCAATGGCTTGTGGATTGAACTGGGCGACGCTCGCTACGCGGTGGAAATTGCCGACGACGACGAGGAACGCGCCCGAGGACTGATGTTTCGGGACCACATGCCCGATGACCGCGGCATGCTGTTCATCCATGAACGTCAGTCACCGCAAGCCTACTGGATGAAGAACACCAGGATCCCATTGGACATCCTGTACTTCGACGACGACCGTCGCCTGGTGTCACAGCAACGTGATGTCCCGCCGTGTTCGGCGGGCAACGCCTGTCCGCCCTACCCCAGTGATGCTCCGGCGCGATACGTGCTGGAACTCAATGCTGGACAGGCTGCTCGACTGGGACTGCAGAACGGTGCCGAACTCCGACTAGGTCCGGATATCCCGACACACTGACGAAAAGCCGGTCTGTCGGTTCGGGGCGCGGCGTTCCCTAACGGGGCTGGCCTGCGACATCAACCAGCACAACTTCGCTCGCGACGATCACCGGGCATCGGTGTCACAGCTCCATCATCTCGAAGTCATCCTTGGTGACACCGCAATCAGGACAGGTCCAGGTCTCTGGAACGTCGTCCCAGCGGGTGCCCGGCGCGATGCCCTCTTCCGGCAGACCGGATGCTTCGTCGTAGATGAAGCCGCACACCACACACATCCAGGTGCGGAACTCCACAATGGAGGCGATCTCGGACATGGTCGGATAATGCTCAACTGAAGGGTGAAGATCTCATTATCCCATCCCCGCACCTCAGGTGAAAGCTTCCCCATGAACCCAGCTTGGCCGTGCAAGGGCCTTTACGCGATCACGCCCGATGAACCGGACACCGCACGACTGCTTGCCCGGATCGAACCGGTCCTGCGCGCCGGCGCGGGTTGGCTGCAATACCGCAACAAGTCCGCCGACGCCGTCTTGCAGAAGCAACAAGTACTTTCACTGAAGCCGCTGTGCCGGCAATACGGTGTGCCACTGATCATCAATGACGATTGGCAGTTGGCGGTCGCGCTGGGGGCGGACGGCGCTCACCTGGGCGAAGGCGACGGCGACCTGGCCGCTGCACGTGCGGCGCTGGGAGCGCATGCCATCCTGGGCGCCACCTGTCAGGACAGCCTGGAACGTGCGGTTGACGCCATAGCGCAGGGCGCCAGTTATGTCGCCTTTGGGGCTTTCTTCGTCTCGACGACCAAGCCGTTGGCTCGCCGCGCCCCACCGGAACTGCTGCGTCGAGCGGCGCGCCTGGGAGTGCCCGTGGTGGCCATCGGCGGGATCACCCCGGACAATGGGCGGGTACTGGTCGAGTCCGGCGCCGACTTGCTGGCGGTCGTGGGCGGAATATTCGATGCCCCCGACCCGGTCGCCGCGACCCGCGCCTACCTTTCCTGTTTCACCGTTGCTGGAGCACTTCCCGAATGAACCACGACCACTCGCATGCCTTGTTCGCCCGCGCGAGCCAATTGCTGCCCGGCGGCGTCAATTCACCGGTACGCGCGTTCAAGTCGGTGGGCGGGGAGCCGTTCTTCGCCCAGCGCGCGCAGGGCCCGTATCTGTTCGATGTCGACGGTAACCGCTACATCGACTATGTCGGCTCATGGGGGCCGATGATCGCCGGACATGCGCATCCACAGGTGCTCGACGCGGTTGCGCGAACCATGCGCGACGGCCTCAGCTTCGGGGTACCCAACGAGCTGGAAGTGACGATGGCCGAGACCATCACCCGGCTCATGCCCAGCTGCGAGATGGTACGGATGGTGAACTCCGGTACCGAGGCGACGCTGTCCGCCATCCGGGTTGCGCGCGGCGCTACCGGACGGTCGCGGATCGTCAAGTTCGAAGGCTGCTACCACGGCCATGGTGACAGCTTCCTGGTCAAGGCCGGCAGCGGCGCGTTGACCCTGGGCTTGCCGAACTCGCCCGGAGTGCCCAAGGCGCTCGCGGACCTGACCTCGACCCTGCCATACAACGACTTCGACGCCGCGACAGCGATGTTCGAGGAGATCGGCGACGAGATCGCCGGCCTGATCATCGAACCGATCGTCGGCAACGCCAATTGCATCCTGCCGCGCGATGGCTACCTGCAGCACCTGCGCGAACTATGCACGCAGCACGGGGCACTGCTTATCTTTGACGAAGTGATGACCGGCTTCCGGGTCGCGCTGGGCGGCGCGCAGCAGCGCTATCAGGTCAGTCCAGATCTGAGCACGTTCGGCAAGATCATCGGCGGCGGCATGCCGGTCGGTGCCTTCGGCGGCCGACGCGAGCTGATGAGCCAGGTCGCGCCAAGCGGACCGATTTACCAGGCCGGCACGCTTAGCGGCAACCCGGTCGCGATGGCCGCGGGACTGGCAACGCTAGGCCTGATCCAGGCGCCTGGTTTCCATGATGCGCTGGAAACCAGCACCAATGCATTGTGCGATGGACTGGAATCGGCGGCGCGCGAGGCTGGCGTACCATTCCACACCACCCGCGCGCCGGGGATGTTCGGTATGTATTTCCGCGAAGGTCCGGTGGAATCGTTCGCGGATGCCACCGCATCTGATGCGGCCCGGTTTGGCCGCTTCTTCCATGCGATGCTCGAACGAGGCGTGTACTTCGCCCCGTCGGCGTTCGAAGCCGGCTTCATGTCCAGTGCACACGAGCAAGCCGATATCGCCGTCACCGTGAGCGCCGCGCGAGAGGCGTTCGCGGCATGCAAGGATTGAAACCGGTTGCCTGACGGCGCTCGCGCATAACTGCCGACGAAGGATCACGCATGCGTCTGTTGTTCAACCCGCAGCTCAACCCGGCGACCGAAACCGGCTGGCGCCGCCGCTGGTTCGACATCATCTATCACCACGACACGCCGCCGTCGCGCAACTTCGACCTGCTGCTGATCGTGGCGATCCTGGCCAGCGTGATCGTGATCATGCTCGACAGCGATCCGTGGCTGCGCATCGACCATGCGCGTGCGCTGTACACGATCGAATGGGGTTTCACCCTGCTGTTCACCGGCGAGTACGTGCTCCGGCTGCTGGTGGTGCGCAGGCCATTGCGCTACGCCCTCAGTTGGTGGGGCATCATCGACTTGCTGTCGATCCTGCCGACGTATCTGTCGGTATTCTTCCCTGGCACCCAGGCCTTACTGGTGGTGCGGATCCTGCGTGTGCTGCGGCTGTTCCGGATCCTCAAGCTGACCCATTACGTGGATGAAGGCAGCCAGCTGACCCGGGCGTTATGGCGCAGTCGCCGCAAGATCTTCCTGTTCGTCAGTGTCCTGGTAACCATTGCCATGGTCTTTGGCGCGCTGATGTATCTGGTGGAAGGGCCGGAGTACGGCTTCTCCACGATCCCGACCGGCATGTACTGGGCGATCGTGACCATGGCGACCGTCGGTTACGGCGACCTGACCCCACACACTCCTGTCGGGCGACTGATCGCCTCGGCGCTGATCCTGATTGGCTACAGCATCATCGCGGTGCCTACCGGCATCTACACCGCTGAACTGGCCAACAGCATGCGCAGTAGTGCGCAACCCGAGCCGGGCGAACATCGCGACGACCGCGGCTGCACGACCTGCGGTTTGGAGCATCACGACCCCAAGGCGCTGTTCTGCCGCCACTGCGGCACCGAGTTGCCGGAACGGTTCGAGTAAGCGGCCACTTGCATGCGAGCGGCCGCAGCCGGTCACCAGTGCCCGGTGTTTGGCATCGACGCCCACGGCTCGGCCACAGGCAGCGCCTCGCCCTTTTGCAGCAACTCGATCGAGATCAGATCCGGCGAACGCACAAACGCCATCCGGCCATCGCGCGGCGGCCGGTTGATCGCAATACCCAGCGATTGCAGGTGGGCACAGGTCGCGTAGATATCGTCGACCTAGAAGGCGAGGTGGCCAAAGTTGCGCGCGTTCCCGTAGTCCTCCTGCGAACCCCAGTTGTGAGTCAGCTCGATCTCGGCTTCTGGGTTTTGCGGGGCGCCGAAATAGACCAGGGAGAACTTGCCTTCGGCGTTATCCATCCGGCGGGTCTGCACCAGGCCCAGGCCTTCGGTGAAGAACCGGCTGGTGGCGTCCAGGTCATGGACGCGGACCATTGCATGCAGGTATTTCATCAAACACTCCTCAAACTACAAAAAAAGGTCCGGCAACAACGGTTGCCCCGGATCCATCGCGTAGACGGAAAAGTCCTCGACGCCCGCCTCGACCAGCACCTGCTCATCGATCAGGAACTGGCCGTGGAAGCCAGCGGCCGGACGCACCAGCACCGCGTGCGCGGCATCGGCGACGATCTCCGGCTTGCGACAGCCGGCTACATCGATACCGGGGATCATGTTGAGCGCATCGGTGGCAATGATCGTGCGTGGCCATAACGCGTTGACCGCTATGCCTTGCGGCCCGAACTCCGCCGCAACGCCAAGCGTCACGAAGCTCATCCCCATCTTGGCCAGGGTGTAGCCGGTATGCGGTCCCCACCACTTTGGATCCAGGCTGGGCGGCGGGGCCAGGGTGAGGATGTGCGGGTTGGATGCCTTCTGCAGGTGCGGCAGGCAAGCTTGCGCGCACAGGAAGCTACCGCGTGCATTCACCTGGTGCATCAGGTCGAAACGCTTCATCGGGGTGTCCAGCACCCCCTGTAGCCAGATCGCGCTGGCATTGTTGACCAGGATATCGATCCCGCCGAAGGTCTCGACCGCGACGGCGACGGCCGCATCGACCTGTGCCTCGTCGCGGATATCGCATTGGACCGCCAACGCTTTTCCACCTGCCGCCTCGACTTCCGCCGCGACCGTGTGGATGGTGCCAGGCAACTTGGGATGGGCAGACGACGAGCGGGCCGCGATGACGATATTGGCGCCGTCGCGCGCCGCCCGCAATGCAATCGCACGACCGATGCCACGCGAAGCACCGGTGATGAACAAGGTCTTGCCTGACAAGGTGGGCATGAGTGCTCCAGTCGTGGGGTCGGCCCATTGTAGGCAGTGACTCCATGCCTGCACCCACGATCTCAGGGCTTCGGTCCCATGCCCTCGTTATCCTCCCAATGCAGCAGCCGGCGGGTGATGAAGCGATATACCGGCTTTCCGGTGGCGAACCACGCTTGGCGTACCCAGGAATGGCGTTTCAACACGCGCAGCTCGACCGGGGTCAGCATCTCCGGGCAATAAGTACGTTTGTGCTTGAGCAGATGGCGCAGGTCTTCGCGTGCAAGCAGGCGCATCCAGCGCGAGCGCGGGTGGCCACGAACGGCCAGCTGGAAATCAATGATCGCCGGGCTCCCATCGACCAGCACCAACCAGTTGGCCTCCTTGGCCAGGTCGTTGTGGGCCAGCCCGCGCCGGTGGAGCTGCTGCAACAAATGGCGGGCACCCTGGAAATACGCCAGGTCACCATGCGGCGGAGCCTGGTACATCGCCGCGCCCTCCATGTAGCTGCGCTCCAGGCGTCGGCCGTCCCAGCGTAACAAGCGCGGCGTAGCCGGCATTCCGTCGATGCATTGCAAGGCGCGCGCTTCGCGTCGGGCCAGCCACCATGCCGGTAGCCGCAGCCATGCCGGCACATGGGCGAGGTCACGACGTATGAATAATCCGCTGTGGTCGCGCATCAGCGAAATCCGGCCAAAGCTGTCGGCTTTCAGCGCGGTGACTTCCAATGCAACAGCGGGATGCGAAGTGCTCATCACGCCACTTTACCGGCAGCCGCCTGGTTCGGCAGCTCCCGTCCGGTGCCGTTGGCACATCGGCGGACAGTTGGTTCCTGAATCCCGTAGCCGCAAGCTTGCCCAACAGGGCGTCAAAACCAGCATGACACTGACATAATGAGCCGATGAATCCGGCTTGGATCGACAGCGTCACCGCGTGGATTGGCACGCACCCCATAGCGGCCGGCGCCTTGATCTTCCTGATCGCCTTCTGCGACGCGCTGGTGGTGATCGGCATCGTGGTCCCGGCATTGCCGTTGCTGTTTGCCGCCGGCGCGCTGGTGGGCCTGGGTCATGTCAACGGTCCCTATGCCGTGATGTGCGCGGCCAGCGGTGCATTCCTCGGCGACGCACTCAGCTACTGGTTTGGACGCCACCTCGGGCCGCGCCGGCTGCGCCAGCACTGGCCATTCGTTCGCTACCCGCAATGGCTGGATCGCGGCGAAACCCTGTTTCGTCGCCACGGAATCAAAAGCATCCTGATTGCCCGATTCGTGGGCGCGGTGCGGCCCTTCGTACCGGTGATCGCGGGCATGCTGCAGATGCCGCTGCGGCGATACGCCCTGCCCAGCGCATTCGCCAGTCTGGCCTGGGCGGCAGTATTCCTGGCCCCGGGTTGGGTGTTGGGAGCCTCTTACGATGCCGCAGCGGCGGTTGCTGATCGACTCGCATTGGCACTGGGTGGCCTGGCGGTAGCCGTTGCCCTGGTCTGGGCCGCAGTGCTCTACACCTGGCGCTGGTTTGCCAACAACGCCGACCACCTGTTGGCGCGCTTGTTGCGCTGGATCCATGCCCATCCCCTGCTCAGTCGTTACGCAGGCGCGTTGGTCGATCCGAATCGGCCCGGTTCTGCGTCGTTGCTGATGCTTGCGGCGTGTTTGCTGGCGATCAGCTGGATCTGCTTCACCTTGTTGGCGTTGCTGCTGGCCAGCGGTGGTCCACTGGCGGTGGATCACCACCTGCAGGATCTGATGTGGCGCTTGCGCAACCCGTTGGCCGATCACCTGATGGCGGGCCTGGCAAGCCTGGGCGACATCCAGGTGTTGGGTGTGGCGGCAAGCGTGGCGCTGGCCTACCTGTTGTGGCGACGGCGCTGGATGGCGGCCGCCCACTGGATCGCGGCGCTCGCGTTTGGCCTGGCACTGACCAGTCTGCTTGAGGCGGTGATCGACATGCCGCGGCCGCCAACCGCCCCCCCGGGGTTCGGCTTCCCATCCGTGGCGGTGACCATGACCACGATCATCTTCGGTTTTTTCGCGGTGTTGATTGCGCGCGAGCTGCCTGGGCGTAAACGGGTCTGGCCATACCTGCTGGCCGGCGTCATCACCACCGTGGTCGGGTTCGCCCGGCTCTACCTGGGCGCGCACTGGTTGAGCGACCTGGTCGGCGGCACATTGTTCGGCCTGATCTGGCTGTTGATCCTGGGCATTTCCTACCGCAGCCACGTGGCACGCTCGTTCTGGATGCATCCGCTGTCGGCGCTGTTTTACGGCAGCTTCGCGATCGCCGCGGCATGGCACGCCCCGCACGCGGCCGACGCGCTGCTGAGCCGCTTCCCAACTGCACCACCCAGCGTGCAGGTCAGCAACGACGACTGGTGGCACGACGGCTGGGCCGGGCTGCCCGCGCAACGCAACGAGCATGATGCACGCCGACGCTGGCCGCTGGACATGCAGGTAGCCGGCCCACTGGCACCGCTGCAGACGGCGATGGAAGCCGCCGGGTGGCGGGTGCAACCGCAGGCCGACTGGACCGGCACGATTACACTGCTCGATGACGACACGCCGATAACGGACCAGGTCGTGCTCCCGGCAACGCTGGATGCGCACGCCGAGACCTTGTTGATGCTGCACCCCGGAGCCGAGCCGGGCGAGCAATACGCGTTGCGCTTGTGGCCGGCGCCAGCCGCGCTGGACGACGCCACCCCCTTGTGGATCGGCACCACCCAGACCTTGCAGGCCAGCAAGCCACTCGGAGCGGCGGTGCTGTGGCTGCCCGCCCCCCACAACGGTGAGGCGCATGGGCGAGTAGCCGATGCACTGAAACGGTTCGACTCGATCCAGGCGCAACACCCGCACAATGGCGTACCGGTGCTCCGGGTACGCATCAACCCTTAGGCTCAGCCGTCCGGAAGCAACGAGAGCAGTTGGTCCAGTCGCTCGTGTGGATCGTCGGTCTGAAGCAGTTGCTGGCGCTGCGGGTCGGACAGCGGCAACATCTCGGCCAGTCGCCAACCGACCCAGGCCGCGTCGTCCAGGTGCGCATCGGCCAGCTTCGCGTACTCGCCGCCCACCTGCTCGATCACCCCTTTCAGCAAGGTCGACAGCAAACCGTGTTGCGGACGCAATGGCTCGACCGGATCGGGATCGCACCAGTCCACCTTGGCCACCTGCAGGCCGTTGTCACGGACCGCGACTTGACGCACGTGGAACCGCCGCGCCCCGCGTACCTGCAAGGTCAGCAGCCCATCGTCACCGGTGTCGAAATCCTCGATCAGCGCCTCGGTGCCGTAAGCCGCCGCGGAACCCATGGCGTCCTCTTCCAGGATCAGGCAGATACCAAAGCCGCAGCTGTTGCGGCCGCACTCCCGTACCAGGTCCAGGTAACGCGGCTCGAATACCCGCAGCCCCAGCGTGCCGCCCGGGAACAGGACAGCCGGCAACGGAAACAATGACAGCGATGGGGGATCGGTCTGGTTCGACATTGACACCAGCCTAGCGCAGTCCAGGTTGGCCCTGCAGCATCGCCATGAAACGCCGCGGCGCACCGTCAAAACCACCGTTGGACATGAATACCACGTGGTCGCCGGACCGCGCCTGCTGCCCCAGTAACGCGAGCAAGGCGTCGGTATCGGGCGCGGCAATGCCCTCGCCGCGCAGGCCGGAAATCACCTTGCGGGCATCCCACGCCAACTCCGGCCGGTGCAGGAATACCACCACGTCGGCCTCGTCCAGCGACGGTGCCAGCGCGTCGGCGTGGGCACCCAGCCGCATCGAATTGCTGCGCGGCTCCATCGCCACGATTACCCGCGCCTTGCCGACCTTGGCCCGCAACCCGGCCAGGGTGGTGGCGATCGCTGTGGGATGGTGGGCGAAGTCGTCGTAAACAGTGATGCCGGCGTCCTGGCCAATCAACTCCATTCGCCGCTTGACGCTGTGGAAGCTGGTCAATGCCGGCAACACGGCGGCGACATCACCGCCGACCGCGTCCACGGCCGCGAGCGCCGCCAATGCGTTCATCACGTTGTGCCGGCCCAACAGCGACCAATGCACTTCGCCCAGCTCGACGCCGTCGTGGATGACCATGAAAGCGCTGCCGTCCTCGGACAGAAAACGGGCGGTCCAGTGGAATGGCTGGTCCGGGGTGACCGGACGCACGGCAAGCGACGCATCCAGCCCAAAGCTCACCACCGGCGTCCAGCAGCCCATTGCCAGCATCTCGGCCAGGTGCGGGTCCTCGCCGTTGACGATCAACCGGCCGCGCCGTGGCACCGTGCGCACCAAGTGGTGGAACTGGCGCTGGATCGCGGCCACGTCCGGAAAGATGTCGGCGTGGTCGAATTCCAGGTTGTTGAGGATCGCCACCAGCGGCCGGTAATGCACGAACTTGCTGCGCTTGTCGAAGAACGCGGTGTCGTACTCGTCGGCCTCGACCACAAAAAGGGAGGCCGTTGCCGAAGGCGACGACGATTTCCCTTCTCCCGCTTGCGGGAGAAGGTGGCCCGCAGGGCCGGATGAGGGCCCGCCGCCACCCACCCGCGCCGAGACCCCGAAATCCTCGGCCACGCCGCCGATCAGGAAGCCCGGCGTGCGGCCGGCCGCCTCCAGCAACCAGGCCAGTATCGAGGTCGTGGTGGTCTTGCCGTGGGTACCGGCGACGGCAAGCACGTCGCGACCCGGCAATACGTTCTCGGCCAGCCATTGGGCACCGGAGATGTACTGGCGGTTGTCGTCCAGCACCTGCTCCACGGCCGGGTTGCCACGCGAGAGCGCATTGCCGATTACGATCTGGTCGCAATCGTCGGAGATGTTGGCGGCGTCGTAGCCCTGGCGCAGCTCGATGCCCAGCTCCTCCAGCAAGGTCGACATCGGTGGGTATACCGCCTGGTCGCTGCCCTCCACTTGGTGGCCGAGCTCGCGCGCCAGCGCCGCGACGCCGCCCATGAAGGTGCCGGCGATGCCAAGAATGTGCAGTTTCATGCGTCTGTTGGTTTTACCCGGTCAGCCGACCTGCGGGACCGGCGCCAGCGCCTCGATCAGCCGCGCGAACACCTCGTCCAGCGAGCCGACCCCATCCACCACGCTGAGTTTGCCGCGCTGACGGAAGAAATTGACCACCGGCGCGGTCTGGTCGACATAGACCTGCAGGCGCGTGCGAACCGACTCGGGCGAGTCGTCGGCGCGGCCTTCTGCCTGGGCCCGACCGGCGATCCGCTCGACCAGCAACTCGGTCGGCACCTCCAGCTGTACCGCGGCGTCCATTGGCTGTCCGATGCGCTCGAGCAACGTGTTCAGTGCGTCGGCCTGGGCCAGGTTGCGCGGATAGCCATCGAGGATGAAACCGCCACGGGTGTCGGCCCGCGAGAAACGATCCTCGAGCATGCCCAGCAGGATCGCGTCGCTCACCAGCTCACCACGAGCCATCACCTCTTTCGCCTCAAGGCCAAGCCGGGTGCCTGCGGCAACTTCCGCACGCAGCAAATCGCCGGTGGAGATGTGGGGTACCTGCAAATGATCCTTGAGGCGGGTTGCCTGGGTGCCCTTGCCGGAACCGGGCGGGCCGAGAAGTACCAATCGCATCACTGTCTCCTGAATCTGGGCCTCACGGGGCCGGCGCTACAATTGCAGCGACCTGTCAACCTGCCGGGGCAAACGGCGCCCAGCTTACCGCATCCTGGGGCTATCCCGGCGCCTACCTCTGGAAGCCCCATGCCATCGGGAACCCTGCTCTATGCCCAGTCCGGCGGTGTCACCGCCGTCATCAACGCCACCGCTTCGGCGGTGATCCAGACCGCTCGCGCCCACAAGGTCAAGGTACTGGCCGCGCGCAACGGGATCCTGGGTGCATTGCGCGAGGAGCTGATCGACACCTCGAAAGAGCCGATCGCCGCGATTCGCGCCCTCGCCCACACACCCGGCGGCGCGTTCGGCTCCTGCCGTTTCAAGCTCAAATCACTGGACGAGGACCGGGCGAAGTACGAGCGCCTGCTGGACGTGCTGCGCGCCCATGACGTGCGCTGGTTCCTCTACAACGGCGGCAATGATTCGGCTGATACCGCCTTGAAGATGTCCCGGATCGCCGCCGAGTTCGATTATCCGTTGACCTGCATCGGCGTGCCCAAGACGATCGACAACGACCTCGCGCTGACCGACTGCAGTCCCGGCTTCGGCTCGGCGGCCAAGTACACCGCCGTGTCGGTGCGCGAGGCAGCGCTGGATGTGGCGGCCATGGCCGAGACGTCGACCAAGGTGTTCGTGTACGAGGCGATGGGCCGGCATGCCGGTTGGTTGGCTGCGTCGGCCGGACTGGCGGGCAACGGACCCGACGATGCACCGCACATCATCCTGTTCCCGGAGCGCGTGTTCGACGAGGCGGCTTTTCTCGCCAAGGTGGACTCTGTCGTCAAGCGCGTCGGCTATTGCGTGGTGGTCGCCAGCGAAGGCATCCGCAACGCCGATGGTGCGTTTGTCGCCGATGCCGGCGGCGGCAAGGATTCCTTTGGCCACGCCCAACTGGGTGGCGTGGCTTCCCATCTCGCCGGCCGGGTCCAGCGCGTGCTCGACTACAAGGTCCACTATGCCCTGCCCGATTACCTGCAGCGCTCGGCGCGGCACCTGGCTTCCAGGACCGACCTGGACCAGGCGCAGGCCGTCGGCAAGGCAGCGGTCGAGTTCGCTCTGAAGGGCATGAATTCGGTGATGCCGGTGATCGTGCGCACCGGCGACGCGCCCTATCGCTGGAAGATCGAGCCGGCTCCGCTGTCGAAGATCGCCAACAAGGAAAAGAAGATGCCAGCGGGATTCCTGCGCCGCGACGGCTACGGCATCACCGAAAAAGCCCGCACCTACCTGGAGCCGCTGATCCGCGGCGAAGCACCGCCACCGTATGGACGCGACGGCTTGCCCAAGTATGTGACGTTGAAGAACGTGGCGGTGCGGCGCAAGCTGCCGGAATTCGACGACTGAACCGGGTGTCCCCATGACCCGGATTTCGTCGCGACTATCGTGTCACCACCCCTCCCGCTGAAGCGCGTCATGACCGTCCATGAATTGTTCGCGTACGTGTGCGTCAACGACGCCGCGCAGGCGATTGCCTTCTACGGTGAGGTGTTCGGCGCGACCGAACGGTTCCGCCTGAACGAGCCTGGTGGCCGCGTCGGCCACGCCGAGCTCGACTTCGGCGGTTCGGTGCTGATGCTGAGCGAGGAGTACCCCGAGTACGGCATCCGCCGTCCCGACCCGGATGCTGGTATCAGCTCCAGCCTGCACGTGCATGTCGACGATGCCGACGCCACCATCGAGCGGGCGCTGGCAGCCGGCGCCACACTGATCAGGCCGGCTCAGGATCAGTTCTACGGCGAGCGCTCGGGCGTGGTGCTGGATCCGTTCGGCCACCGCTGGAACATCGGTCACAGCATCGAGGAAGTTTCGCCCGAGGAAATGCAACGGCGCTACCCGACCGCGCCCTGCTGACGCACGACCGGTCAGCCGTTGCAGGTCTTGCCTTCCACCTTCATCACCGCCGCAAACACACTGGCGGCCGCTGGCTTGTCGGCGCTGGATGCGGGCTTGGAACCATCGAGGTACACCCGGACGCGACCTTGTGCGTCCAGCTCCGGCGTGGCTCCTTCGGCAGCATTGCGCCACACGTGCACGATGGCCTGTTGCGATGGACAGGCCGCGTTGGGCACGCTGATCAGGTCGTTGAGGATCCAGCCGCCGGCAAGCGAAGGCTTCGCCTTGGCGGCATCCACGAAACGGGCCCGTGGCTGGCAGTTCGGGCTGGTGCGAACGACCGCGAACCGGTACGGATCGGCGGCCTCACCGGTAAACACGCCTTCCAGGCGGGCGCAGGCCTCCGGGATTGTGCGCAAGGTATGCGCCACCCCAACGGCCTGGGCAGTGGCAGCCGGGCGGTCAATCTCCGGCTTGGGGTCGGCGGCCATTGCGGGCAGTGCCGCAACGAGAAGTAACAAGGGCATCAGGCGCATGGGCGCGCTCCGGTCAGCTACGGGTTGAAGCGCAGGCTGCCACGACGCGCCTGAACGGCCGCCGGAATGTGCCATAGTCGTGGCGTTGTAAGGCGCGTAATCCGAAATTCCATGTTGTTGTCCACTTTCTATTGGGGAGGGGTCCATGCTGGAGCAGTACGGTTTGACCTTGGCGCTCGTGTGCGCCGTTATCGCGATCCTGTACGGGATCATCTCGGCGCGCTGGATCAGCGCGCAGCCCGCCGGCAATGAACGCATGCAGGAGATCGCCGGCGCGATCCAGGAAGGCGCTCGCGCCTATCTCAATCGGCAGTACCTGACGATCTCGGTCGCCGGGGTGGTGTTGTTCATCGTCATCGGCATCTTCCTGGGGTGGCCAACCGCGATCGGGTTTGCACTCGGCGCGGTGTTGTCGGGTGCCGCCGGTTATATCGGCATGAATGTCTCGGTGCGCGCCAACGTGCGTACCGCCGAGGCGGCGCGGCGCGGCATCGGGCCGGCGATGGATGTCGCCTTCAGGGGCGGCGCGATCACCGGGATGCTGGTGGTCGGGCTGGGCCTGCTGGGGGTCGCCGGTTACTGGTTGGTACTGGAGAAGATCGGCATCGTTGGCGAGCCTGCACTGCATGCATTGCTCGGGCTGGCGTTCGGCAGCTCGCTGATCTCGATCTTCGCCCGTCTTGGCGGCGGCATCTTCACCAAGGGCGCCGACGTCGGCGCCGACCTGGTCGGCAAGGTCGAGGCCGGGATCCCCGAGGACGACCCGCGCAACCCGGCGGTGATTGCCGACAACGTCGGCGACAACGTCGGTGACTGTGCCGGCATGGCCGCGGACCTGTTCGAGACCTATGCGGTCACCATCATTGCCACCATGCTGCTGGGCGGGTTGATGTTCGCCGCCGACACCAACGCGGTGTTGTATCCGCTGATGTTGGGCGCGGTATCGATCATCGCCTCGATCATCGGCGCGTTCTTCGTCAAGGTGAAGGCTGGCGGCTCGATCATGGGCGCGCTCTACAAGGGCGTGATCGTGTCTGCCGTGTTGTCGGCGGTGGCGTTCTGGTTCGTTACCGCGGACATGTTCCCGGACGGGCTGACGTCGCTGGATGGCACGCTGGCGGTGTCATCGACCAACATCTTCTACTGCGGTCTGATCGGCCTGGTGCTGACGGGCTTGATCGTGTGGATCACCGAGTACTACACCGGCACCCAGTTCAAGCCGGTGCAGCACATCGCTGCGGCGTCCACGACCGGGCATGGCACCAACATCATTGCGGGCCTCGGCATCTCGATGAAGTCGACCGCCTGGCCGGTGTTGGTGGTCTGTGCGGCAATCTGGGGCGCGCATGCGCTTGGCGGCCTTTACGGCATCGCCATCGCTGCAACCGCGATGCTATCGATGGCCGGCATGATCGTCGCCCTTGATGCCTACGGCCCGATCACCGACAACGCCGGTGGCATCGCCGAGATGGCCGACCTGCCGCCGGAGGTGCGCGATATCACCGACCCGCTGGACGCGGTCGGCAACACCACCAAGGCAGTGACCAAGGGCTATGCGATCGGTTCGGCGGCACTGGCGGCACTGGTGCTGTTTGCCGATTACACCCACAACCTCAACACCGCCGGTGAAACCAAGGCGGCCCTCACGGGCGTCGCCTACGAGGCCATGCGTTTCGACCTTTCCGATCACATGGTGATCATCGGCCTGTTGATCGGCGGATTGATTCCCTACCTGTTCGGTGCGATGGCGATGGAGGCGGTCGGCCGGGCTGCGGGCGCGGTGGTGGAGGAAGTACGCCGACAGTTCCGCGAGATCCCCGGGATCATGGAAGGCACCGGCAAGCCGGATTATTCGCGCGCGGTCGACATGCTGACCAAGTCGGCGATCAAGGAGATGATCCTGCCTTCACTGTTGCCGGTGGCCGTGCCGATCGTGGTCGGCCTGTTGCTGGGACCGAAGGCGCTGGGCGGATTACTGATCGGCACGATCGTGACCGGCATTTTCGTGGCGATCTCGATGACCACCGGCGGCGGTGCATGGGATAACGCCAAGAAGTACATCGAAGACGGCCATCACGGCGGCAAGGGCAGCGACGCGCACATGGCGGCGGTGACCGGCGATACCGTCGGCGATCCGTACAAGGACACCGCCGGCCCGGCAATCAACCCGCTGATCAAGATCATCAATATCGTCGCGCTGCTGATGGTGCCGCTGCTGTAGCCACACCGGCATCACGGATATCCAGGGCGGCCTTCGGGCCGCCCTTTTTTACAGGTGGGCCATGGATTCCGTGGCGCCGGCACCACCACCGACGTGATGTTTACCTTTCAGTGCCCGGACCCCATTGATGCCGAAGTGGCGCCTGGCATCGGCAATCCAATCTTGCGGGCAAACGCAGAAAAACGCGGGTCATCCCGGTAACGCAGGATGAAGGGATCGTAGAGCAGGTAGGCGACTCCCGGGTCGCGGTTGACCCACGCGCGATCCAGCCATTCAAAGACCTTGTCCGCGTCATTGCGCAGGGCATACACGTCGGCGATCTGATACGCGGCAACATCGGCCTGGGCGTCAACCAGGGCCCGCAATGCAGCATCGGCGGCCTCACGGTCATCACCGATCTGCAGTGCCAGCGCGAGTGCAATGTCGTGCCAGACCCCTGCCGGTTCCTGTCGCGCCGAGATCAGGGCGGCCTTAGCATTGCCGCGCAGGATTTCGATGACGGCCAGTTGCTCGTAATAGACCGCCGCCTCGGGTTGCAGCTCGATTGCCTTGCGGATCGCCTGCTCCGCCTCGTCGAGACGCCCGATCGGTGCAAGATAGGTGGCGAGCCAGTAGTACCAGCTCGCATGCAACGGGTCGGCTGCCAACGCTTGCCGGGTCAGATCGACCGCCTGCCCGGGATTACCCAGGGTCGCCAGCAACACACCGAGTGAAAATTTGACGTCGCCATCGTTGGGCGCCAGCTGTACCGCGCGGCGGTACTCGGTTTCTGCCTGGGCCCAGTTGAAGTCCGCGGTGGAAAGCAGGCGGCCGCGCGCCACATGCACCGCCGCCAGGTCCGGATTCAGCGCCAACGCACTGGTAGCCGCCGCGCGCGCTTGTGCATACGCCTGCTGGGCCGGCGCACCGCCGAGAAACTGCGTCGCAAGATCCGTCCACGCGTGGGAAATCATCGCGAAGGCCTGTGCGTAGCGCGGATCGATCCGGGTCGCGGTGGTATAGGCATCGATCGCCTTGCGCAGATCGGCCTGGGTGCCGCGTGTGCGGTAGAACTTTCCCTGCAGGTACGCGGTGTACGCATCCATATTGCCGCTGGGTGGGTGATCACTTTGCATCGCGGCGTCGGGCCCGGTCAGCAGTTGGGCCTTGAGTGCACTGGCGACCGCACTGGTGATCTCATCCTGCAGTGCAAACAGGTCCTTGAATGGCCGGTCAAAATGTTGCGACCATAGAGTGCTGCCATCGGCCGCCTCGACCAGCTGCGCGGTGATGCGCACGGTATCGCCAGCCCGGCGCACGCTGCCTTCCAGTAAATGGGCGACGCCAAGCTTGGCGCCGATCACCTTGCTGCTGTCCTTGCTGTTGCGGAACTGGAACGCGGAGTTCCGGCCGATGACCTTCAACCCATCAAACTGCGACAACGCCGTGATCAGGTCTTCGGAAAGACCGTCGGAAAAGTACTGCTGATCCTTGTCCCCACTGCCGTTCACCAACGGCAGTACCGCGATGGATTTGGCGGGGATGGCGGCGACGGCTTTCCCCGCGACCCGCTCGGTGGCACGCGCCGCGCCCTGCTTCTCAGCTTCCAGTTGCAGCGTTGCTTCGCGTTGCGGGGAAAACACGAACTTGTCGACCCCGAAATACGTGAGCGCGAGCAACAGCACGGCGACAATGGCCAGATTCATGCGTTGAGCCGTGCGTGACCCGATCGAGTCCGCCGCAGCGACCACGGCATCCAGCTTGAAACCATCCGGCGTGAATGCAAACACCCAGGCAAACACCAGTGCGGGTACAAACCCGATCGCGAGCACAATGACGATGCTCCGCATCAGCCAGTCCGGAGCACCGAACATCGGGAAGATGGTGTCCACCACCTGGGTGATCAACCAGGCCCCCACCAGATACAGCCCCGCCATGCGGATAACATTGCGGCGTTTGAGTTCGGCGAACAGGCTGCTTCCGCTCATCACGATCCCTTGGTTGGACGGCCCTGTGTCGAGGCGCAGTGGTGCGCCGGGAGAACGGCCGGCATTCGCCGTCCTACCGACGCTGGCACCTTGATTGGCCCAACGGCAGTTGCTGTAAATACAGGACGTCCGCCCCGGCAGCGCGGATTTTCCCAGTGCGCGACCACGCCGATGGTGCGACGCAGCAGCCGACGAGGTAAAATCGTCGGCTTCACCCGGCCGCCGGTTGGCGCGCCCTCACACCGCTTCGGAGCAAACCATGGGTCTGGATCATGTCACCACCGGCAAGAACCCGCCGGACGAGATCAACGTCATCATCGAGATCCCCAAGGATGCCGAGCCAGTGAAATACGAGGTGGACAAGGAATCGGGCGCGATCTTCGTCGACCGCATCCTGTCCACCCCGATGCGCTATCCGTGCAACTACGGCTATGTTCCGCGCACCCTGTGCGGCGATGGCGACCCGGCCGATGTCATGGTGATCCTGCCGTTGCCGCTCATTCCCGGCTCAGTGATCCGCTGCCGTCCGGTCGGCGTGCTGAGGATGAGTGACGAGGCCGGCAGCGACGAGAAGATCCTGGCCGTACCGTCCACCGATGTATTCAGCGGTTATGCCCATATCAACGACCTCGACCAGGTCAGCCCCCACTGGTGCGAGCGGATCGGGCATTTCTTCGAGCACTACAAGGACCTGGAAAAAGGCAAGTGGGTCAAGCTTGACGGCTGGGGCGGCGCCGACGAGGCAAAAGCCTTGCTGGTCGATGCAATGAAGCGCCACGACGCTGAGGGCCATCAACCCGGGGCCTGATTGCCGGGCTGCTGCGCAGATAAGGAAGGCCACCCTCGGGTGGCCTTCTTCATGTGTGCCTGTCCGTGGAATAAACCCAGCTGCCATGGCCACGCGGCGCAACAAAAAAGCGGCCCCGTTCCCGGGGCCGCTTGATGTTACTCAGTGCAATTTGATCGACGGATCGATCAGAAGCGCTGCTGGTACTTCATGTACATGAAGCGACCGATGTCGAAACCACCGTAGTACGAGTAGTTCGAGTTCGGCTGGCTGAACATCGCCTGGCCCTGGTGGTCGAACACGTTGTTCGCACCCACCGAGACGGTGGCATTCCACGGCGCATTCCAGCTTACTTGCAGGTCGTGGAAGGTGTTCGAACCGACCTGGTTCATCGGCACGTTCTCGCCATAGGTGTCAGGCGCTGCGTAGTCGGGGAGGTTGCAGCGATCCGCGAAGTAGCACTGCTCCTTCATCGACGAGTAGTAGCGCATGCCCCAGTTGACGGCGAAATCAGCATAGGACCAGTTGAGGTTCATGTTGGAACGGATCCGGAAGTTGCCGCCGAAGCCGACCGACGGGGATTCCGGCGTGTCTGCGTCGTTGGTGGTCTTCAGGTTGTTCTTGCTGACGTAGGTGGAGTCCCAGTTGATGCCGAACTGGCCCAGGCTCGCGGTATCGAACCGGTACGCCACGCCGAAGTCGAAGCCCTCGGTCTCGACGTAACCCGCATTGCGCAGACCGTAGGTCAACTCGTTGACGATGCCGGTGACCGGATCACGCGAGAAGCCCTGGCAACGTGCTTCGATGCCCCGGACGTAGCAATCTTCCAACATCAGGTTCGGGCTGTCCGAGACCATGGTGTTGTCGATCTGGATGCTCCACCAGTCGAGGGTCATGCTGAGGTTGTCGACGTAGCTTGGGCTGTAAACCAGGCCCAGCGACTTGGACTCGGAGGTTTCCGGGGTCAGCAGCGGGTTGGAGCCCGAGTTGAACGGAACCGGGGTCTGGGCCGCGACACTGTCGGTCGGGACGAAGCCCTGCTGCAGCTGACGGTAACCTTGGCCGACATCCGCCACGCAAGCCGCGCTGCCGCCAACGACACCATAGACGCTGTCACACACGTCCCGGAAACCGGTGTAGAAGGTCTCGGAACTGCCACCGTACAGATCGTCGATGGTCGGAGCACGGAAACCGTCGGCGAGGGTACCGCGAACCATCAAGTCATCGAACGGCTTCCACTTGAAGCCAAACTTGTTGTTGGTGGTATCACCGAAGGTGGTGTAGTCCGAGTAACGGCTGGCGACGTTGAACGTCAACTCCTGGGCAAACGGCAGGTCGGCCAGCACCGGGATGTTCAATTCGAGGTAGAACTCGTCCACGGCGTACTGGCCCTGGGTCGGACCGGATGCCAGATTGGTGGAATCGCCGGTCTGGGCAATGGCATCGGGGCTGAAGCGCCCAGATTCCTTGCGGTACTCGTAACCGGCCGCGAACGCCAGGTCACCGGCAGGCAACGCAAACAGGTTGCCTGCAACGTTGGCGAAGTAGCTGGTGGTCTCGGTCTCGCCCAGTGCGTGCTCGGTCTTGTACAGGTAGTCCTGCACGGCCTGGTCGCCCAGCGAATGCGCTGCATCGCCGGTGCCGAAGCCCGCAAACGGGTTCCACGGCACGCAACCGGCAATCTCGTTGCCCGGAGTACCGCAAACGATCTGGCCCTGGTCATTCTGGAACGACGGACCCACGGCGTTGCGCACATTCGGCTTGTAGAGGTTGCCGGTGGAGACCGCCTGCAGGTTGTTCTGGTTGAACAGATAGCCTGCGTCCCAGTCCAGGTAACGGCTGCCGTAGTCGATCGAGCCTTCCAGCGCGGCCGTGATGCGCCAGGTGGTCAGGTCGCTCTGGGTGGTACGCGGCACTTCCCAGCCACGACGACGCCAGTCGATCTCGGTGCCGGCCAGCGGATTGAAGTAGCTGTCGCCCGACATCGCCGCATCAATCGCACTTGATTGCACCGGGTAGCCGGCAATCTGGCGCTCGGACATGCGCTTGTTGTACGACATGTCCGCCACCAGGCGAATGTTGTCGGTGATGTCGTGGTTGGCATTGACGAACAACGTGCGGCTTTCGGTCGGGTTGATCAAGTGCATCTGATCGGAACCCTTGCTGGTGTCGTCGGTGTTCTGCGGGTGGAAGTTGTCCAGGCCGATGGCGTTGCCGTCACGGTCCGGTGCGTACCACTCGGCAGCCAGCGGGTCGCCGTTCGCGTCCTTCTTGCCGCTGTTGATGTTGAAATTGCCCCACTGGCCGACAACCGTGGTGCTGTTCTGCGGGTAACCGGGGTAGGTGTCATCGCTGAACCAGCGATCCTTTGCCCAGACCGCCTCTTCCTTGTGCTGCGCGGCGCCCACGGTGACGGAGCCACGGTCACCGGCGAAGCCGACCACGAAATCGTAGTTCTGCTTGACGCCGTCACCTTCGCCGTACTGGCCGATATAGGCGTTGACTTCCGCGCCTTCGAAGTTCTTGCGGGTGATGATGTTGACCACGCCGGCAATGGCGTCGGAGCCGTACAGCGACGACGCGCCATCTTTCAGCACTTCGACGCGCTCAACCATGGCGGTCGGGATCTGCGAGATGTCCTGCAGGCCGCTGGTGGTGATACCAAGGCGCTTGCCATTGACCAGCACCAGGGTGCGCGATGCGCCGAGGTTACGCAGGTCGATGTAGGAACCTCCAACGTTCTCGCCGGAGGCCAGTGGCTCGGAGCGGCTGATCGGCGGGGTGCCGGCGGCAGTGATGTTCTGCAGGATGTCGGCAACGGAGCTGAAGCCCTGCCTCTGGATGTCTTCGCGGCTGATGGTCAGCACCGGCTGCGAGGTTTCCAGATCGACCTGGCGGATACGCGAACCGGTGACTTCGATCCGGTCCAAGGTGGTGGCCTGGTCAGCGGGGGCGGCTTCCTGCGCAGCGGCAAAGGCCGGCACAAGTGCCATCGCGATACCAGCCGGCAGCAAGCCGAGCCGCATCGCGGGGCGCAAATTGCGGTAATTCATGGATCTCTCTCCAATAACGTTATGAGCGTGTTAAACGCGCTGTCAACGCTACGTCTCGAGAGCTTTTACTGCTTTGCCGCAACCGCCGCCTGACTTTGCCGAATCCGGCCTGAGTCAGGCCGCCATTCTTTTCCGGTAGCTGGTCGCAGACATCTGGTAGCGAGCGCGAAACGCCCGCGCGAAACTGCAGCAATTTTCGAAACCACTGGCGGCGGCGACCTCGCCAATCATCATCTGGCTGCTGCCCAGCAACTCGGCCGCACGCTCGATCCGCATCCGCGCAGACGCGGACTGCGGGCTTTCGCCATATAGCGCGTGGTAGGTCTTGGAGAAGTACCAACTGGAGTAGCTGGTCAACTCGGCCAGCTCGCTGATGCGCACGATCCGGTCGCGGTTGCCGTCCAGATACATATGGGCGCGCTGCAGCCGTCCGAACACCTGGCGCTTGCGCGCCCGGGAGCGGCCGGGGCAGCGCGGTATGCCGGCCGTCATTTCACTCTGGATCAGCGCCAACTGCAGCAGAAGTGGACGCAGTGCGGCCACCGAGGCGGTAGCGTCGTCACCATCGACTGTGGCCAGACGCCGGCTGGAGGCGCGCCATAACCGCAACGCCATCCGCGCATCGTGCAACTCGATATGGCCCCGGCCGGCGTACAAGCCCGGTTGTGCCAGCGCACCGGCGGCGCGCAATGCGTCATCCCCCAGGCTCAAGCCAACACAAACGCCGTGCCGGTCTGCCTGGACCAGCGGTTTGGAGTCGCGGTCAAAGGCAATCCAGTCCCCCCGACGTACCCGGAACCGGCCTTCGCGCCCCTCCACCCAGGAGCTGCCGCGCAGTTGCAGCCAGATGGTCAGTGTGCCGGCCGGCATCTGCATGCTGCCCAGTCTCGAAACGCCGATACATCTCGCCTGGGAACTGACCACCGGCGTATCAATCCGCAGCTGCTGGCCCCGATCGGCCCACGATGTGTTGTCCAATGTCTTGCCTATGCAACCTGTAGAGGTCTATAGGTTTGCCGAATCTGCCCACAGACTCCTGAAGGTTTGCGGAAACTTGGCCGAAATTGTGCCGACTCTGGCGGCGAAAGACTTACGAAAGGCTATTTCCCTTTAAAATCAATTACTTGATAACTCCAGGCCACATCGTCTCCGGCGGCGTCTCGAAGGTCGCGAAGCCAATGTTGCCTCCGTCGGATTCGGCAAGGGTGATATACAGCCGGCGGCCACTCCCATCAATGCTGAACCCGTGGGTCGCCGCGCGGCGGTCCCGGTCCAGGCAGCGCGACTGGACGATTGCGCCACCCGACTGCGAACCGTCTTGTTGTGTCGCTTGACCAAGCAAAAGCGCGGGACACCGCGCCGTGCGGCGACGAACATAGACCCCGCGATCGCCGGCCAGGGCCCAGGAGCGATCGGATACTGCAAGCGAGCGTAGCGAGTCAACCGCCCTGACGCTATCCGCATCAAGGCGGAAATCAGCCTGCCATAAGCCTCTCTCGCCCGGCCGCGAAAACACCACCAGTTTATTCGCATTGTCGACCTGGACACTGGACACGCCATCCAGAAACGCCGTCAGCCGCCATGGCTGCTCGTCCCGGTCATACAGGTACAAGCCCAGATGGCCTTCACCACCATTGGCCAGCACCAATAACCGCTCGTCGTCATTCCCGCCCGACGCAGGCAGGTATACGGCCTGCACTGGATGGGCCACAGGAACCGGAAGTCGTGTGACGGTGCCCCGTTTCGGAATTACCTCATACACCCCGTTTTCCTGGGGACGCTGGTCGTCGTCGGAACGTCCGACTACCAGCACTCGCCGGTTGTCTGCATTCCATGATGGCAAATAGCGGGATTCCGGTTGCAAGCCTTCGATCAGGCGCAGGGAGTCAGGTTTATCCAACTCCGCCCACCACAGGCCGAACTTTCCGGATCGGTCGGAAGTAAACACCAATTGCCGCCCGTCCGGTGCGATCGCGGGCAACCGGTCACGACCGGAAGACGCGAACAAACGCTTGCCCGGGCTGCCTGCATCCAGGTCAAACTGGTAGATGCCAAAGTAGCTGCGTCGCACAACATAGGCCAATGACGACACGTTGGCCGCGGTCACTGGCTGCTCGCCATCCTCGACTCCCAGGCTGGTATGCGCCCCGGTGTCCAGACCATAACGGTAGAGTCCGCTGCTGCTGTGATCGCGTCGCCCATAGATCAGTGCCCGACCGGTTGAGCTCCAGTCCCAACCGCGAATCTCGGCATTGATCCGGGTCAGTCGCTCGGCGATACCGCCGGTAGCCGACAAGCGCCAGAAATCACCCAACGGCGAATTGCGCACGAAGATGATCCAGCGTCCGTCAGGCGAGTAACGCGGGGCAAAGTCCTGATGGTTCGGGTCAGCGTCGTATTCCAGCGCCTGAACCTCACCACTGGCGAGGTTCAGGACCTGCAATCCGGCTCCCCCATTGACCAGGCCTCGGCCACCGAAGATCAGGCCACGACCATCCGGGGTCCAATCGAAACCGGGAGGATCGGACGGGTCGCACGTGCCCACGACGCGTTCCACGCCGCCAGTGGCCGGCACCACGAGCACGTGACAGCTCTGTCCGGGCACGATTCGCAAAAACGCGATCTCGCGACCGCTGGGCGACCATTCCGGGCTGTGGTCGTCAGCCACGCCAACGGGATGGGTCAATTGGGTCGGCACCGTAGGCGCTGTGGGCTGGACCATGATCGCAATGTTGCGCTGCCCGGCAGGCACCGCGATATAGGCCACCATCCCTCCGTCCGGGCTGAGCGTAGGCGAGAACTCGAAGCCCGGCGCCGAGGTGATCAGTCGGGTTTCCAATTGGTATCGGGATGGTGATGATTGCGTGGCCAGGGAAGTCGCCCCCTCACGGGACGGCCAGGTCCACCACACCAGCGCCGCAACCAGGACGGCCACCAGTACCAACACGCCAAGAATCACGCCCGGATTACCGCGTACGGCCACAGGAGTATCGTCGGCGCGATCCCGCCGTGGCTCTCCGGCCGTGACCGCCACCGGCGCAAGCAGACTGGGCACGGCAGGCGTCTTCGCCGCATCAACCTGGAAGAACTCCCGGGCGCTCGCGGCGTCCGGCACCAGCCCAGGGGCTGGAGCCGTGGCGGTTTCCACGCTGTCGTCCAACCACTCCACTTCTGCCAGCAGCCGGTAACCGCTTTTTGCGATCGTCTCGATGTACTGGGGGCTTTCGCGAAGCTCGTTGAACGCCTTCCGCAGCAAGGTTATTGCCTGGGTGACCACGTCGTCACCGGGCAAGGTGTCCGGCCAGACCTGGGCCAGCAGGGCATCGCGGCTGACCACCTTGCCGGCGTTGGCAACCAGCACCAGCAGTACGCTCAGCGACTTGGGCGTGATCCTGCGTGGCCGGCGTGCTCCCGGCGCCGTCACCTCGCGCAGGGAGATATCCACCGTACATTGGCCTACGCGCAAACGTTCAGACAAGGGAGCTGCCACAAGAAAAACATCAGAGCAGGTAAGTCTGACCTTCCACGCCCCACCTGTCCCGTGTCGAAAGTCGAAGACTCAGCCTCTTGCGCAAAGCCTTTCGCCCATTAGCGCCAAGCAACGCGGGTTACAGCTCCCGTCGGTCATGAAACCGACCCGCCTCGCGCTCAGGGACGGTTCAGTCCGGGAACTCGGTTTGGTCCTCCGGGAACTCCTTGGCCGCTGCGACCATGTCTTCCCTGTGCCGCCTCACGGTCAGCGCGATCAAGCGCGACACCACCACGGCGATATAACCCAAGCCGACGAATTGCTCCAGCATAACCAGCACCCGCGCCCATGAACTGACCGGGGTCACATCGCCCAGCCCGGTGGCGGTCAGGTTGGTGAAGCTCAGGAACAGCAGCTCGATCCATGGCCGCGACTGCGCCGGGTTGATGGAACTGCTGAAAGACCCCGGCAATACCGCCTGGCAGACCATGTAGGCGAAGGCGAAACCCCACGCCAGCAGTGTGAAGGTCGCGCCCGCGGCAAACAGCTCGTCGGCGCTGACCAGGTGATCGTTCATCATGTAGATGATCAGGCTGCCGGCGGTATAGAAATACAACACCGATTCCAGCGCCGATGAGATCACCAGCAAGTCGCTGCTGCCCAGCACGATCGAGGCCATCGAGATCAGGATCGCCGGCACGGCAACCAGCCACGCCACCCACTTGATGGCCGGACTGCGCCACACCACCCAGACCGCCAGCAGCGGCACCAGCACACCGAACGCACCAAACAGCACCCGTTGGCTGTGGCGGCCATCGAACACCGGATACAGCAACAGGCTGAGCAACTGGGCCGCCAGCAGGAATGCCGAAGGGTGGCGTTTGGCGATCAACTGCCAACGCCGATACAGATAGCCGTAATTTCCCATTGCGCGAGTGTGCCGTACCCGCGACTGACCGCCAATCCCTGGCGCCTGACAAGTTGGCCAGGCGGTCGCGTGTCCCATGCGACCGCCTCCGGGCCGGTAGCGGTCAGCTCTTGCGATAGACCTCGGCGCCGGCGGCCCGGAACTGCGCCGCCTTCTGCGCCATGCCGTCTTCGATTGCCTGGTCCTCAACCGACCCAAGCTCGGCGGCGCTACCGCCCCCAAACGTCGTGCGCACGTCCTGGCTGATTTTCATCGAGCAGAACTGCGGGCCGCACATCGAGCAAAAATGCGCCGACTTGTGCGCGTCCTTGGGCATGGTTTCGTCGTGGTATTCGGTCGCACGTTCAGGGTCCAGGCCAAGGTTGAACTGGTCTTCCCAGCGGAACTCGAAGCGCGCCTTGCTCAATGCGTTGTCGCGCGCCTGTGCGCCGGGGTGGCCCTTGGCGAGGTCGGCCGCGTGGGCGGCGATCTTGTAGGCCATCAGTCCTTCGCGCACATCGTCCTTGTTCGGCAGCCCGAGGTGTTCCTTGGGCGTCACGTAACAGAGCATCGCGGTGCCGTACCAACCGATCAGCGCCGCGCCGATCGCGCTGGTGATGTGGTCGTAACCCGGCGCGATGTCGGTGGTCAGCGGCCCGAGGGTGTAGAACGGCGCCTCGCCGCAGACTTCCAGCTGCTTGTCCATGTTCTCCTTGATCAGGTGCATCGGCACGTGGCCGGGGCCTTCGACCATGGTCTGGACGTCGTGCTTCCAGGCGATCCTGGTCAGCTCACCCAAGGTTTCCAGCTCGGCGAACTGGGCGGCGTCGTTGGCGTCGGCGATGCTGCCCGGACGCAGGCCGTCGCCGAGCGAGAAGGCCACGTCGTAGGCCTTCATGATCTCGCAGATGTCTTCAAAGTGCTCGTACAGGAAGCTTTCCTTGTGATGCGCCAGACACCACTTGGCCATGATCGAGCCGCCGCGACTGACGATGCCGGTCACGCGTTTCGCGGTCAGCGGCACGTAGCGCAGCAAGACGCCAGCGTGGATGGTGAAGTAGTCCACGCCCTGCTCGGCCTGCTCGATCAGCGTGTCGCGGAAGATCTCCCAGGTCAGGTCCTCGGCGCGACCGTCGACCTTCTCCAATGCCTGGTAGATCGGCACCGTGCCGATCGGAACGGGGCTGTTGCGGATGATCCACTCGCGCGTCTCGTGGATGTGCTTGCCGGTGGACAGGTCCATCACGTTGTCCGCGCCCCAGCGGATCGACCAGACCAGCTTCTCGACCTCCTCGGCAATACCAGACGACAGCGCGGAGTTGCCGATGTTGGCGTTGACCTTGGTCAGGAAATTGCGGCCGATGATCATCGGCTCGCTTTCGGGGTGGTTGATGTTGCACGGAATGATCGCGCGGCCACGGGCGACCTCGTCGCGCACGAACTCCGGGGTGATGACCTTCTGGATGTTGGCACCGAAGCTCTGCCCCGGATGCTGCTTGAGCAGGTGCGCTTCGGTGATCGCTTCCAGCCGCTGGTTTTCGCGGATCGCGATGTATTCCATCTCCGGAGTGATGATGCCGCGCCGCGCGTAATGCATCTGGGTGACGTTGGCGCCTGCCACCGCGCGGCGCGGCAGCGGGCGGTTGCCGAAACGCACCTTGTCCAGCTTCGCATCGCCTTCGCGTCCACGACCAAACTGCGACGACAGGCCTTCCAGCACTTCGGTATCACCGCGCTCGGCAATCCAGACCGCGCGCAAGGGCGCCAGCCCGCGGGCCAGGTCGATGCTAGCCGACGGATCGGTATAGGCACCGGAGGTGTCATACACCGCCAGCGGTGCGTTTTGCTCGCCGCCGAACAGGGTCGGCGTGGGGGCGAGCACGATCTCGCGCATCGCGACCTTCAGGTCCGGGCGTGAGCCGGCAATGTGTACTTTGCGCGAGCCGGGGATCGGCCGGATCACGTCGGCGGACAGTTTGTCGGCCTGCTGGATCAACTCGGAATGGGCAAGTTCGGAAGCGGGTACGGCATTCATGGCGTTCGTCCTGTAGTGGCGTGGACGAAGCGGCGGCGCACGGACCCACGGCAGGGCCGGGACCGGCGAAGCTTCCCTACGGCGGTATCAACCGCATCAGGTTCGAAGGGACTGTCTCAACCAGCGATGTCCGCCGGTACCCCCGCTTCAACATGCATTTGACCATGCAGGGCGGCTCGGAGCCAGCGCTCGAGGTCTGGTACTGCCAGGAAGCTCCTTGAAGCCACCTGGTTCAATTCACTCCCGCCACGCAATCCTCAGGGAGCAGCGCCTGCGTCATGATCCAATCGCTTCCACAGGCAGCGCGACAGGATCCACAGATCCCAACTACTGCATACGGGTTGAGCGGGCCCGCTTGCCGGAACCGCTGTTGATGGCTACCTTGCGTGGATGAACAAAATCCTGCGTATACCCGCCCTGGCCGCTCTTGTCATCGCGCTCGCCGCGTGCGACATCGGTTCCCCACCCTCTGCCGACGTCGCCACCCCGGGGCCCGCGGCTCCGACGCCGACCGCCGCAAGCGAGCAAGCTCCGGCGGATGTCTTCATGGCCAACCTCGCGACGCTGTGCGGCAAGGCCTTCGCCGGCGAGGTGGTCGCCGACACTCCCGCGCCGACTGGCGACGATCCGTTCGCCGGCCAGCCGCTGGTCATGCATGTGCGCGACTGCAGCGAGCAGGAGATCCGTATCCCGTTCCACGTCGGCGACGATCGCTCGCGCACCTGGATCGTCACCCGCACCGCCGACGGCCTGCGCCTGAAGCACGACCACCGCCTGGCCGACGGCAGCGACGACCCGGTGACCATGTACGGTGGCGACACCACCGGCGAAGGCACCGCCAATCGCCAGGAGTTCCCGGTGGATGCGTTCTCGCAGCAGATGTTCACCCGCGAGGGCATGCAGGTATCCAATAGCAACGTCTGGGCAATCGAGATCGAGCCGGGCGCGCATTACACCTACGAGCTAGGGCGTGCCGACACCGACCGCCTGTTCCGGGTGCGCTTCGACCTCACCAACCCCGTCGACACGCCGCCGGCACCCTGGGGCGCCGAATAACCACCGGCGTTTGTATCCGTAGGGCGCAATAAGCGAAGCGCATTGCGCCGGAATGCCAACGACGCGACGACCTCGACATCCGGCGCAATACGCCGCCAAGACGGCTATTGCGCCCTACCTTCGTTTCATTGGAGTTCCTGCGGCACCTTGACCCGGAACCAGGCCGCGTACAGCGCCGGCAGGAACAGTAGGGTCAGCACCGTGGCCACCAGCAGGCCGCCCATGATCGCGGTTGCCATCGGCCCGAAGAATGCGCTGCGCGACAGTGGAATCATCGCCAGGATCGCGGCCAGTGCCGTCAGCACGATCGGCCGGAAACGGCGCACGGTCGCCTCCACGATCGCATCCCAGGTTTCGTGTCCGTCGCGACGGTCCTGCTCGATCTGGTCGACCAGGATCACCGAGTTGCGCATGATCATGCCCGACAGCGCGATCGTGCCCAGCATCGCCACGAAGCCGAATGGCACCCGGAATACCAGCAGGAACAGGGTCACGCCAATCAGCCCCAACGGCGCGGTCAGCAGCACCATGACGCTCCGCGAGAAGCTGCGAAGTTGCAGCATCAGCAGGGTGAACACGACGAACAGGAACAACGGCACGCCAGCGGTGATCGAGTCCTGGCCGCGGGTGGAATCCGCCACGCTGCCGCCGATCTCCACCGAATAGCCATACGCCAGACCGGAACGGATCTCATCCAGGGTGGGTGATATCTGCGCCATCACCGTCGCCGGCTGGGTGCCGTCGTAGATGTCGGCGCGCACGGTCATCGTCGGCTTGCGGTCACGGTGCCAGATGATGCCCTCCTCGAGCCCGTATTCCAGGGTCGCGATCTGGCTCAGCGGCACGCTCTGGCCGCTGGCGGTCGGCACCATCAGGCTGCCCAGTTGCGACAGATCGGCCTGCTCGGCGTCGCCACCCCGCAGGATCACCCCGATCAGCTCGTTGCCTTCTCGATAGGTGCTGACCTGGATGCCGGACAGCGATCCGCTCAGCACCTGCGCCAGTTGCGCCGACGTGATTCCCTGTGCACGCGCGCGGGTCTGGTCGACCTGCAGACGTACCACCTTGCCCGGCTCGTCCCAGTCCAGGTTGACGTTGGCCACATGTGGGTTGTCGCGGATCTGCGCACGCACCGCGTAGGCAATCTCCCGCACCTGGTCGATATGCTCGCCCGAGACCCGGAACTGCACCGGGTAGCCAACCGGTGGGCCGTTCTCCAGTCGGGTCACGCGCATCTGCAGCTCGGGGAAACGCGGCACCACTTCCTCGATCATCCAGCGGCGAATCTCCTCGCGCGCGGCCAGGCTTTCGGGCATCAGCACGAACTGGGTGAAGTTGGCGGCCGGCAATTGCTGGTCCAGCGGCAGGTAGAACCGTGGCGACCCGGTGCCCACGTACGCGGTGTAATTGACCAGGTCGTCGCGGCTGGCAAGCATCTGCTCAAGCCGCTCGGCCTGTGCCCGGGTAGCACGCAGCGAGCTGCCCTCGGCCAGCTCCATGTCGACCATCAGCTCCGGCCGTACCGAGTCGGGGAAGAACTGCTGGGGCACGAAGCGGAACATCATCAGCGAGACCACGAACGCCGCTGCGGTGGCCCCGATCACCAGCCAGCGATGGCGCACGCACCAGACCACCCAACTGCGGAAGCGCTGGTAGAAGCGGGTCGCGTAGGGATCATGCTCGCCGGCGTCCGGATTGTCGGATGGCAACGGGGCGATCCAGTCGGCAAATGCGGGATGTCGGTCCGCCCAGCGCTGGCGTCGAATTTGCCAGCGCGCCGCCAACGAGCCGGGTTTGGGCGCACTGCCGCGCCCGCCTTCATTGCGCTCGATGTGCGGCAGCAGCTTGTCGCCCAGGTAGGGGACAAACAACACCGCTGCGACCCACGACACCAGCAACGCGATGGTGACTACCTCGAACAGCGACCGGGTGTATTCGCCGGTGCTGGAGGCGGCCATCGCGATGGGCAGGAACCCGGCGGCGGTGATCAGGGTGCCGGTCAGCATCGGGAACGCGGTCGACTCCCACGCAAACGCCGCCGCACGCAGGCGATCGAAACCCTGCTCCATCTTGATCGCCATCATCTCCACGGCAATGATCGCGTCGTCGACCATCAGTCCCAGTGCGAGCACCAACGCGCCCAGCGATATCTTGTGCAGGCCGATGCCGAACACGTCCATGACGGTGAAGGTCATCGCCAGCACCAGCGGGATCGACAACGCCACCACCAGGCCAGTGCGAAAGCCCAACGACAGGAAGCTCACCAGCAACACGATCGCGACCGCCTCGGCCAGCACCCGCACGAACTCACCCACCGAGTCCTCCACCGCCGCCGGCTGGTCGGACACCTTGTGCAACTCCATCCCGGCCGGCAGGGTTTGCTGCAGCTGGGCGAACTCGGCTTCCAGCGTCTCGCCCAGGGCGAGGATATCGCCACCGTCGCGCATGGCCACGCCGATGCCGATCGCGTCCTTGCCCATGAAACGCATGCCCGGCTGGGGCGGGTCGGAGAAGCCGCGATGGACCTCGGCCACGTCGTCCAGCCGGAACGTGCGATCGCCAACCCGGACCGGGAAGCGGCGGAGCTGTTCGACCGATTCAAACTGCCCGCTCACCCGCAGCGGCACCCGGGTACTGGCGGTCTCGAAAAAGCCCGCCGGCACCATCGCATTCTGCTGCTGCAAGGCCTCGCGCACCGCCGCGGCCGACACTCCCAGCGTGGCCAGCTTGGTGTTGGACAGCTCGACCCAGATCTTCTCGTCCTGGACCCCGAAAAGCTGGATCTTGCCCACGTCCGGCACGTCCTGCAGCGCGAGCTGGACGCGGTCGGCGTAGTCCTTCAGTACCGCGTAATCAAATCCTTCCCCGGTCAATGCATAGATGTTGCCGAACGTATCGCCAAACTCATCGTTGAAGAACGGCCCGACGATGTCCTCCGGAAGCTCCGGGCGCAGGTCGCCGATCTTCTTGCGAACCTGGTAGAAAAGCTCGGGCACCTCGGCCGAACGCATCGAGTCGCGCGCCGCGAAGATCACCTGCGACTCGCCGGCGCGCGAGTACGACTGGATGAAGTCGTATTCACCGGTTTCCATCAGCTTGCGCTCGATCCGCTCGGTGACCTGCGATGCGACCTGGTCGGCGGCCGCACCCGGCCATACGGTGTGGATCACCATCACCTTGAAGGTAAACGCCGGGTCCTCGCTGCGCCCAAGATTCAGGTAGGAAAACGCACCGGCGATGGCAAGCACCAGCATCGCGTAGACCACCAGGCTGCGATGGCGCAAACCCCACTCGGAAAGATTGAAACGCATGTTCTGAGAGATCCTCGGTTCGGTATCGCGGGCGGTCAGTGGCGCGCGCCGGCCGTCGCCACGTCGCGGTTATCGCGATCCACCGGGCGGACCGTCTGCCCTTCGCGCAACAGATGACCACCGGCGGCGACAACCCAGGCATCCGGGTCCAGTCCGTCCAGCACCGGAACGGTCTGGCTGCCGTAGGCACCGACGCTGACCGGCAGCAGTTTCAGGGTCGAGGTCTGCGGATCCACCACGAATACTGCAACCCCGCCGTTGCTGCCCGGTTGCAGCGCGGTGAGCGGGATGCTGAGCGCGTCGGCTTCCTGGCCCGGGAGGAATACGCGTGCGCTCTGGCCCAGCGCGAGCACCCCGGCCGGCGCATCCACGCTCGCCCGCGCGGCAAAGGTCCGCGAAGCGGGGTCGGCCACCGGCGCGACCTCGCGGACCACACCCGGCCAGCGCTTGCCCGGCTTGGACCAGACCTCGACCTGTATCACCTGTCCCGGCTTGGTGGCCGCCACCTGCCCTTCGGACACCGCAAAAGCCACCTCGCGGGTACCATCGGCGGCCAAGGTAAATACCGTTTGTCCCGCGGCCACGACCTGGCCCGTCTCGGCCTGTCGCTCGGCGATCACCCCATCGGCGGGTGCCCGCAGCCGACTGTATTGGGCCTGGTTGCTGGCGACCTCGAGCTCGGCCCGTGCCGCATCCACCTGGCCCTGCGCGGCGGTGGCGGCGGCGTTTTGCGCATCCATGCTGGAGCGGCTGACCAACTGGTCCCTGGCCAGGGCGGCGTAGCGCGCCTGATCCGCGCGCGCGCGTTCCAATTCAGCTTGGGCGGCTGCCAGTTGCGCCCGGGCCGAATTCGCCCGTGCCTTCAAGTCATCCGGATCGAGCGTTGCCAGCACATCGCCACGGCTGACGTGATCGCCCACGTCCACCTTGCGCTCGACCAGTTGACCGCCGACCCGGAACGACAGCTGGCTTTCCTTGCGGGCACGGATCGCCCCCGCCAGCGAGGCATGCACGGCGTCGGCGACGACTGGCTGGGTCACCAGCACCGGCCGCGCCGACACGTCGGCCGTTTCGCTGGAACCGCACCCTGCAAGCAGGCCCGCCAGAAGCGCACCGGCCATCAGTGAACGGGCACGGACCGCCTGGATCGCAAAGCGGCTGCGCATGGGAAGCACCTTCTTGGGGAATTATTGGACCGGATGGTACTGTATAAATACAAGACTTCTTAGTCTAGTATTTAATTCATGCATGAGCGCAAGCCCATTGACGATCACCGTGCGCCGCCGGGCACCAAGGCCGGCCGCAACGTCGGCGCCCCGCCGCCTGCAAAACCGGCCGGGCCGGGCCGACCCAAGGACATGGCCAAGCGCACGGCCATCCTCGACGCCGCCAAGCGGATGTTCGTCGAACACGGCTACGCCGGCACCAGCATGGACCAGATCGCCTCCGGAGCCGGCGTCTCCAAGCTCACCGTATACAGTCACTTTGGCGACAAGGAATCGTTGTTTTCGGCGGCAGTGGCGTCGTACTGCGACCAACAGCTCCCGCCTGCCATGTTCATCCCTTCACCACAGACGCCACTGCGCGAACGGTTGCTGGATATTGCCCACGCGTTTCATGCCCTGATCAGCAGCCCGCAGGCCATTGCCGCCCACCGCATGCTGTGCACCCCCCAGATGGCCGACGCGGCGCTGGCGCGCAAATTCTGGGAGGCCGGGCCACAACGCATCCACGACGCGGTGGCCGAGCTGTTGCGACGTCGCGTCACTACCGGCGAGCTGGTGATTGACGCTGCCAATGCCGACTCGGTCAATCACGCGGCGAGCCAGTTGATCTCGCTGCTCAAGGGCGAGCCACACGCGCGGTTGCTGCTGGGTTGCCAGGACGTCGATCCGGCGTTGGCACACGCCCACCTAGTCGCCGCGGTCGATATGTTCCTGCGGGCCTATGCCGCCCGCCCATGACTTGCGTCGCGGTGACTTCCGGCACTCAAAACCGGCCCACGGGAGGGCGATCCTGTGCTTGGTCGCACCGATGCTTCAACCGATCCTGATTTGTTCGCCGCGCACGCCGCTACAATAGTCAGTTGACACCAGCAATCCTTGAGACCCCATGAGCATGATTGATTACGCCAAGGCCCGCGAACTGATGGTCGAACAGCAGGTCCGGCCCTGGAACGTGCTGGATGCACGCGTACTCGACGTATTGGTGAAGATTCCGCGCGAGGAGTTCGTACCGGACATCCACCGCAACCTGGCCTATTCCGATATCACCCTGCCGCTGGCCCATGGCGAGGTCATCATGAAGCCGGTCGTGCAGAGCCGCGCGTTGCAGGGGCTGCTGGTAACGGCAAGCGAAGACGTGCTGGAGATCGGTACCGGCAGCGGCTACCTGACCGCGTGCCTGTCGCGGCTCGGCCGTGAGGTGCTCAGCCTGGAGCGGCACGCCGACCTGGCCGATGCCGCGCGCGCACGACTGGAAGCCCGTGGCCTGGCCAACATTCAGGTGCTGCATGCCGACGCATTTGAATACCAGACCGAACGCCGCTTCGACACCGTTTGCGTGACCGGCGCGGTCGACACCATTCCCGATGCCTTCCTGCAGTGGCTGAAACCCGGCGGACGCATGTTCATCGTGCGCGGCCGGGCGCCGGCAATGGAGGCCGTGCTGGTATACAACGAGGCCAACGGACCACGGATTGAATCGTTGTTCGAGACCGACCTTCCCTATCTTGCAGGCGCAGCTCCGGTGCCCGCCTTCGAATTCTGATTGAAAGGACTCCGCATGATCCACCGCCCACTCGTTCTCGCCCTCGCCTTCGCCCTGCTGCCGGCCACCGCCGCCGCGGAAGACCTGTTGCAGACCTACGAGCTGGCTCGTGCCGGCGATCCGCAGTTCTCCGCCGCCGAGTCCAACCGGTTGTTCACCCGGGAAGGCGCGGTGCAGGCGCGCGCGGCGATGCTGCCGCAGATCGACGGCAGCGCCAGCATCCGTCGCTCGCGCAGCGACGGTCCGGCGACCCAGAACCAATTCAATGACCAGGGCGAGCCGGTCCAGTTCAGTGGTGATATCGAAAGCGAGACCACCACCCGCAGCGTCGGCATCAACGGCACCCAGATGCTGTTTGACATGTCCCGCTTCAGCTCGCTGCGTAGCCAGAACGCATTGAGCCGGGCCAGCGACTTCCAGCTCCAGGCCGCCGGTGACAACCTGATCACCCGCACCTCGGCCGCCTATTTCAACGTGCTGGTCGAGTTGGAGACCCTGGCCGCCGCCGAAGCCGCCGAGACCGCGCTTCAGAAGCAGTTCGACTTCGCCTCCAAGCGCCTGGAAGTCGGTCTGGCACCGATCACCGACGTCCATGAGGCCCGCGCCCAGTACGACAGCGCGCGTGCCAACACCATCCTGGCGCGCACCCGCGTCGCCGATGCCTATCAGGCCCTGGCCGAGATCACCGGCACCGAGGTCAACAACGTCAAGGGCCTGCCGGCGGACTTCCAGCCGCAGTTACCGGTCAGCGAGGGTGTCGATTCCTGGGTGCAGACCGCATTCGAGACCAACCCGGCCCTGCAGGCCAAGCAACTCCAAGTCGAGTCGGCCGAGGCCAACGTCCGCACGGCGCAGTCCGCCCACCTGCCGACCCTGTACCTCAACGGCGGCTACAGCAAGGGCAAGACCACCGGCGACCGCACCTTCAGCAGCAGCGACCTGCCCGATTCGGTCACCAGCCCGATCGAGAGCGAAAGCCGGGGCCCGGAAATCGGCATCACCCTCAACGTGCCGATTTTCTCCGGCGGCGCCACCCAGTCACGGGTTCGCCAGGCCATCAGCCAGCGCGACATCGCCACCGACGAGCTGGAGCAGCAGAAGCGCGCGCTTGAGCGCAATACCCGCAATGCCTACCAGACCCTGGTTGCCGGCATCAGCGAGGTCGAGGCACGTCGCCTGGCGCTGGTCTCCGCCCAGGCCGCGTACGACGCCTCGCAGGTCGGCCTGGAGGTCGGCACCCGCACCGTCCTGGACGTGTTGAACAACCAGCAGAACCTGTTCCAGGCACAACAGGCGTATGCACTGGCGCGCTACAACTACCTGCAGCAGCGCCTGACCCTGGAACAGGCCGCCGGCACCCTGGACATCGACGACGTGCAGGACATCAACCGCCTGCTCACCGCCGACGCCGAGGCGCAGGTCCAGTCTCCAATCCGGCAATAGCCGACGCGGGCCGATCCTCGGCCGGATCGTCCCGCCCCGACGCACCCGGCGCCAGCGTCGGTTGCAGCATTGCCATCGTCCGGGCCAGCGCGCCGCGCCCGGTCTCTACCAGCTTGCGACCGTTGTCAGCCATGGCGCGACGCAATGACGGGTCATCCAGCAGCATCGACAATGCCTGTTGCACGCCATCGACATCTGCACCGATACGCAAGGCGCCGGCGTTATCGAGTTGGCGGGAGATTTCGGCAAAGTTGTGCAGGTGCTGTCCCGTCACCACCGGGGTGCCAACCGCAGCTGGCTCCAGCAGGTTATGGCCACCAATGGGCTGCAGGCTGCCGCCGACGAAGGCGACGTCGGCGCAGGCATAAAAGTGCACCAGCTCACCCAGGGTGTCGACCACGAACACCACATCGTCCGGTCCTGGTAGCACTCCGCGCGAGCGTGTCGATACCTTCCAGCCGGCGGCGCGCGCATGATCGGCGACCACCCGGAATCGCTCCGGATGCCGCGGCCCCCACACCAGCAGCAGATCCGGAAACCGCTCGCGCAAGTGACGATGGATCGTGATCACCGCGGCCTCCTCACCCTCGTGGGTACTAGCCGCGATCCACACCGGACGATTCCCGCACTGCTCGCGGAACCGGGCCGCAAACTCGTCCAACCCCTCGGGGACGGTCACGTCAAACTTCAGGTTTCCGACCTCGACCACCTGGTCGCTTCGCGCGCCCAGTCGCACGAAGCGCACCGCATCGGCCAATGACTGCGTCGCCACCATGGTCACAGTGCGCAGCGCTCGCCCCACCAGTGGTGCCAGCACCCGATAGCCGCGCAACGAGCGCTCCGACAGCCGCGCATTGAGGACGTAGACCGGCACGCCATGGTCACGGCAGCCAAACAGCAGGTTCGGCCACAGCTCGGTTTCCATAATCAGGCCCGCGCGCGGCCGGTGGTGGCCGATGAACCGTGTCACCGCACCGGGCAGGTCGTACGGCAAGTAGACGTGCTCGACATCGTGACCCCACAACGCGCGTACCCGCTCCGAGCCGGTCGGGGTAATGGTAGTCACCAGCAGGTGCAGGTCGGGGCGGCCACGACGCAGCGCATTGACCAGCGGTACAGCCGCGTTGACTTCGCCGACCGACACCGCATGCACCCACAACGTTTGCCGGTGGGGATCATCGTGGTAACGCGCATAACGCTCGTTCCAGCGCAGCAGATAGCTGGGCTGGCGGAAGCCACGCCAGATCAGGTGGTACACAGTGAGCGGCACCAACAAGTACAGCACGGCCGAGTACAGGCCGCGCAACAGGCGCTCGGTCAGCTCGCTTCGCATCGGCTCAGGATACTGCACAGGCAGCCTGATCCGGGCTGCGCCGGTAGAATCGGGCCATGCCCACCTCCGCTCCCATCCGTTCTCCCGTTTCCCCTGGCGCCGCCCCGCTCGGTCCGCGCCACTGGCCAACGTGGCTGCTGCTCGGCGGCCTGTGGCTCGTGGCGCGCTTGCCGTGGGCAGCGCAACGCGCGCTGGGTGCCGGCATCGGCGCCATTGCGCTGCGGCTGGCAACCGAACGTAGGCGGGCGGCGGCGATCAATCTGCAGCTGTGCTTTCCCGAGCTCGATGCAGCCAGTCGTGACGTGCTGCTGCGTGAGGCCTTTCGCGACCTGGGCATCGGGTTGTTCGAGTTTGCCCGTGCCTGGTGGGGGTCGGCGAGGCCGATGCGAAGTACCGCCCGGATCGAAGGCGTCGAATCCATCCAGGCGCTGCGCGCCCAGGGACGCGGTGTGTTGCTGGTATCCGGCCACTTCCTGACCCTGGAAATGTGCGGCCGGTTGATGTGCGACCACCTGCCGCTGGCCGGTATGTACCGCCCCCATCGAAACCCGGTAATGGAATGGGCGGTCAAACGCGGGCGGTTGCGCTATGCCAGTGCCATGTTCGCCAACGGCGAGTTGCGTCCGGCGATGCGCCATCTCAAGCAGGGCGGGATCCTGTGGTACGCACCCGATCAGGACATGCGCGGCAAGGACACCGTGTTCGCGCCGTTCTTCGGCGTGCCAGCGGCCACGATCACCGCCACCCACCAGTTCGCCCGACTGACCGGCTGCGCCGTGGTGCCGTTCTTCCATCGTCGCGAGGGTGCCGACTATGTGTTGCGGCTGGGTGCGCCGCTGGAGGATTTTCCATCGGCCGATGCGACCGTCGACAGTGCCCGGGTCAATGCCGCGATCGAGGCCATGGTCCGCGAAGCACCCACCCAGTATTTGTGGATCCATCGGCGGTTCAAGCGGCGCCCGCCCGGAATGCGGTCACCGTACCTACCATCGGAGGCCGGCGAATCGTCTTGAGCCCAGACCATGCCGATGGCGTCATGCGGTCAGGGCTGGGGCGATCGATCCTGCTGGTTGCCCACCGACAGCAAGCTGCCTGCATACAGGGCAGCCAGCAGCAAGGTCAGTCCGCCCCAGAAGGTCGAGTAGAACGCCAGGTGGGTGTTGATCGGGAACACGGTCACCACCAACGCCAACATCGCCGGCCGGGCACGCTCGCGTGCGGCCGCATCGGCAAAGCTCCACGCGCGCCAGGCCAAGGCAACGCCTGCCAGCCATAGCAACAGGCCCAGGCCACCGGTCTCGCTGAGTATCTCAAGCACGATCTGGTGCGCATGCAGTGCCGGGCCCTCCCCCCATTGCGGCACCTCGCCGCTTTGCGGGTCGCAGGCCGGGAACGCCTCGCGAAAACCACGGGCGCCCACGCCGTTGACCGGATGGCGGCCGGCCATGCACACCGCCGCACCCCAGATCCGGGTACGGCCCGACAAGGCACGATCGACACCCGCCTGGTCGGCGGCAAATACGTGGGTGGTCCGCACCAGCCGCTGGCGCACATCCGGTGACGCAATCCCCAGTACCACCAGCATGAGCGCACCGAAGGCGAATACGCCGAAGAGCTTCTTCCACCCAAGCAGGCGCCAGCCCGAGAGCACCAGTACCAGCGCGTAGGTGAGCCACGACGCGCGCGAGCCGGCCAGCACCACCACCACCCCGACCGCTGCCGCCGCGACCAGCCAGCCGCCACTGCCGAACCGGCGACCGGCGGCGTACAAAAGAAACGGCGACAAACTGGCGATGACCAGGCCCAGCTTCAGGTTGCATGGCCCGAGGATGCCGCTCAGGCGATCCAGCCCGGCGAGCTCCTTTGCGCTGCACATGCCGTAACCGCTGATCGCCTGCTTGATGGTGTCGATACCAAAGAACAGCGGACTGGTACCCGTCAGCGCCTGTGCCAGTGCATCCGCGGTCCAGACCCCCACGATGATCGCCAGGCCACCAAAGGTGATCCGGCGACCGCGCTCGTTGGCCACCGCCGACGCCACCAGCCACAGGAACGGCAAGTAGCGAAGATCAACAGCGGCTTCACGCATCGCGCGTCCCGGATCGACCGCATCGAACGCGGAAAACAATTCCGGCAACCAGTAGGCGAAGAACAGCACGCTGGTCAGCGCCCATGCCTGTCCGCTCAACAGCGCGCTGCCGCCACGGAACCGCGAACCGACCAGTTTGATGATCGCGACCAGTGCGCCCAGCACCAGCACCCCTTCGGCATAGCCAGGCGCCGGCCACAAGATGACATAGGCCAGGATCCACGCGGGTGCCCAGCGCCAGCCCTGGACGGGCCCTTGAGCGGGGCCGGAATGACCTGCGCGACCCGATTGGGACGGCGTATCGATGGGGGTGTCAGTCAATGAGTTCGGCATAGACGGCCAAGGTGGCTTGCTGCATCGCGCGCAGCGTGTAGTGCGACAGGTCGTCCATCGTAACCGCTGGCATCGCGGCGGCCGATCCCGGCGTCGGTGCAAGCTGGCACCGGGCGCGCTGGTGAAGTTCGCGCTCGTCGAACGCCGGTACGGCTCCCCATGGTTGCAGCTGCTCCAGCAACTCGCCCGCCCCGCCATGCGCCCATCCCAGCACGGGCCGACCGACCGACAGCGCTTCGATCACGGTGCGGCCAAACGCTTCGGGCTTGCGCGACAGCTGCAACACCAGGTCACTGGCCGCGTACGCCCGCACGATGGCATCAGTGGGCGCGGTGAAGGCGATCGCTGCGCCGATACCCAGCGCAGCGGCCTTCGCTTCCAGTTCCGCGATGTAGGCCTCCCGTCCCAACTGGCGCGCGCCGGCACACCACAGCCGCGCGTCCAGACCGTCACCACGCAGCTGCGCCAACAGCGCCAATGCGTCCGCGTGGCCCTTCAACCGGGTGCCACGACCGGGCAACAACAGCAACGGGCCCTCACCCGTCAATGCCGGATGTTGCTTGGCCGCCCACTCACGCGACGCCGTATCGGGCTGCGGCGCGCGCGGGAACCGGGCCGGGTCGATCCCGCGCGGGATCACCCGCAACTTGTCCGGATCGGTGCCCGGATAATGCCGCAACACGTGCCTGCGCACCGTATCGGAGACGCAGATGACACGCTCGCCCCGGGTCATCACCCGGCTGTAGCGCGATGGGGAGTTGAGGCCATGCACGGTGCTGACCAGATGCGGCCGCCGAGACTGCGACATACGCCCCAGCGCCAACCGGGCAATCCAGCCTGGCAGGCGCGAACGCACGTGGACGATATCGACGGGTTGCCGGCTCAACAACGCTCGCAGCGGGCGCACCTGGCCCAGGGTCAATAGTGATTTGCGCCCGATATCCAGCGTGACGTGTTCCGCCCCCAGTGCCTGCAAGCGGGGCACCAGACGCCCGCCGGCGGAGACCACGATCGCGCGGTGACCCGCTTCCACCAGCGCCCCGGCAACCTCCAGGGCCGACAGCTCCACCCCGCCGGACTCCAGCGCAGGTAACAGCTGGACCACGGTCAACGGGCGCATGGCGCGAGGATCAGTCGACCAGGACGAAGTGCGCGCCGCAGTACATGCAATCGCTCTCCAGGTCTTCCTCAATCGACATGTAGACCCTTGGGTGCGAGTTCCACAACGCCATGGACGGCAACGGGCAACTCAACGGCAGGTCGGCGCGGGTGACGGTGTAATGCCGTTCGGCGTTGGCCTGGGTGGGGTGGTCGTGGGCTGCGGTCATGGCGGGCATCGAGGATTTGCTGCGAGGACGCCAGTTTACCAGTCAGCTGCGCCGGGCAAGTCGAACAGCAGCACATCGGCCGTCCGTGCGCCACTGCCGACCAACTGAAGCGGCACCGATTCCTGGCTGAAACCCAGTGCATCACCCGGGCCAAGTTCGCGACCATTCGCCACCACCTCACCGCTGGCCACATGCAGCCAATAGCGGCGTTTGGGGTCAAGCGCATGCGACGCCGCCAAGCCTGGCTCAAGCTCGACTTTGTACAGACGAGCGTCCTGGCGGATCGCGATACTGCCGTTTGCGGCATCGGGCGAGGCCAGCAGTTGCCAGCCCTCGCCGCGGGTCACTTCCCGCAACGCGTGACCCGGCGGCGCGTTGACCCGGTCAGGCTGCAGCCATATCTGCAGGAAGTGCACCGGCTCGGTCGAGGAGTGGTTGTACTCGCTGTGATCCACCCCGTGGCCGGCACCCATCCACTGCAAGCCACCCGCCGGGACCACGCCCTCGGCGCCGCTGCTGTCGCGGTGCGCCAGCGAGCCCGACAACACGTAACTGAGGATCTCCATGTTGCCATGGTGATGGGTCGGGAAACCCGCGCCGGGGGCGACGCGGTCCTCGTTGATGACCCGCAGGACACCGAAGCCCATCCACTCAGGGTCGTAATAACTGCCGAATGAAAAGGTGTGCCGGCTGTCCAGCCAATCCACCTGTTCCGGCCCGTGGCCACGACTGTCGGAAGGGCGTTCGATGATCATGCGCGGAGGTTACTCCGCTGTTTCGACTTTGGGCACCGACGCCTCGGTGGTGATGCGGATCCGCACCTCATCGCTTACCGCCGGAGCGTACATGCCGACGCCGAAATCAGTGCGCTTGATGGTGGTGGTGGCATCGAAACCGATGGCCAGCTGCCCGCCCATGTTCTCGCCGGCCTTGTTGAGGGTCACATCCAGCACTACCGGCTTGGTGATGTCCTTGATGGTCAACTCACCGGTGACCTTCAGCTTGCCTTCGCCCGCGGCTTCGACCTTGGTGCTCTTGAAAGTGGCAGCCGGGAATGCCGCCATATCGAAGAAATCGGCGCTGCGCAGGTGCTCGTCGAAGTCGGCGGTGAAGCTGTCCAGGCCCGACATCGGCAGGGTTACCTGCACGCTGGATGCGGCAACGTTGTCGGCGTCATACACCAGCACGCCGTCGGCGTTGCCGAAGTGCGCGCTGGGGTTGGAGAAGCCGAAATGGTTCCACTGCGCGATCACGTCGGTATGCGCGGGATCGAGCTGGTAGGTGACTGGAGCGGCAAAGGCCGCGGTGCTGGCGGTGGCCAGGGCGGCAACAAGAATCAGTCGCTTGAACATGATGTAACTCCTCGTAATGTCAGGTGGTGTTGAGTGGTTCACAGAATCCGCGCCGCCTCATCGAAGGACAGTCGCGGCGAACGGGGAAACAACGTGCCGGTGTCGCCATGGCCGAGGTTGACCAGAAAGTTGGACTTGATCGCCGTGCCCTTGAAGAATGCCTCGTCGACCTTCGCGTTGTCGAAACCCGACATCGGGCCGGTGTCCAGGCCCAGCGCACGCGCGGCAAGTATCAAGTAGGCGCCCTGCAGGCTGCCGTTGCGGAACGCCGCCGGGCTGCGGTTCTCGCGCGGGCCGTCGAACCAGCCCTTGGCGTCGGTGTGCGGGAACAGGTACGGCAGCTTCTCGTGGAAGTCCTCGTCAAAGGCGACGATCACCGTGACCGGCGCGGCCATGGTCTTGGCGTGATTGCCCTCATCCAGCGCCGGGCCAAGCTTGGCCTTGGCCTCGGCCGATTTCACAAACACGAAACGCGCCGGACTCATGTTGGCACTGGTCGGCCCCCACTTCACCAGGTCATACAGTTGGCGCAAGGTCGCGTCGCTGACCTCCCCTCCCAGCTCGTTGTGGGTGCGGGCGGTGCGGAACAGCTGGTCAAGTGCCGGCTGATCGAGCGCGTCGTGTCGGGTCTGGGGCATTTATGATCTCCATTGGATCGGACAAGTCTGAGTCGGGAAGCGGCACTGCCGTCATTGCCGCCGGTCGGTGGCCGCACTGCGGGATTGCCGCGTACTCGACAAGTGTATGGTCGCGATTATGCATTGCCATTGGACGTTTTAAAACGGATTACGTACAAAAATGGAACGATTGAACCCGCAGGGATCCACCTGGGTCCTGACCGATGGTCACGCCGGCAACCTGCGCCAGGCCCACGCATTGGCGGCGGCACTGTCCCGGTCGGCGCGCGACTGGACGCTGCACGCCCGCGTACCTTGGCGGTGGACGGCACCACGTGGATCCACCTTGGCACGCCGGGCATTCGGGCCGGACTTCGCCCAAGCCTTGTCCAAGCCACCGGAGCTGGCCATCGGCTGCGGCCGTCAAGCCGCACTGGCGACCCGGTTGCTGCGTCGGCTCGGGTCGCGCAGCGTGCAGATACTGGATCCACGGATCGCGACCCGTCATTGGGACCTGGTGATCGCCCCGGAGCATGACCAGTTGGAAGGCGACAACGTGATTCCGTTGCTGGGCAGCCTGCATCCAGTCGATGAGCAATGGCTGGCCGCCGCGCGACGCCGGTTCAGCGCGTTGGCTACCCTGCCGCAACCGCGGACCGCGCTGTTGCTGGGCGGTAGCAGTGCGCACGCACGATACGAGCCGGCGATGCTGGAGGCCATCGCCACCCGCGTGCAACGCTGCACGGAAGCCGAAGACGGTTGCCTGCTGGTTACGACTTCCCGCCGGACACCGGCGGAGTTGGCAGGCCGGCTTCGTCACCATGTCGCCGGCCGCAGTGGCATGGTCTGGAGCGGGCCGGGCGACGGTGCCAATCCCTATCCGGGCCTGCTGGCGTGCGCGGACCGTATCGTGTGCACGGCCGATTCGGTCAACATGCTGTCGGAGGCATGCGCAACCAGCGTGCCGGTGTTTGTCGCCGGAATGGAGCAGCTGAAGGGGCGGCCCCGACGCTTCCTCGACACCCTGCTCGGCTCCGGCCGGGTGCGCCCGGTCGACGACACAATGGCGCCTTTTGCCGTGACGCCGCTGCGCGAGACGGCGCGCGTGGCCGCCGAAGTGCAGCGCCGGCTCAATCAGGTTTAAGTTCCCGCAGGATTAAACTCCAGCGAGATTGAATTCCAGGCCATGGCGCTGCACCGCGGCGCGGATCGCCGTGCGCGCCAGGTTGATGGATTCGTCCAGTGGCAGCCGACGCTCCCGACGGTCCAGGCTGCATTCCAGGCCGCGCGCCAGCAACGTGGCATGCGCCGCCTGGAGCGACGCCCGGGTCGGGTCGTCGAACACCGCGGCCTCGTGCATCGCCTCGATCAAGCCCGATGTGTCGCGCGGCCCCAACAGCCCGGGCGCGACATCAGCATGGTCCAGCACCAGCGCTTGCAACAGGAACTCCAGGTCGACCAGACCGGCCTCGCCCTGCTTGAGATCAAAACGCGCGCCGGGCGACCCGGGGTTCTCGCTGCGGTCTAGCTCGGCGCGCATCCGCACGCGCATTTTCGATACATCGGCGCGCACGGTCGCCGGATCACGCGGGCGCGCGAGGATGTCGCGACGAAGCTTGCCGAAGCTGGCACACAAGCTGGGATCGCCGGTCACGCAACGTGCGCGGACCAGCGCCTGGTGCTCCCAGTTCCAGGCGCGCTGGCTTTGGTACTCGGAGAAACTCGCCAAACTGGAAACCAGCAGGCCCTTGGCACCGTCGGGTCGCAGTCGTACGTCGACCTCGTACAGTCGACCGGCAACCGACGGAGTATCGAGCAGTGCAACCACCTTCTGCGCCAGTCGGGCAAACCAGCGCGACGCGTCCAGCGGGCGCTTGCCATCGGACATCGCGTCATTGCCATGACCATCGCTGATATCGCCATCGTGCCCGCCGGGCTCGCTGCTGGTGTCGATGTCATACAGGAACACCAGGTCCAGATCGGACCCGAAACCCAGCTCCTCGCCGCCTAGGGAACCGTAGCCCAGCACTGCAAAACGGGCGCCCGGCAAGCGGCCGTGGGCACGATTGATCTCACCCTCCGCCAATGCCACGACCCGCCGGATGACACCGTCGGCCAACCACGCCAGTTGGCGAGCACTGGCATCGGCCGGTTGCCGGCCATCACGGTGCGCCATGGCAATGCGGAAGCTCAGCGCCTGGCGTACTTCGTTCAACTTGTTGAGCACCGCCTCCGGAGCATCGACGGCACTATCGTCGACGTGGCTCGCCACCGCGGTACAGGCGGCAATCAGCGCCTCGCGGCCCGGCAACGGGCCACCAATGCGGGCATCCAGCAACTCATCAAGCAGTAGCGGATATGACGCCAGGCGCTCGGCCAGCAGCGCACTCTGGCTGACCACCTCGACCAGGCGCGCCAATGCGGCGGGCTGCTCATCCAGCAAGGCCAGATAGGCGCTACGACGCAGGATGTTGTGCAGCAGTGCCAGCATCCGGCGCAGACCAAGCAGCGGCTGGCTGGAGGTCGCGGCCCCCTGGATCAAGGCCGGCAATACCCGGTCCAGACGTCCACGGGTAATGTCCGACAACCCGCGCACCCCCAGGCTGCGCGCGAAGTCACGCAGCAACCCGTCCGCCTGTGCCGCATCATCAAACCCGGCATCGGCCAGCACCTCGACATCGCCGGCGGTGGGCAAGGCCAGCCAGTAATCGGCCAGCGCACCTGGTGCCTGCTTGCGTTCGCGTGGCGCCAGCAGTGCATTGAACTCCTCGTTGATCACCGCGCGGTGACCGTCCAGCGCTTCATGCAAGCCATTCCAGTCCGCATAGCCCAGGCCCACCGCGATCCGGGCCTGGTCGCTCGCGTCGTCGGGCAACGCGTGGGTTTGCTGGTCGCGCAGCATCTGCAGACGGTTCTCAAGCCGGCGCAGGAACCGGTAGGCCTGGGCCAATGCGGCACCGGCCTCTGGTTCTATCTGGTGAGCTTCCACCAGCGCCGCCAACGCCGGTTGCAGCGCGCGCTGGCGCAATGCCGGCTCCCGCCCGCCTCGGATCAGCTGCAGCGCCTGGACCAGGAACTCGACCTCGCGGATACCGCCGGGGCCGCGCTTGATGTCATCGGCCAACTCCTTGCGCGCCACCTCGGCGGCGATGGCCGCTTTCATCGTGCGCAGGCCGTCCAGCGCGCCATAGTCGAGGTAACGCCGGTACACGAATGGTCGCAGCGTTTCCAGGAAGCGTCCGCCGGCCTCGATATCGCCGGCCACGGGCCGCGCCTTCTGCCAGGCGTAACGCTCCCAGTCGCGACCCTCGCGCTGGAAGTACTGCTCCATCGCCGGGAACGACCACGCGACCCGTCCTGCGTTGCCATAGGGACGCAGGCGCAGGTCAACGCGGTGACAAAAGCCGTCCGCGGTGACCTCGTCGAGCAATTTGGCCAATTGCTGTCCCAAGCGGGAAAACCAGGTTTCCGCCGCGAGTGCGCGCGCGCCGTCACTGGCCGCCAGCGTCACGTCACCGGGTTGGTCATAGCCGTACACCAGGTCGACGTCGGAGCTGAAGTTCAACTCGCCACCCCCCAGCTTGCCCAGTGCGAACACGACCAGCCGCTGCACGCTGCCGTCCGCGTCGCGCACGACCCCGTGGCGGGCGGAGAATTCCTGCTCCAGCGCATCCAGAGCGAGTCGCAGGCAGATTTCGGCCAGCGTGGTGCTGCCGGCCAGGGTCGCGTTTACATCGTCCAGACCGTGCACATCGCGCCACACCAATCGGGTGGACTGGGCGGTCCGGTAGCGGCGCAGCAGCATCGGCCACTGGCTGCGGTTGTCGGCGTGCAGTTCGGGCGGCGGCATGATGGCGGCACCGTCATCGTCCAGCACAGCCGCCAGCAGCTCAGGCTGCCGCGCCAGGGTCGTGATCGCGAAATCACTGGCACGCGCAACCGGGCGGCAACGCTCGATTGCCGCATCATCCAGCACGACGCCACTGGTCGCCGCACTGACGCGCAACTGTTCCAACGCGCGCTGCAGATGGGACAAAGCGGGTTCGTCGAGACTGGACAGCGCACGATGTGAGGTTGGACGATCGGGTACGGAGGACGGGTTCATCGACAGATGATCGCACTGGAGCGTCCGGCTGCGGTCCATAGAAAAAGGCGCGAACTAAAAGGCCCGTCCCGGTCGAACCGGTAACGGGCCTGCTCCCTCCCCCACGTCGGGATGCGGGTCAACTGTGAAGGAGTTGTTAGTCGGGTTGCACGCTGCAGTGCAAAAGAAAACCGGGTAGTTCACAAATGCCGGTGGGGCGCGATTGCGCGGTGCACACCCAACTGCTAGCTTCGCATCGGGGCTACAGGAGAATAGGGCGACGTGTCCGACGCAGACATTACCAGGCTGCTGGCGCTCGCTCGCGGCGGTGATCCCGCGCAACTGGGCGCGGTGTTCGAGTCGCTGTACCCGCAACTGCGCCGACTCGCCGGCTCACGCCTGTACGGTCGCCAGTCGACGGTCACGCCGACGGTGCTGGTGCATGAGTTGTTCCTGCGCATCAGCCAGTCCTCGCCGATGTCGCTTGCCGACCGCAACCATTTCTTCGCCGCCTCGGCCAAGGCGATGCGCTGGATCATGGTCGAACACGCGCGCCAGCGTGCCAGTGAAAAGCGCGGCGGCGGGCAGGTGATGGTCAGCCTCGACGATCAGATTCCGGACGCGCCAGCTGCGCTGACCAATGTGCTGATCCTCGACCAGAGCCTGGATGCGCTGGAGGCGATCAGCCCACAGCGGCGGCAGATCGTGGAACTGCGCTACTTCGCCGGGATGGAGTTCGGCGAGATCGCAGGCCTGCTCGAGATCTCCGAGCGCACCGTCTACCGCGAATGGGAGCGCGCCCGCGCCTTCCTGCAGGCCATGCTCGACGATGGAGACGACTGAGCCTGAAGTGACCGCGCACCTGTAGTTGACGCTGCCCTGAGGCTTCGCGGGACCTGTCAGTCCCCACCGCCAAATCTCGTGAGGACGATAATGGATCCCGAAAAGATTGCGCACTGGCAGGCCGCCGACGCCGCCTTCGGCCAGTGGCTTGACCTGCCCGAACCCGAACCCGAACGCGAGGCCTGGCTGGCGGCGCAGGCGCTGCCCGAAGCGGTGCGCCGGCGCCTCGTCCAGCTGATCACCGCACACGAGCGGCCGCGTGCCTCGCTCGACCCCGGTGGCAGCAACCTGGCCGGATGCCGCCTGGGCGACTGGACGCTGGACAGCGAACTCGGCCGCGGCGGCATGGCCGTGGTCTACCGCGCCTGGCGCGAACAGGGAATGACGCGCCAGCAGGCCGCGGTGAAGATCCTGACCCTTGGCGCGCTCGGCGCCAGCGGGCGCGAACGGTTCCGGCGTGAGGCCGCGATCCTGGCGCGCCTGAACCACCCCAACGTCACCGCGCTGATCGATTCGGGCGTGGCCGACGACGGCACCTTCTGGTTGGCGATGCCGCTGGTGGAGGGCGAGCGCATCGACCGCTGGTGCGACACCCACGCGCTGGACGCACGCGCGATCGTCCGCCTGTACCTGCAGGTCTGCGGCGCGGCGGCCTACGCGCACCGCAACCTGGTGATCCACCGCGACCTCAAGCCCTCCAACGTGCTGGTCGACACCGGTGGCCACGTGCGCCTGCTCGACTTCGGCATCGGCCAGTTCGCCGATGCCGAAGTCGAGCGCACGCAGACGATGTGGCGCGCACTCACGCCAGGCTACGCCGCACCCGAGCAGCTGCGCGGCGACCCGCCCAGCACCGCAATGGACGTTTACGGGCTGGGCGCGCTGCTGCACCGGCTGCTGACCGGGCGCGCCCCGCAGGAGGCGACCGAAGGCACCGACACCACCCGCCCCTCGCTGCTGGTACGCAGTATTGACGACGCCTACCACCGCCACTACGTCCCGCTGAAGAACGACCTGGACCGGGTGCTGCTCAAGGCCCTGGCCGAGGAACCCGAGCAGCGCTACCCCACCGCCGAGGCGCTCGCCGACGACCTGCGCCGCTGGCTTGATGGCCAGCCGGTGCTGGCGCAGCGGCCGAAGCTGGGCTATCGCGTGCGCAAGTTCGTCGTGCGCAACAAGGTCGGCGTGGCCGCAGCGGTACTGCTGGTGGCCAGCCTCGGTGCGGGCGTCGGCGCCACGCTGTGGCAGGCCGGCGAAGCCCGCCGCGAAGCCGAGAACGCGAACGTGCAAGCACAGCGCGCGGTGCTGGTGCGCGACTTCCTCGAACAGGTGTTCACGTCCACCGAGCCTGCGGTCGGGGACGTACCTGATGCGCTGGAACTGCTCGAAGAAGGGTCACGGCGTGCGCGTTCCGACTTGCTGGCCAATGATCCCCTGGCCGCCGCCGATATCCTCATCCTCACCGGAACGGCGCGCAAGCATCTCAGTCGCTACGATCTCGCCCAGGAGGATCTCCTGGCGGCCCTCAGCCTGCTCGAAGATCATCGCGTGGGGCAAGGCGCGGGCGCGGGCGCGCGTGAGCGGGTGCTGGCGAAGCTCCAGCTGGCCGAGATCCACTGGAACTCCGGCAGGCTGAAGGAAGCCGTCGATGTAAGCGAGCAAGCGGTCGCCATCGCCGCTGCCAACGATGTCCCGGAGGAAGACCTGCTCGACGCGCGATTGAGCGTCGCCCAGGCGACCGTCTACCTCGACCCGGCGGCCGCGGAAACCACGACGCGCAAGGTTCTGGAGGATGCCATCGCCGCAGGATTCTCCGACAGCTATCTGCATCGCGACATCCTCCACACGCTGGGCACCGCCATGAGCCTCGGGGACGGTGACCAGGACGAGCTCATGGAGGTCGTGGAGGAAGAACTGCGGCTCGGCCGACTGCTCGACGGGGAGCACAGTGGCTGGTATGCCTACAGGCTCGCGGACACTTCGCGCATCTTCCTGTTTGCCGGAAAGACCGACCGGGCCACCCGGATGCTGGAGCAAGCCGTGGTGATCGTGGATGAGGTCTACAAGCAACCACACCAGATCGCCGCGACGATCCACTGCAACATGGCCGCACATCTGCATCTGGCCGGCGAACTCGATCGTGCCCTGACGCACTACGAACGGAGCGCGGACATCGATCGCGCGATCGACCGCAAGAGCCTCAGCGCCTCCGAGTGCGCCCGTTACCGCGGCATAATCAAGGCTACGCTCGGCCGGTATCCGTCCGCGCTCGAGGAACTGGAGGTGGCCGAATCGCTGCGGATACTCAACGACAGCAACCAGTCGGCCATCGGACGCAGCATCTGCGGCATGCGCGCGTCGCTCCACCTGCGCCAAGGCAACGTTTTGCAGGCAAGCCAGGCTCTCGAGCAGTGCAACGCCCGCTCCGATGTCGGGACTTCACATATCTATGACCTGGCCGAAGCCGAAGTTCGCATGGCGCAAGGAAAGCTGGAGGTAGCCACCGAGTTGGCGGAGGGGTTGCGCCAGCGCGTGAAGCGCGGGCTGGACAACTCGTGGATGCGCCCCTGGATGCTTTCACTGCTGTTGGCGAACAAGACCGGCGATGTCGAGGCTGGGGCGACCCTGGCTGCGGATGCCGCGGCATTCATCGACGATGCCCCGCCCGTGGCGCAGTGCCTTGCCGCCACCACCGAAGCCAACTGCCTGGCACTTCCCTGACGGCAGGCCGGACTGTCTTTCGGCGGCCCTGTCGTCACCGCCCCTGTCAGTCCCCGCCGTCGAATCTCGTGGATGGAGTGTCCGGATGCACCGGGCACGGCCGGGTCGCCGTTCGGCCCGCCCCTCCTCGGGTGGCTCCAACATGCATCTTTCTTCTTCCCTCGTTCCGTCGGCGCTGGCATTCGCCATGGCTGCCGTCCTCCCCGCACCCGCTGCCGCACAGGCCGCTCAGGCGGAGCTCTACATCGACGTCGCCACCCACACCATGCCCGGCATGGGCGGACTCGGGGCGCTCGGCCGCATGACCGGGGCCATGTCCGGTGGAAACGCCAGTTACGGCATGGCCCGGCATCCGGGGATGCCCGGCAAGTACCTGGACGTGGCGCTGCACAACCGCAGCCAGCCCGGCACGCCGGCCAACCAGGCCGTTCCCAAGGGCCTGCGCCTGGGCGACGAGATCGAGCTCCTGCCGCCCGCGCGCGAACAGGCGCGCCACGACGGCGGCGCGGACGGCTCGACCAGCCACCAGGCACTCGCTGACGGCGGCCCCTACAAGATCCGCTACTACTGGGGCTGCGGCGAGCAGGTGCGCGCCGGCCAACCGGCCGAGTTCACGATGAGCGTGCGCAACGGCAAGCCGGTCAACAGCGGCCGCGCCATGACGCCGCGCAAGGTGCCGCAGCACGGCATCGACGCCGGCCCCGAGCATGCGCTGTGGCCGAACCAGTCGCACCGCAAATCGGTATCCATGAAGGCGTCGCTGGCCGGCAAGCACCACGTCACCGGTGACGGTCTGCCGGATTCGATGCAGTTCGATCTCGGCCGCGACCACGACTTCCTGCCCGATCTCGAACTCGACCGTGAAACCACCGACCAGGGCACGCTGCTGAGCTGGAGCGGCGTCGATGGCGCGCGCGCCTACTTCATCCACGCCACCGCGTCGGACGGCGACACCATCGTGATGTGGAGCAGCGCCGAGGACAGCTACGCCGGCCCGGAGCTGGTCGACTTCCTGCCCGAATCGCTGGTCGCGCAGTGGACGAAGAAGCGCACGCTGCTGGGCGCCGACGCGCGCAGCTGCCAGATCCCGCGCGAGGTGTTCGCAGGCTCCGCGCCGATGGTGCAGATGATCGCCTACGGCAACGAACGCACGATCACCCAGCCCGGCTGGCGCGTGCACGTGCGCAACAAGTCCACCGCGATGCTGATGCCGTCGGGCGGCGCCACCGGCAATCCTCGCGAGGCCGCGAAACCCGCGGCCAAGGACGCGGCCAAGAGCGTACTGCGCGGGCTGTTCGGGCGTTGATTGCACGGATTCTCCTGGCCGGACTGATCCTGTCGGGACTTGCCGCCTGTGGAGGAAACGACGGCACCGGAACGGCCAAGGCAGAAGACGGCTACGCCACGGGAAAAGTCGTCGACGCGCAGGGCAAGCCGATTGCCGGAGCAAGAATCCTGCTGGACAACACGGTGTTCTACGCGTCCTACATCAAGGGTTCCACCAAGGAAGACGGCACCTACAGGATCAAGGCCCAGCCCGGCGCATGGCGGGCCTACGCTTCCTTCAAGAAAACATACAACGGGAAAACCTATTCCCTGGATCTGCATCCCGACACCATCGATTCCTTTGACGATACTGGCGCCGTCCGCAACTTCGTCTGGAAACTGGAGGGGCGCGAGCCGGAAAACGAATACAACTACTACGGCGGCCTGGTCACGGTATTCCAGGACACGGATTTCTACGACGACATGGAAGACGTCGAACTGACCTTGACGCCCAGCGGCCCGCTGATCGACGGCTCGGAAGGAAAGACACTCGTCCTGCAGCAGGGAGACCATTACTGGGTGCAGTTCGGCTACCTGCAAGACATCCCGATCGGCCGCTACACGGTCACGGCGATATTGAAAGGCGAGGACGGGCCGCGTCCGCTGCGAATCCAGGACTGGCATACGGACGGCGATTTCAAATCGGAACTCCAGCTCGACTTCATACCCGAACCCTCCGGCAGCACGAAGAGTTCGGTTTCCATCGTCGTCGGCTATTGATCTTTCATGCAACACGACCTGGAGCAACCCATGAGACTGCAAACCATTGCACGCGCCATCGCCCTGTGCATCGCCGGACTGGTGCTCGCCGCGTGTACCATCGATACCGATCCCGATTCCGCCCGCGTCGACTGCGGTACCCCCGGCCCGCACGGCGTCGACTGCCAGGTGCAGCGCACCGGCGGCGACGGTAGTTTCGAGGCCTGCTGGGATCTGATCATCACCTGCCAGAACAAAGGTGAGATGACCGGCTCGGCCTGCCACGAAATGACCGCCGGCAAGAGCCAGGGAAGCGAGAACATGCCGGTCGCGGGCTTCTCCAGCCAGGACAGCTGTGACGCCCCCGTCTCCGGCAGCGTCGAGCGCCTGAAGGTCACCTCCAAGTGATGCGCCCCACGCTCCGTGCCGCAAAAAAACGTTGGTGGTCGGCGGGCCTCGGCGCCGCGTCCCTCGCCCTCGCCCTCGCCCTCGCGCTATCCGCGTGCGAAGCGCCCCCACACGCCGCGGTGGTGAAGTGCTCGGGTTCGAACCTCTCCGACGTCGCCGTCAAGAAGGACTGCACGGTCACCATCGAGAAGTTCGACCGGCAGGCCTCGGCCAGCATCAAGGTCAATACCAAGCGGCGCCAGGCGTTCGTGACCGGACACTTCACCGTGCAGCAGGGCACGGTGCGGATCGAACTGCGGGGCAACACCGGCACCAAGGCGGAGGTGATCGTCAGCCCCGGTCACCCGGGCAGCATGGAGAGCACCCTGCGCCTGAACAAGCAGAACAGCAGCTTCCGCCTCCGCTTCCATCCGGAGGGTGAAGTCGCCGGCCTTGACGGCCAAGTGTCCTACGAGGCGCGCTGAGCCACCAGGCTCGAAAAGACGAGGCTGGGTGGGTGAGCGAGATGGACGCCGTCGCCGGCCCTGGACGACGACAAGCGGGGGACGGTGGTCGTGGAATGGCACTTCACGCCGAAGGCTGAGAAAGGCCATTCACAAAAAAAGTCTCATCCCTGTCAGTTCTTGCCGCCCGTTTGCGTGGTTGGAGGGTCCGGCGCTCGTGCGCGGCACGTTCATCCACTACGGAGAGAGACCTCATGCAGTACCCCGCCATCCCCCGCACCCTCAAACTCGTGCCGCTCGCCTTCGCGCTCGGCCTGGCCATCGCGATGCCGGCCCAGGCGGCCGTCGGCGGCCCCGACTGCTGGGTGTACAACACCACGACCAGCGAGTGGGAGCAGGACACCTCGATCGACAAAACCCAGGGCCAGGAGCACGGCGAGGGCAACAGCACCTGCCACGCCGGCGCCAGCGCTTACGGCGAAGGCAACAACGCCAGCGGCACCAACGCCAGCGCGTTCGGCTTCGAGAACATCGTCCGGGGCAGCAACAGCACCGCGATCGGCTACAACAATATCGCCGAGGACAACGAAAGCACCGCGGTCGGCTACCTCAACACGTCCGGCCACCAGGCCAGCGCCGTCGGCCGGTCGAACTCCGCCACGGGGCCGCAGAGCAGCGCCTTCGGCGGCGGGAACGAGGCCAGCGGCAGCACCGCGGGCGCATTCGGCTTCTCCAACACTGCCAGCGGCGATGACAGCACCGCGTTCGGCCGCAGCAACACCGCCAGCGGCAGCTCCAGCATCGCTTTTGGAAACAACAACATCGCCTCGCTCGATCGCAGCACTGCGATCGGCTACGGCAACAACGCGTCCGGCAGTGGCAGCAATGCGATCGGCGGCGGGAACGAGGCCACCAGCACCACCGCAAATGCCATCGGTAGCGGCAATACCGCCAGCGCCAGCTCCAGCAGCGCGTTCGGCCGCAGCAACGAGGCCGGAGGCGATCTCAGCAGCGCGTTCGGCTTCTCCAACAGCTCGTCCGGCCAGCACAGCAACGCGTTCGGACGCCTCAACGAGGCGGCCGGCTTCGGCAGTACGGCATTCGGCTACAGCAACATCGCCGAGGGTTCACAGACAACCGCGTTCGGCCTGCGCAACACCACCACCTCGGAATACAGCACGGCGTTCGGCGCCGACAACGAGACTGCCGGCAACGGCAGCGTCGCCTTCGGCAACGGCAACACCACCACCGCCGACCAAGCCAGCGCCTTCGGCCGCGGCAACACGGCGGGGGGCGCCCTGAGCAGCGCGTTCGGTTACGGCAACACCACCGACGGCGAGCACACCAATGCCTTCGGGCACAACAACACGGCCACCGGCGCCCGCAGCAGTGCATTCGGCAGCCGCAATATCGCCAGCGGCGCGCGCAGTACCGCCCTGGGATACAGCTCGGTGGCGACCGGCGATGACAGCCTGGCCCTGGGCTCGGAAGCTAACGCAGCGGGCCCGAACGACATCGCCATCGGCTCCCGCGCTGCGGTACTGGCCGACAACAGCGTTGCCTTGGGTGCGCAGGCCCAGGTAACGGTTGATGCCACCAACTCGGTGGCGCTCGGCGCCTCCTCGGTCGCCAGCGAGGCCAACACGGTCTCGGTCGGCGCTGTCGACAACGAGCGTCGCATCACCAACGTCGCCGATGCCACCACCGGCACCGATGCGGTCAACCTGCGCCAGATGCAGTCCGCGCTGGACGGGGTGGTCGGCGGTGGCGGCATCAGCGAAGCCCGAGTGCAGGAGATCGCGGACACCGGTGACGCGGCCACCCTGACCAGCGCGAATGCGCACTCCGATGCCGGCGATGGCGCCACCCTGGCCACTGCCACTGCCTACACCGATACCCGCGAGACCGCCATCCGCGCCGACATGCAGACCGGTGATGCCACCACCCTCGCCGGGGCCAACAGCTACACCGACGGGCGCGAGGTCGCCATTCGCGCCGACATGCAGTCCGGTGATGCCGCCACCCTCGCCGAGGCCGGCGAGTACACCGACACCCGCGAGACCGCGGTGCGCGGTGACATGCAGTCGGGCGACACGGCCACCCTGTCGGCTGCCAACACCTACACCGACTCCGCGATCCAGCAGTTGGTCGGTTTCGATGTCGGCGGGATCAACGATCGCATCACGCTGCTGGAGGACCGCTTCGAGGACGTTGATCGCCGCCTGCACCAGCAGGATGGCCGGATCGACCGCATGGGTGCCATGAGCGCGGCGATGCTGAACATGGCGATGAACGCCGCTGGCGGCCAGAGCGAGAACGGCCGCATCGCCGTAGGTGCGGGTTTCCAGGGCGGGGAGAAGGGCCTGTCGATCGGCTACGGCAAGCGCATCGGGCGGGCCTCGTTCTCATTCGGAACCGCCTTCAGCGGCAGCGAACGATCGGCGGGCGTGGGCTTCGGCGTCGACCTGTAACCCCGGCTCGCAGACAAACAAAAACCCCGCCTCGCGGCGGGGTTTTTGTTGGTGCATCCGGAACGGTCGGGCTGGCTTAGAAGCCCATGCCGCCCATGCCACCCATCCCACCCATGTCCCCGCCGCCACCCATCGCGGGCTCGTCCTTCTTCGGCAGCTCGCCCACCATCGCTTCGGTGGTGATCATCAGACCAGCGATCGACGCAGCGTTCTGCAGCGCGGTGCGGGTGACCTTGGTCGGGTCCAGGATGCCGAACTCGAGCATGTCGCCATACTCGCCGTTGGCGGCGTTGTAGCCGTAGCTACCCTTGCCTTCCATGACCTTGTTGAGGATCACCGAGGCTTCTTCACCAGCGTTGATGACGATCTCGCGCAACGGCGCTTCCATCGCCCGCAGGGCAATGGCGATACCGTGGTTCTGGTCTTCGTTGTCACCCTTCAAACCGGTGATCGCGGCCAGTGCACGGATCAGGGCAACGCCGCCGCCCGGGACCACGCCTTCTTCCACCGCAGCGCGCGTGGCGTGCAGGGCATCTTCGACGCGGGCCTTCTTTTCCTTCATTTCCATCTCGGTCGAGGCACCGACCTTGATCACCGCCACGCCACCGGCCAGCTTGGCCACGCGCTCCTGCAGCTTCTCGCGGTCGTAGTCCGAAGAGGTCTCTTCGATCTGCGCCTTGATCTGCTTGATGCGCGCCTCGATGCCACCGGTCTCGCCGGCGCCGTCGATCACGGTGGTGTTCTCCTTGGAGATCTGCACCTTCTTGGCGCGGCCCAGGTCGGCGATGGTCGCCTTCTCGAGCTGCAGACCGACTTCTTCGGAGATCACGGTGCCGCCGGTGAGCACGGCCATGTCTTCCAGCATCGCCTTGCGACGGTCGCCGAAGCCCGGTGCCTTCACCGCGCAGACCTTGACGATGCCGCGGATGGTGTTGACCACCAGGGTCGCCAGCGCTTCGCCTTCCACGTCCTCGGCAACGATCAGCAACGGCTTGCCAGCCTTCGCCACGCCTTCCAGGACCGGGAGCAGGTCACGCACGTTGGAGATCTTCTTGTCGTAAAGCAGGATGAACGGGTCTTCCAGGTCGGCCTGCATCGACTGCTGGTTGTTGATGAAGTACGGCGACAGGTAGCCACGGTCGAACTGCATGCCCTCGACCACGTCCAGCTCGTTGTCCAGGCCCGAACCGTCTTCAACGGTGATCACGCCTTCCTTGCCGACCTTGTCCATCGCCTTGGCGATCAGGTCACCGATGTTGGCATCGGAGTTGGCCGAGATGGTACCGACCTGGGCGATTTCCTTGCTGGTCGAGGACGGCTTGGAAAGCTTCTTCAGCTCGGCGACGGCCTCGGTTACGGCCTTGTCGATGCCGCGCTTGAGGTCCATCGGGTTCATGCCGGCGGCGACCGCCTTCATGCCCTCGCGGATGAACGCCTGGGCCAGCACGGTCGCGGTGGTGGTGCCGTCGCCGGCATCATCGGAAGTGCGCGAGGCGACTTCCTTGACCATCTGCGCGCCCATGTTTTCGAACTTGTCGGCCAGCTCGATCTCCTTGGCGACGGACACGCCGTCCTTGGTGATCGTGGGGGCGCCATAGCTCTTGTCGAGCACGACGTTGCGGCCCTTCGGGCCCAGAGTTGCCTTGACGGCATTGGCGAGCGTGTTGACACCGCGCAGCATCTTGGAGCGCGCGTCTTCGCCGAAACGAATTTCCTTGGCAGCCATTGTCTAAAACCTCAAAAACGTAAATTGGAGAAAAGAGTGGGTGACCGGCCGGGAAACCCCGGCCCTGGCGCCCGGATCAGTCGAGGATCGCGAAGATGTCGTCTTCCTTCACCACCAGCAGGTCGGTGCCGTCCAGCTTGACCTCGGTGCCGCTGTACTTGCCGAACAGCACCTTGTCGCCGGCCTTGACCTTCGGGGCGCGCACGCTGCCATTGTCCAGGGTCTTGCCTTCGCCAACGGCGACAACCTCGCCCTTGATCGGCTTCTCGGTGGCGGAGTCCGGGATCACGATGCCGCCAGCGGACATCTTTTCTTCTTCCATGCGTTTGATGACCACGCGGTCGAACAGCGGCTTGATATTCATTTGCAGCAACCTCGTAGATGGTTGAAAAAATCGTAAAACGGTGGGATTTCGACGCTCGCGCCGACCCGACCGATACCGGATCAACTGCCAGCGCGCCCGACAAGCCGGGACTGCACACGAAGATGGGGCGTGCGGCAGGGCTTTCAAGGGCTCGTCCGCGGATTAATTGCCCACGGCGGCGGCAAGCTCGAAGCCGGCGGTAACCGATAAAGAAAGAGCGCGCCTCCCATGGAAAGCGCGCTCTTCCTGGCTCGGGAATGGCATCCAGCTCGGCGCATCCTGCGCCCCTCCCCTGACCTGACCCCCTCGTCAAAGCCGACTCCTTGTCGGCCAGCGGCAATATTGGCCGATTTTCGTCACTTTTGCCATAGGCAACCACTATCGGCCACCGCCGTCACGAGCAGCTCGCATCAGTACAATCGTCCGCATGTCGGTCGTGATCGTTTATTGCTCAAGAACTCCTGGAGTTGATCGCGGTCGAAGCCGTCGGCGGACACGCCCCGTACCTGGCGTGGATCGCCGAACAGATAAATGATGACGATGACTGAACCGAACCCTTCGCCGCGCTGCATTCGACGCATGGGTGGGTGGACGACCTGGGTCAGCGCCTTTGTCGTGTTGGCGGCTCTGGCATTGCCCGCAGGTGCGGCGATCAATCCCGATGACCTGCTGCCGGTCGACGAGGCATTCGCGGTCAGCGCACGCGCCGGAAGCGCCGATGCGGTCGCCATCCAGTGGAAGATCGCCGATGGCTACTACCTCTACCGCCATCGCATCTCGGTGACCACCGACGCCGGTTTCGAGGCAAGGCCGCTGCAACTGCCCAAGGGCCAGGCCCACGAAGACGAGTTCTTCGGCAAGGTCGAGACTTATCGTGACCGGCTCAGCGCCAGGCTGCCGGGCACGGCGGCGGCCGCCAGCACGACGTTGACGGTCAAGTACCAGGGCTGTGCGGACCTGGGCATCTGCTACCCGCCCCAAACCCGCACGCTGACGGTAGCGTTGCCGGCGCAGCCAGCGCCACTGGACCCATCCGCCGCGGACCCGGAAAACGCGGTGTCGCCGCGTTCCGGGATCGGTCTGTCGAACACGACCAGTGCCAATCCGCTGCTGTCGGGCTCCCGATCATCGGGCTCGTTGCTTGGCGGCTGGACGAACAGCGGCACCGACCCGCTGCCATTGCCGCCCGAGCAGGCGTTCGGCTTCGAGGCCATTGCCGGCGACGGGGACTCGTTGTTACTGCGCTTCACTCCTGCGAGCGGGTATTACCTGTATCGCGACAACACCACGCTGGCGTTGGCCGCAAACGACGCCGGCATCCGCCTGGGCAAGCCTCAATGGCCGCGCGGGACGGACCACAGCGACGAGCATTTCGGCGATGTTGTGGTGTACTTCGACCAGATCGACGTACGCCTGCCACTGATGCGCCAACGCGCGGATGCGACCACGGTCGCGCTGACCGCAACCTTCCAGGGCTGCCAGAACGATGGCATCTGTTATCCACCGATGACGCGAACGGTCGAGGTGGCGTTGCCGACCGGCACGGTGGCCACCGCCACGGCAGCGGCAAACCAGGCGGCGAGCACCGCTGCCGACGCGCCTGCCGCAAACGAAGCGGCCGCCGATACTCCGGATTCGCCGGTAGCGAGCAATGCCGGCCAAGGCTCCAAGGCCGCGATCGGGACATCCACCCCCGAGGCCGCCACGACGGGCACCGACGAGTTTGCCTCCCCCGGCAGCACCGACGGTGCCGGCGCACCAGACGCCAACCAGCTACCGCAAGCGCAGGACAGCCTGCTGGCCGACGCTTTGTCGGGACCGAGCCGCTGGTGGGCGCTGCTGAGCTTCTTCGGATTCGGCCTGTTGCTGGCATTTACGCCTTGCGTGCTGCCGATGATCCCGATCCTGTCGGGACTGATTGCCGGCGCATCCGCCGGCCACGACAAGGGTCTGGGTGCCGGGCGCGCATTCGGGTTGTCCTTCGTTTACGTGTTCTCCAGCGCGCTGGTGTTCACGGTCGCCGGCGTGGTGGCGGGACTGGTGGGCGCGAACGTGCAGATCGCCTTCCAGAACCCGTGGGCATTGGGGACGTTCGCCCTGCTGTTTGTCGCCCTGGCACTGTCCAGCTTCGGTCTGTACGAGCTGCAGCTGCCGTCAGGCCTGCGCAATCGGCTGGGCTCGCTGGCCGACCATCAGCGCGGTGGCTCACTGGCCGGCGTGGCCGTGATGGGCGCGCTGTCGGCGCTGATCGTCGGCCCCTGTGTGGCACCGCCACTGGCCGCGGCCGTGCTCTACATCGGCCAGACCCAGGACCCGATATTTGGTGGCGCCGCACTGTTCCTGCTGGCGATGGGCATGGGCGTGCCGCTACTGGCGTTCGGCGTCGCAGCCGGCAAGGGACTACCGACCAGCGGGCCGTGGATGGTCGCGGTGCAGCGCGCGTTCGGCTTTGTGTTTCTCGGTTTGGCGATATGGATGTTGTCGCGGGTGCTGCCCGACTCGTGGACCCTGGCGCTGTGGGGCTTGCTGTTGATTGCAGCGGCGGCGTCGCTGGCACTGGCAGCCACCAAACCCGCCGTCCGCGACGTGCTGCGAGTGCTGGGCTGGACCGCCGCCATCGCACTCGGCGTGGTCGGGGCGAGCCAGCTGGTCGGCTCGCTGGCCGGCAGCAGCGACCCGATGCGTCCGCTGGACGGCCTGGCCTCGCGCACGACCACTGAATCGCGCGAGCTGCCGTTCCGTCCCATCAAGTCCGTGGCCGACCTGGAACGTGAGGTCGCTGCCGCACGCGAGGCCGGCCAACCGGTACTGCTGGATTTCTATGCCGATTGGTGCGTGGCCTGCAAGGAAATGGAGAAATACACCTTCCCCGAGCCGCAAGTGCACGCAGCGCTGGATGGCTTCGTCCTGCTCAAGGCCGATGTCACCGCCAACGACGCCACGGACCAGGCGCTGATGAAGGCGCTTGGCATCATCGGCCCGCCGGCCACGTTGTACTACGTCGACGGCGCCGAGAAACGCGAATTACGGCTGTTCGGCTTCGAAAAAGCCGGCAAGTTCGCCCAACGCGCGCAATATGCACGCAGCTCGATGGGAGCTGGGGCATGAAGTCCGGCACCCGGATCGTGTTGGTCGCGGTGGCCGCCGGCGTCGTGGGCGCCGCTGCCGGATTGTGGTTCAACGGTTCCGATCCATTGCTGCGCAGTGCTCTCGGCCAGCGCGCCCTGCACCAAGCGATCTCGGCCACGGCACCGCCCGCGCCGGCCGGGCTTGCAGTCGCCGAGCGCGGCGAGACGATACCGACCCTGCACCTGCCGGACCTGGACGGCCGCATCATCGAATTGCCAGCGGCGCACCTCGGCCGTCCCCAGCTGATCAACTTCTGGGCCAGCTGGTGTGGCCCGTGCATCGAGGAGATGCCGGAACTGGACCGTTTTGCCACCAGTCAGGCCGCTGATGGGACGCAGGTCATCGGCATCGCGCTGGACGATGCGGACGCCGTGGACGCGTTCCTGCAGAAGATCCCGGTGAGTTATCCGATCCTGATCGATGCCGCCGGACCGGCCGATTCCGGCGTGCAGTTGGGCAATCTGCGAGGCGTGCTGCCATATACGGTCCTGCTGGATGGCCAGGGTCGGCTGGTCAAGCAGAAGATCGGCCCGTTTCAATCCGGCGAGATTGATCACTGGGTACGCCAATAACCGCCGGGACAGCGGCGTTCCGGACCCTGGCATTTTTCAAACAGCCGCTTAATTTGCGACAACTTCGGCGAAACAACTGCGAACTTCTGGACAGCTGCCCCGCGCTCCGCCACACTGCCGACCTTTCCGATAGCCGGCCCAACATGGCGAAATTGCTGCTCCTGCATGGCCCCAACCTCAATTTGCTTGGAGAGCGCGAGCCGGCCATCTACGGCAGTGCCACCCTGGCCGAGATCGATTCCCGCTTGCGCGCCACCGCCATGGCCGCGGGTCATCAACTCGACAGCCTGCAGTCCAATGCCGAGCACGAACTGGTCGAACGGGTGCAAGTGGCACGCAGTGATGGCACCGCACTGATCCTGCTCAACCCGGCCGCCTTCACTCATACCAGCGTAGCCCTGCGCGATGCACTCGCCGCCGTTGGGATACCTTTTTACGAAATTCATTTGTCCAACCCGCACGCCCGTGAGCCGTTCCGCGCCCACAGTTACTTCAGCGACCTGGCACTGGGCGTGGTCGCAGGCTTCGGTGCCGACAGCTACCGTTACGCCCTCGATGCCGCCCTGTTGCGGCTGGCGGCCGCCTGACCCCCAGGCACATCGACCATTTATTCCGTCGCCTCGGCGGCACCCGATCAAACACCAAGAGGGCCCACCATGGACCTGCGAAAAATCAAGAAACTGATCGACCTGCTGGAAGAGTCCAACCTGGCCGAGATCGAGATCAAGGAAGGTGAGGAATCCGTCCGCCTGGCGCGCACGCCGCGCGGCGGCTTTCCGGCGGTTGCACCAGCGTATGCGCCGGTGGCTGCTCCCCTGCCGCCGATGCCGATGGCCTCGCCAGTGGATGCCGCCACCGGCGGCAGCAAACCGGCCGACAGCGACGCCGAATCGACTCCGGGGCAGGCGTTGCCCGAGGGCCACGTCGTGCGCGCACCGATGGTCGGTACGTTCTACTCGTCCCCGGCACCGGACAAGCCGCCGTTCGTCACCGTTGGCCAGACCGTGGCCGCCGGCGACACCATCGGCATCATCGAGGCGATGAAGATGTTCAACCCGATCGAGGCCGACGCCTCCGGGACCGTGCTCAAGGTCGTGGCCGAGAGCGGCCAGCCGGTCGAGTTCGACCAGCCCCTGTTCGTGATCGGCTGAGGCCGCGGCGATGCTGGACAAAGTCGTCATCGCCAACCGGGGCGAAATCGCACTGCGGATCCTGCGTGCCTGCCACGCATTGGGCATCCACACGGTCGCGGTGCATTCCACTGTCGATCGCAACCTCAAGCACGTTGCCATGGCCGACGAGTCGGTCTGCATCGGCCCGGCGCCATCGACCGACAGCTACCTCAACATGGCCTCGCTGATTGCCGCGGCCGAAGTCACCGACGCCCAGGCGATCCATCCCGGCTACGGCTTTTTGGCCGAGAACGCGGATTTCGCCGAACGCGTGGAGGAGTCGGGCTTCATCTTCATCGGCCCCAAGGCCGAGACCATCCGCCTGATGGGCGACAAGGTCGAGGCCATCCGGGCCATGAAAGAAGCCGGCGTGCCGTGCGTGCCGGGCAGTGGCGGTCCGCTGGGCGATGAGCCGCAGGCCAATATCAAGATCGCCCGCGAGATCGGCTACCCGGTGATCGTCAAGGCCTCCGGCGGCGGCGGCGGGCGCGGCATGCGCGTGGTCCACACTGAAGCCGCGCTGGTCACCGCGATCCAGACCACCAAGGCCGAGGCCAAGGCCGCGTTCGGCAACGACATGGTCTACATGGAGAAGTTCCTGGAGAACCCGCGCCACGTGGAGATCCAGGTCCTTGCCGACGGCCAGGGCGGCGCGATCCACTTGGGCGAGCGCGACTGCTCGATGCAGCGCCGCCACCAGAAGGTGGTCGAGGAAGCGCCGGCCCCCGGCATCAGCGACCAGCAGCGCGCCGACATCGGCCAGGTCTGCGTCGATGCCTGTATCCGCATTGGTTACCGCGGCGCGGGCACGTTCGAGTTCCTGTACGAGGACGGCCGCTTCTACTTCATCGAAATGAACACCCGCATCCAGGTCGAGCACCCGGTCACCGAGATGATCACCGGCATCGACCTGATCCGCGAGCAGCTGATGATCGCCAGCGGTCAAAAATTGAGCATCAAGCAGGAAGACATCGTGGTCAACGGTCACTCGATCGAGTGCCGGATCAATGCCGAGGATCCGGAAACCTTCATGCCCAGCCCCGGCCTGATCCAGGAATTCCACGCCCCGGGCGGCCCGGGCGTGCGCGTGGATAGCCACATCTATGCCGGTTACCGCGTGCCACCGAACTACGACTCGATGATTGGCAAGCTGATCGTGCACGGCCCCGACCGCGAAACCGCGATCGCCCGCATGCGCGTGGCGCTCAGCGAGATGGTGATCGACGGCATCAAGACCAACATCCCCCTGCACCAGCGCATCCTGGCTGATGTCGGCTTCCAGCAGGGTGGGCAGAACATCCATTACCTGGAAAAGCGATTGAAGGAGCAGAAGGAAAAATCGCTCTCGATCGTCTGACCGGGCTGTCGGGCTGTCGGCCCAGCGGGCTATCGCGGCTCGCCGGCCTCTCCCGGTGCCGGCCGCTGCGTCCCCGCGACCGGCTGCACACCGTCGCTCGAGGACACACTGACCACCGTCACGTACTCGCTTGAACCGTCGGGCCAGACCACCTTGAAGGTGCTTCCGGTCGGCAGCGCGGAAAACGGCGCGCCGCTGCCGGCCCGGTAAGCAGCGGCTACCTGCGCGGCCCCCGCCATCCGTTTGTCCAGCGGCGAATGGATCGAGGTAACGGCAACGGCCGACATCTCGCGGTAATCCTGTCCCAGCACGTCGATCATGACCCCGGTGGCGGCGACGGAATACGCCGCGAGCAACAACGTCCAGAACATCATCTTGATCCTGCGCACGGTGGCTTCCTTCTTCATTTCGGCACCTTCTCCTCGCCTGTCAGCGAGTTGACCATTTCATTCACCACGTCCGCCCCCTGTCGCGGAACTGCAGCATCGAATACAAAACTACGGAAATCCTGACCGGGATTCCGCGAACAGATCCCACCATTGGCGCACTGCGACGTCATCAACGTGCTGCCGGCGCTGCAATCCATTCCCAGCTCGCACGCAGCGACCTTCCAGGCCACCTCCGCCAGCTGCGTGCCCGCCACCTGCCCGGCGAAGGCCTGCTGGCCGCTGGCACGGATGCCCATCGCCGGCGACAGCGCGGCAAACGATTCCGGGTCACGGGAGCGCTGCACCCGCTCGACCAGGTCATGCTTGTACGCGTCGCTCGTGTCGAGCGGCTCGCCGACCGCCAGCAGGGCTGCCTCCGCGGCGAGGCTGCCGGCCTCGGCCGCCTCGGTTGTCCGCACGAGGATCGCCGCATAGGACAGGTCATCGCGCGGCACGAACCGGGCACAACGCCCACTTGTTCGGGTTCGGGCGGCGACCACCGCTTCGGAGCTCCGCAGTTGCATCTCGCCGATCGCCTGCGTGTCACGGGCATAGTCGGCCGGTGCCATCGCATAAGCCGAACAGTATTCGTGAACCCGGCTCAGCATCCAGGCCGCCTCCGGATCCCCGGCCCGCACGGCGGGAGCCAGGGTGTTGGCATAGGCATACAGGTCTGGCGCGCTTTCAAGTCCCGCGCGGCGACCGGACTTGCCTGGTAACGTGACTCGGTGCGCCTGGCGACGCAGGTCGAGGGTGACGTGATCGGCTGATGCTCGCTGCGCATTCGCGGGTACCGGAACCGCGATATCGGCCTCGACCGGTCCCGGGCCGGTGGAGGCGATCGTGCCTTCCCCGCCTGGATACGCCAGGACCGCCGCCAGCAACAGCAACGACGCCAGACAGAGCAGGAGCAGTTGGCGAGGTATTGCTGGCAATGGAACGGCGACTCCCGGGTTCGGCCCGGCGCCATCATAAATCAAACCCCGATCGGCCGGTTGCCTGCGCCCGCCCTACGCCCCAACATGCGATGTCCCACATCCACCCCGCCGATATGCCTTTCCTCGAACTCACCCTGCCCTGCACCGAGGCCGACCAGCCGCGCCATGAGCGCGCGCTGGAAAGCGTCGGCGCACTCGCGGTCACCTTGACCGATGCCAACGCCGACGCGCCCGACGAGCAGGCGATCTTCGAACCGGGCGTCGGCAAGACCCCGCTTTGGGGCGAATTGTCGCTGACGGCGTTGTTCGAAGGCGACGCTTTGCCGGAGTTGTTGCTGCATGCGTTGTCGGCCGCCGACGAGGGCATCGACTGGTCGCGCGCAACGTTCCGTGAGGTCGCCGACCAGGACTGGGAGCGCGCGTGGATGGACCAGTACGAGCCGCTGAAGTTCGGTCAGCGCACCTGGATCGTGCCGTGGAACCACGATCTCCCCGACGGCGCGGATGCGGCCGACGCTGCGGTGGTGCGGCTTGATCCCGGTCTGGCATTCGGCTCCGGCACCCACCCGACCACCGCGCTTTGCCTGCAATGGCTGGACGGGCTCGCCAGCGACGGCGTGTTGCCCGGCGCGAGCGTCCTGGACTTCGGTTGCGGTTCCGGCATCCTCGCTCTTGCCGCGCTGAAGCTCGGCGCCTCGCGGGCGACCGGGGTCGACAACGATCCCCAGGCGCTGACGGCCACCGCCGACAATGCCCACCGCAACGGGGTGGAAGCACACTTGGTGGTGTACCTGCCAGAAGATGAGCCTGCCGGGATCCGCTACCCGGTGGTAGTCGCCAACATTCTTGCCACCGCGCTGATCACCCTGGCCGACGTGCTCGCCGCGCGAGTCGCGCCGGGCGGCCACATCGCCCTGTCGGGCATCCTCGCCGGACAAGAGAACGAGGTTCTGGCCCGCTATGAGGCGGACTTCGAGCAACTGCAGGTTGCGCAGCACGAAGACTGGATCCGGATCAGCGGCGTCCGGCGCCGCTGATCCGACGGACAAACCATGGCCATGGTCATACTGATGCGCCGGTCTCGCCATTCGACAGACCGTCCGCAAGCCAGTGCGGAAGCCGGCTTGCCAGTCGGTGTCGGCTAGACTGCGCCGATGTTCGTTCCGTGCCCACACTGTGGCTTCCTTGTTGCACTGATCGTCTCTGGCGCCGGTGCGCCGCAGCGTTGTCCACGTTGCCAGACTGAATTGCGAAGTGAAGCCCACTCGACCAGCCCCCCTCCAAGCGGCCCTGTCGCGGCGGCAACCAAAGCCTCCTCCCTGACCGCATCGAAAGCGCCAGCCGACACCGCTTCGATGCGCACTGGGCGTGGTCGCACAAAGCGGGGCATTCCCAGCTTTGCCCGCATCGCCTCACGGTCCCGGAAGACTGGCCCTCGTTGGCCAAAAGTGCTGTGCGTGTCCGCGCTGGGTCTGTTACTGGTCGCGCAACTGGTACTGGCGCAACGCAATGAGCTCGCCGCCAACGAGCGCTGGCGCCCGGTGATCGGCGCCATCTGTACCGCGCTGTGGTGTGACTTGCCCGCCTGGCACGAGCCGGGCGCATACACCATGCTGGCTCGCAGCGTGCAGCCGGCCCCCGGCAAGACCGGCGTACTCCGCGTCCGGGCCAGCTTCCGCAACGACGCGCGCTGGCCACAACCATGGCCCGCACTGGTGCTGAACCTGTCGGACATCAACGGACAGCCCGTCGCCGCGCGCGTGTTCGACGCGTCGGAGTACCCGCATCCGGGTTCAGGCGATGCCCGCAGCGAGCTGGCGCCGGGCCAGAGCGCCAGCGTCGAATTCGAGATCATCGAACCGGCCGTGCCGGTCGTCGCGTTTGCATTCGACTTCCGCTGATGCGGAGAAAATCGATATGTTGCAGGGCAATCGCACGTTAGACTCCTAGGCCGTCGTCGTCTCGCGCCTCGCGATGGAAACACACGATGACGGACGCCACACGCTTTGGGGGACACCATTGAACGCTGCAAGCCGTACCGACTCTTCCCGTCCCGGGCCACGGGTGCCGTTGCGTGATCACGTTGCCACGTCGATCCGGCGCTACCTGGGAGACCTGGACGGTTGCGACAACGGCGATCTGTATGAGATCGCCCTGCGCGAGCTGGAAATCCCGCTGTTCGCCGAAGTGCTCGGTCATTGCGACGGCAACCAGAGCCGCGCGGCGGCGATGCTGGGTATCCATCGCGCGACCCTACGCAAGAAACTGCGTGAGTACGGGCTGGCCTGATACCCGCTGACGCAAAGCGCGCTGACCAGTCGCCCGGCACTGCCGCCGGCAAGAGCGCAACCGGCCGGACCAGTCGGGTGCCGGCCGGTATAATTAACGGCTTTCCCGACCAAAGCCTGCCGCCATGACCGCAACCTCCACGCTCGGCCCGGTGACCCACCATCCGGTCAAGATTCGCCGTGCCCTGTTGTCTGTTTCCGACAAGACCGGGCTGATCGAACTGGCTCGCGCCCTCGTCGGTCATGGCGTCGAATTGCTGTCGACCGGCGGCACCGCGAAGGCGATCCGCGACGCCGGCCTGACGGTCAAGGACGTCAGCGATGCCACCGGTTTCCCGGAGATGATGGATGGCCGGGTCAAGACGCTGCACCCGGTCGTGCATGGCGGCCTGCTGGGCCGCGCCGGGACCGATGATGCGGTGATGGCCGAACACGGCATCGATGCGATCGACTTGCTGGTGCTGAACCTGTATCCGTTTGAGCGGGTCTCGGCCGACCCGGACAGCTCGATGGAACAGATCATCGAGAACATCGACATCGGTGGGCCGGCGATGTTGCGCTCGGCGGCGAAAAACTTCGCCCGCGTCGCAGTGGCGACTGATCCTGCACAGTACGCGGCGTTGGCCGAGGAGTTGGCGAGCAGCGACGGTGCGCTGTCGGCGCAGACACGTTTCGCGCTCTCGGTCATCGCGTTCAACCGCGTCGCCTTCTACGACGCCTGCATCAGCAACTACCTGTCATCGATCAACGACGACGGCAGCCGCGCCTTGTTCCCGGCGCAGAGCAACAGCAGCTTTGTCAAAGTCATGGACCTGCGCTACGGCGAGAACCCCCACCAGTCGGGGGCGTTCTACCGCGACCTGTGGCCGGTGCCGGGCACGCTGGCCACTTTCACCCAGTTGCAGGGCAAGGCGCTTAGCTACAACAACCTCGCCGATGCCGATGCCGCGTGGGAATGCGTGCGCCAGTTCGACGCTCCGGCCTGCGTGATCGTGAAGCACGCCAACCCCTGCGGCGTGGCGGTGGCGGCAAATAACGGCGACGCCTATGAGGCCGCCTTCGCGACCGATCCAACTTCCGCGTTCGGCGGCATCATCGCCTTCAACCAGACGCTCGACGAGGCCACCGCGAAGTCCATCCTGGACCGCCAGTTTGTCGAAGTCCTGATCGCACCCGACTACGAGCCGGCGGCGCTGGATTACTGCAACAAGAAGGCCAACGTCCGCGTGTTGAAGATTCCCCACGGCAACGGTCGCAACAACATTGACGTCAAGCGCGTCGGTTCCGGCTTGCTGATGCAGACCAGCGACATCCGAGAGGTGACGCACGACGAGCTCAAGGTGGTCACCCAACTGGCCCCGACCAACGCCCAGCTGGCCGACCTGATGTTTGCCTGGCGGATCGCCAAGTTCGTCAAATCCAACGCCATCGTCTACGCCCGCGACCAGCGCAGCATCGGCATCGGCGCCGGCCAGATGAGCCGCGTGGTATCGGCGAAGATCGCCGAATTGAAGGCCGATGAAGCCGGTTTGAGCGTGCCCGGCTCGGTAATGGCCAGCGACGCCTTCTTCCCGTTCCGTGACGGCATCGACGCCGCCGCGGCCGCCGGCATCAAGGCGGTGATCCAGCCCGGCGGCTCGATGCGCGACAAGGAAACCATCGCCGCCGCCGACGAGCACGGCATCGCAATGGTGTTCACCGGCGTGCGGCACTTCCGGCACTGATAGGGCTTTGCTGCGGAAGTTGTCGGCTCTGTGGCGCCGCGGGTTCAAGCGGGTACCGGTATCGTCGGTCAGGATCGGCCGCCACGACAGGTCGCGCGGCACTGCGGTGAAGGCGTTGCCATAGCCGACGGCTTCGGCCCGCACTTGCACCGCGGCCCAGGTGGTGCGGGACAGGTCGGCGACCGGGCTGGCACCGGCGTCGCCAAACAGGCGGGCGGCGCTGTCGCGGACGGTGTCGGGCAGGTTATTGATGCCAGCCTGGTGGACGACGACCAGCAGCAGCTCGTCGGGCGTCGCCTCGCCGTCGGTAGGTGCGTCGATGACGGCGAACCACTGGCCGGCGCGAAAGCTGCGCACGCTGGACTGGCCGAACCACTGGGTGGCCTGGGCGGCGCGGGCCTGGCCGATCAGTTCGGCGTAGCGGCTGGCCTCGGTCTGGTTGGCAAAGGCGTAAGCGCCGGACGGGTCGTAGTCCTCCAACATTGCCGCGCTATCGATTGCCGCGCCCAGTGGCAGGATGGCGCTGAGGCTGTGGCTCTTGTAGTCGTCGCTGAGCAGGGTCAGTACGGTCGACTCAACGCCGTGTGCAATCCCAAGCGCCTGGATGGTATCGCTCGATTCAGTGGCATCGCTGCGGTGGAAACGGACGCCGTTGCCGGCCTCGGCAGTGGCGTCCTGCAAGCCCTGCCCGCTCGCCGCGAACAGCACCATGGCGTGGCCGCCGGGAGCGTCGGCGGATTCTTCCAGCCGCCAACCCAGACCCTCCTCGGCCAACAGACGGCTGATGAAGTCGAAGTCGCTTTCGCGGTACTGGCAGCAATAGCTGCGGGGGCGTACCTCGTTGAGGAACGGGCCGACCTCGTCGCCGACCTGCCACGCCGCCAGCGGCGCGTAGTCGGCGAACACCGCCTCGACGATCTCGATCACGGTCTTGTCCTGGAACACCCGGCTGTGCCGGCCCTGACTCAGCAACCACGTCCACGGAACCACACATAGCCGGTAGCGGGCCAGGCCGCCGTCGGAGCCGACGCACGTGGCCTCGCGGACCAGCCCGCTGCGCGGCAGACGCGTGCCGCCGGCGCTGCGGGTCAGCAGGGTTGCGCGCTTGCCGAGCAGGTCATCCAGCGGCAACTGGGCGTCGGTCGACAACAGGTCGACCCACCATTCAAAGCCCGATGACAGCGACTCCCAGCCCTGCCAACGCTCGACAGTGAGCGAACCGGCGGCCAGCCCATCGAGTTCGAATGCATACAGTCGGTTTGCATCGACATACCGGGCCAATGCCGCCAGTACCGATTGCGCCGCGTCCATGATGTTCACGCCCGTCGCTCCTTGACCGGGGCACTGCCCCGACACGTCCTGTGTGGATGCGCAATCCTACCTCATGGACGGGACGGAGATTCTGTTATCTGGCTATGCGGTCCCGGCACGCATCGCTACCCGCGGTCCTTCCAGATCTCATGATCCACGCCATCGCCGAGCTCGGGATAGTCGGCGATGTGGAATACCGGCGACTTGCCCGCGTCGAGCTGCCGGTCGTAATCGCGGGTCAACTTGACCACCACGCCCGACAACCCCAGCAGCGCGACCAGGTTGAGCGTCGCCATCATCGCCATCGCCGCGTCGGCCGCGTTCCAGACCAGTTGTACCTTCGAGTACACGCCCCAAACGATCACCCCGAGCGCCGCGACCCGCAGCACGAACAGCCCGCGATCACCGCCACCGAGATACAACAGGCCGCTTTCCGCATACGCGTAGTTGCCCAGGATCGTGGTGAACGCGAAGAAAAACAGCGCGATCGCCGCGAACCAGCTGCCCCACGGACCGAAGAACACCACCAGCGCGTTCTGCGTGATCACCACCCCGTCGCCCCCGTCGGCCAGCACGCCCGACAACAGGATCATCAGCCCGGTCGCGGTGCAGATCAGCAAGGTGTCGATGAACACCCCGAGCGACTGCACCAGCCCCTGGCTGGCCGGATGGTGCGGCACCGGTGTCGCCGCTGCGGCAATGTTGGGCGCGCTGCCCATGCCGGCCTCGTTCGAATACAGCCCGCGCTTGACGCCGTTGAGCATCGCCGCGGCCAACCCACCCATCAGTCCGCCGGCCGCAGGCTCCAGGCCGAACGCGCTGCGCACCACCAGCGCCAGCACTGCCGGCACCTCGGTGATGTGGGTGATCACCACCCACCCCGCCAGGCCGAGGTAGGCGACCGCCATGAACGGCACCACCCACTCGGCCACCCGCGCGACCGAGCGCACGCCGCCGAAGATGATCACCGCCGTCAACAGCACCAGTCCGGTCGCGATCTGCGCCTGGCTGAAGCCAAACGCGAGATTCAGCGACTGCGCCATCGCGTTGGCGTGTACGCCACTGAAGATCAGCCCGTAGGAAAACACCAGGCAGACCGAGAACGCCACACCCAGCCACGGCAGCTTCAATCCGCGCGACATGTAATACCCCGGCCCGCCGCGGTACTGGCCGTCCTCGTCGCGGACCTTGTACAGCTGCGCCAGCGCGCTCTCGGCATACGCCGTGGCCATGCCGACCACGGCCACCATCCACATCCAGAACAATGCCCCGGGCCCGCCCAGGCTCAGCGCAATCGCGACCCCGGCGAGGTTGCCGGTCCCGACCCGAGAGGCCAGGCTGGTGCACAGCGCCTGGAACGGCGAGATGCCGGCGGCGTCACCATCGGTGCCACGACCGATCACATGCAGCATGTGCGGGAACCGGCGCAGCTGCAGGAACTTCAAGCGCACGGTGAAGAACACCCCGACCGCGAGCAGGCCGTACACCAGCACGTAGTTCCACAACACCGTGTTGATCAACTCGATCACCGGCGCCAGTAGCGCCTCGATGCCGCCGAGGATGAACTCCATCGCGATTTCCGTTGTTGTCACCGAAGCAGGGGATGCTAGCAGCCGGCAATCCTCCCGCTCCGGTAAAATCTGACAAATCAACGAACCAGCCGATCGACAGACCTATCTACAAGGACCACGCAATGAAAATCCTCGTCATCGGTGCCGGCGGGCGCGAACACGCACTGGCCTGGAAGCTCGCGCAATCGCCCCGTGTCACCGAGGTAGTGGTCGCCCCCGGCAACGCCGGCACCGCGACCGAGGGCAAGTGCCGCAACGTGGATATCGCAGCGACCAATATCGATGGCTTGCTGGCATTGGTCGAGCGCGAGGGCGTTGCGGTGACGGTCGTCGGCCCCGAGGCACCGCTGGTAGCCGGCGTGGTCGACCGTTTCCGCGCGGCCGGCCACCGGATCTTCGGCCCCACCGCCGCAGCCGCGCAGTTGGAAGGCAGCAAGGCATTCGCGAAGGATTTCCTCGCCCGCCACGGTATTCCGACGGCGTTCTACGCGGTGCATACCGAAGTCGACGCGGCGCTGGCCTACGTCCGTGGGAAGGGTGCCCCGATCGTGGTCAAGGCCGACGGCCTGGCTGCCGGCAAAGGCGTGATCGTGGCGATGACATTGGCCGAAGCCGAGGCCGCGATCATCGACATGCTAGACGGCAACGCGTTCGGCGCCGCCGGGGCGCGGGTGGTGATCGAGGAGTTCCTGGATGGCGAGGAAGCCAGTTTCATCTCGATCGTCGATGGCACCACCGCGCTGCCGATGGCGACCAGCCAGGACCACAAGCGCGTCGGCGATGGCGACACCGGCCCCAACACCGGTGGCATGGGCGCGTATTCGCCGGCGCCGGTAGTGACCGACGAAATCCACGCGCGCGTGATGCGCGAGGTGGTCGAGCCCACCGTGCGAGGTATGGCTGCCGACGGCATCGCGTTCACCGGCTTCCTGTACGCCGGGCTGATGATCGACCAGACCGGCGCCCCCAAGGTGATCGAGTTCAACGTCCGCTTCGGCGACCCGGAAACCCAGCCGATCCTGATGCGCCTGCAATCCGACCTGCTCGACATGCTCGAGGCCGCGATCGACGAGCGCCTGCACGAGGTCACCGCGCAATGGGACCCGCGCCCATCGCTGGGCGTGGTGATGGCCGCCGAGAACTACCCCGACACCCCACGCACCGGCGACCCGATCAGCGAACGGGATGTGCCCGATATCGCCGATACAAAAGTCTTCCACGCCGGCACAAAACTTGTCGACGGCCAAGTAGTAACCGCCGGCGGCCGCGTGCTGTGCGTGTGCGCGCTCGGTGACACCGTCGCCGCCGCGCAGGAACACGCCTACGAAGCGGTTGCGAAAATCTCCTGGGAGGGCGAGTTCCATCGCAGCGACATCGGCTGGCGGGCGATTGCCCGCGAGCGTGCCGCGCGTGGATAAAGCGTGGGGGATCGAAAACGCAGTGGTCTGCTAGGCTCGCCGCAGATCCCGGGGGCCGCATGTCGAACAACCAGTACGCATTGCTTGGACAACGCCGTTTCCTGCCGTTCTTCGCGACCCAGTCGCTGGGGGCTTTCAACGACAACGTCTACCGCCAGGCGATCATTGGCCTGCTGTTCTGGTTGGGGGTCAGCAGCGAGCAGAAGACGCTGTATACCAACCTGGCGCCGGCACTGTTCATCCTGCCGTATTTCCTGTTCTCGGCACTGGCCGGGCAGATCGCCGAGAAGACCGAGAAGTCGACGCTGATCCGGATCACCACGGCGATGGAGATCGGCATCATGTCCCTGGCGGCGGTCGGCTTCGTCTTGCAAAGCATGACCGTGCTGCTGGTGGCGTTGTTCTGTACCGGCTTGCAGTCGACCCTGTTCGGGCCGGTGAAGTATTCGATCCTGCCGGCGGTGCTGCACCCGCGTGAGTTGACCGGCGGCAACGGGCTGGTCGAGATGGGCACTTCGTTCTCGATCCTGTTGGGGATGATCCTGGGTGGCTCGATCTTCGCCATGGCCGGCGCCAGCGGTCCGTGGGTCGCCGGCGCGGCCGTGGTCACGCTGGCGATCATCGGTCACCTGGTCAGCCGGGCGATTCCCAAGGCCGGTGCCGGCGCGCCCGGGCTGAAGATCAACTGGAACCCGATCCCCGAGTCGATTGCCGTGTTGCGTCTGGCCAAGAAGCAGTTGGCGGTGCGCAATGCGGTGCTGGGGGTGTCGTGGTTCTGGTTTGTCGGCACCGTGCTGACCTCGCAACTGCCGACCTACGCCGAGGTCAACCTGGGCGGCTCGGCGACGTTGTACATCTTCGCCCTGGCGTTGTTTTCGGTCGGTACCGGCGTGGGTTCGCTGCTGTGCGAGCGGCTGTCGGCACGGACGGTGGAGATCGGGCTGGTACCGCTGGGCGCATTCGGCATGACGGCCTTCATGCTCGACCTGTACTTCGCCCGTCCCGGCGCGGCGACGGTCAGCGGGCTGGATGTGCTCGGCTTCATGCAGCAACCGGGCAGCTGGCGGATCGTGGTCGACCTGCTCGGCATCGGGCTGTTCACCGGCTTCTTCGTGGTGCCGCTGTTCGCGTTGATCCAGAGCCGCACGCCAAAGTCGGAGATGTCGCGGGTGTTCGCCGGGCTCAACATCCAGAACTCGGGTTTCATCGTGTTGGCCGCGGTACTCGGGCTGGCGTTGCAGTTGCCACCATTCGAACTGGCCGGCATGCGCGTGCCGATGCCCGACCTGGACATCCCGCAGGTATTCCTGGCCTTGGCGATCGCCAATGCGCTGGTCGCGATCTGGATCTTCACGATCGTGCCCGAGTTCCTGATGCGCTTCCTGAGCTGGGTACTGGTGCGCACCTTGTACCGGCTTCGGGTGCAGGGGATCGACCACATTCCCGACGAGGGCGCGGCGCTGGTGGTGTGCAATCACGTCAGCTACATGGACGCGTTGCTGCTGGCCGCCAGCATACCGCGGCCGGTGCGTTTCGTCATGTACTACAAGATCTTCAACGTGCCCGTCATGCGCTGGATCTTCCGCACCGCCAAGGCGATCCCGATCGCCGGCGCGAAAGAGAACCCCGAGTTGATGCAGCGCGCGTTCGACGAGATCGACGCGGCGCTTGCGGACGGCCAGGTGGTGGGAATATTTCCCGAAGGCCGGCTGACCAGCGATGGCGAAATTGCCGCGTTCAAGTCGGGGGTGGAGAAGATACTGGAACGACGACAGGTGCCGGTGATCCCGATGGCATTGCGCGGAATGTGGACCAGCATGTGGAGCCGGCGCGAAACACGTTTGGGCCGTATGCGTGTGCCGCGGCGCTTCCGCGCGCAGGTCGAAGTGGTGGTCGGTAGCCCGCTGGAAGGCGCCCACGTGGATGCGGGAGTGCTGGAGGCGAAGGTGCGTGCGCTACGTGGGGATGCCGCTTAAGGACCCCGGCTCCTTGCCCCGGCTTTGTCGCAAGCTCTAGCTCACGAAGCCGGCAATCACGAACAGCGCCAGCGCGGCGAGCCAGACCAGCAGGCAGCGCCAAACCAGGCTCATCGCGTCGTGCAATTCGGGCAGTGCCGCCACGCCCGGCCCGGCCGCATCGGCGTCACCATCGATACCGGCGGCGGGATAATCCAAAGCCGCTCCGTCGGATGCCTCTTCGGCCAGCTCACTTCGCACGCTGGCGCGCGCCGCGGCCCCGAGGAATCGGTTATCGAGCCGCGCCGCGGCCCCTCCGCCGGAACGCCATGCGTCCAGCACGCTGTCGAAGTTTCCAACCAGCGCCAATGACAGGGTCACCAACTGTGCCACCGGCCATTCCAGCACGGCCAACCAGGTTCGCGCTCCACGCCGGGCCTGATCCGGCACCCGGGCGGCGATATCGCCCACCGCCGACAGCACGCTCAAGCGATACAGCACCGCGCCAAACGGACCCAGCACCAGGAACCAGAACAGTACGCCGAACCAGCGTCGCACCGCGCTGCGGAATACCGGCTCGACCAAACCCGCTCCATCCACGGGTGCGTCGGTTTCCTTGCCCGTCAGATTCGCAATGGCATCCCGGCGGGCGGTCGAATCGGTCGCATCCAGGACTGCACCGACATCGCGGTCCAGGTCACGTGGCCCCCATGCGTAGAACAGCATGGCAACGCCGAACAGCAGTTCGGCAATACCCGCCAAGCGGCCTTCGAGCGAGAGTTGCAACAGCCCGACGATCAACAGCCCAGGCGCCAGCGCCAACACGATGCCCCAGCGGCTGCGCCAGAAGGTCTGCTCGCCGAAGCGCCCGTTGAGCCAGCCAGCCAGGTCGCCATACCAGGCGTGCTGACGTACCGCAGCCGCAAACGACGGCGCGAGATGGCCGAGCACGAGCGCGACGACCGTGGCGATCAGGGCGATGGACATGTTGGCTTCCCTCCCAGCGTCGCTGTGGTTGCGACCGAGTGCATTGAGGCCTGATTCTAACGGGGAAACTCCAGCGGGGAAGCCGCTATCGGGATTGCCGACCGGGTACAGGGTGGCGCATCCCGATCGGCGCGGGTTCCGGTATCCGCGTCAGTCGCCCGACGCCGCTTCATCCATGGCGGCCAGCCAGTAATCGATCAGCCAGCGCGAGATCGAGATCGAAGGCGATAGCCGCAGGCCGTCTCCGGCTTCGTCATCGCCGGCCAACACGGCGGCCCGGATCTCATCGACACTGAACCAACTCGCATCCTCCAGCTCGTCATCAACCCGTGGCTCATCGGGATGGGCCAGCGCGATGAACCCCAGCATCAGCTGACCGGGGAACGGCCACGGTTGAGACGCCAGATAGCGCGACGCCCGCACCCGGACCGCGGATTCCTCCAGGACCTCGCGCGCAACGGTTTGCTCGAGTGATTCCCCCGGCTCCACGAACCCGGCCAGGACCGAGTAGCGCCGCGGCGCCCAACCAGCCTGCCGACCGAGCAGCAAACGCTTGCCATCGGTCACCGCGACGATCACCGCCGGGTCGGTGCGTGGGTAGTGTTCCAGACCACAGCCGCTGCAGCGGCCCAGCCAGCCGCCACGCGAAAAACCGATCTCACCGCCGCATACGCCGCAATAGCGGTGTCGGGTGCGCCAGTGTTGCAACGCCCGGGCCTGGGCAAACACGCAAGCGTCGAACGCCGGCCACTGGGCGGCCGCGGTACGCAGATCGATGCAATTGGGTGCGTTGGCGGCGGTCAGCGCGGCATCCAGCGCAAACCAGCCGCGACCATCTCCGTCCTTGCCCAGGAAAATCGCCGCACCGGTGCCTCCCGGGCCCTGGCTGAGGTCTTCGCCCAACGGGGCGTACAGCACGCCGTCGGCATCGGCCAGGGCCTGGCCATCATCGGTGAGCAGAATTACCCGTGCGTGCGCCCAGAGCGCTGACAGCGCTTCGGGATCATCACGCAGGTGATCGGCGCGGTCGAGCGCACCAGATGAGGACGGGTCGTCCCGGGTGGGGATGGCTCTTGCCCGGTTCCCGATGGCGTCACCGGTGGCGAATGCACCCGCCTCGACGAATGCGAAAGGCGTGCGGGCGGCACTCACGCGGCGAACGAGGAACCGCAGCCGCAGGTGGTCTTCGCGTTCGGATTGCGGATCACGAACTGGGCGCCATGCAGGCTTTCGGTGTAGTCGACCACCGCGCCCATCAGGTACTGCAGGCTCAGTGGATCCACCAGCAGCGTGGTTCCGTCGGTTTGCACGGCCAAGTCGTCTCCGGCCTGCTCCTCGTCGAACTCGAACCCATACTGGAAGCCCGAGCAACCACCGCCCTGGATGAACACCCGCAATTTCAGTGCCGGGTTGCCTTCTTCGGCCACCAGCTCGGTGACCTTGGCTGCTGCGGCGGAGGTGAATTGCAACGGGCGATCCAGCGATTGATAGTCCGGCGCGCTGTCGATGCCGGGTAACGGGATGATCTGGCTTTCCATGTGCTCAGGATGGGGGGTTCGACGGGTGCATTCAAGCCGGCGGCGCGAAAAGGTTCATTCCACCGCTGGCGCCTTCGCCGGTGGCACTGCCCCGGTCGCCTCCGCCCAGGTAAATGACTTCTCGACCTGCGCACCGGAACGGGGTTGCAACCGCACCGTTACCCGCACCGGTGTGAAGCCTTCGGGCAGGAACACATCCCCCTGGACCTGCTGGAAATACTTGAAGGAAAATTCCACATCGTCGGCATCGGGCTGCTGACGCAAGGCATCCCAATCGACGGTCTGCAGCTTGTCATTGCGCGAGCCTTCGATGGACAGGCTCAGTTGCCCGCTGCTGACCGCGCCGCGGTTCAGGTTCTGGGTCAGGGTGGTTTGGAAGTGCCAGACGCTGTCGCTTTGCGGCTCCACCTTCAACGCGTGCACGCTCAGCCCACGACGTTGTGCGGTGGCACCTACCAGACGCTCGTAGAAGGCGACATCGGCGCGCAAACCGGCAATCTCCTCGTCACGCTCGGCCAGGGTGCCCTGCAGATCCTGGTTGGCGTCGCGGCTGATCTGGTCGGAACGGCCCAGCGTGGCGACGCGCTGTTGCAGTTCCTCAACGCTCCCCTGCAGTTGCTCGGCGGCATCCTCACTCACGGCCAGTCTGGTGCGCACGTCGGCCGATCCCGGTGCCAGTACCCGCCACAGTCCCCAGCCACCAAATGCCAAAGCGAACACGAACGCCACCAACGCGCCCATCCGTAGCCGGCGGCGCCAATCCACGCCGGCTTGCGCCCCCGTACTGGCGCCGGCTTCATCAGGGGTCTGGGCAGATTCAGGCTCGGTCATGGCGGTCGCCGGCAGTTGCGCGGCGACCAGATTACAACGTCAGTCCCGTGCCGGTCAGCCGCCGACCACCGCGAAGTCGGCGGTTGTTTCCGTTTCATGCAGCTGGGCCCCATGCGGCTCGGTTGCCTGGGCTGCCGCTTCCACGTGCAACAGCCGACCGGTGAGTACCGAGCCGGCGGTCATCTCGACCACCTTGTAATAGACATTGCCCTCCACCCGCGCCTTCGCGCCCAGCTCGATTCGCTCGCTGGCGTGGACATCGCCATCGATCCGACCGTTGACCACCATGACCGGCGCACGCACCTCGCCCTCGATGCTGCCGCTGTCGGCCAAGGTCAGCACGGCCTCCTTGCCCTCCTCGGCAATCAGCTTGCCGACGACCCGGCCTTCGATATACAAGCCACCACTGAAATGAAACTCGCCGTGGATCACCACGTGCGCGCCAATCAACGTGTCGATGTGGCCTGCGGGCACGGATTTGTTCTTGAACATGTCAGATGTCTCCGGTTTGCGCGGGCTGCACCCATGCCAATGCCTGGTCGAACGAGGCATTCTCGCCCCGCAACGACACTCGCACCCGCTGGGGCGTGAAGCCCACGGGCAACATCACGCTGCCCTTGATCTGCTGGAAGTAACGAAATGAATACCCATGCGCGGGTGCGTCCTCGCGCTGGTGAAGCTCGTCCCACGCGATCGACGTGAGTTTTCCGTCGCGTACGCCATCGATGGAAAAACGCAATTTCCCGGCACTGACCGTGCCACGCTCCAGACTCTGGGTCAGCACGATCTGGTAACGCCAGGTGCCGCCGCGCTCGGCGCTGAACTCGGCCGAATGCACACTCAGCCCCTTGGGCTTGCCGGTTGCCCCTGCCAGCCGCTCGTAAAAAGCCAGGTTGGCCTGCAGGTCGGCGATCTCTTCCTCGCGCTCGGCCAGCGATTGCTGGAGTTTGCGGTTGGCGGCACGACTGATCTGGTCCGATCGCTCCAGCGTGGCCTGTTGTTGGCGCGACGCCTGCAACTGCTCCTGGACCTGGTGCAGATGCCCACGACTCGACGTGAGTGCCGAGCTCAGGCCCGGCAGGATCGGCGTGGTATTCCAGTTGGTGACCGCCCATAGCGCCGCCAGCGACAGCAGCCACGCCAGTGCCAGCGCAGCCCACAGCTGCGTGCGGTGGCCGGGCCGGTGCGGCACGATCACGTAACGAGAGTTGTTTTTCTTCCCCATGGTGCAAAGGCGAGGACATCGCCGAAGTTCCCTATACTCGACCCGAGTCTAGCGAGATTGCCCGATGACGGATGCGCACCTGTTCGCAATTGGCATAGTTCTGGCCTGGTTGGCCGGCATTCGCGCCTACATGACCGTGTTCGGAGTCGGCCTGGCGGGGTTCTTTGGCTGGCTCGACCTGCCACAGGCGCTGGAAGTCACCACCTCGCCCTGGGTGATCGGCGTGTCCGGGCTGCTGGCGGCGGTCGAATTCTTCGCCGACAAGATCCCGGGCGTCGATTCCGTCTGGGACCTGCTGCACACCCTGATGCGGGTGCCTGCCGGCGCGTTCCTTGCGGCGGCCACGCTGTCGCCGGACGGCAATCTCGGCGTCGGCGCGCTGGCCACCGGCGCCGGCGTCGCATTGGCCAGCCATGCGCTGAAATCGGGTTCTCGCGCCCTGCTCAATACCTCGCCCGAACCGGTGACCAACTGGACCGCCAGCCTCACCGAGGACCTGACCGCCGTCGGCGGATTGGCGCTGGTGTTCAGTTACCCGTGGATCGCCCTGTCGATCGTGGTGCTGGTCAGCGTGACCATGGCCACCGTGTTGTGGTGGCTATGGCGGACGCTGTTCCGGCGCCGGGCGAAAGGCCCGGTCAGGCCGGCGGCGCGATGATCAACTTTCGGTGCGCGTCAACAGGTAGTTCTGCTCGCCCAGGCGATCCATCAGGCTGAGGTGGGTTTCGATCCAGTCGACGTGCTCTTCCTCCGACTCCAGGATGTCGGCGAACAACTTGCGGCTGACGTAATCGCTGACGCTTTCGCAATACGCAATCGCTTCGCGCAGCACCGGCAGTCCGTCCATCTCCAACGCCAAATCACACTCCAGGACTTCACGTGGGCCCTGGCCAATGCGCAATTTCCCCAGCGACTGGAAGTTCGGCAAGCCGTCCAGGAACAAGATCCGCTCCGACAACAAATCGGCATGCTTCATCTCGTCGATCGACTCGTGGTACTCGTGCTCGGCAAGTTCCTTCAAGCCCCAGTTCTTCAGCATCTTGGCGTGCAGGAAGTACTGGTTGATCGCAATCAACTCGTTGTAGAGCGCCTTGTTGAGAAACTCGATGACTTTGGCGTCGCCTTTCATGGACACGCTCCGTTGGGGGAATGCGACCACTGTAGACGCTTCAGACAGACGCTGACGGAATGCGAATCGAGTGCGCCCGCAGACGCGAATCATTGTCCTGAAGGCTGCGCGGCAAAGCGCGCGGCGGCGTCAAGCGGCGTGACGCAGGACCGGCAGCGGCAGCTCGCGTGCGGCGCGGGTTTCTTCCAGCAAGCTGGTCGCCATGTCCACGCAACTGCCGCAGCAGGAGCCAGCGCCGGTGCGCATGGTCAACTCGGCGAGAGAATTGCAACCGGCCTGCGCAGCCTCACGGATGTCGTGGTCGGTGATCCCGTTGCAGATGCATACATACATACGGACAAGGCCGCGCGGCGACGGCAGGTTGGCAACCGGACTGGCTGCAACGCCATTCAACTACGAATGAGAATGATTGTCAATTCGAAGGAATTCCGCCACCACCATCACCGCGCAATGGGGGCCTCAAGGGGCGGGGGCGGGGTCGTGGGCGATTCCACCCACCATGCCCCGGACCTGGCAGCGGCACCGCCTGTGGGCCCGCCACGTGCCGGGCGAATGGGGCCAGATGTTGCAACGCGCTGGCATACACGCCGCGCTTGAACACCACGACATGCTCCAACGGGTACCAGAAGTCGACCCAGCGCCAATGGTCGAACTCCGGCTTGCTGGTCGCGTCCAACTGCAGGTCCGTTTCCTGCCCGGTCAACCGCAGCAGGAACCAGACCTGCTTCTGGCCGATACAGACCAGCCGGTCGTTGCGGCGAATGGAGCGTTGCGGCAGCCGGTAGCGCAACCAGCCCGGGGTCGCCCCCAGCACTTCGACGTGCCGGGGCCGCAACCCGGTCTCTTCGCGCAGTTCACGGTACATCGCCTCGATCGGCGTCTCATCGGTGTTCATCCCGCCCTGCGGGAACTGCCAACCGTCGCGATGCACCCGACGCGCCCAGAACAGGCGTCCATCGGAATGCATCAGCACGATGCCTACATTGGGTCGATAACCGTCCGGATCGATCACGACGCGGACTCCTGATTTTATTTGACTTGCGTCACTGGTTCCGACTCTGCCACGGGGTTCGCGGTACGACAAGCGTGGAATGGACGCGACCTGCCGCCGCGCACGTCTGCGTGTCTAGGGCTGCATCGACTGGCCCGTGCGTGGGTCAGTGGTCTGTGTGGGGTCCAGGCCGGGGAACACAGTCGACGCCTGCCCGTGGGTAAAACGCAATCCAAAACTGTTGGCGGAGCCGGCTCCCGAAGACTGTTCGCGGCGCAGCAGGAACGACAGGCTCCATCCCGAGTCCAGGTCGATATCCAGTCCGGCGCCAAAGGCCAGGGTGTCGTCGTTGTAGCTGCGCATGCCCAGCAGGTAGTCCTGCGCCACCGGCAGCAGCACGTAGTTCAGCCCTGCGTCGCCGCGGTTTTCCAGCGCCTGTCGGTACTCGATCGACCAGAACGGTCGCAGCGATGCCGAGGTGGTCTTGAACTGGTGGCTGCCCTCCACGCCCAGCGCCAACGTGCTGTTGTCAATCGTTTGCCGGTCATAGGAAAGGTCGTAGATGCCCAGCCCGCGTTCACGGTAGGCGTCGAGCGTGGTGTGGCTCGCATCGTAGCGGCCGTATCCGGCCAGGCGGCCGTGTTCGCCGGCGTGTTCGTAGCCAAAGGTCAGCCCGCCGAACAGCTGGTCGCCATCTCGCCTCGCCCGGGCGGTGGCATCGGCCACTGTGCTCCAGCGCCACAGGTCGAAGTCCAGGCGTCCCAGTCCCAACTGACCGTCGACGAACAGGGGGCCGTCGCCACGCCACAGACCGTAGAACGCCACGCTGCGCTGGCGCGCGTCCTGTTGCGAGGGCGAGTCGTCGAAGTCGGTGTCGTTCCAGCCCAGGCCACCGGCCACGCCCAGCACCAGTTGTTCTCCGAACAGGCGGTCCACGCCGAGAGTCACGCCGTCGCTGCGGAAATCGAAGCCGTTGGCCCCGCCGCGGGTGTCGCGCTCGCCCAGCGCGACGGTGCCCGCCATCCATAGGCCCCAGCCGTGCGCCAGGGTGGGCATGCCACCAGCCACTTGCTCCGCACCCAGCGATAGCCCCGGACCGCGGCCCGCACTCACGCTGAACGCCAGGCTGTTGGCCGAGGGATTGCCGCGGCCGTCGCGCAGCTGGCGCAGGCGGTCGCGGATGTTGTCCTGCTGCGCATTGGCGAAGCGCACGCTGGCGTCCACCTGCGCCTGCAGCCCGCCCACCACTTCCGGGTCGAGCGTCGGGTCCGGGCGCGTCATCACGGCGAGGATCAGGCTCACGGTGCCCTCGGTGTAGTTGCCTTGCGCGGCCTGCGTGGCCACCAGCGTGGTCGTACCGGTACCAATGATCGTCACCGTGGACCCGCTCACCGTCGCCACCTCCGCGTTGCTGCTCTCGAAGCTGAAGGCGCCGGCGCTATCGCTGCTGGGATCGGGCAGGTCGAAGGCCGGTTCGCCGAGGACCTTCTGCAGGTCATCGAGCCAGGCCAGCGTAGGCGTGGCCGCGGCGATCGCCACCTCGAGCGTGGCCTGCGCCGCCGCGGCGTAGTCGTCGCTGCCGGCCTGGTCGGCGGTCAGCGCGCAGGTGCCGGCCGACTGCATCGTCACCGTGCTGCCGCTGACGGCGCAGACCTGCGACGAAGTACTGGTGAAGACCACCGGATTGGCGGAGTCGCCACCGGTCGCCGATACCGCGAACGTGCCGCCCGATGCGTAGGTCGGCGCCTCCGGATTGGCGACGAACCCGGTGATCGCTTGCCCGGCCTTGCCGATCGCGATGGCCCGGCTCACGGTCGCCGCGGCCACGTAGTCGTCGCTGCCCGCCTGGTCGGCGGCGATGGTGCAGGTACCGGCCGACTGCATCGTCACCGTGCTGCCGCTGATGGTGCAGACGGTCGCGCTCTGCGTGGCGTAGCTCACCGTCAACCCGCTGCTGGCGGTCGCCACCGGGTCGAGTGCAAATGTGCCACCGCCGACGAACGTCCTCTCCGCCTGCACGCCGAAGGTGATCGCCTGACTGCCCGCGCCGATGACGACATCCAGACTCGCCTGCGGTGCCGCGCTGTAGTTGGTATCACCGGCCTGGTCGGCGGTCAGCGCGCAGGTGCCGGCCGATTGCATCGTCACCGTGCTGCCACTGACGGCGCAGACCTGTGTCGAAGTGCTGGTGAAGACCACCGGATTGCCGGAGTCGCCACCGGTCGCCGATACCGCGAACGTGCCGCCCGATGCGAAGGCCGGCGCCTCCGGATTGGCGACAAACCCGGTGATCGCCTGCGCGGCCTTGCCGATCGCGATGGCCCGGGTCACGGTCGCCGCGGCCGCGTAGTCGTCGTTGCCCGCCTGGTCGGCGGCGATGGTGCAGGTGCCGGCCGACTGCATCGTCACCGTGCTGCCGCTGATCGTGCACACGCCCGCGGTTTGCGTGCCGTAGCTCACCGGCAGCCCGCTGCTGGCCGTGGCCACCGGATCCAGCGCGAACATGCCGCCCGCTACGAACGCCTGCGGCGCCTGCGCGCCGAAGGTGATCGCCTGGTTGCCCGCGCCGATGACGACATCCAGGCTCGCCTGCGGTGCCGCGTTGTAGTTGGCATCGCCCGCCTGGTCGGCGGTCAGCGCGCAGGTGCCGGCCGATTGCATCGTCACCGTGTTGCCGCTGACGGCGCAGACGGTTGGCGTCGCCGTACCGAACAGCACCGGATTGCCTGACGCACCACCGGTCGCCGACACCGTGAACGTGCCCTCGGGCACGAATGCGGGCGCCTCCGGATCGGCTGCGAACGCGGTGATCGCCTGCGCCGCCTGCCCGATCGCGATGTCCTGCGTCACCGTCGGCGCGGCGGCGTAGTTGGCATCGCCGGCCTGGTCGGCGGCGATGGTGCAGGTACCGGCCGACTGCATCGTCACCGTGGTGCCGCTGATGGTGCACACGCCGGCGGTCTGGGTGCCGTAGCTCACCGGCAGCCCGCTGCTGGCCGTCGCCACCGGATCCAGCACGAACGTGCCGCCCGCCACGAACGCCTGCGCCGCCTGCGCGCCGAAGCTGATCGTCTGACTGCCCTGGCCGATCACGATGTCCTGCGTCACTGTCAGCGCGGCCGCATAGTCGCCATTGCCTGCCTGGTCGGNCACCGGCAGCCCGCTGCTGGCCGTCGCCACCGGATCCAGCACGAACGTGCCGCCCGCCACGAACGCCTGCGCCGCCTGCGCGCCGAAGCTGATCGTCTGACTGCCCTGGCCGATCACGATGTCCTGCGTCACTGTCAGCGCGGCCGCATAGTCGCCATTGCCTGCCTGGTCGGCACCGATGGTGCAGGTGCCGGCCGACTGCATCGTCACCGTCGTGCCGCTGATGGCGCACACGCCGGCGGTTTGCGTGGCGTAACCCACCGGCAGACCGCTGCTGGCCGTCGCCACCGGATCGAGTGCGAACGTCCCGCCCGCCACGAACGCCTGCGCCGCCTGCGCGCCGAAGCTGATCGTCTGGCTACCCTGGCCGATCACGATGTCCTGCGTCACTGTCGGCGCGGCCGCGTAGTCGCCATTGCCTGCCTGGTCGGCACCGATCGTGCAGGTGCCGGCCGACTGCATCGTCACCGTCGTGCCGCTGATGGCGCACACGCCGGCGGTTTGCGTGGCGTAGCCCACCGGCAGACCGCTGCTGGCCGTCGCCACCGGATCCAGCACGAACGTGCCGCCCGCCACGAACGCCTGCGCCGCCTGCGCGCCGAAGCTGATCGTCTGGCTGCCCTGGCCGATCACGATGTCCTGCGCCACTGTCGGCGCGGCCTCGTAGTCGGCATCCCCCGCCTGGTCGGCGGCGATGGTGCAGGTACCGGCCGACTGCATCGTCACCGTGGTGCCGCTGATGGTGCATACGCCAGCGGTTTGCGTGGCGTAACCCACCGGCAGACCGCTGCTGGCCGTCGCCACCGGATCGAGTGCGAACGTCCCGCCCGCCACGAACGCCTGCGCCGCCTGCGCGTCGAAAGTGATGGCCTGGTCGCCTTTCCCCACCAACACGCCGGTCGTGTTGCCCACGGCATTGAGCGCCGGTGCGGCGTCGTTCCCCACGGCATCCCGCAAAGTCGCGCCGTTGGCTTCGATGGTCGCGCCCAGCATCACGCCGTCGTCGTCACGGTCGCCACTGGCGACCGTGTAACTGAAGACCAGTACGCTGGTGCCGGAACCCGACTGATAGCTTGCCTGCCTCAGGGTCGAGCCAAGCGTCAATTCCAGGTGTGGTGTGCCTCCGGACATGTCGACGACAAGGTCTTCGCTCATGTGGACGGCAAAGTCGAGCACGTCGTTTGCGAGGTAGCGGCCGTTGGCCGGCACGTCCACCGACGTCACCGCTGGCGCCGTGGCGTCGACGATGTACGCCTGCCCGCCGGTAAATCCGGCCGCGACGTTGCCCGCGCCATCGATGATGCCTGTGCCGCTGCCGTTGAGATCCAGCCGCAGGGTGCCGTCACCGCCGACACCGTTGACGGTGACGGTGTATTGGATGGAATCGGAGGTCGCGACCTGGGCGACGGTGCCGGCCGCCGTTCCCGTGGTGGTCAACGCGAAGTCGGTGGCGTCGACGCCGGTGACGGCCTCGGAGAAGGTCACCGCGTAGTGCACGCTGCCCGCATTGGTGGGGGAGGCGTCGACGCGGTCGATCGCGGTCACCTCGGGCGGGTCGGTGTCGAGCGCCAGGACGATGATCGTGACGACATCGGTGTCGGTCATCGCGCCGCCGGTGCCTGTGTTTCCAAGATCGTCGCTGACGATGTGCATCGAGGCCGAGCCGCTGTAGCCGGACGTGGGCGTGTACGTGGTCCCGTTCAAGGCGGCATTGATGTTGGAGAGCGTGCCCTGGAACGTCATCGCCGCGTCGCCGGTGCCGTCGCCCACAAGGAAAGTGAGCCCGCCCGCGTTCCCAAGCGTGGTCAAGCCGTTGGTGGCTGCCAGTTCCACCTGCATGGTGCCGCCGCCGGCATCCGGATCGCCGACCGAGATCAGGTTGCCGTTGCCGCTGGAGAACACCAGGGCGCCATCCTGTGCCACCGTCTGGCTGCCGGGCGCGCTGATGACCGGCGGCTGGTTGGCGGCCAGGATGGTGAACGCGTCGGGAAGCGTGGAAGCACCGGCATCAGTGGTGACGGTCACATCGTGGCTGCCGGCGGCGAGGCCGGCGGGCACGGTCACGGTGACCGTATCGCCCTTGTTCTCGGTGATGGTGGCCGCAACGCCACCGATGGTGATCGACAATTCATTGTCGAAGCCATAGAGCGCCTGCCCGCTCAGCGTGACGCTGGTGCCGACCTCACCGCTGTCGGGACTCACGCTGGCCAGCACCGGCAGCGCCGATGCACAACTGATGGTGTAGTCGAACCCTCCCGTATCGGAACTGAGCGAGATGCTGCCGGCACCTCCCGAGTAGTAGTTCCCGACTGTTTCCTGGAATGCGCCGGCATCGTCGAAGCTGGTGGAGATATCGGCGCCTGAAAAGTATCCGGTTGAACCCGCGGTGATATTGGAGATATCGAACGAGACCGTGTCCCCGACGTTCGATGCCCACGAGACGTCATTGAGGTCGACACTGCCGCCATCGGCAACGCTGCCGCTGCGCGGCGTGCCGTCGGGATTGTTGATCATCTGGCAGAACGAGGATGCCGACGCCTGCGGAGCCCAGCAGGCAAGCCCGAGCAACCCCGGGATCAGTGCACAACGCAGCCATCCGGCCAGATCACGATTCATCGCATTCCCCTCCCCAGGTGGTCCCTTAACCGCGGAGGCGGTACCGACCCTGCCTGAGTCGCGACTCCATCCGCGGTGTCGGCACAGTGGGCCGACGGTGGCTTTGCAATTCGCGTCGCATCACGCCTGTACCAGATGCGACGCGACGGAAATTGTAGCGTGGCGGGTTTGCTTGCACATGGGCGCAACGCACGGTTGCGGCAATTGACACGCGGGCCGGAATCAGGAAGAATTCCCGGTTCTCCGCGCGGCTATGTAGCTCAGCCGGTTAGAGCACAGCACTCATAAGGCTGGGGTCATAGGTAGTAAAATTTAAGCAATTGGCTATGTAGCTCAGACGGTTAGAGCGCGAGACTCATAATCCCGAGGTCGGTGGTTCGATCCCACCCATAGCCACCAGATTTCGAAGCAGAAACAATGCCTTACACGACAATAGCCCGCCATCGACGCGGGCTTTTTTGTGACAGAACGACTGTCACACCGAGGTAGAGGGTCACCCCGGAAGAGGCAACCTCGGCCTCTCCCCAAAAGCTGCCGGAATCGTCTGTGACAGTTTCTGTGACAGGTCCATGTGTCACAGGCCTGAGCGAATGCGCAAAAACGACCCCAGCACTCGAATTCAAGCACGCTCCCGAAGCGGTCCACGACCAGGTACTACCTCACTCCCAAGTCCGAGCAAGCTTGCGAGGCTCGATGACCTGAGGCCTTCACTATCGACGAAGGCTGTGGTCGCCCACCAACGCAAACAATCGTTCAGCGGCATACTGGCCCCAAGGGAAAGCTGGAGCCACACCGGGTATGAAAGAAAACCACCTCGAGGACGCCTGCTTGGATTCGCTGGCTAGCGTTGGCTGGAGGGTCGTAGAGGGCAAGGCGGCCGCGCGCCGGCAGTGATACGAAAGCACATGAGCGCTGATACGCGTGTACTGGCTCCGCGGCCCCAGAGAACTACCTCACATCTCGGCACTTCCTTGGACGGAGGTGGTCGCAGGGGCCGACCAAATTACCGGCTTGCAGCCACCAACCCTTTTTGACGGCAACCGCGAGGTCTACGACTGGCTGCGTAATTGCAGGATCACTTGAGCGCATCGCCGCCCATGGCCGCGGTGAGGTGCCGCGGCCACCGATGCTTGACTTCACGGGCAGCAATGGCCTGCTGACACCCCGTTTACTACCGAGCAGGTCGCGAAGCTGACGCGACCGGACATTGTGCTGTTTGCCAAAGGCTTGGCCCTAGCCGCCATCAAACTGAAGGACTCGGGCTGACTCAACAAAAATTGTTGGCGCGCATCCAGAATTAACCCAGCTCTGGGTGATCTGCAAACAAAAGATCCACTGGATCCCACATCCTGAGTGTCTTTGCCCGGGGCTGGTTGAATAACGCGGTTTGGTGCCAGAATTGATTTTTTCGACCGTGACGTGATTTACACGAGCTCACCAAACTTACGGAGATGGATGATGGGTGAACCCAACTTCCACACCTACAGCGAGAACACATGGGACACAGTCGACCACAAAGTAGCGGAAGCTGAATTTTTCCTAGCGCGCCTATTCAACTCATCCGGATTCGACTTCAACTGCTACTTTAGCGCTTATCTGTCCGCATCAAGGACGGTGACGCTGGCGATCCAGCATTTCAATCACGTTCCAGGCTTGAAAGATTGGTACGAACAGCACCGGTCCCGCCTAAAGACGGATGTTCTTTCAAGAACATTTCTAGAGCTGAGGAATAAGCACGTCCATGGCGGAATGTATCCAATATCAGGGGCAATATATTACCAAAATAAGTCCGTGAAGTTCTTGAGAGACAAGGAGTCTGGCCTGACGATCGACGATCTGTCGACAGCAGCGAGAGAGCACTTCCTGACTTTGCTGGAGATTGCTTACGACGCATATGTCGCTCTAGGGCTGCACATAGACCCCCAACAGCACTACACGCGGGAGCACTATGTAGCCATCGGAGGGGGAATTGAGAATGCTGAGCTGGAAATTTTCGGCTGGGTGTGCGACCACCTCATTGAAGAAGGATTCGATGAAGATGATCGCTGGCACGAACTACGCGGCAATCTCGACGAATGTCAGATCAACCACCTCTTCTACGCCTATCTTGGCAAGACAACTCCGGCACCAAAGCTCCCCGACTACTTGGAGGAGATCGAGCCAAGTGTGGCAGATCGAGGCTGGAATCATGTCCCAGCTGGCTATACGTCAGCCGACGAATACTGGATCGAAAATCCTTCACGAAAGCCCGAAAGCCCCTCGAACCAGTGACCAGCGCAGCTGCCCAATCGCGAACCACTAGGTTGACCACTTGAACCAGCCGTCGATGATCGGGTGTCCGATGGTGAGCGGCGACGCCCAATGACAGCTTTCGGCCAGAAGCGGTCGTTCGCGGACACCTGAGTTGAGGAGCCGTAGAGTACGAGCCCACGAACGCAGGCTCGTCCCAAGACATGACGCGTTGGCGGCCACATGCGCGCCGTTCACCCCGCGCCCAATCCACGATCAATCGTAGCGTCCACATGGCGCACGAGGTAGTGCCGACTACTCAGCCCTCAAGCTCGCGCATACTGGACCTCTTCGGGAACATTCTAGGTAGTCCAGTCTTAGAATATGACCTTCGTGCAATTGGAATGTCGGCAGAGGGTATTGCCGCCCGGAGTCTGTCGATGTTGGAAAACCTGACCACTTGGCCTTGGAAGGCTATCTTGACGAGCGCAGCCATATTTACCGCAGTCGTCTCCGGTGTGGGATATCTGCTTCGCCGGCGCATCGAAAATACCGGCGAGTCCGAGGAGCTGGACAAATTGCACCGTGCGGCGGACCTGCACAAGAAGCTGCAGGATCAGCAGATCAGTATCGACGACCTCAGGGAGTTCCGCGGGCAGGTGGCAGCGAAGGAAGTCCAGGCCGCAGCCAATACGGCGCAGTACTTCCTCGATCGAGCTGAGCGCTTGGCATCAGCACCGATTGAGCATGAATTCGCTGGTGGGCGCGGAGGAGCACGTCCTGATGGCACTCAACAGGAAATGAACGCTTACGCGGCCCAGCAGTTCGAGCTCGCGCAAACCCAGTTGCAAGAGCTGATCGACGCGAAGCGTTCCGATATGGATAGTCAGATGCGTGCCGCCTTTGACGAATCCCAAGCGGCGTGGACAGTCTGGCGGGATCGGGAAGCCCAAATGGAGGCACGTGTGTGGGAAGGCGGAAGCATCCGCCCGCTGATGCTCGCCTCCAAGCAGGAGTCACTTACGCGGGCGCGCATTGCCGACCTGCAGCTTGTCGGCTCCTTGTCAGAGCCGACTCTCAACCCTCGCTACCCGCTGACTCCGCGCAATGTCTTCGATTACGTCACACCGGGTGTATCCGCCGAACGGGTTCGTGAAATTCTTGGCACACCGCACCATGCCGACTCCTGGGCGTGGACGTACCGCTATTCCGAAGCGCAGCTGTACATCGTCCTGCAGGAGGGTCGCGTGCGTGACGTAACGCTCGCGATGATTGAGGGACAGATCCTGCCGATCGACTTCGTGCACTTCGACCTCGAGCTGGGCAGAGCCACTTTTGCCGACTTGATCGCGGCAGATCCGCATGTGACCCTCGATCACCGCATCAGCGCGCGGACTAACGAGATCTACGCGACGCCCCGGGTCGGTTCGTCAGGTGCTTGGCAAACGTTCTACTTTGGCGCGCTCGAACCGCTGGGCGCGACTGGCCTGCTATTGCCAACGACGTTCGACTGGGACGTCGACGCCAGTTCGCTTGTGTCTAGCCCGTCTGCCACTCTCATCAATTGGGTGGGCATGAGCAACCAAGATGAGGCGCCTTCGTTCGCGTGGTTCATCACGACTTAGCGGCCTGCGCCCGGGGGTGTGCATCGCTGACGCCTTAGTGTCTGGCGGCGCTGCGCCTGTCGCGTTTGTCGAAATGCAGGGGTGACGTCCCAGTTGGAATCAGGGCAACGATGTCCGCTTCGGGTCGGAAACGGCCCCCACCCAGCAAACGCTTCAGGGTATCGCGAACCCTTTCGGTATAGGGTGCGGATGCAAACGCGCGATGCACAGAAGCAAAGGACTGTCACCCGCCCTGTCCCTTAGGAGGGGAGCGGGAACATCACTGGTCTGGCAGTGGCATTGCTGTGCTGCTGCGGAGTGGCGCATCGGGTGTGGGGGCGGGGGGCACGGGGGGAGTCGAGGACAGTTGATCTATCGATACCCTCTCGGAATTTTTTCCGAAAACGGGCTGCTCATTCTGATGCCTCAACTCAAAAGTTCTCATGAGCGTGCTTGTTGGCTCCGGCATATCGCCCCGCCAGACATAGAACCTCTCTGGGAACATTCCTGGCCATGTCTGCCTATGCGTCTGAACCATCAGCCGCTCCTCACCGTCCACTGTTGTGTGCTTCATTTCCAAAGCAGCGAGAGTGACCGCCTCGCCGCCTTTCATATCCCACACGACAAACTCAACACGACCCCATCGCTTCTCACCGATGACGAAGACGTGCGAGTAGGGGAAGTTCTCGGTGATCACACGGGACGTTATCTCCCCCGTTAGCTCCCCATCCCTCAGTTCGATATCGAGGGAGACTGCCCCCTGATCGGAGGGCGGCGGCACGTAAGCGGGAACAGTCGGCGGACCTGCAACGCTCATCCCCTCGGCATCGTTGGTCCACGTGCCTGAGTAGTTGCTGTCGATGCTCCACCATTCGCTAATTCGCGCGACGGTTCTGGGGAGTTGTTCAACGGAGCTTGTGAAGTTGGCGGTGAAAGAGAACGCTATGCCCAGCAGCGTGAGTACCGCAGTTGCTCTTCCCCAGGTTGTCTTGAGGAACATCTCTGCTCGCTTGGCGAGCGCAGCCAGCCCCGTCTGGTCTGATCCGCCCGCAGCCAAGGCCGAGGTCTTCGGTCGCCGCGCTCTGCCCTTCTTTCTTGCCACCACCCCTCCTGCGCAACCCGTCCCCGGAGCTAAGGATGCCAGCTGCGCAGACAAAAGGCCTCGAGGAACATCCTCGGGGCCTTCAGTGTACTAGCGAGGTGATCTAGAGCCGACCTGCTAATTTGCTGATATGGAAGGGTTTCTTGCAATGGTGCCGGAAATAGGAATCGGCACCAAGAGCAGTCTTTGCACTATGTCCGAAGCCTCTACTGACCGTATCATCATCTGAATCCGTCTTGCTTTAGGGGGCTGGAACTTGGAGTGCTTCCGAATCGACGAAAGCGGCTACACAGGCTTTGACCTGCTGAACCCGGAGCAGAGGTTTCAAGGTGCGACGGCGATCGCCATCGACGACGACGAGGCCAGGCGCCTAATCCGGGAGCATTTTCCCAAGCTGCAGGCGGACGAGCTCAAGTACCGGGCCCTAGCGCGACGACCGGGCAACCGTCCCCGCCTGATGGCGCTGCAACGCGACGTGCTGGGCCACCACAAGTGCGTGACCTACGTCTGCGACAAGCGTTACCTGTTGCTGCTTATGTTCCTGGACTATGCCGTCGAGCCGTTCTACTACGAGCGCGGGATGGACTTCTACCAAGAGGGACAGAACTACTCGCTGGCATCCCTGCTGTACACGGTGGGGCCGACGCTTCTCGGGCCAGGCGCTCTCGACCGTCTGCTGGCAAGTTTCCAGCGCGCGGTGAAGGAAAAGAGCCCGGTGGCGCTCGCCGAACTGGTCCAAGCCGCGCGCGCCGCGCGCTGGCAGGAATTGCCGGAGGCGCTGGGACCCTTGGCGCAGTTCGCCGCCCCCGAGTGCCTGCGAGCGATCGCCACACCCGGCGTCAGCACGGATGCCGCCATGGTGGTGCTGCAGTCACTGGTCAGCCGGGTGGAGGCCATGGCCGACGGTCCCTATCGGGTCGAGCACGACCGGTCGAAGAACCTGCTCACCTATCACGACTTGCTGCAGCGCTACATCCGCCACGAAGACGTGGTCACGTTCCGCCAGTCGGAGATCGCCAGCATCACTTTTCCGCTCAAGCTTCAGTCGGTGACGCAGGTCGATTCCAGGAACAGTCCCGCCGTGCAATTGGCGGACGTGATGATCGGCGCGGCCATCGAAGCGGCGAACACGCTCACGGGTCAACGTGCCGGTGCGCTGGACGCCCGTGAGGTCATGGCGCTTTACGCTGATCACCAGCTGATTCACATGCTGCCCTCGACCGATTTCGATGAGCAGAAGCGGTTCCGCCAAGGAACGCAGGCGTCCCAGGTCATCGACTACTTCGCGGAAAACTTCCACAAGCCATAACCGCGCAGGGAAGCACCACCTACCTGCGCCCGGGCGCGGGTGGTCGATCAACAACGCCAAGGACGCCGTACGGAGCGTCCTTCTGTATAGAGGGGCTGCATGGCAAGCATTCATTCGGAATACCACCGTTTCATGGCGCACTTGGCGCAGCGACACGTGCACGACGACGTGCGGCGACTTGCACACCTGGTGCTCGATCACCTGCAGACACTGGCCGAGGTCGGTGCTGCGCGCCGCGGGCGATCCACGCGTCTGGCACCGCTGGCCATCGCGCATCTGGCGCAGATGCCTGTCGCGTACGACGGAGACGCCCGCGGCCCTGAGACCGGGCCGGCGCTCGGAAGACTGCACCAGCTCGACGTCGGACCGTTTCGCGGATTCATGCGGCAGGAGACGTTCGACCTCAGCCATGACATCACTCTGGTCTACGGTGCCAATGGCACTGGCAAGAGCAGCTTCTGCGAGGCCTTGGAAGTGGCGATGCTCGGTTCGATCAGCGAAGCGCAGGCCAAGCGGGTCGACCAACGGACCTACTGCAACAACGCGCGCCTGCGCCGCCACGTCGCTCCGGTCCTGTCGTCCAGGGCGGCGGATGAGGCGCAGGCCGTCCAGCCCGACGAAGCCGAATACCGCTTCTGCTTCATCGAGAAGAACCGTCTCGACGACTTCGCCCGCATCGCCGCGCGCACCCCGGGCGATCAGCGTCAGCTCATCGCAACCCTGTTCGGCGTGGACCAGTTCAGCGAGTTCGTGCGCGGCTTCAACCCCTCGCTCGATCAAGACCTGATGCTTGCTGGCGTCCAAGCGGCGCAGTTGGCACAACTGCGCCTGCAGTTGGCGAACTCCGAGCAGACGATCGCCTCTTACCCGCAAAAGATCGCAGCGGTTGAGGGCCAGGAGCGAGCCCTCGCGCAGCTCATGTCGCCCGGCGCGACCTACCAGGCCTGCGTGGACTGGCTGCTCGGTACGCCGCAGCAGCAAGGGCGGTTACCGTATGTCCAGGCACAGCTGGACGCCAACCCGCCTGCCATTCACGAGGTGACCCAAGCCCGCCTGCAGGCGTTGCTGGCAGAGGCTTACCGCGTCCAGGAACTGTGGCAGGCGTCGTCCGCGCAACTCGCGGCTCGCGCCGGCGAGGTGTCGTACGCGAAGCTCTACGAGGCGGTGCTGGCCTTGGCCGACGGAGCGACCGCCTGTCCCGCCTGCGGCACAGGACTGGCCGCCGTGGCGCAAGATCCGTTCGCCAAGGCGCGGACGGGCTTGGACCAGCTCGCGCAACTGGCCGCCCTCCAGCAGCAGGAGACCGGGCTTCGGACGCAGCTGAGCGAGGCGGTCCGAGTGCTGTGGGATGAGATGCGCCGCGTGCTGGCGGCGGCTGCGGCCGCCTGTCCTGCCGAATTGCAGGCCGCGGGCCTGCCGCTGCTGCCTCCCACGGCTGCGGGCAACTGGCTCGGCGCGTGGGTCGACGGGGACCAGCGCGCTTGGCAAGCCCTGCTGCGGATCACCCACATCATCGAAGGCTTCGACGCGCAGGCGCGTGACTTACATGCCCAGCGCGGCGCGCTGGCTCAGGAGCGGGACCGACTGCAGCAGCACCAGTTGGAGATCGAACGGCTGCGCACCATGCGCACGACGGCCGATCAGGACCTGTCGGCCGCCCGCCAGACGGTGGCCCAATTCGATGAGGCGAACCGCGACCTGATCCAGGCTGTCGCGGCTGAAGTGCCGGGGGTGGCACACCATCAGCGAATCAAGGCTGCCTACGACGGTTTCCTGCCCGAGATCCAGGCCTACCTGACAGCTCTGCCTGGTGTGCTGCTGCAGGGGCTGGGAGAGCAGGCCCGCCATCTATACAACGCGTTCAACCGAGCCGATCCGCCCGGCGATCTGCTGCACGCGCTTTGGTTACCGGTGGCGGAGAACGGAAAGATCGAGGTGGAGTTCGCCGGGGAGCCGGACATGCGCTACGACGCGCTCATCGTCTTAAGCGAAGGGCACATCAAATGCCTGGGCCTAGCAATTTTGCTCGCCAAGAACATCGCGCAGGGCTGCCCCGTGGTGATCTTCGATGACGTCGTCAACGCGATCGACGACGACCACCGCGATGGCATCTGGCGCACATTCTTCGAGGACGGTCTGCTCGACGACAAGCAGGTCATCCTCACCTCGCACGCCGAGGAATTCCTGCACCGTATCCAGCAGGAGTTGGGCGTCCGGCGCGCTTCTGCCATCAAACGCTACAAGTTCCTCCCGCATCATGGGGAGCACGAACTGCGCGTCGACAGCGACCCGCCGACGAAGAACTATGTTCTGTTGGCCCAGCAGGCGTTGGCGGCCGACGAGAAGCGAGAGGCACTGCGCCAGGCTCGGCCGGCGCTGGAGAGTCTGACGGACCGCCTCTGGACATGGCTGGGCCGGCGGGCGGACGGTCGAATCGACATCAAGCTGGGTGGGCCCCGCTCGCCCTGGGAGTTGAACAACAAGTGCAGCAAGCTGCGATCGGCGGTCGATCGGATCGCGGCACAGCACGTCGGTGCGCCGCAGGCGGTCGCCGCGCTCGCCGCACTGCTCAATGTCAGCGGCGCGAGTATCGAGTGGGGATACCTCAACAGCGGCGTACACGACGCCCAACGTGACCATGAATTTGACCGTGCCACCGTGCGCACTATAGTGGAATCCGTCACTGCATTAGACGCAGCACTAGAAGCGTTGCAGAACCGCTGAGCAACCGCCTTAGGCCGTCCGAGATAAGGTTGACTGAGAGATATCGACCCCACCCAGCATCCTAGACCCATGACCAATACCCAATCGATGTCCGCTTTGGGTCGGCTGCGGACTAATCGACGCGACTCCCTTCATGCGTAAATGCCTCATACGCCAGACGCTTCAGCTCAACATCGTCCAAGGCCACCGCCTCGATAAGTGCTGCTTGCACCCGGAATAGCACCATGGTGCGACGGAGCAGGTCCTCTGCCTCCGTACCCATCAATCCTGTCTCGATCCACGCTTCGGCCACTGCACGCGCCAGCCTGTGATCAGCCGATACCGTCGTTCTCTCAAGTATGGCCATAGCGGCATCCTCTGGAATACGATCCATCAGACCCCACCGGTCACCCGATGCAGCACCCCCGTCGAACACAACACCTCGCAACCAAAGACGACCGAGCGCATTTCGGTGTATGGATCCACTGATACGCGCTTCCGTAATCGCTCCATCCGCCCTTGTCCATCGCCAACTTAAATAGTCTGGCAGCAGATGGATCGTCATCCAGGTCCATACATCTGGGCGGAGCATCTCACCCACCGGCAAATCGAGTTCGGCCAGCGTTCTTGCAATAGCTCTGTCCACGTCTGCCCGCGCGCCAACGCCGCCATCGGGATATCCAGCATTCTCTATCCGGACACGCACTTCCTGCTGCAACGACTTCAGCTCACTCGCAGATACACGCTCCATTCCTGTTGCCGCAAATCGTTCCGTTTCGAGATCAGGAAGTACACGGGACTCCGATCGCAGCTGCTCAATCGACTTCCCGAGTAGTCCGGAGACAGCCACCCTCGCTTGCGCGGCACTGAGGCGGGGAAATCTACGGTCCATCACGCCTCCTCTTCGGACCAGAAAGACCCGGCATTAATCCATGACTGGACTCGACCCTCAAACAGGCTTGGGCTTTCCCTCCGCATAGCCGCTAGAGATCCTCGCGACTCACCGGGAAAGATCGACTGCACCCACGACGTAATCTGTGCACCGATGGAGTCCTGAGGAAGCTCGTCACCTTCCTCGTCGAATGCTTCGGACAGTCCTGCGGAAAGCACTTGCCTCACGACCGAGTCCCAGACCATCACGGTTGCTGATCTCTCGCCACTCTCAAAGCCTGCAACAAAGCGGGGATGATCCGAGTTCAGATAGACGCAAACGGCCTGTTCGAACTCCAGCCTCGGATCGTCTGCCACCGAAACGTGCAGCAGAGCGTTGGGAATCGCAATTGCATGCAACTGCTTGCCAAATGAAACAACCTCGATGGGGAGACGGACTCGACCTCCCTCCAGTTTTGCTGACCATGTTTGGAACCACACCCTGGATCCAGTGAGGGTGGGAGAGAGTACACCGAGATCGCCTTGCGTTGAGCCAACCACGACGCTGCAGGCAACCGAGATGTCCTTTGACAACCATCGACTGTCAGGTGCTATCTGCACTTCAATAGTGCCGTCTCGCGGATCTAGCACCTTCTTCAACTCCACACGGGACATCCTCCCACCGGCGGTTTCAAGGCGAACTACGAACTGGTATTCCGCTTGCCCTGATGGAATTCCCAGATGCGTATCAAGAGCATCCGGGTCGAAAGTGAAGCGCCGACGCAGGGAGAACTTGAGCAATGAGTCCCATGATGGAAATGGTTCCTTGTCGTGAACGATTCGATTTTGTTGGCCGTCGACGAGCAGTTCCCACCCATCGATCGGCTCTGCATCCAGCATCTCGTCGGGCAGGGTCAAATAGGGTGGTATGGGCCTGCGTTTTGCCATTATTTACTGCTCCACAGGCTCGCATCGAACATTAATCGCGTAATCGCCACGGAACTCGACTTCCATCACGTATTCACCTGGTTGATCCAGCCGACATGCGTCGCCGTCAGTACGCATGCCAGATGGGTTCAGCCAGCCGACAACACGGGGAGCTTGCATACCGGACGGCAGGCCTTCCTTGCCGGCCCCCTCAACTTCGGCGAACCCGCGAAGCTCGATTGCTTGCGTATTCTTTGTGAGGGCCGTTTTGAAAAGCGCAAAGCGTCTATCCCCATCAGCGCGCAGCTGTGAGAAAACCGGCGTCCTGAAAGTCGACCCCCCGCCACCGCCACCGCCACCGCCACCTCCGCAGTACCCATCTCCTGGCGCGCTTCCACCACCGGAAATGAAACGCTCGGAGAATCGGTCAGCTGCAGCGGCGAGCGAGGCCTCGAGTCCAGCAACTGACAAATCGCTGACAGGGGTGATTCCGAACCTCTGTCGGACCGCCTCTGGAATCCGCTTTCGCACAGTTACTCGGACAAGAGTGGCGTCCGCTCCCTTCAAACGATCGGGGACCCAATCGTCATGAGCTGGTGGTTCGGATGACGCAAATGCACGCAACGATGATTCGTCCTCACTTGACAGGAAGACGCCTGCCCAATCGGACTCTTCGCGCATCCCGGGAAACTCGACGTAACGAACCACCAACTCACTGGGCCGCATGAGAGCCACATGCCGAACAGGCCCATCGAAGATTCTCTCTGGTCGTTCGCTGATATCGGCTGCGGAGTCAGATGGCGGTCGTTTTGTGGATTCAGCGAATGCCAGATGTCCGGTCACCTTGGTTTTGCGCACCACCATCGCCTCAGCGCCCCTACCTGAATCTCGAGTACGGGCGGTTAGCAGCGCAAAAGCGAACAAGCTGTAGACCGGATGCTGGCCCGGATCAGGTATGGAAACGGGAGCTCCTTCTTCCTCCACCTCGATCTGCATGGCGCGAGGGCCCTGCTTTGAGACGAGCTTGGGCCAAAGATTGTGGAGCAGGATGTCTGCGATCCGTAGCCCAGAATCAACCTTTGTCAGCCCCACCCAGGGAATCAGAATAGTCGTCCCAGTTTCCGCCTCGGACCGTTCTGGCATGCCCAGCGCGCCAGCCAGTCCTGCGGCAGATCTCCCTCGCACAGGTTCGACACCACGATCTTCATTGACCTTGCCCCAGAAGTGCCGCCCTGTGAATCGGACTGGTCGGCCATTGATCTCACGGTGGTAGGAATTTCCTATACGGGCGCCCATGAACCGACGCTCAGCTCCGGCAATGAGCGAATCAACAAGAATGGTTCTGGATTTTCCGGCGAGATAGAGCGAGGAACGACCATAACCATAGGTCCCTCCGTCACCGCTCTCAACATGGGCATTTCCGAAATCAAAGAAGAACTTGACGAACCTGCTGACGGCAGACTGGGGGTCTGTCTCGCCATCCAGCCCAATGGTTCCAAAGTCGCATATCTCCAAGACGCGAACCGGATCCTGCCCCGCCAGGCAGGTCCTGAGCACATTGCTCTCGCGCGGCTCGTCCTCGCAATCGTCACCTGACTCTATAAGTCGTTGCAGCACCCCCGCCTGCCTGTTGTCGAGAGTCCGAAGTCGCACGAGCATTCGGGGAATCCTCAAGTCCCCGCCGTCGGCCCGGTCGCGTGCATCCCAGACATTCTGCCCCGACTCCCGAAGCACAAGAGTCAATGGATCAAATGGCGGTCGGCCAAGCAAGTTCGCAATGCCCTCGCCCTGAATGCTGCCAGTCGTGCCCACACGCTCGGACAAACGCTCAAGCATCAGTACCTTCTCCGAAGAACCTCATCAATACCTTGTTCCAATCCGCGCTGAATGGTTCCGCATGGTCCAAGTCCAGTGCATAACTGACCCCGGACACCCCGGGGGCTTTTCCGGCGAGCAGCATGCTCGGCACAAGTCGCGGAAAGCCGTCGATAACGTGATACGTGCTGCGCTCCTTGACCGAGAACTCCCGGGTGCAGTCGATCAGCGTTTGGTCATACTCGGCAAGCAGCTCATCCAACACCGCAAGGCCTTTGCTATCCAGACGGGACTTGATGGCGTCAAGAAGCGACGGCACAGACCAGTCGCCGTTGGTGACCTGTTCGAGCCGGATCGAATGCAGATGAAGTCCGCCGCCCTCAGGGCTCTCCAACTGGTCCCAGTCTGAGATCTGTACGCGGTTTGCCTTGAGCTCCGATCGCAGTGAGCACTTGACCTCGATTGCCGACTTCCCTTTGCGGAAGTCATGCCGCTCCCCTCGCGGTCCTGCCCAATGCATCACCATGTCCGGCTCGATCCGCACCCCATCAAGAAGGACGAGCAGCTCGCCCACAAGTCCGGTCAGGCGAGGACCATCAAGGACCTCTGCGGCCCCCAAAAGGCGCTCGAACTCGGCATATGACTCCGCCAGAATCACCTCAAGCTTCTTTTCGTCGACTTTCCGATCCAGCAGGAAAACAGAGAAGGCGGTGAAGGCATCATTGCACTTGGGATCCCGGCACCAGACGTGCAATGCATCGGTCGCTTTCGCACCGGCCGAGAACTGCGCTACTTCGGCACGCAGTGCACCACGGGAGCTACTTCGGAACTCCTTCGGGACGTTCACCACTTCCCCGGACTCGATCGGCATTACCAGCCCTCGCCAACCTTCTGGTGTCACGGACAGCTGGACTTGGCGACCCTCCGAGTCGACAGGAACAACTCGCAGCAAGCCACGTTTCGGTGCCTGCCGCTCTGCCGCGAGCCAAGCTCGCACGAGCCTCAGTTCGGGACGCTCCGCCCCGTTATTCGCCATCAATCAGCTCCTCGGGAATGGCGTTCTCGCCCTCGTAGTCTTCCTCCGACTCCAAGGGTGGAATATCCGCCTGCACATAGACCGTTCCAGAACCAGGCTTTCCGGGGAAAACGATTCCGAACCCCAGCACATCCGCCTCTGCACCCATCGGCTCACGATCGCTCTTGGGTCTGGGCTGAGAGTCTCGGTATATCGGATACAGAACGAGCAACGGGGGCATACCCATCGCGTATCGCGCTTCCTTGAGCACCTTCCATCCCTTGTCCCCCAGCTCGGCTGGGACGCTCTCCATATCGGCAAGAACATCACTTCGGGACATGATCGCCTTGACGAAAGCCATTTCACCTGAATTCTTTAACGGATTGCGGGTAACACACGCCACACAATCATCCGACCCAAGCGGTCGCTCACTCATCTGTTCTGCATTGCCCGAGATGGTAACGACATTCCACAGGCGGGCAGCTGGATCTGTTTCTGCCAAATTCTGAATATAAGCTTTTAGGAATTTGCTCTGGAGGGTTCTCCCCTCTTCGATCTGGTACTCATCCAAGAAGCGGTCGATGTGACTTGCGGGCACCCCAGTTGCTACCCGGTTTCTCCGAATCTGGCTGTAAGCTGCCGCACTCTCAACAAGCCGATGTCCTGCATCCCAGTTCGCAACGAGAACATCCCGTTCAGACCGCCTAAACTTGATGGTCTGAACGTGCTCTCCCTCGAAGCCAATGTTCGCTGTCCTGATGTTGCGCAACTTTGTCCTGGCTGTAATCGCCAGGCCGGGGATCTTCCGGATGCGGGTGGCAAACTCGATTGGCTTTACGTTGTCTATTGCATAGGTGTCGATGTCACGCCGTATCTCCTCTTCAACTGTTGCAAGGTCGAAGAACGCATCGCGGACATCTTCTTCCATCCAGACCCGAGGCAGCTCCTCGTACCCAGGGCGATAGCCGAACCATCGCCCCATCTGCATCAGCGTGTCGTACTGACTCGAAGTACGCATGAAGAAGCTGACAACAAGGCCCGACAGGGTCAGGCCCCTTGCAAGGACGTTGCCGCCAATCACGATGTACCGCCGCCCTGGCTCGGAATAGTCAATCCGGTCTTGGCTTCTCCAGTTCTCGACTTTTACATCGATGGATGACGCAACTGCAGCAAGCAATGGCTTCAACCTTTCAAATGGGATCTTCTCGTTTCCGAACTGGGCTGCATCCACGATTTCGGACTCGGTAACCCAGAGCTGTTCCATCTCACGAAGGAGGGAGCCGTCACCCCTGCCCAGCTGGTGTGCAAGATCTCGCAGATAGGGTTCGACAACAGCTCGAGTGGCCAAATGGACCAAGTTGAGCACCGACGTATGGATCAACATCGTCGAATGCTCGTCCTCCTGGCCTTTTACATGCCTGGCCGCAACCGCCAGGATGAAGTAGCGGATTGCCTTGCTGATTGACTCCGTCATCTCGAAGGAAAAACTGGCCGCTTGCTTCGGTGCAGGCCTCAGACCCGGGATCTCCGCCTGATCGACGATCCGAATCATGTTGTAGCCCGAGTCAACGTCGGCATCCTCTCCCTGAAGTGCTTCCCGTCCGAAAAGCTCCTCCGCACCGAAGTACGCATCGGGTTTCATCAGCGGGTGGATGAAGTCGCGCGGGTACAGATCCTGGGGTTCGTTTGGATCAATCAGGATGTTGGCGAACGGAGTAGCCGTATAGCCCGCATAGGCAACCTTGGGAAGCATGGCAACGATCTCTCGGATCACCTGGTTAGTCGCGGAAATTGATGCCTGTAGACGTGCCGAATTGACGCTGGCCTGGTCGCATTCGTCATCGATGATCATGAAGGCAGTCTGGGCGAGAAGAGCCGCAGGAGTGGATTTCAGCTTTCGCTTGAAGCGACGCATGATCGCTGCATTCTTCTTCATCACCGCGATATGGCATTGCGGACCAGCCAGTGGGAAGCCGCTGCGTGGTGGATGATTGAAATCACCTTTTTCAATTCGGCCGTCGTCCTGACGACGATCCACCTGCGTCCACTTGTACCACCTGTCAGCGTGGCCGTTTTCTACAAGGTCGGCATCTAGCCGCGCTTGGGTCTGATTTCTCAGACTATCAGTGAGGCCGGACAGAATCACAAAGAACTTGTACGGCGTATCTGCGGCCTTTGCGACGACTGCAGCCATATTGCCAGTCTTGCCGCTCTGCACGTGACCGAGCACCAAACCCTTGGTGGAGAATCGGACTTGCCCCGGATTGTCGGTCAGAGACAACACCGCAGTACTGTCCATATCGACCGACTCAATCTCGTCCTCGGATCGACCGACCTCCTTTAACCGACGTCGCAGCGCCTGCCAGATCCGTGAGCCGTCGTCCGGACCTCCATACCAGTCAGGCCGTCCGGCCTTCAGTGCGGCCTTGCGCCAGTACGACACCTTGTCCCGCTGAGCGCGCTCGAGACTCAACGCCTCAGCCAGCGCAGCTTCTCGTTCCTCGATGATGTCCGGGTACCGCGCAAATTGCCTACGGACACTCGCAAGCAACTGCTCATGCGCGTCCTCAAGAGCAGCGCCCTGCATGACCCCAAATCGTAGCTCGCGCACATAGCCAGAAATGGCCAGTTCCGCGGCCTCGTCGTGCTCCCCCATGCCCCCTCCAACCGTTATTTACAGCACCTGCTGTTGTTGACCTTAGCGTCCGCTCACGGTCCCCTTCATGCAACCCCAGACAACTTCGGCAATCTTTCTTGCCAGAAGCGGTGGCACGGCATTTCCGACTTGATGGTACTGATCAGTTCTCCCGCCCATGAAGAAGTAGTTGTCCGGGAATGTCTGTGCCCGGGCCGCCTCGCGCACCGTAAAGCTTCTGCATTGGGCAGGATCATGGTGGATGAAGTAGTGTCCGTCTTTCGAGATGTGGCTGACTATTGTTGATGAGGGCGCTTCCGCAGACTGCACCTTAAACCTGTTGGCAAATTTGCCGCTATCCCAATTCTTGTGCTTTGCCTTCAACTTTGACGGGAAATCTTCCCTCCTCGTTGTTGGCGACCTCCCCTCCATGACTTGGGCAAACGCGGCACAGTACAGGTATCGGCCAAGATCACTCGGCATATGCCCCCTTGAGTCATGGTTCAAGGTCACTTTCAGTCGGCAATCGTGATACCAGTCAGCGTAAGTGATATGGCTTCTACCATCGGGCTTTTTACTGGATGCTCGTGGAGCATCACTCAAGATTTGCGTGTCCATGACCGCATACCGGACATCTTGCAGATCTTCGTGTTCCGCAAGTATTTCGACTACTTTTTTTTGCTGCTGTTCAACCGTCTCTAGCCATTGATCGTCCGAATCGCCCCTCGACAGACCGCTGCGCAACTTTGGGAGGTCCCGGATAACTTCCCCAACCGTCACCATCGGCGCGCGCTCCATTGGTTGTGGAATCGCCAATCCATGGTCACGTTTGATACCCAATAAAATTACACGGTGCCGAGCCTGGGGAACTCCTAGGTCTTCAGCCCTTACAAGAAAGCGACTCAACTCGGCCTCTGACTCTCCGTGCTCATATGCTCCGCTGGCTCCGTCCGCTGAAAGTGGGTAGATATCATAAATTGCCCCAGAGCACTCCCCCAAGGCCGTTTTTGGATCATGGAGATCCTGAAGTATCGTGGGAAACATACGCTTGCCGTTAACCGCGGCCGTAAGAATCCCCTTGACATTCTCCATTATGAAAACAGGAGGAGCAAAATCAGAAAGTATCTGTAGATACTCTCGATATAGATAGTGGCGAATATCGTCTTCTGCGACGTAGTCCTTCTTTCCTTTATTCCTGGACCTTCCTGCCAAGGAGTACGCTTGACACGGCGGCCCACCCACAAGCACCCACGGCTCGTCATCCGTCTTGATTCTTGCCTTGATCTCCTTGTGGAGCCGGGCTGACTCAGGCCCCAGTTCAAGCAACAGCGCTTCCTTCTCAGCTTCCTTCCATTGCTCTGCTAGCTGCCCTTCAAGATCTTTCGCACTGATCTCCCCACGAACGATTTGGTAGTACGCTTCCGGGACGTCGTCAGGTGATTTGAACCTTCTAAAGAACGCACGGAGCGTCAATGTCTTGTGCGCGGCCGGGTCCTTTTCTGCAGAAAGAACGATCTTGAATGGGGCCTCGTTTCCTTCTATGAAGCTCGAGAACCCTTCCCCAAGCCCCCCCGGTCCAGCGAATATGTCCACGATCTTGATTTTGGCACTGCTCGCCATAAATGGAACCAATTGATTAGTTGGAGTGTGGAATGGCCGACGTCGTAACGCCGGAAGCACGGTCGCGAATGATGTCAGGCATCCGGAGCAGCAATACGCGCCCGGAGCGACTCGTGCGTTCAGGCCTGTTTGCAGCCGGATTCCGTTTCCGACTACATCGCCGCGATCTTCCGGGCAAACCAGATCTCGTGCTCACCAAGTGGCGAGCCACGATCTTTATCAATGGTTGCTTCTGGCACGCACACCAAGACTGCCGGTTCTTCCGAGTACCCAAGAGTCGTCGTTCCTTCTGGATCGAGAAGCTGGCATTGAACCGGACGAGGGACGCGGCTTGCTCCGCAGCCCTGATCAAGGATGACTGGCGAGTCATCACAGTTTGGGAGTGCGCGCTTCGCGCGGACGTCGCCACCACGCTAGCACTCCTGCAACGCTCGATCAGAGATGACACAGACACCAGCATGTGGACGATTCGCGAGGTCCACGACCAACCAGGCTCAATTGAAGTAGTTCGCTCGACTTGAGCGTGGATGTGCGCTACTGCCGAGCCTTGGAAACCTCTACTTTGCTGCAGGCATAAAGCAACGCCGCCTCTGGCCGCTTCCCAGAGGGTGCGCTTGAATTCGTCGTTGGTCATTTCATCCCCTGCTGATCACAGCGATCGTTGCAGACCCTGTTCTCAGGTGCTGAGTCTGGGGCGGTTAGACCGTCCCCTTGTATTCATCAATGTATGTAAGTAGCTCGCCCGGCTGGCAGCCAAAGTACTTGCAGAGCTTATCGATGATATCCGTACCGATATTTGCTCCGGGCTGGTTGGCGATCTTCGACAGCGTCGCCCGGTGGATGCCCGTTGCATCCGCCACTTCCGTCAGCGGCACTACGCGTCGCTCTTTGAAAGCCTTGTCCGCGATCAGTTCGGCTAGACGGAATCGAATCATGAATAACTCTTAAATACTGCCGCGTATAAACGACATTAGTCGTTGACAAGCACCTTTCGTCGTCTATGATCGTCAACAAGCGTCGTCTATCGGCGACACCCGTTGACTAGACACGACAAGGAGCAACTGCGTGCAAACTTACATCACCACAGACGAACTCGCCACCCGGATTCACTACGACGCCCGGACTATCCGCACCCGGCTGAAGGATGCCGTACTGCTGGAGGGTGTCCACTACATCCGCCCGTTCGGAGGCCGGAAGCTCCTCTTCATTTGGGATGCGATCCAGCGCGACATCGGCAAGTTCTCGGCGGGCCGCGGGCCGGTCTCCGCTGGCATTGCCGACGAGATCCCGATGGCCAACGGAGGGCGGGCTCATGGCTAAGGTCCGCGCCCGGGCCGAGACGGGCACCCTCTACCTGGACTTCTTCTACCGCGGCGTCCGTTGCCGGGAGCAGACGACCCTGCCAGACACGGCAGAAAACCGCAGCCGAGTGCAGGCACTAATGAGCCGTATCTCCAAGGAGATCAAGCAGGGGCTGTTCGACTACGCGGCCACATTTCCCAACAGCCCGAAGGCGGCGCGGTTCTCTGCGCACGTCGCGGGAGAAGTGCTGGCGGCAATCATGCCGCCTACTCCCAAGCAGGCCCTACCCGAAACACCAACCTTCGCCGAGTTCTCGGTGACTTGGCGGGCGGAAATGGCACCCCAGTGGCGCCGACTCCACAGCAGCAGCGTGGACGCCACTTTCGAGGCCCACTTGCTCCCGGAGTTCGGCAAGAAGCGCTTGTCCGACATCACGAAGGCGGACGTGCTCGCGTTCCGGGCCAAGCTGCCGCTGCTGCCAGGGCGCGCCGACAAAACGCTGTCTGCGTCCACCATCAACAAGGTCATCGGCATCCTGCGGCAAATGCTGACCGAATCCAGTGACCGCTATGGGTTGCCGGACGCTTTCAAGGGCGTGAGACGCCTCAGGGCACGCCGCCCCGACGTCCAGCCGTTCTCGCTCGTGGAGGTGGAAAAGATCCGCTCAACCATCCGCGTCGACTTCCGCAACTATGTAACAGTCCGGTTCTTCACCGGAATGCGCACCGGCGAGATCAACGGCCTGAAATGGAAGTACGTCGACATGGAGCGGGGTTTGATCCTGGTCCGCGAGACGTACTCCGCCGGAGAGAGCGAGGAGGCCACTAAAACCCAGCAGTCCGCTCGAGACATCCCAATGCTCCCGGAGGTTAGGCGAGCCATGGAGGATCAATTCGCGCAGCGTGACCTCGGCAACCCGTATGTGTTCACGTCACGCGGTGGTTTTCCTCTTGACGCCCACAACTTCGCCAACCGCATCTGGTATCCGCTGCTGCGCTATCTGGAGATTGAGAAGCGGCGACCGTACCAGACACGCCACACGGCTGCGACGTTGATGCTCGCCGCTGGCGAGAGCCCTGAGTGGATCGCCCGGGTCATGGGCCACGCCAACACCCAGATGCTGTTCACCGTGTACTCGCGCTATGTCCCCAACCTGACGCGGCAGGACGGACTGGCCTTTAGCGGCCTGATCAACACCGGCAGCGGTGCCGACACAACAGCCGTCCTTTCCCCCGACCAGCTCGCTTCGATGGATGTCGACGAGTTGCGTCGCGCCCTCGCCGATCTCGTCGCCCGCTAACTGGAGAACCCAACATGAGCCACTACCCCGCCCTGCCTCACGCCATCACCCTCAACGCGGTTATCGAGCCTGGTCATATCCACCACGATGAGTGTCGACAGGTTCGACTAATTCACGAGCACGGATCTCTCGACGCATTGACTTGGGAGCCCATACCGAAGGTACCGGCAGCCTGCCTGCGAAAAGCCGTTGCGCACCTGATCCCGGTGGGTCAGACGGAGCATGGCCTGCATGTGGTTACCCGCTTTGAGTGGTGTCACACGATGGACGCGCTCAGCTTGGTGCCTCATTCGTTCGGCACGACCGACGAGGTGGTAGCCCGGTGCCGCGACATCGTTGATGCCATGGCGACAAAACCCCTGCGCAGGTTCTTGGGCGATGTGTTCAACACGCCGGAGATTTTCTACGAGTACTGGGACACGCCACTGGAGCATCGTGGTGCCCCCGGCAGCCTCGCCCTGGATGCGGTCGCGCTGGCCGAAGCAGTCCAGGACAGTCGTACCACTGAGGTACGTGAGCGTGACGTCGCCATCACCTTCGCCCTGATTCGTCACGTCGGTGCCATCTGGTGTCTAAGGGATGACTGGAGCAACGGCTATGAGATATCCCAACAGGAGCTTGTAGCACTCAGCCAGCTGGATGGCCCGTTCGATCAGCTGGCATATGAGGCCCCCGCACTGGCAACGGCACTGCGGGAACTGATGTTGGAGCAGCGCTCACCGGCTCGGGACACCACGGCGCAGGCGGTCACGAAGCTGCTTGCTCGTGCGGAAAAGCACCAAGCGATACTGGCCGAGATTGAAGCTGTCCATCGTTACCGGCACGAAGAGATCCGCGAAGGCTCGCCCCCCGGCGGGAACGTAATCGAGTTCCCGCGCCTTCCGATCGGGGTTCGTGCACCCGATGAACACCTGTGGTGAATTCCACGCCGCTTTCAGGCGCCCGCTTCGCCGGGACGGCGAGCTGGCGGGATCCCACCACACGCCTACCGATCTCATCCACTGCGACGACACGTCGCCACACTCCATCCAGTTCACGCCACAGGAAAATCCCATGAGCACTCCCAACGAACGAAGCCTGTGCGTTGTTCAGACGAGACGGTTTCTGCAGTCGCTTCGGAGTGACGACACACTGCCGGAACCAGTGCGTCAAGAGTCGCATCGCCTCCTCCGGCATTACCCGACCGCCACTGACATCCAAACGGAAGCTTTGCTGCAGGAGAAGGGCATGCGCGGCATGTGCTTCGACCCCGAGATCGACCCCGGCTGGTGGCGAGAGTACCTGTACGGTCCTGTCACCAAGGAAAGAACATGACAACGTCTACCGAGCTAACCCGAAACCTCATCCAAGCAGGCAGCTTCCTGAAGGAGCTTCGGGAGGACACGACGCTTCCCGAGCACATCAGGAAAGAGGCCGATCGGCTAGTTCGCCATTACCCCGCGCTCCATTTGGTTGACCTGCCGGACGGCGAAGAAGCCTTTGCCATTGAGGAACCGTGGTTCGGCGCTCAGCTGCCCCCTGATTGGCAGCAAAATTATCCGTTCAAATGGATTGTTCAATCTGATTAATTGTAGGAGCTCTCTGACATCTCGACGAGACGTTCACCGATGGCGATCAATCACTCAGAGCAACAACCTGTACATGCCCCGGCGCTAGGCCACCACTGAAGCTGCAGTGATCGCATCGGAGTCCGGCCGAACGGAATCGAAGCAGAGCGCCGGGGCATCCCTGAAGTCCAAAGGTCGCAGGCATGAAGTACCGCGTTGAGTTGCGAGAAAACGACCAGTCCGGCGATCTGATCCCGAGTCCAGCCGCAAACATGCGTTATCCAACGCTCTATCGAGCTTGGACTGCCGCGATGGCAGACGCCCAACGGTGTTTTGCCACAGAGGGTGTGTTGATCTGCATCCGAGTCTTTGATCAATTCGATCAACTTGCGGTCATGGGGCGCGCGGCATCGAATTCAGTTGGAACCAATTGCCGCATCCTCGAGCGCGCTCCCTAATCACCCGACTGCTGCTTTCACGTTGTAGCGGAAGTCGGTCGTATGGATCGCGGCCTGCTGGAGGTGGACCGTGGTACCGAACAGGTAGTGGCGCCGTCCACGTGCCGATCAATATCGCCTTGTCGGATGCCGACGTCCGCCTCAAGGCGTTCGATTGCTCGGGAGGTTCGATCGCCATGACAGCGTCCTGCTCGTCGGCGGGCATCGAGCCACACGTAGCGATCCCCTGGTCCAACATAGGACCAGACGGTTCCCGTATACCGACAGTGTTCTAACGCCAGCCTAGTTCGCGGCTGAGCAGCTCATCGAGACTTTCTCGGGATCGATCAAGCAGCGCGGCCTTCATTCCGAACGCCAACGGACCTTCCAGGTCGGCCCGCGGACTGTCCCCTATGAAAAGCGCATGTCTGGGCTGAGCGCTCAGAGACTGAATGACGGCGTGGTACATAGCCGGCGCGGGCTTGCACTCGCCCACCTCGCAACTCAACGCGTACGCATCGAGGTCGGGAAGCAACTCTCTTAGGCGAGTCGCGTAGGCATGGGCAGCATTGCTGCAGATGGCAACACGAACCTACCGCTACCGGGACTGATGGAAATCGCCGACAAATGCCCCGTGCACCGGACATTGGCACGAGGCGCCGCGCTGGAAACCGAACCAGGCGGGAGCATGCCTGCTGGAGCCGCCGACAAGCCGGGACAGCACTCGCACGACGTAGCCGCTTCCTCCGACGCCACAACTTCATACACGCCCGGCGCCATGTAATTCGTCATGTACCTAGCGGCGCGTCTAGTCGGAGATGCAACAGCACTTCGCGCTCAATGTCGCACTTCCGGAATCAATGACTTCAGTTTTCATGCCTTTGTCCCACATTTGTTGCGACAGATACTGACCCCGTCAATCAGCGCTGTTGGGCGCCTCCTTCAACCACACGGGATCTTTCACCATGAACAACACTGCACTTCTGACCGGTCGCACCGGCCTAGCCTTGGTCTTCATCCTCTCGGGCGTCACCAAGATCGGTGGTTATGCCGCCACCCAAAACTACATGGACTCCATGGGCATCGCCGGCGGACTGCTTCCGTTGGTGATTTTGCTTGAAGTGGGCGGCGGCCTTGCCGTCCTCGCAGGTCTCTTCACACGCTGGGCGGCTTTGGCATTGGGTGCGTTCTCGTTGGCCAGCGGCTTCCTGTTCCACTTGGACCTGGGCGACGCCAACCAGTTCAACAACCTGTTCAAGAACATCGCCATTGCCGGCGGCTTCCTGCTGCTCACCACGCAGGGTGCAGGTGACTACAGCCTTGATCGTGTGTTGCGCCTTGCTCGCACTCGCTCCCCTGCCCGTGCTTGAAGGGGGCGATGACATGATCACTCTTCGTCCTGCAAACAAGCGCGGCCATGCAAACCATGGCTGGCTCGAGTCCCGGCACAGCTTTTCGTTCGCCGACTACCACGACCCCCTCCATATGCATTGGGGTCCGCTGAGCGTGATCAACGAGGATCGCGTACAACCGGGCCAGGGCTTTGGTACCCACGGCCACCGCGACATGGAAATCATCAGCTACGTCATCAGCGGTGCGCTCGGCCACAAGGATTCGATGGGTAACGGCGCATCGATCGTCCCGGGAGAGGTACAGCGTATGAGCGCGGGCCGTGGGGTCACCCACTCCGAGTACAACCACGATCGCGAAGGCGTGACCCACTTCCTGCAGATCTGGATCATCCCGAGGATCACGGGCATTCCGCCCAGCTATGAACAGAAGGCATTTCCCGAATCGGAGAAACGTGGCCGGCTCAGGGTGGTGGCCAGCCCTGACGGCGCAGACGGATCAGTGACGATCCACCAAGACGCGCGGATGTATGTCGGCCTGTTCGACGGCGCGGAGACCGATACGCTCCGCCTGTCCCCGGGTCGCCTGGGCTATGTGCACGTGGTGAGCGGATCGGCCGTGATCAACAGCCATGCGGTATCCGCCGGGGACGCGTTGCTGTACTCGAACGAAGACGAGGTGCTCGTCGAACGCGGAACCGGCGCCGAGCTGCTGGTGTTCGACCTGCCGGAACTGCCATGAACCGCGGCAGTCTCAGCGGGATCAGCATGGTGCGCATCCTGCTCGCCGTGGTTTTGGGCACCATTCCTCTCACCGCTGCGGCGGTGGAGGGTTGGTCGGAGCCAGAACCGCCGACCAGGCCAGCGGCGACCGTGAACCTGCGCGTGGACAACGATCTGTTCGCCAGCCGCGACCGTGGCTACACCAGCGGTATACAGCTCACCGTCGTTTCCCCAAACCTTGCCGACTACACTGCCGACACGAACCTGCCGCGTTTCGCCCGTTGGTTGAACGACAACTTCGAGTTCATGCAGCCCGCGGGGGCCGAGCAGCAGAACATGGTGCTGCGCATCGAGCAGCGTATCTATACACCTACTGACCCGCTCCGCAGCGACCTGGACACTGGCGACCGTCCCTATGCTGGAACACTGATGGCGGTGGCCGGCTACAACGCGCGCAAGGGCAATACCTTGCGAACGACTCTGCTGGGCGTCGGTATCCTGGGGCCCAGTTCGCTGGCTGAGCGTTCGCAGGATGCGATCCACGACCTGACCGGGTCGGAGAAGTTCGCCGGATGGGAACACCAACTGAAGGACGAGATCCTTGTTGGTGTCCGCCATGAGCGGTCCTACCGCACGAATGCTTTCGACTTGGGGCGAAGCGGATTGCAGGGCGATGCCATCAGCCATTGGGGTGCCGCGTTGGGCAACCCAATGACCCGCATCAACGGGGGCTTCGAGTTCCGCGTTGGGCACAACCTGCCGGATGACTTCGGTTCAAGCCCAGTCCGGCCCGCAGGCGACAACACGGCACCGCCATCGAACGGCAGGGATCCGTCCTTTGCGTGGCATGTCTTCCTCGCCGTGGATACATATTGGTCAATTTACGACCCTTCGCTGGACGGAAACCTGTTCCATGACAGCCATGACGTCGACAAAAAGTCTATCGTCGCTGAAACGGCATTGGGCTTCACCGTGAATCGCGGCCCCTGGAAGCTGGCTTTCGCGCGATATTTCCGCACGCGCGAGTTCAATGAACAGCATGAAAGCCCGCGGTTTGGTAGCGTCACTCTGAGCCGGTCATTCTAAAGAGGGGCAGTATTGATCCGCTTAAGCAGAATCCTCTTCAAAATCGAAATTGTCGCGGGTTCGGTCTGTAAGTCGTGACCGGCAGTCACGTGATCCACGCTCCCGGCCGTCCAGGTCGCGCTTTCCAGCGACACTACACCGTCGCCTTTTTCCGGCCTGGCGGGGTCCTGGATACCGACGATCGAATGGATCGCGACGCCATCGATCACTGGCAAGGCCCGAGCGGCATGTATCACTGGCTGGTCAGGCGACAGGGTCCCCAGGCTGGTCGGACCACCCTGACGATAGTTGTCGAGCACTGAAGGCTGGACGCTCTCTGGATGCTCGACCGCCAACTGGACCAGGTAGTCCATGGTGTCGACCGGCAAGCGAATGAAACGCTGAACCAGGCGCGCCACGAGTCCCTCAGCCCGCGTGCTACCACCGTGGGGAGCAGCAATCATCACCAGTTCGTCCACGCCCTGGATCGGCTGGAACACGAAGAGTTCGCGCGCGCGATCCACGGCTTCACCTGGGTCGAAGGTGTCGGGATCGGCAGTGAAGGCGGCGTTCCAAAGCGCGGTTCCAGGATCCGTCAGCAACAGGCGTGAAATCACGCCTCCCATGGAGTGCCCCACCAGCACCGCATGCCGGTAACCACCGGAAGCTGCTGAGGCTCGGCTGCGGAAGTCCTGCAGCGTCCCGGCCAGCTCCTGCCGGTTGACCAACACGGGCATGCCGGTCGAGTAGCGCGCCATCCAGAACTGGTAGTGCTCGGAGATGTCGGGATCGCCGAGCAGTTCGTTGACCATGTTCGCCCAAGTCATCGGACTGCTCGCAAAGCCGTGTACGAGGATCACCGGCGTCTTGTTCGGATCCACGGGCGCCAAGAGCCGGATCTGGGAATCGTCGCGGCCCGTTTCGGCAGCAAACAGCGCACTCAGATAGCCAAGCTCATTCTCAAAGCCAACCGCGGCCCTCGCGTAGGCGGCGCTCATGTCGCGCGAAAGCGTGATTGGACCGAACGCGGTGTCGATGGAGCCCGCCCGAGATGCGTCACGAGCGACGAGCCGCTCCCCCCCGCTGGCAAGAGGCTCGAACAGAATGTTGATGGCCAAAGCGAAGGGCTGTGGGGGAAAGGACCCGATGGCGGCGTCAGTACGGCCGCTGGCGATCGCTGCGACCCCGATGCCGTCCTCGACATGGCGTGTCCTGAGACCGCGCACCTTGACTTGGTTCGCCAGCACGACGTTTGTGACCGCCGGACGTGGGAAGTGGGCGGCCTCAACGTCCCATTCGAAGCCCTCGGGTCCCCGGACTGCGATCGCGTTCAGCGCAAGCCCGGCCGTGCAGGCATTGTGCAGTCGGAGTGCCAACTGCGTCCGCGCGGTGATTGGCCCTTGCCGTCCCGGAAGCATCGGGGCGTGCAGGTAGCGATGGGTATGGTGGGCACAGGCGCGCCAGTGCGCGACCCGGGTGTCCTGGGGGCCGTGCTTGGCCGCTTGATAAAGGACGTCGGAAGCGGCGATCAACCGCGTGCCCTCGCGGATCGTGCCCGTAGCGTCGATAATCCGTGAGGCGCATTCGTTGCTCGCGCGGGAACACGTCGTGCGAAGATCCAGCATCGACACGACTTCATTCGTGGTGTTGGAAAGATGGCCCGCGAGTGCCAAGCCATCCAAGCTCATGCGCGAGCGCAGCGCGGCATTGTCGTGGACCCGAAGAGTTGAGCAGGCGCCGGCCAACAGCGGGATGACCGCCACGATGAGCCAGCGGCTCCAGTTCCTTCGTGATGGTGATCTTGGGTGCTTCAGATGCTCCATGCCTTCCGCCAATGCAGGATCGCGAGGATCCTGCATTGTGCGTCCGACAGCCCGGATCAGCCAGCGAGCTTGGTAGTGACCTCGGCCACCAGGCGCCCCTGGAAGCGGGCACCTTCGAGTTCGTTTTCGCTCGGCTGGCGCGAGCCGTCGCCGCCGGCGATGGTGGAGGCACCGTAGGGTGTGCCGCCAGTCACCTCGTCGAGCCGCATTTGGCCCTGGAAGCTGTAGGGCAGGCCGACGCACACCATGCCAAAGTGCATCAGATTGGTATGGATGGCCATGAGCGTGGTTTCCTGGCCGCCATGCTGCGTGGCGGTGGAAGTGAACGCTGAGCCGACCTTGCCATGCAGCGCACCCCGCGCCCAGAGGCCGCCGGTCTGGTCGAGGAAATTCGCCATCTGCGAGGCCATGCGGCCGTAGCGCGTGCCCGTGCCGATGATGATCGCGTCGTAATCCGGCAGTTCGTCCACCTTGGCAACCGGTGCTTCCTGGTCGAGCTTGTAGTGCGATGCGCGCGCGACCTCCTCGGGCACCAGCTCGGGCACGCGGCGGATGTCCACGGTCGCGCCGGCCTCGCGCGCCCCTTCGGCCACGGCCTGCGCCATGCGCTCGATGTGGCCATAAGCCGAGTAATAAAGGACCAGGATTTTGCTCATTGTCGTCTCCGCAGTGGTTAAGGCGTCCGACCGTAGCCGCGGCGGTGAAATGAAAATAGTCACTCAGGTGGAATCTTACTGTTTCCAATAACGATACAAACGACCACTTTTCTTGCGGTGCCGCCATTATTGTGGGAACAATGCCCGACCAATCATGCGCTGGAGCTGTTGATGGATCGGATGGAATGCATGCGCGCCTTCGTCGAGGCCGTGCGGGCGGAAAGCTTCGCCGCGGCGGCGCGCACACTTGACGTTCCGCGCTCGAAGGTGAGCAAGCAGGTCCAGTCGCTGGAAGCGGCACTCGGTGTCCAGTTGTTGATGAGGACCACCCGTAGCCTGCACCTGACCGAGGCCGGCGCGACGTACTACGAAGACGCGCAGGACGTGCTGGCCGCGATTGACGAGGCCGAGGAGCGGGCACGGGGAACCTCCGGCATCCGCGGCATCGTGAGGTGCAATGTGCCGGTGTCCTTCGGGATGCGTGTCATCTCCGGGCTGGTTCCGCGCTTTCTGGAGAAGTATCCGGACATCGAGCTGCAGATCTCGCTCACCGACCATCTGATCGATCCGGTGCGGGGAGGTTTCGATGTCACCATCCGCATCGCCGACCTTCCTGACTCATCGTTCGCCGCCCGCAAGATCATGCCGGCACCGCGCAGCCTGCTGGCTTCGCCCGACTACCTTGCCCGACAAGGGGTGCCTGGCGTTCCGGAGGACCTGGCGTCGCACGCCTTCCTCAACTATGGCTGCCTGCAGGGTGGCATCACCATCCAGCTCACCCGTGGGAAGGAAATGCAGCGCGTGCGTACGCGGGGATCGGTCATGGCCGACAACGGTGATTTCCTCGCAGAGATGGCCCTAGCCGGGCTGGGCGTTGTCTTGCTTCCAGACTTCATCGCTCAGGATGCGGTGGACGCGGGGCGCCTCGTTCGCGTCCTGGAAGACTGGAGCGCGCCTGCAATCGCGGTGCATGCACTGTTCCCGCAGTCGCGCAACATGCCTTTGCGCCTGCGCCGATTCGTCGATTTCCTGGTCGCCGAGCTCGGCGGAGAGGATGGCCAGATAGTCTGATCATCAACGATGCCGGTTCCCTTCCCCGCCCAGACGGGAGGGACACAAGAAAGAACATCCCATGAGCCAACCCGCACCACAGGCAGCCCCGACCGCTACCGGCCCATGGACGCCGCTGACCCAGTCCACGTTCCGCAACCTGTGGCTGGCGATCCTCGTCGCCAACATCGGAACCTGGATTCATGACGTCGCCGCGGCCTGGATCATGGCCGAGAACACCGGCTCGCCGTTCATGGTCGCGGCAGTGCAGTCGGCAACCACGCTTCCAGTCGTCCTGCTGGCGGTGATCGCCGGCACCCTCGCCGACATCGTCGATCGTCGCAAGTACTTGATCCTCGCCCAACTGTGGATGGTGTTGGTTGCCAGTGCCCTCGCGCTGGTGGCGCACCTGGACATGCTGACGCCATGGCTCCTGGTCGCGCTGACCTTCGCGCTCGGGATCGGTGCCGCCATGGCGATGCCGGCGCAGCAAGCAACGACGCCGGAACTGGTTCCCAAGGCCATGCTGGGTCCGGCAGTCGCACTGGGTTCACTGAGCATGAACATCGCCCGCTCCATCGGACCTGCCCTTGGCGGCCTGATCGTGGCGAGCGCGGGAATCGAATGGGCGTTCGCGATCAACGCGCTGAGCTTTCTCGGCGTGGTGCTGGTGCTGGTCACCTGGCGTCGGGAGCCCGGCAAGTCGACCCTGCCACCCGAATCGTTTGGCGTGGCACTTCGTGCAGGACTGCGGTACGCCACCCAGGCCACGGTCTTGAAGTCCGTGCTGATCAAGGCGGCAAGCTTCTTCGTGTTCGCCAGCGCGCTCACAGCGCTGCTGCCGATCGTGGTCAACCGTGAACTGCAAGCCAGCGCCGGCACCTACGGCCTGCTGCTGGGCTGTATCGGCATCGGCGCGATCACCGGCGCAGTGCTGTTGCCGAAGCTGCGCGCGAAGTACGACTCCGACCGCCTGGTGCTGGTTGCGACCCTGGTCTACGCGGCCTGCATGCTTGCGCTCGCACTGGTACGGAACATTCCTGTCCTTTACGTGGTGTCGCTGGCCAACGGCTTCGCCTGGATCACCGTGCTGTCTTCGCTGCAGATCGCCGCACAGACATCGGTCCCGGCCTGGGTGCGCGCCCGCGCGCTCTCGCTGTACATCGTCGTGTTCTCCGCGGGCATGGCGGTCGGCAGCCTTGGCTGGGGCACGCTGGCGCAGCAGACCAGCACGCCCGTCGCATTGATGGTCGCTGCCGCAGGCACCGCACTGGCTTCGCTGTTCGCATTGCGCTACCGGTTGGGCGAGGCGGCGAACGTTAACGTCACTCCATCCGGGCACTGGCCGGAACCGGTTCTGGTGGAGGAGATTGCCGGCGACCGTGGTCCGGTGCTGGTCACCATCGAATACCGGATCGCGCTGGACCAGCGCGTCGAGTTCCTCCGCAGCATGCGTCTGCTCGGGCGCAGCCGTCGTCGCGATGGCGCGATGCAGTGGGGCGTGGCCGAAGACACCACCGAGCCGGGCACCTATCTGGAGTATTTCCTCGACGCATCGTGGGTTGAACACTTGCGCCAGCACGAGCGGGTGACCGAGGACGAACAGGTGCTGCAGGAGCAGATCATGGCTCTGCTGGCGGATCCTGCCCAGCGCCCGCGCGTGCGTCATTACGTGGGCGGCACACCGGGTGCGGCCCTCGAGCATCCGCCGGAAAGTGCCAGGGAGATCGTATGAGCCTCAGGTTCCTGATCGGACTGCTGCCGGGTTCGGCATCGAATGCCGGCCTCCGACCATCCTCCTGCAGGTGCATCGATGCCTGCAGGGAGATTGGCGATAGCCGCGATATGCCTGGCCATCCTTTGGGACGATCGAATGCAGTGCTGAGGAGCCGAGCAGGCCTGCTCGCGCTGCCACTGCTGGCGGCAGCCGGGGGCGCCGCGGCGGATTTCCGCCAATTGCGCCATGAGGACGATTTCATTGCCCAACGCCAGATGTGCGCGGACGACAATCGCATCGCCTGCTGGAAAGCCCGGCCGGTCGCCGGCGGCATGCACCTGAGCCTGGGCGGCGATTTGCGTTGGCGCTATGAGTACGCCGACAATCCAGGCCATGGTGAAGATCCGCAGGATCACTGGGGAGCCTGGTTGCAGCGCCACTCGCTGTTCGCCGATGTGCGTCTGGGCGAACACTGGCGCGGCTTCGCCCAACTGGGCACCTCGCTGGCGAACGGTCGCGCCGGAGGCCCCGCGCCCGTGGACGAGAACCGGCTTGACCCGATGAACCTGTTCGTCGAACTGCGCGGAGCGACCGCTGGCGACAGGGAGTTCGGTCTGCGTGCAGGCATCCAGGAGATGCGGTTCGGATCGGCCCGACTGATGGACGTGCGTGACGGTACCAACGTGCGCCGAAGCTTCGACGCGATACGTACGTATGTGGAAGGCGCCGACTGGCGCATTGACGCCTTCGCGGCAACGCCAAGGCTGAATCGCCAGGGCAGCTTCGACGATGGCCATTCGGACGTCCAAGCGCTGCGAGGCATCTACGCCGTCCGGACCGGTGTCGACCGCGTCTGGGATGTCTACCTGCTTCATTATGAAGACCTGACTGCACACTACGTCCAAGGAGATGCGCATGAGCGCCGCTGGACGCTGGGACTGCGTGTGTCCGGAACACAGGGCAGCTGGGACTGGAATTGGGAATCCGCGATGCAGGGTGGCCGCTTCGGCAGCGCCAGCATCCGTGCCTGGACAGTTGCGACCGAAACAGGCTACCGCTTCACCAATGCCACGTGGCAGCCGCGGCTGGCCCTGCTGGCGGCGGTGGCCAGCGGCGACCGTAACCCCGATGACAATCGCCTGGGCACCTTCAATCCGATGTACCCGCGCGGCAACTACTTCGGCGAGGAGGCGACTCTAGGGCCACGCAACTTCTTCAACGTCCAGCCCACGATCTTCCTGCACCCCACGCCGCGGCTGGAGCTGAACGCAAGTCTCGATCTGTTCTGGCGGCACAGCACGAACGATGGCGCGTACGCGCCCAACGGGACGCTGATCCGCACGCCCGGCGACAGCAGCAACCGACACGTGGCAACCATCGCCTCATTTGGAACAACCTGGACGCCGTCGCCGGGTTGGACAACGGGCGCCGTCTTGGCCTGGTCCCGGCCCGGCTCGTTTCTACGCGACAACGGTCCGCATGAGCCGTTGCGCTATCTGGAGTTGACCCTGCAGCACCAGTTCTGAGATGCACCCTGCCCTCGCCCGGTGCCTGGAACCGGGCCGTTTCCCTGAAACACATGACTCGCGTCGAATTGCGACGCCTACGGAGGAACCACCATGCTCGACTGGAACAACTATCGCGATGAACTCAAGGGCCGGATCGGCGAGATCAGCAAGCTGTCCCCCGATACCGTGCGCGGCTACGCGACGCTCAGCGGAGCCGGTGCCAAGACCCAGCACCTCGATGCCAAGACCCGCGAACTGATCGGCTTGGCGGTCGCGGTAACCACGCGCTGCGACGGCTGCATCACCGTGCATGTCGATGCCGCGCTCAAGCATGGCGCTAGCCGCGAGGAAATCGCCGAAGCGCTGGGCGTTGCGGTCGCACTCAATGCCGGGGCGGCACTGGTTTACTCGGCTCGCGTCATGGACGCGGTGGCTGCCCATCCCGGCTCGTGACCGCCCGCGCGGTCTCGGATCGTATCAATTCCAGAAACAATGAAGTGTCGATCATCCGGTCTCTGCGGGGCCTGGGGAGATCTACGCTTCGATGGCGCGCTGCGAACGACTGAACTTTCGAGCGCTGGTACACGGGCAACACGTTCGATGAGCTTGCTCCGGTCATCGTCATTCATTTCAAACGAGAGGCAACCACCATGAAGCACTCGAACTTCCTCGGCAATTTCTTCCACACCGTGGCGATGGTCGCGGTAATGTCCATCCCCCTGGCGTATTCGCCCATGGCGAGTGCGCAGCAAGCCAGCGCCCAGGCGCCCATCGAAGGGCTTTCACGCCAGCCGACGCCGGCGGCACGCGCGGCGCTCTATGACCCCGACGATGCCGTCTTCTTGCTGCTGGACCATCAGACGGGTCTTTTCCAGACGGTAAAGGACATTCCACTTGCCGAGCTGCGTGCCAACACGGTGGCCTTGGCAAAGATCGCCGTACAGGCGGGTATCCCGGTCATCTACACGGCATCGGAGCCGGGCGGCCCGAACGGTCCCATCATGGAAGAATTGCTTGAGGCCGCGCCCAATGCGATCTACGTCGGCCGCAAGGGCGAGGTCAGCGCATGGGACAACGCCGACTTCGTGAAGGCCGTCGAGGCCACCGGCCGCAAGACCCTCGTCATGGCGGGCGTGTGGACCAGCGTCTGCGTCGCGTTCCCGGCCCTGCAGGCAGAGGCCGATGGATACAACGTGCTGGCGGTGATGGATGCCTCGGGCGACGTCAGCAAGCTGGCATCCGACGCGGCCATGCTGCGCATGGCGAATGCCGGTGTTGTTCCGGTCACGACCAACACCATCCTCAGCGAAACCCACCGCACCTGGAACCGCGACGATGCCGCCGCGTGGGGCGCGCTCTACTCCGAGCTCGTGCCGCACTACCGGGCCGTTTCCGAGAGCTACCAGCGGGCCCAGGAAGCTGCGAAGTAAGACCTCGCCGTCCACGCTTCCCCGAGAAGCGATTGAACGCGGGGCCGGACCGACCCGTCCGGCCCCGCCATAAAGGAGGCATCCATGCGATACCTACTCTTACTCGCCGTGACGCTATTCGCGGCGGCGTGCACCAATCCGGCGCCGCCTGCCACGGCGCAACAATCCGGGACACAACAGCAAGCAGGCCAGGCCGATCTCATCGTGACGAACGCGAACGTCGTCACCATGGATACGAAACGCCCCAGCGCCCGCGCCTTCGCGGTGGTCGACGGCAAGATCGTAGCTGTCGGCGACGACGCGGAGATCGCAGCGCAGCGCGGCGACAGGACGCGCGTCATCGACGCGGGCGGCCGGACCGTCATTCCCGGCCTGAACGACTCGCACACCCATGTGGTCCGTGGCGGCCGCTTCTACAACCTGGAGCTTCGCTGGGATGGCGTCGGTTCGCTGGATCGCGCCCTGGAGATGGTGCGCGAGCAGGCAGAGCGGACGCCTGAAGGTCAGTGGGTCCGGGTCATCGGCGGCTGGTCGCCGTACCAGTTCGAAGAAAAGCGGATGCCGACCATCGCGGAATTGAACGCGGCGGCGCCCGATACACCAACGGTCGTCGTATTCCTCTACAGCCAGGGCATGATCAACCGGGCCGCCGTGGAGGCTCTTGGCCTGACGGAAGATACCAAGGCACCGGACGGCGGTAGGTACGAGTTTGTCGATGGCGGCGCGATCCTGCATGCGGAACCGAACCCCGCCATCCTCTATTCAATGATCGCCAAGCCGCCAGCTCTCTCGGCCGACGACCAGGTCAACTCCACCCTGCACTTCTATCGCGAGCTCAACCGGCTGGGCATGACCAGCGCCGTTGATGCAGGTGGTGGCGGCCAGCTGTTTCCCGACGATTACGCCACCAGCCTGAAAATCGCGACCGACGGCAAGCTGCCCCTGCGCGTGAGCTATTACCTCTTTGCGCAGACCGCTGGCCAAGAGGCGGCCGATTTCCGCCGTTGGGCCGACGGTTACGGGTTGGACGACAACCAGCACGAAGCGCTCGAGCATGGCTACGAGCTGGAGGGTGCGGGTGAGTTCCTGGCGCACAGCGTTGGCGACTGGGAAAACTTCATGGCGGCAAAGCCCGACCTCGACGAGCGCAAGGCGCGCGGCATCGACTGGGACACCGATCTCCACGAGGTCGCCTCCATCCTGGTCGAGAAGCAGTGGCCGCTGCGGCAGCACGCCACCTACGGCGAGAGCGTGAGCCGGATCCTGGATGTCTTCGAGCGGGTGAAGGAAGAACAGGGCCGGTTCGTGCCGCGCTGGGCGATCGACCACGCGGAAACCGTGACCGACGAGGACCTGCAGCGGATCAAGGACATGGGCGGCGGCATCGCCATCCAGAACCGCATGGGCTTCGCGGGCGAATACTTCGCCGAACGCTACGGGAAGGAAGCGGCTTTGAACGCCCCACCGGTCCGCAAGATGCTCGACCTTGGAATCGTGGTCGGCGGTGGAACCGACGGCACGCGCGTGAGCAGCTACAACCCGTGGCCGGCCATCCATTGGCTGGTGACCGGCAAGACGATGGGCGGCACGCAGCTGTTCGCAGACGAAAACCGGCTGTCGCGCGAAGAAGCCCTGCGGCTGTTCACCGCGAACGCAGCGTGGTTCAGCCAGGAAGAGGACGTCAAGGGTCGGATCGCCCCCGGCCAGTACGCCGACTTCGCCATCCTGACCGAGGACTACCTGACCGTTCCGGAAGAGCGCATCAAGAACCTGGAGTCACTGCTCACCGTGGTGGGCGGAAACGTGGTCTACGCGGCAGGACCGTTTGATGACTTTGCGCCACCTGAGCTTCCTGCAGTGAGCCCCGCCTGGTCGCCGGTGGCACATTTCGGTGGATATCAGAACGAGGGCCCGTGACATCTGCTGAAGATACTGCTGGCCGCGACATGATCCGCAGGAGCAAAGGCGCCGGTGCCCCCGGCTCGACGTCGCGGAACCGCAACACAACCAGAGGCAACATCCACACACGCTCTTCATGAGGATATTCCCATGGCAAAACAAGACGACAAGCACGCGACCGGTTCGACCATGAGCACCGGTGCGCCCGCGCCCAGCGACCGCAACTCGCTGAGCATCGGCGCCGACGGTCCGATCCTGCTGCACGACGTGCACTTCCTGGAGCAGATGGCGCACTTCAATCGCGAGAAGGTGCCCGAGCGCCAGCCGCACGCCAAGGGCGCGGGTGCGTTCGGCGTGCTCCAGACCACCGAGGACGTCTCGAAGTACACCAAGGCGGCGCTGTTCCAGAAGGGCGCGTCGACCGACATGCTGGCGCGCTTCTCCACCGTCGCCGGCGAGATGGGCAGCCCCGACACCTGGCGCGACGTGCGCGGGTTCTCGCTGAAGTTCTATACCGATGAGGGCAACTACGACCTGGTCGGCAACAACACCCCGGTGTTCTTCGTGCGCGACCCGATGAAGTTCCCCCACTTCATCCGCAGCCAGAAGCGCCTGCCCGACTCCGGCCTGCGCGACAACCACATGCAGTGGGACTTCTGGACCAACAATCCCGAGACCGCGCACCAGGTCACCTACCTGATGGGCGAGCGCGGCCTGCCGCGCACCTGGCGGAACATGAACGGCTACGGCTCGCACACCTACATGTGGATCAATGCCGCCGGCGAGAAGTTCTGGGTCAAGTACCACTTCCACACCGAGCAGGGCATGGCGTTCTTCAACAACGCCGAAGCTTCCGCGATGGCCGGTCAGGACGCCGACTTCCACCGCGGCGACCTGTTCAACGCGATCAAGCGCGGCGAGCACCCCAGCTGGGTCCTGTCGGTGCAGGTCATGCCGTACGCGGACGCCAAGAGCTACCGCTTCAACCCGTTCGACCTGACCAAGACCTGGTCGCACAAGGACTATCCGCTGATCAAGGTCGGCACCATGACCCTGAACCGCAACCCGGAAAACTTCTTCGCCCAGATCGAGCAGGCCGCATTCTCGCCGGGCAACACGGTGCCGGGCATCGGCCTGTCGCCGGACAAGATGCTGCTCGGCCGCGCGTTCGCCTACGCCGACGCCCAGCGCCACCGCATCGGCACCAACTTCCACCAGCTGCCGGTCAACCAGCCCAAGGTGCCGGTGAACACGTACATGTTCGACGGCCTGATGACCTACCACCACCGCGGCAACGCGCCGGTGTACGCACCCAACAGCGGCGGCCGCACTTGGGCGGATGAAACCGGCCCGGTGGCAGACGGCTGGGAGACCGACGGCGAGATGGTCCGCAGCGCCTACACCCTGCATGCGGAGGACGACGACTTCGGCCAGCCCGGCACCCTGGTGCGCGAGGTCTGGAACGACGCCCAACGCGCCCAGTTCGTCGACCAAGTCGCCGGCAGTCTGCTCGGCGGCGTCCGCAGCCCGGTGCTGGAACGCGCGTTCGAGTACTGGAAGAGCGTCGACCCTGGCGTGGGTGCGCGCATCGAGCAGAAGGTGAGATCCGGGAGTGCTCCCGAGCCGGCAGCGGGCATGGGCGAGAGCTGAGCAGACGCGCGCCGGCAGGCGCACGATGACCGCGGACCCGGCTACCTGGATACACAGGCAGCCGGGCTTTCATCCATCACCGGTGACGTAGCGACCACTGAAGCAGGATTCCGGGCCAGGCGTGATACCCAGGCAGCATCAGCCAACAGCCGACGGCCAACCGCGATCAGGTCGAACTCCTCTTGCTCGATCCGCTCGGTCAGGCGCCTCAAGTCCGGCCCGCTACTCGGCAGTCCAGTTGGCTCAAGCCCAACCGAGCCAACGGCGATAGTCGGAAGCTCCGTCAGTTCCTTGACCCACACGGCCAGGCTGCGATCCGATCCTGAAAAGGCCGGGCGATCGAAATGTCCATCCGATGCATGCAGCAGGGTGGCACCCGCCTGGACGATCGGGCCAAGCAGTTCTTCCAGGTCGTGGGGGCTGGTCACGATGGCGGCATTGCGGGCGCCGACCTTCCACTGCGAGAGCCGGAACGAGATCGGAAACGAGGGCCCGGTTGCCTGGCGTATCGCCGCTACGACCTTCGCCGCGAAGCGTGCGCGGCTGCGCGCCCCGCCGCTATAGGCATCCTTGCGCCGGTTGGTATGTGCCCACAGGAACTGGTCGATCAAGTAGCCGTGCGCACCGTGGACTTCAACACCATCGAAGCCGACCGACTGCGCGTACACCGCCGCCCGTGCATAAGAGGCGGCGACGCTGTCGATGTCGATGTCGTCCAGCGTCATCGCCTTGCCGTAGCTTCCCCGGATGCGTGCGCCGGGGCGATCGCATCACCAGACCGAACCTTGATGATCAGGCCGCCGACTGCATGCTCAGACGGCTTTCGACCCAAAGCGGCCCTTGAGGGGGGATTCGTCAATCGAACGTTCCTCGCGCCGCCAGCTTCGCCAACTCGTCCACCACGTGACGCACTTTCGGCCGTAGATGGCGCGTCTGCGGCCAGAGTGCATGGATCTCAATGTGCTGCTGCGAGCAATCGTCGAGCACCAGCTGCAACGCGCCGGACTGCAGGTGCGGCCGGACCAGCGAGATCGGCATCTGGCAGATGCCGAGGCCGGCGACAGCGGCGTCGATGACAGCATCGCCATCGCTGAACTGGTGGGTGCCGACGGGTACGAAAGCATCGGCCGAGGCGTCGGTACCGATCCGCCATGCCATCGGTTGCCCATGCCGGAATCCGACGATGCTGCGGTGCGAATGCAGATCCTCCACCGATAGCGGGACGCCTTGTGCCCGCACGTAGTCGGACGAGGCGCACAGTACCAGCCGCTGGCTGCCCAGTCTGCGCGCGACCAGGTTGCCTGCTTGTTCGAGCCCGCCGAAGCGGATGAGCAGGTCGATGCCCGCCTCGGCCGGATCGAGCAGGTGGTCGTTGAAGGTCACGGTGAACTGCAGGTCCGGATGCGCCGCGCCTATGCGCAACAGAATGGGCAGGATCACGTGGCGCCCGAACGAGGCTGGCATGTCGATGCGCAACCGCCCGACTGGCAGACGCGACTTCGAGCCAAGGCCAGCCTCGGCGGCAGCAATCTCCTCCAGCGCGGCGGCGCACGACGCGTAGTAGGCCTCGCCGTCTGCGGTGAGCGAGATACGCCGCGTCGTGCGGTGGAACAGGCGCACGCCAAGGCGCCCTTCCAGGCGGGCGATGGCCTTGCCTACTGCCGAGCGGGATACGCCCAGCGTCGCCGCAGCCTCCGTGAAAGTGCCTGCCCGGGCGGTCGTAACGAAGGTGATCAGGCCGTTCAAGGAGTCAAGCGGCATCATTCTTCGCAGCCTATTGGGGACAACATTTCCCTATTATCGGGACATTAGCCTCTATTGTGCGCGTCAGTGTCAACCTCATATCGTTGTCATCGCCTTGCACCGAGACAAACGACAACATGACATCTGCACTGTTCCAACCGTATGACTTGGCGGGCACGCCCTTGCGCAACCGCGTCGCCATGGCGCCGATGACCCGCGCCCGCGCTCCCGGTTGTATCGCCAACGCGCTGACCGCTCAGTACTACGCGCAGCGTGCCAGCGCTGGCCTGATCATCAGCGAGGGCACTCCGGTGTCGCCGGAAGGGCAGGGCTACATCGACGTGCCCGGCATGTGGTCAGCCGAGCAGGTGGCCGGCTGGAAGCCGGTGACGGAGGCCGTGCATGCCCGGCAAGGTGTGATCTTCGCCCAGCTCTGGCACGTGGGCCGCATGTCGCACACCTCGCTGCAGTCCGGCGGCGGTCAGCCGGTGAGCTCGAGCACACGTCGCGTGGCGAGCGATCCGAAGAGCATGGCATTCGTCTACCGCGAAGACGGTACGCGCGGCCAAGCCGAGCCAAGTCCGCCACGCGCGTTGGCCACCGATGAGGTGCCGCGGATAGTCAACGACTTCGAACAGGCCTCGGCGAATGCGATCGCCGCCGGCTTCGACGGCATCGAAGTGCATGCCGCCAACGGCTACCTGTTCGAACAGTTCCTAAATCCAGTGGTCAACGACCGTGGCGATGCCTACGGTGGATCGCTGCTCAACCGAGCACGCCTCATCTTGGATACCGTGGATGCGATCACGCGCCGTATCGGTCCGCACAGGGTTGGCATCCGCCTGGCGCCACACAACCGGCAGTTCGACATGCCCGAGTACGTGGACAACGAAGCGAGCTATCTCTACCTGGCCGAGGAGTTAGGCAAGCGTGACCTGGCCTACGCGCATCTCAACGACAACCACGCCCGCGGCGTGTCAGTGCTGGACGAGGCGTTCCTGCGGAAATTCAAGGAGATGTACGGCGGTACCGTGATCCTCGCCGGCAGCATGATGCGCGAGCGGGCCATCCGGCTGGTCGAAGAACGCACCATCGACCTGGCGGCATTCGGGCAGCCGTTCATCGCCAACCCCGACCTGGTTGAGCGCTTGCGGCGCGATGTGCCGCTCGTTCTGCCCGACCGCGAGACCTACTACGGCGGGGGTGCCAAGGGCTATACGGATTACCCGGTCACCAGCTGATCGAGCTCTGTCGTATCGGCGCTTGTAGCCGGTACGGCTGCTCTTGGCCGGAAGCCGACATCCGGTTGATGATCGAATCGGTATGCTGATCGCCCTGAATTGGGCGCGTTGCTCAGCTTCATCGGTGCGCGCACCCCGACCGCGGATATCCCTGAAGGGCTGTAAGCAAGCTCCGGATTGACGCGTCCGTCGTCGTTTGCGCCCTGGTGGAACAGCTGCACGAAGATCTTGCCACGGTCGCCAGCCGATCAGCAGCCCAGCCGCTGCGCTCAACGGGATGCCGAGGCTCATGGCAGCGACGTTTCCAGCGAAGATCGCCGACAGCGCGCGTCCGCGCTGCGTCACTGGCACCATGCGGGTGGCCAGTGAGCCGATCATGCCCCAGAAAATGCCATGCATGATGCCCGTGACGAAGCGGATGACGATATCCAGCGCGTAGCTGTCGCTGAACGAAACAGCGATGTTGCCTAATGACAGGACGGTCAGGATCGAAACCAGCAGCGGTCGCCGCGGCAGTGTTGCCATGATGCCGGCCAGCGGTGCAGAGGTCACAACGACTGCGAACGCGAAGATCGACACGAGGAAGCCGATGCGTGCTTCGGTTTGCCCAAGATCACTGGCCATCACCTGGAGCACGCCCATGGGCAGCAACTCTGCGGTGATGAAATTGAACGTGATGGCGAACAGCAGAATCAGGACCCATGCGGGCTGTTTCACCAGACGCCATTCTTCTGTTCGGGCAACGGCGGCTCCTCCTTCGACAAGGTTCGGAGAAGTCGCAGTAGCTGGCACCAAGCCGTCCGGCTTGCGCTGCATTGTGATAATCCCTCGATACAGGAAGTCCCCCAACGGCCAAGAGGCCGCGAAAGGCTTCCTCAGATCGGGGCTTTTGAACGGTTTGGGATGGCGCCAGGGGTGTTACATCGAACGCTGCACTGTCCACCGCGTGTTCAAGCAGTGGCAGTGCGATGGCGCATCAGGGGCAGAAAATGCCCATGACGAAGTCGATCTCCAGCGGCGTGCTCATGAGGCCGGCGCCATTTCTTCCGCGGCGTACTCCGGGTAGTCGACATATCCGACCGTGGTACCGCCATAGAAGGTGTCGCGGTCGGGCTCGGCCAAGGGCCATCCATGCTGCAGCCGCGCCACCAGGTCGGGATTGGAGATGAACGGCCGTCCAAACGCCGCCAGGTCCGCCAGTCCCGCAGCAAGGTCGGCCTCGGCGGTCTCGCGGGTGTAGCCGCCGGCAATGATCAGGGTGCCGACATAGGCCTGGCGGAATGCTTCGAGGAAACGCTTGCCTTCATCGGTCGCCACCAGCACGTCGCGGTTGCTGATATGCACGTAGGCGAGCTGCCGTGAAGAGAGCTGCCGCGCCAGTTCCAGCCACGTGTCCGCCTCGTCCTCGAACGCGGGCATGTCGAAGATGCGGTTGAACGGGGACAAGCGGATGCCGACGCGACCCGGGCCGATCGCCGCGGTGACGGCGTCCACGGTCTCGAGGGTGAAGCGAAGGCGATCCTCGATAGTCGCGCCGCCATAGCGGTCATCACGCGTGTTGAGCCCTGCGTTGATGAACTGCTCCAGCAGGTAGCCGTTGGCGCCATGCAGTTCGACTCCGTCGAAGCCGGCGGCCACAGCGTTGTGGGCGGCAGCGACAAAGTCCTGAGTGATCCGCGGGATCTCCGCGGTTTCCAGAGCGCGTGGCATGCTGGCCTGCACCGGGCCGGGCTGACCCTGCTGGTCATAGGCGAAGGCGGTGGTGCCTTCGGCGACCTTGGCGACCGAGCTGACCGGTGCACGAGCTTCGGCCTGCACCGACACATGCGATACACGCCCGACGTGCCAGAGCTGGGCAAAGATCGCGCCGCCCCGTGTATGCACCGCGTCGGTTACGCTCTTCCAGCCCTCGACCTGGGCCGGGGTGTGCACCCCGGGCGTGAACAGGTAGCCGCGGCCTTCGTCGGAGACCTGCGAGCCTTCGGTGACGATCAGACCCGCGGTCCCACGCTGCTGGTAGTACGCCGCGGTCGCCGCATCGGGCACGGTGTCGGCGGCGCGGGAACGGGTCATCGGCGCCATGACGACGCGATTGCGCAGCGCCCGGCCCGCCAGGTTGTAGCGATCGAAAAGAGTGGTCATTGGTGCTGCCTCGATAGTTGTGGATCGAATGTTCCACAACTGTACAGAGCACCGGTCCGCCTTGGGTGTAGAATTATGGAACGATCAGTACCGAATTCGTTCCGCCCTTGGAGACAGCCATGGCCACCCTCGGCCGACCACGCACCTTCGACCGTCAGCAAGCGCTGGAAAACGCCATGCACGCGTTCTGGCGCCATGGTTACGAGTCAACCTCCCTGGCACAGCTACGCTCGGCCATGGGCGGACTCTCGGCGGCCAGCTTTTACGCGGCCTTCGGTTCGAAAGAAGCCCTGTACCGGGAAACGGTCGAGCTGTACCTGTCGACGGACGGCAGTGCGGTCCGTATTGCTCTGGAGGACGCCTCGAGCTCGCCGCGCGAAGCTATTGCACGCGCGCTCCGCAGCGCGGCCAGGATCCAGACGGCTCAGGAGCACCCGTATGGCTGCATGGTCGTGCTGTCGGCACTGAACTGCTCCCCTGCCAACGATCATGTTCGTCAGTCGATGACGGACGAGCGTGCGAGTACGCAAGCGCTGGTCCACAACTGTGTACTCAAGGCGACCAAGCTTGGAGCGTTGTCACGCGGCATCGACGCCGAAGCCCTGACGCTGCTCGTCGTTACGCTCCTCAATGGCATTTCGATCCAGGCCCGTGATGGGGCATCACTGCCAGAGCTCGACGGCATGATCGACCTGGCCATGACCATGTGGGATGCCACCGCGCAGAGCGACTCTCAGAGAAGCCTTTCGTCACGCTGAGCGCTCGTTCGGCGTCGTAAAATTCGGCACGGATGATGGGTGTCGTTGCGGCGCATTACGACGGATAACCCCGATGCATAACGGAAAGTGATCGTATCAATTTCAGAAACAATGAAATGATATTTGCCCGGTTTTTACCACGCCTCTGGAAACCTAGACTGCAATCATCGAATCCACTCCATGCAGGAAAACATCATGATTGAACGTCGCCCCTTCAACGCCCTCGGCGGAGCCAACCACGGCTGGCTTGACGCCAAGCACCATTTCTCGTTTGCCGAGTACCAGGACCCGGAACGCGTCCACTGGGGCGCGCTGCGGGTCTGGAACGACGACACCATCCAGGCGGGTACCGGCTTCCCTCCCCACGCACACGCCGACATGGAAATCATCACCTACGTCCGCGAAGGTGCCATCACCCACGAGGACAACCTGGGCAACAAGGGGCGCACCGAGGCCGGTGACGTCCAGGTCATGAGCGCGGGCACCGGTATCCGCCACTCCGAGTACAACCACGAACCGGGTACCACACGGATCTTCCAGATCTGGATCATCCCGAACCAGCAGGGACGCCCGCCCTCGTGGGGCGCCAAGCCCTTCCCCAAGGGCGAGCGCTCAGGACGCTTTATCACCCTCGCCAGCGGCATCGAAGGCGATGGCGATGCGTTGCCGATCCGCACCGACGCACGGGTGCTTGGCGCGACGCTCAAGGCCGGTGAAACCACTGAGTACCACTTTGCGGGCCCCGGCCGCTTCGGCTACCTGGTGCCCGCCACAGGCAAGATCGAAGTCGACGACGTTGTCCTCGATGCACGCGATGGCGCCGCGATCAGCGAAGTGGAAAGCATCCGGGTGAAGGCCCTCGAGGATTCCGAGCTCGTGCTGGTCGATACCGCGGCCTGACCGCCTGCCGCCCACATCGAGTCCGTGCTGATCGTGACCGGTGCGGTATAACTTGCAACGCGACCATAAGGTCGCGTTGCAGCCCAAGGAGACGAATGATGAAAACATACAAAGTCGGCTACCTGATCGGAAGCCTCGCGAAGGAATCGATCAACCGCAAGCTCGCCCAGGCGTTGGTCAAGCTTGCGCCGCAGCAGCTCCAGTTCCACGAGATTTCCTACAAGGACCTGCCGCTGTACAGCTATGACTACGACGCCGACTACCCGGAGGTCGGAAGCAAGTTCAAGGAAGCCATCGAAGGCTCCGATGCGATCCTGATCGTTACCCCGGAGTACAACCGCTCCATCCCCGGCGGGCTCAAGAACGCCATCGACTGGGCCAGCCGCCCATGGGGCACCAACTCCTTCGCCAACATCCCCTCGGGCGTGATTGGCACCTCGCCCGGCGCGATCGGCACCGCGGTGGGCCAGCAGCACCTGCGCAGCATCCTCGGCTTCCTCAATTCGCCGCAAATGAACTCGCCGGAGGCCTACATCCAGTTCACTGACGGCTTCCTCAACGACGCCGGCGAGGTCGCCGATGCATCAACCGCCGAGTTCCTGCGCGGCTATCTCAAGGAGTTCCACGAATTCGTTGCGCGCGTGTTGACAGTTCTTCCGCGCGGCGCGTGATGCGCCCGCGGACATGACGGAGGTGGCACGGGCCCGACCATGGAGGCACTGAACGAACTGCTGTCGATCTACGGTCTGTGGCTCGTTTTCATCGTCGTCCTGCTCGACCAAGGCGGGATCCCGATTCCCGCCTGGCCGCCGCTTGTGGTCGCCAGCGCGCAGGCCACGGAGCGCCTGGAACCCGTGTGGCCCATTCTGCTTGCGGCCACGGCGGCGGCGCTGCTGGCCGACATGCTGTGGTACTTCGCCGGGCGTCGGCACGGCGCCCGGATGCTGCGCCTGATCTGCCGCGTCTCGCTCTCTCCCGACAGCTGCGTGTCCAGCACGCGCGCGATCTACGCGAAGTGGGGTCCGCCCTCGCTGATACTGGCCAAGTTCATCCCCGGCTTCGCCGCGGTCGGCACCACGCTGGCCGGGCACCAACGCACGCCGCTGGGCCGCTTCGCGATCTATGACGGCACCGGGGCCATGCTCTGGGCCGGTGTCGCGATCGCCACGGGCGTGGTGTTCCACGACGCAGTCAACGAAGCACTGCTGACCCTGGAGTCTCTGGGGCGCGTCGGAATTGGCCTTGTGCTGGTGGCGCTGCTGGTGTTCGTCCTGCGCAAAGTCTGGAAGCGCCACCTGTTCCTGCGCGAACTGCGCATGGAACGTATCTCCGTGCCCGAGCTGCATGCGTTGATGGAGCATCCCGAAAGGCCGCTCGTCGTGGACGTCCGCACCGACGCCGAACGTGCCGAAACCGGATGGATTCCCGGCGCGGTCCACGCGACCCGGGTAGCCGATCTGGTGTCCCGCGTCAGCGGCGAAGTGGTGGTCTATTGCGACTGCCCGAACGAAGCTTCAGCCGCACGCGTGGCCAGCCAGCTCAAGCAGCTCGGCTTTGGCCGCGTACGACCGCTGGCGGGTGGACTGGAAGCCTGGCGTCTGCACGGCCTGCCAATGGAGACCCTCCGGCCTCAACCGGATGACGCCTAACCACCGCCACATACCGTTGCTGCAATCGTCGTCCACTGCAGCTCGCCCACCCTGTCAGGAGGTTTCCCATGATTGAACTCATCATCCAGCAGCGCCGCCGCGACCTGGGCGCCTTTGAAGTCGGCCGCGTCTTGCCGTTCTCCAAGCGCCGCATGATCGGTCCCTACATCTTTTTTGATCGAATGGGCCCCAAGCAGATCGAGCGCGGCCTGCCTCGCGAAGCCGATGTCCGGCCCCACCCGCACATCGGCCTGTCGACGATCACCTACCTGTTCGACGGCGAGATCATGCATCGCGACAGCCTTGGCTCCGAACAGCCGATCCGGCCTGGCGAGGTCAACTGGATGACGTCCGGCAGTGGGATCACCCACTCCGAGCGTTTTGAAGAACTCCGCGCCAACGGCGGCCCGATGGATGGCATCCAGGCCTGGGTGGCGCTGCCGAACGAGCGCGAGGAGGTGGACCCAGGCTTCTGGCATTACCCGAGCGAGGCGCTGCCCGTGTTCGACGGGGACGGCATTGTCGGGCGCCTGATCGCTGGACGCCTGGCGGGCATTGAGTCACCGGTGAAGATCGATTCCCCGCAGTTCTACGTGCACTGGCAGGTGCCTGCCGGATCCCGGGTGACGCTGCCGGCGGAATACAGCGAGCGTGCGGTCTATGTCGCCAGGGGTGATGTTGAAGTGGCTGGCCAGCGCGTCGAGGCCGGAAGCATGGCTGTCCTCGCACCCGGCAAGGCGGCGACGGTTGCAGCGCTCCGCGACGCAGTGGTCATGGCGCTGGGTGGTGAGCCCGTCGGATCGCGCTACATCGATTGGAACTTCGTGTCCTCGTCCAAGGAGCGCATCGAACAGGCGCGCGCCGACTGGGCGGGGGGCCGGATGAAGCTGCCCGACCTGGACAACGAAGAGTTCATCCCGCTGCCGCCCAAGATTGGGGCGGCGCCGGAACCAATGTCCTGATCAGCTTGGGAATGGATTGGCTGGTTTTCGGAAACAATGAATATGCTTTTGTCGTCTTTGTTTCGCTATTCGCAACCTCCATCCTTCTTGTCAGCGAGATTCCTCGCAAGAATCCCAAGAAGGAGCTTCCAAAATGAGCAAGACCCCCATCCTCGCCGCTTCCGTTCTCGCCCTTGCCCTTGGCACGCTGTCCCTGGGCGCCCAGGCCGCCGAGCCCACCGGGTTTTATGCGGGCGCCGGCGTCGGCCAGGCGATGGTCGACGAATCATTCGTCGACGATGAAGACGTTGGCTATCAGGTGTTCGGTGGCTACCAGTTCAATCCCTACTTCGGGGTGGAGGCGGCCTACACCGACTTCGGCGAGGTCGACCTGACAGGTAACGTCGGCAAGCTCGAGGCCGATACGTGGTCCCTGGTCGCCGTCGGCACCCTACCCTTCACCGACAAGTTCTCCGGCTATGCCAAGGCCGGCTTCCACAGCTGGGACGCCGAGGTCAGCGCCCCGGGGATCGGTCGCGCCGATGACGACGGTACCGACCCGACCTATGGCCTGGGCCTGCAATACCGCTTCAACGACACCGTCGCGCTGCGCGGCGAGTACAGCCGCTTCGAGCTGGACGATGTCGACGTTGACCTGGCGCAGGTGCAGGTGCGGTTCGATTTCTGATCGGGCTGCAAGGCACCTGCTCACGAGGCCGGCCCCGAAACGGGCCGGCCTCGTGCTTCCCGGGGATGGCATGCTCAGAACGGCTGCAGCGGCCCCAGGGGCACCACCCCGGTCGGATTGATGGTCGGGTGGCTCTCGTAGTAGTGCCGTTTGATGTGGTCGAAGTGAACCGTTTCGCCGACCCCGGGGACTTCCATCATCCGCACAGTGAACGCATGCAGGGCCGGGTAGTCGGCGATCCTGCGCAGGTTGCACTTGAAGTGTCCGTGGTAGACCGGATCGAAGCGCACCAAGGTCGTGAACAGGCGGATGTCGGCCTCCGTCATCAGGTCGCCAACGAGCCAGTTCCGGGTTGAAAGACGCTCCTCGAGCCAGTCCAGTGTTTCGAACAGAGGCCGGACCGCGTCCTCGTACGCGTCTTGGGTGGTGGCGAAGCCGGCTCGGTACACCCCGTTGTTGACGGTCGCATAGACCCGCGCGTTGACCGCGTCGATCTCCTCGCGCAGTGGCGCCGGATAGTAGTCGCCCGGCTTCGCGCCCAGAACGTCATACGCCGCATTGAACATGCGGATGATCTCGGAAGACTCGTTGCTGACGATGGTGTCCGTGGCCTGGTCCCAGAGCAGCGGCACCGTCACCCGACCCGTCATCCCGGGTCGTGCCCGGGTGTAGAGCTGGTGCAGGTACTCCGCGCCCATCACCGGATCAGGCGTGACCCCCGTGCCATTGGCGAAAGTCCAGCCGTGCTCGAGCATGCGCCAGTGCACGACCGACACCGGCACCAGCTCCTCGAGCCCTTTCAGGGCGCGCACGATCAGGGTGCGGTGCGCCCAGGGGCAGGCGTAGCTGACGTACAACCGGTAGCGACCGGGCTCGGCGCGGTGTCCACGCTGCCCATCCGGTCCGACGCCACCGTCGGCGCTCAGCCAGTCTCGGAAGCTGGCCTCCTCGCGCCGGAATTGGCCGTCCTCAGCCGTGTCGTACCACTTGTCGCGCCATTTGCCTTCAATCAACAGGCCCACGGGATTCTCCTGCGTTGTGTGCAATCGTTGGAATGCGAACAGCTGCGTATGAAAGGACGCCCTGTTCGATGACGGCCGTGTCCTGTCGAAGCTGATCGGCCGGCCGACCACGTCGCTGAAGGACTCCGTGGCTGCCACGCCAGAACAGGTCTGATGCCGCTTTGACGAGGTTTGACCACGAAATTCCCGGAGTCAAACCTCGCCCTGCATGATTGGAAGGGTCAGCTTTCGGTCGCCGACGTTGCTTGCTCCGGCGTCAGCTTCAACAACCAACCCTCGCCCTGGCGGGTGCCGTCTTCAAGCAGCCAGATGGCGCCATCGGGGCCCTGTTCAACTTCGCGGATGCGCCGCTGCATGTCGAATCGCTGTGCTTCGCGTGCGCTGTCGCCATCGAACTCGATGCGCACCAGCGACTTCGACGACATGCCGCCGATGAAACCGTTGCCCTTCCACGCCGGGAACAGGTCACCGCTGTAAATCATGAGGCCAGCGGGCGAGATCACCGGATTCCAGCTCACCACCGGCGCGCGGAATTCCGGGCGGGTGTCGTGGTCGGGGATCACGGTGCCGTCGTAGTGGTCGCCATTGGAAACGATCGGGTAGCCATAGTTGGCGCCCTTCTCGATGCGGTTGAGTTCATCGCCGCCCATGGGCCCCATTTCCTGTGCCCACAGCTGGCCGCTGGCGTCGAAGGCCAGGCCGAGGATGTTGCGGTGGCCCAGCGTCCAGATCTGCGCGGTCACGCCGCCCTGGTCGGCGAATGGATTGCCCTCTGCAGGCGTGCCGTCGTCGTTGAGGCGCACGATCTTGCCCAGGTTGGTGCCCAGGTCCTGCGCCGGGTCAAACTCCTTGCGCTCGCTCGAACTGATGAACAGCTTGCCGTCGCTGCCGAAGGCGATGCGGTAGCCGAAGTGGCCGTCGCCGCTCTTCTTCGGGTCCTGGCGCCAGATCACCTCGAGGTTCTCGAGCGCGCCACCACCCTGACCATCGAGCATCAACTTGCCGCGCGCAACCGCGGCACCCATCAGGCCCCCGTCGCCGGGTTCGTTGAAGCTGAGGTAGACCAGTCCGTTCTCGGCGTACCCGGGATGCAGGACGACATCGCCCAGACCGCCCTGGGCCACATGCTTCACCTCCGGCACCCCACTGATGTTGCCGGTCTTGCTGGTCGCCGGGTCGTAGAGGCGCAGCGTGCCCCCCATCTCGGTCACCAGCAGACTGCCGTCAGGTAGGAAAGTCATCGCCCAAGGGGTGTTGAACTTCGTTACTTCGGCAGTGGCGAAGCTGCTGGCCGCTGCGTTTTCAGGTGCGGGGAGTGTCGCCGGTGCGGTCTGCGCCGGCGTTACGACTGCGGCCTCTTCGCCGACATTGCTGTCACAGGCGGTCAGCACTCCGGCGATGGCAGCCACGATCAACATTTGTTTGAACTGGATCATTGTTTGTCCTCGGTGGATTGGAAGGAAACGCCCGGCATGAGTGATTACCCGGGTGATGCCATGGCTCCGAGCAGAGCCAGCTTGTCAATCAACAGGCCCACGGGATGCTCCTATTTTGTGTGCAATCGTTGGAGTGCAAATAGCTGCATATGACAGGCTGCCAAGCTGCGGCTAACGCGTGTGGATTTCCGGATTCGACGGTGATTCCAGCCACGCTCGTAGGCGGGAGCTGGATTGAAGCTTGATGTCCATGCACCTGCTGACCGTTGCTTCGAGCGACCCCTGCGGGTTGCCGGCCGCGTGCCCATTGGCGGTCCTGCAAGCGGTTTCCGCCCCCGCAATCCTTCGGGAATGGACCCATTCATCCATGCTGAAGCCTCCGGCGCCGAGCACCGCGATCACGAACAGGACCATGGTGAACACGCTGGTGCCGGCGAACTCGAGGAATGCCGACTGTGAGATGAAGTCCCAAGGCTGCACGGCCAGCGCCGACAGTCCGAGCACTCCAAGCACGGCAGCGGCATACCGGGTCTTGAAGCCGGCCAGGAGGAACAGAGCGCCGACCCAGTTGAGGATCTCCGGATGCGATAGCTCGATCGAAACGAGGACCGCTGCCGCAAGCAGGCGTAGAAGCAGCGCATTGAAGTCGGTCATGGCGTAATTCCAGTCAGCGTTCGTTTTGTGGGCGCCGCTATGGCGGCTCCCACAGGAGAGATGGCCTCAGGGCGCCAAGCGGAAGGTCACCTTGGTCGACACGGCGACGTTGTTCGGGAGGATCGACAGATCGCCCCAGTCGCCCGCGCCCACGCCGAAGTCCAGGCGCTTGACCGTGGCCTTGCCGGCCAATACGGGGCGATCGCCCGGCGTCCAAGTGATGGTCAGGCTCACCGGCTTCTTGACCCCACTCAGCTCCAGCGTGCCGTCGGCGACGTAGCGGTCATTGCCCAGGCTGCGGAAGCCACTCGCGGTGTAGCGGGCAGTGGCGAACTTCGCCACGTTGAAGAAGGCCGCGGTCCTGAGCGTACCGTCGCGGTCGGCGTTCTTCGTGTCGGCGGTCGCCAGCGGAATCGTCACGTCGAGCTTCGCGTCCTGCGGCGCGGCCGGATCGAAACTCAACCTGGTCTGGAATTCGGGGAAGAGGCCGACGAAGGTCTCACCCTGGTACTCACTGGCGAAGGTCAGTGCGCCCGAGGACTGGACGTAGTCGGCAGCGGCGACGGGGGCCGCGTTGGTGGCGAAGGCGGCGGCCAGCGCCAAGGGAAGGATGCGGTTACGGATGTTCATTTCAGTTCTCCGGAAGGGGTTCGGTGGGCGTGGCAGAACGACGCAGGATGGGGAGCATGCGGCGCAAGGTTTCGTCGCCCTGGAAGATGTGGTGATAGAAGGCGGCGCCGGCGTGTGCCAGCACCAGCAGGAGCAGCAGCCAGAAGCCGTATTCGTGCACTTGGATGGATAGCGCTGCCAGTTCCTCGCTGCGCCCGGCAATCGCCGGCAGGTTGAACTTCTTGAACCACTGCAGCGGATAGCCCGAGGCGGAGTTGAACGCCCAGCCGCTGAGCGGGATCGCGAACATCAGCACGTACAGCGCGATGTGGGTGGCGTCTGCGATGCGTGCCTGCCAGGTCGGCGTGCCGGTCACCGGCTTCGGCGCGCCGGCAAACAGTCGCCAGACCAGGCGCAGCGCAACCAGGGCCAGCAGGGTCAGGCCCAGTGACTTGTGCAGCGCATAGGCGTTGATCTTGGCCGGCGTGGGCGGCATGTCGACCATGGTCAGACCGAGCCAGGCCAGCCACACGATCAGCACCAGGATGGCCCAGTGCATCAGCTGGCTGATGGCGCCCCAGCGGCGGTTGGAATTACGAAGTTGCATGGACTGCTCCGTCTTGATCGAGGCGGCTGATCCGCGACGAAGCCATTCTCAGTGTCTCAAAGGGGACGATAAAGAGGCGGGAAGAAACATCATTGTTTCTTATTTCATGACAACCCCGCCTGTGTGGCGCGCCCAACGCTTACTCGCAAGTCCACGGCCATTGACTCCGATTTAGGGACATTCTTGTTCCAGTAAGCGGCTTTATCCACGAAACGAGAACAATATCCTTGTCCAAGTGGTCGGCAACTGCTGTCTCGACCTATCGCCACCCGTCTTAAACCACACAACTGGAGCTTTCCATGAAAAACCGTCTTTCCCGCAGCATCCTCGCCGTCGCACTGCTCGCCTCTTCGGTCTACGCGTTTGCCGCGCCGGTGACCTACAAGATCGACCCGACCCACACCGACGTCGTGGCCCAGTGGAACCACTTCGGGTTCTCCAAGCCGATCGCGCACTTCGGCCAGGTCGACGGTTCGATCACCTACGATCCGGACAATGTCGCTGCTTCCAGTGTCGAGGTCGTGCTGCCGCTGGCCGGACTGTCCTCGCACGTGGCCGCCTTCGACGACCACTTGCGCAGCGCCGACTTATTCGACGCCGAGAACTTCTCCCACGTCACCTTCAAGAGCACGTCCGTGAAGGCGAATGGCGCCGGGAAGCTGGCCGTTACCGGTGACCTGACCATCAAGGGCATCACCAAGTCCGTGGTGCTGGATGCCAGCATCAATCAGATCGCCGAGAACCCGATGAACGGGCAGCCGACCGCGGGTTTCGACGCGGTTGCCACGATCAAGCGCACGGACTTCGATCTGGGCATGTTCGCGCCGAACGTGAGCGACGAAGTGCAACTGCGCATCACTACGGAAGCATCTGTGCCGAAACAGAGCCAGTAACCGAACTTGCTTGTGGACAAGGCCGTCGTATCCATGAGGAGCGACGGCCTTGCTTTGTCCGGATGATCCGTCGAGGGTGACGCCACAAAGCATGCCGGCCCAGGCTTTACTCAGCCCGCGCTTAGGATCTCGGAGACCAAAGCCTGGCGGAGACTTGAGAAGCGTCGTCTGAATCAACTTATCAAGCGCCCTTCTGCTTCTGGGGAGCCAATTAGCTCCCCCGGGGCTGACGCGCTCCACGCGCAAGTAGGTCGGGACAGTCTGCGGATCGAGACTGACTAAACGTGGGGCATCTTTTCCGCCGCAGCGCGGAACATGGGGCGGCTCGTCCGTACAGGCGTCAGAGCCGAATGACCATGTGCAGCCCCAGCACCAGGGCATTGCTGCGATCGTCGTTGCCGCCGGGCTGCACGATGTACTGCAGGTTGGGCTGCAGCAGCAGCCACGGCGTGGCCTGGATGCCGTAGTCGACCTCGATCACCGTTTCCCAGTGCTGCACCGGCACACTGCCCGGAACCATGCGATTGCGATCCTGCTGGTAGCGCATGAGCCGCAGGTTGGTCGGTGACCAGGCCACCATGAAGGCGGCGTAGTCATTGGGGCGTGACGCGAACGGCCCGCGGTACAGGCCGCCCACGATGGCGAAATGGCGGAACCGCGCGGTCGCGCTGTCGCCGACGCCGGCGATGCCCCCGAACGACAGCCCCCGGTCCGGGTTGCCGGGGTCCGGTCGGTACACCACCTGGCGCCCCATGACATAGCCGCCGTGGCGCCCGCCGTGCTGCAGGAAAGGCTGCCCGGTGAGGCCGGCCGGGCCGCCGTCGATGTCGGTGTGCACATCCGGGGTGGTTGCGCTGTTGTAGTAGACGCCGATCGCAATCAGTCCCTCCAGTCTGTCCGGCGCGCGCTGCCAGCCCAGCTCGATGGGGTAGAAGTTGCCGTCGTTGTCGAGCGACAGGTCGAAGCCGTCGTCGGTGCCGCCATCGGGATTGTTCCGGTAGACGCCGGTGTTGATGTAGAAGCGGTCGGTGGGCCAGTACTTGATGCGCGCGCCCCACTGGCTGACCGGGCCGTTGATCGCGCCGCTGTTGATGGTCATCGCGTTCGCATGGCCGCAGATGACCACGTTCTGGAACTTGCAGAAGGCATCCAGGCGCGCCAGGTCGTTGCCCAGCGGCGACCAGCCCAATTGCACCGTCAGCCGGCCGTCGTCAAAGTGCTGCAGCCAGTTGAGCTGGCTCAGGCGCAGGATCTGCGCGTTGGTGTACAGCTGCTGCACCGAAAACTGGTTGTGCAGGACATCGGCGCTGAGGCTGCGCCCGGTGCGGTGGTTGAGCGTGATCTGCACGCGCGCGTCGTCGATCCCGGCCAAGCGCTCCATGTCGAGCAGGGTCTCGAGTTCGAGCTGCTGGGTATAGCGTGCGGTGCGCTTGTCACCGCCGGACAGGTTGCCGGCCACTTCGGCGGCATAGCCTGCATTGAAGATGACACCGGCGTCCTTCCAACGGGTGCGGGCGCCGCCCCAATCGCCACTGAGGGTGTCGCGTTCGCGCCAGTCGGTGGTTTCCTGCGCATGCGCTGGTATGCCCGTGCCCGCTGCGCACAAGGCGAGGAGTGCACAGACGGCTATCGCCAGCGCCGGACGACGCCGATGGCTGCGTCCGCAGCCCCGGGTATCGACGGATTGGATCCCGGTGCTGGCGGCGGCCCTGATCCTGTCAGTCGAGGGCGCCATCGGTTCGACCCTGCGGCAACGCATAGGCGATCACATAGTCGCCGCGGTCGGGCGAGGTGCGTGCACCACCGGCGGTCACCACCACGTACTGGCGGCCGGTATCGGGCGAGACGTAGGTCATCGGCCCCGCTTGGCTGCCGACCGGCAACCGCGCCTTCCACAATTCCTTGCCGGTGCGGCCGTCGAGCGCGCGCAGGTAGTAGTCCTGGGTGCCGGCGAAGAACACCAGGCCGGACTGGGTGGCCAGCGAGCCGCCCAGGGTCGGCATGCCGACCGGGATCGGCAGATGCATCTTGATGCCCAACGGGCCGGTGTCCTGCACGGTACCCAGTGGCACCTGCCAGAGGATCTCGCGGCTGGCCAGGTCGATCGCGGTCATGGTGCCGAACGGCGGCTTCTGGCAGGGGATGCCGAGCTGCGAGAGGTAACGCTCGCGCATCGCACCGTAAGGCGTGCCGTCCTGCGGGACGATGCCCATCTCGATGCCGCTGGCGGAGGTCGGGACGTCCGCGCGCGGCACCATGTAGTTGGCCAGCCCCAGGCGCATGTCGTTGACGAACATGGTGTGGGTGGTCGGGTCGACCGAGACGCCGCCCCAGTTCATGCCGCCCAGCGAGCCCGGCATCTGCAGCGATCGGTCCAGCCCCGGCGGGGTGTACACGCCCTCGTGGCGCAGTGACTTGAACTGGATCCGGCACAGCAGTTGGTCGAACGGGGTGGCGCCCCACATGTCGGACTCGATCAGGGTCTCGTTGCCGATCGAGGGCATGCCGACCGAGTACGGCTGGGTCGGCGCATAGCGCTCGCCGGGCAGGTTGCCCTGCGGCACCGGCTTTTCGACGACTTCGGCGATCGGCTCGCCGGTGAGCCGGTTGAGCATGAAGATCTCGCCCTGCTTGGTGATCTGCACCAGGGCCGGCAGGGTGCCGCCGTTGCCGTCGGGCACGTCGTACAACAGCGGCTGGGCCGGGATGTCGAAATCCCACAGGTCGCGGTGGGTCATCTGGAAGTGCCAGCGCGGCCGGCCGGTGGCGACATCCACCGCGACCACCGCCGATGAATACTTGTCGTCGAGTTCGCTGCGATGGCCGGACCAGAAGTCGGGGGTGGCGTTGCCGGTCGGCAGGTACACCAGGCCGAGTGCGGGGTCGTAGGCCATCGCCGACCACACGTTGGGCGTGCCGCGGGTGTAGGTCTCGCCTTCGGGCGGGCGCAGGGTGGTGGCGGGGTTGCCCGGATCCCAAGCCCAGGCCAGCTCGCCGGTGACTGCGTGGTAGGCACGGACCACGCCGGGCGGTTCGCCGACCGAGAAGTTGTCGGCGACGCGGCCGCCGACGATCACCAGGTCGCCGGCCACCAGCGGGGTCGAGGTCTGCTGGTAGTAGCCGGGCTTGATCTCGCCCATGTCGATGCCGAGGTCGACCGTACCGTTGTCGCCGAAGTCCGCGCACGGTTGGCCGCTGTCGGCATCCAGGGCGATCAGGCGGGCGTCGATGGTGGGCAGGAACAAGCGGCGGCGGCACGTGGCGGATGCGGACAGGGTCTCGACCGCGACGCCTTCGGCGGCCTTCGCGGCGGCAACGGGCTGGGGCATGGGCGCGGCTTCCGCGACCCGGTCCGTGGTGGCGCCAGAGGTTCCAATGTTGCCGGTAGCCGCGGAGGGGGTCGACGCTTGCGACGCGCCGCTTTCCACCTCGCCTGCGTCGGTTGCGCGCGCGGCATCGTCCAGCTCGTAGTAGCCCAGCCCGCGGCAGCGCTGCCAGTTGGGCGCGGTAGCCTGCGGGTCGAAGCGCCACTTCTCCTCGCCGGTGTCGACATCGAGCGCGACCACGGTGCCGTAGGCAGTGCACACGAACAGATCGGTGCCGATCTGCAGCGGCGTGTTCTGGTCCTCGGCGCCGGAGCCGGTGCTCTCGGGGATGTCGCCCGTGCGCGCCGTCCACGCGACCTCAAGCTGGTCGACGTTGTCGCGGTTGATCTGGTCGAGCGCCGCGAAGTGCGTGCCGGCCGTCGTGTTGCCCCAATGGCGCCACTCCTTCTGTGCCTCTGCCGGCGATACCGGTGTCACCGCTGGATATGGGCCGCTGGCCTGCACTATCGGGCTCGGCTGGAACGCCCGAATGCCGGTGGCGACCAAGGCCACGGCGAGCACGGCGGCGACGACCCAAGCGCCGCGATTGCGGGTACCCGTCAGTGCGGGCCAAGCCAGCGCGACCAGCAGGCTCAGCACGCCGAACGCGAACAGCCGCGAGACCAAAGGCCAGAACTCCAGGCCCACGTCCCACAGCGCCCAACCGAGCGTCGCCAGCATCACCAACGCATACAGCCAGGTGCCGGCGGCCCGGCGGCGGAACATCAGCACCGCCGCGACCACCAGACCGATGCCCGCGAGCACGAAATACGGGCTGCCGCCGAGCATCAGCAGCCGGGTCCCGCCGATCGCCATGAACGCCCCGATTAACAGCGTCAGCGCGCCTACGACCGGTACCACCCACCGGGTCCCAGCACCGCTTTGCGGCAGACGACTCACGGACGGCACCTACGATTGACGCCGCATCAACGCGTAGCGACCAGCTCCGGTGACGGCAAGCAGCAGCAAGCCGCCGACGATCGCCAGGTTCTTGTAGAACTGGGTCATGTTCATGGCACGATCGGCGCCTTCCATGGACCAGAACGGATGGCCGATCAGCCCCGTCCCCAGCACGAACAGGGCCATCAGGAGCGTCAGGGGACGCACCCACACGCCGGCGATCAAGGCGAGGGCGACGAAGAATTCCATGATCACCGCAACCGCCACGGCAATCGGTGGTACGGGGGTGCCGATCGACGCCAGATACCCGACCGTTCCCTGGTAATCGATCAGTTTGGACCACCCCGAAATGACGAAGAGCACCATCAGCAGAAAGCGGGCCAGCAGGATCAGCGCATCGCGATGCCGGTCGATCAGGGTGTCGATCATGTGGAATTCCCCTATTGGTTCCCCCAAACAAACCACCGCCGACGTTATCGACGCGTGAAAAGTGCTCCACACTCCCAATCCACGATTGAAAGCGCCAACGCCGCAAATCCCTAGCCCTGGCGGATCTCCTGCTCCTAGCCAAGGCTCTCGCGGTGCACGATCTCGCCGTCGGACAGATAGGTGATGGTCGACAGCCCGATGTGCGGATGCGGGCGAACTTCTGCCTTTCGCGGCAGTCCTGGCGCGAGGTCCTTGGGGCCCATGCGGTCGAAGAATATGTAAGGCCCGACCATGCGTCGTTTGGCGAACGGCAGTATGCGGCCCACCTCGAAGCTACCGAGGTCGCGGCGGCACTGCTGAATGATGAGTTCGATCATCGAAAGACTCCAGTCTTGAACCGAGCGGGTCCGTGGTGCTCCAACTGGCACCAGCATGCAGGTGGATCGGGCCCTCCCAGATACCTGACAAGGCAGCTTCGATCAGCAGACCGAGCGAACGCCAAGCCTCCGTCGACGGTGGACAGCTCAGGCTTTAAGCAATAGCGAACGATGCCCCGTCCGGCTGCAGGAATCTTCAACCACGACCAAACCCATCATAGACAAGCGCATGATGAGACTTCGCAATTCCGCGCCACGCGACTTCGAGGAGCAATGCAATGAGCGACCATGAACTTCCAGCAGGCGATCGCCTTATTGCTCGGGCGACAAGCACTATCGGCACCGACAATTACCGGGTCGATGTAGCGGCTGGCCACCACACCCTCGTCGCAGACGAGCGCAAGGCCCATGGCGGTAGTGACAGCGGACCGACACCCTACGAGCATCTTCTGTCGGGCCTCGGCGCCTGCACCGCGATCACCCTGCGCATGTACGCCGAACGCAAGCAGTGGGAACTGCAGCGGGTGCGTGTCGAACTGCGCTTCATCCGCCATGGCGACGCTGCTCGCATCGAGCGGATCATCGCGCTTGAAGGCACGTTGACCGATGAGCAGCGCGCGCGTCTGGCCGATATTGCCGAACGCACACCCGTCACCCTCACTCTCAAATCCGGCGTGCCGATCGAGACGGAGCTTCGCGGCACATGATGTACCGTTTATAAAAACCCGGAAGAGCAGAAACTATGTCGACACAACCATTCGATTTCACCGGCGCGGATGGCCAACAGCTTTCCGGCATGCTGGACCTGCCGGAGGGTCCGGTATCGTCCTATGCGCTGTTCGCTCATTGCTTCACTTGTACGAAGAACTCGCTCGCTGCGGTTCGGCTCGGCAAGGCACTGACCGCGCTTGGCTATGGCGTGCTTCGCTTTGACTTTACCGGCCTCGGGCAAAGCGGCGGCGAGTTCGCTGACAGCAGCTTCAGCGGCAGCATCGCCGACCTGATCGCCGCCGCCGATGCGATGCGACAGGCGGGGCGGCCGCCGGCATTGTTGATCGGCCATAGCCTGGGGGGCGCCGCGGTTCTGGCGGCCGCCGGTCAGATACCTGAAACACGGGCTGTGGCGACGATTGGCGCACCTTTCGATGTCGACCATGTCACGCGGCTCTTCGCTGGCGGCATCGAGGAACTGCGCGAGAAGGGCGAGGCGGAAGTCCGGATCGGCGGGCGACCGTTCCGGCTCCGCCAGTCCTTCGTCGACGATCTTGCATCCCACGACCAGGGGGAGCGGATCCGGGCGCTCAGGAAACCCCTGCTGATCCTGCATTCGCCGCAAGATTCAATCGTTGGCATCGACAATGCGACGGCGATCTACAAGGCGGCGCTCCATCCCAAGAGCTTCATCTCGCTGGACGGCGCGGATCACCTGCTCACCGATCGCCAGGATGCGGAGTTTGCCGCCACCATCATCGCTGCCTGGTCATCGCGCTCCCTGAAGAGTGCACTGCCGGCGCGCAGCGACGCGCAGTCCGGCGTGGTGACCGTGGCGGAGACCGGTGAAGGCGACTTCCAGGTCGAGGTCAGCGCCGGTGGCGTCCATTTTCTTGCCGACGAGCCGCCCGAGGTCGGTGGCCTCGGGTCAGGTCCCACACCCTACGATCTGCTCGCCGCCGGGCTCGGCGCGTGCACGGCCATGACGCTGCGCATGTACGCGCGCGGCAAGCAACTTCCACTGGACCGGGTGACGGTTACGGTGGGTCATAGCCGGCGAGGGGGAACCGAGCCCTCGGACCTGTTCACGCGGCGTTTGCTGCTGAAAGGCGACCTGTCCGACGAGCAGAGGCAGCGACTAGCGGAAATCGCCGACAAATGCCCCGTGCACCGAACATTGGAAAGGGGCGCTGCGATGGAAACCGAACTCGGCGAGACCATGCCTGATGGAGCCGCCGACAAGCCGGGACAGCACGCACACGACATGGCCACCTCCTCCGACGCCGAAGCATCGTAGAAACCTGCCGCTACGGCACATTCGGCTTTCTGTGCTCCGTACGGTTCCACGATCGCCGGGGGCGAAGGCTCGCAGCCTCAGGCGCCGCGCGGCAACACCGTCAGGACACGGGCGATGAACTCGTGGAATTCCTTAAGGTACTTGCCGAGGAACTCCGCCGTGGAGGCGTCGGCGATTTCGCCGGCGTCGTTGATCATCCCGTCCTTGAACTGGATGTAGGCCTCCGGCGAGTTCATTTGCGGCGCGTTGAGGAAGCCGAGGATGCTGCGCAGGTGGTCCCGCGCGCTTTAGCTTGCTGGTCTGAGGGCGGGCCAACTGCCCCCGGCCGCTTGATCAGATGGGGGCTCGGAGATTTGTGTCAAAACGGCCGACCTCCAGGGTCGTGCGGTCGGTAGCATGGCGTTATGCCTGTGTTCCTCCCGCGCCAATTCTGCTGGCGGCCCTTGTGGGCGGGCATGGTGCGCCTGGATGCCTACGGCTTCTTCGACGGCGACACAGAGGTCGCCCGAGTGACGGCCCGGATCAACAACGATGGGTGGTGGGCCAGCATCAATCGCCACCTAGAACGCGACCGCCAACGCGGCGCCCGGTACAGTCGGATGGACAAGGCATTCCGCGCGGTCGAGAGTTGGGCCGCCGCTAACTCCCGCCTGTTGCCGGGCGGAGACGACTTCAGCGGAGCCCGATAGGCCTGCATCGCCGTCTGCCAGAAACATCCATCGAGCAATATCGACAAGCTGTTGCGTTGACCGGTTGAAACCGCCGCCAGGAGCGGTCGTCCTTGGCTTTACCTGGCGCCAATTTGGACGACGTAGTTCGGGTCGAACCGAGTGTTCTCTGCCTGCCTCGCGCGGTCGGGATAGCCCCGCGGATTGCACACGACGCGGCATCGTCCAACCGAGTAGTCGAACGAGTCGTGCGTGTGACCATGAATCCACAGGTCCGCCTGTGAGACGAGATCCTCGAGGCACGACGCGAACGCGCAGGAGAGAATGTCATCTCGGTAGCGCGAGGCTACGGAACCTAGTGAAGGCGCCATGTGGGTGATGACGACGGTCGGGCCGTCGAACGGCATTGCCAGTCGCTTCCGAAGCCAGAACGCGTGTCTGTCGTGCCATTCGGCGGTGTCAGCCGGGTGAAGAGTGCGATCGCCCTGGTTGGCGAGCCGGATCAGACGGTAGTCATTGATTGCACAGAGCGAGGCCGACATGGCCTCGTGGCGCCGGTCTTCGCCGAAGAGCTCGAAATCTGTCCACAGGGTGCAGCCCAGAAAGCGTACGCCGCCAATAAAAATCTCTTTTTGCTGCAGATACTCGACCGTCGAAGATGTCGCACAGGCCTCCGCGATACCTCGCTCGACGGCGTCGATACGGTTGCCGTAGCCCTCATGGTTGCCGCTGACATAGAGCGTCGGGATACCCGGGAAAGTGTGCTCAGCCCATTGCACGCAGCGCGCGCCACTGTCGATGTCTCCGGCTAGGATCACGACGTCAGGACAACTGACCGCCAAATCGATGCCGACGGGCGTCTCACCCCAGACTTCGCGGTGCAGGTCGGACAGGATCAGCAGGCGCATCGTCGGTAGGCTCCAAGGGACGGCGGCGGCCGAAGTGATCGATCACTGATTGGTACGCCCGCACTCAACCTGCCGATGTTACACAGGGTGGAGTTGCTCCTAAGCTTTACGAAATGCGAGGCAGTGCAGCAATCAACTTCGCGCGTCGATTTCAGGTCCGCTTCGGGTCGGAAGCCGCCCGTTCCCTACCCCCGATAAACAATGTTTCGTCGGCGTCGATCTGGATCATGCGCACACCATGCTGGAGTCCTAAGGTGAGCGCGCAGCAACCCTGGTCAAGGGCGCACGCTGGGTGAAAATCATGCTGAGTAAAATCAAGCGCGCGATCAGCGGCTGCTGCCATGCCATGCGGCTAGTCAACGCAGCTACACGATCTCTTCCATCAGCACTCTGGACGCGCGCCGTTATTGGCCGAGTTGGAAGTCAATGAAACGGGCTATCCTGACAACGCCCACGAGACCGTCATCGAGCATCACCTTCAGCGGCGTCTTGCCCTCCAGTACACGATTGGGGAACTTGACCCAGCCGTACCGCATTTCGGCGTTCTCTGGAAACAGAAGTCGAAGCCCCTTGTGAATGTTTAGCAAGTACCTCGCCCGTTCCAGGGTGTCAGGGGAATCTGGCAGGGTGCGTTCGCCACGTCGGTACGCCGCCAGAACCTTGCGACTCTCAAGACTCATGCCGAGCAGACTCAGCTCTTCCTCGGCACTCAACCCCCACTTCTCGAATAACGTGGCCACAACCCGCGCCAGGTCCTTGTGCATGTCACCAGCCTTGAGATCGTTGATCTGACGTATTTTTTGATGGGATTGCTTACGGGATGAGTTCATCTCTGAATTACGCGCTGAAACACGGGCGTATGGTGGCGGTCTCCTACCGATGTATCCGCGAGCTCGCAACAGCGGGATGCCCATGGTTTGAGCGCATACCGACAATGCAGTTCGGGGTTAGGCCTATCTTGAGCGAGTCGATGGCAACAGCAATTGAGCCTGACAAATTCCCTCTTGCAGAAGCCATACGACGGCTCGACCATACTGGTTTCGGACTATCCCATGCATCCGGAAAACTATTCCTCAGGCCAACTCAGTCTCGTGGAGTAACGAAGGGGGCCTAACCGGCAGTCGTCAGCCCACTCCGGGTGCGCATCGGGATCCTCGAGCCCAACGCCGGTCAAAGGACCGGGATTGGCCATGGACGACACCTGCTCAATGGTAGGGAAGTGTCGCGCGATCTGCACGGCGTTCTGCCTGATGGCGAGAGGTAAGCCTTTGTCTCTCGCGAGTTCGATCAGGAAGCCGCCGGCCCAGACAAGCGCCCGTGACCTTTCGTTTGGCATGGTCATGATTGATCCTCATTTCGATGAAATTGAAGGCAGCATCCCACTAAGCTGTCGCACAGACTGCGACCTTTCCCCGTGAGGGGATCGTCGGTCCAACGTGTAACGGCGCGCGAAAACTGGAAGGGCCACGAGTTCGCGTCTGTTGTAATAAAATTACATTTTCGGGGCGTTTCCGCCTGATCGATATCCGTCCGCGTGTTGACGTGCCAGTTCGATGTCCTGGTTTCTGGACTACGTTACGACCGTCTCTGGGGAAATGACTATGTCGAAGAGAGAGGAGGCGCTTCAGCGCCTCACGCTTGCGCGGGACACCTTTCACTTCAGCGCAGCCGCTTACGCGTTGTTGACGTCATCGGCGACCGGGCCTTCCTTGCTCGAACACGTATTCGTGTTCGACGAGTCCACATTTCATGTGTGCCGTCTTGGCGAGACGGCCAGACGAGGCATCAGCAAGACAATCCGGTTCCAGGGTGTGATCCCGAAAGAGGCCGCTGAATCCATGATGGGCGTTGTCTACGAAAAGATGATCACCGACAGCGTCGAGGCCACCCGCATATATGCCCGGTCTGTAGGTGAGCTTGATGCCTTGATCCAGGAACAATGGTTCGCGGTCGCCCAGCATCTTCGCCATGCCTTCAGCCACGGTGGTAAGTGGACATTTAGACGTGGCCACCCTCCGTTGCCTGCAACCTGGAACTACAAGTTCACCGTCACTAAGGACATGAATGGAAGCCCCGCACGCGGCTTCCTCCCTTGGATGTGGGGTGAGATGTTGTGCAGCCAAATGACGCTCTATGTGAGCGGCATTGTTGACTATCGGCAACAGCACATTCCCCCAGATCTGCGCACGCAAGGGTGATCTGACGATTAGCCAGACTATGGAAGGGTCGTGTGGGCCCTGCCCTCCTCCCCGGTTCCGTCGCCTCGATCGTAAAGCGGCGGGCCCGTTTGGCGGGCTTGACAGGGGACTTTGGGGCGCACAGTCTGCGGTCGGGGTGTGTCACTGAGGCTGGGAAACAAGGGTTGCCCCTGCCAGCGGTAATGGCCAAGACGGAGCACCGTTCCGTGGCGAGTGTGATTGGGTACTTTCAAGCAGGCGCCGCCGAGGAGAATCCTGCCGCGCAATTGCTCAAGTAGGCTATTTTCGGCACATGTCATTGACCGGGGGACGCCGTGGCTGTTTTACCAGTTCCGCCTGAGGAGCAGATTATCCAGCTTAGTGACGCCGGCAACCTTGCCGCCGAGCTCGCGGAATACCATCTTCCAGCCGAGGACGGAAGCGACACGTTCCTGCAGCGCTGCGTCGCCTTGCACAGCAACGGCGACATCGATCTCGTCGCCGTCCGGGTCAGCCGGCGTTCGACGCCATCGACACGCACTCGTTCTTCAGGGCGCAGCAATTCTATTGCGATGCCATCCCACAGCTCCGCACAAATGCTGCCGCGTTGATGGCGTGCTGCCGCATCCTGATCGAACGTGCGGGGAACGACGGTGTCGCCCACATGCCGAACGGCGCGTTCCGGCAATGGTGCAAGAGCAATCCGGAGGGCGCTGCCGGCGTCATCCGGGAGGCGTAGGCCGGAAACGACTTGGCCACGCAGTTCGTCACGTTTGCCCTGCAAGGCGCCAACGACGTCGAGACGGCCACCGAGTTCGTTCGGGAGGACGACGACAGCCGGCGGCTTTACGGCCTGTCGGCGCTGGGACAGATGACGTTCGCAGACACTGCCAGCGCCCGGCATGCGATCACGGACGTGGAACCGTTCATCGCCAGCAACAACGACGATGCCGTCCGCGTGACCGCGTTGTCCGCAGCCATCAGGCGGCACGCCGTGCAGATCGCACGACACTTTCCAACTATTGAGCAGGTGTCGTCCATGGCCAGTCCCGGTCCTTTGAACAGCGTTGGGCTCGAGGTTCCCGGCGCGCCCCCCGAGTGGGCTGAGGACTGCCGGTTAGGCCCACTTCGTTACTCCACGAGACTGAGTTGGCCTGAGGACTAATCGTCCATCCGCGAGAGGATCCCTCTCCGAAGGCGTTCACATCGGGCGATAGGCACTTGACTTGCCCGCCACCATTGCGAGCTAAGGTCACGTCATGATCGCTGTAAACCTCGATGCATTCGGTACAACACTCCTCGGCGACGTAGTGCCTATGTCCGGCTCGCGCCTGCGGGCGAGCGGCGTCAGTTCTTGTCACGGAAGGAGTCGATCCAGACTGTCGCCACAGAAATGGGGATGGCTTACCTTATCCCCGTGCTGGAGAGAGAGGTGGCTTCGGAGCTGCAGGTTCTGAGTCTCTATCCTGATGTGATGGGAGTTTTAAGCAAGCTCCGGTCCCGTGGAATTCGCGTGGCAATCTGCAGCAACGTTGCGGCTGCCTATGCTCCTGCCATCAGGAAACTGCTTCCAGGCCTCGACGCCTACGTGTTGAGTTGCGAGGTCGGTGTTTGCAAACCTGCCCCGGTCATATACCGCGCTGTCACCGAAGCGCTGGCGGTTCAGCCTAAACACACACTTTCTATAGGCGACAGTCCACGAGCTGACGTAGAAGGGCCGGTCGCGTTTGGAATGAAGGCCGCTTTACTCAATCGGTCCGCGGTGTCCCGGATCTCTCTGCCACCGACGAAAGATCTTAATCCACCAGCGGTGATGGGTTAGTGCCGCGGGCCGCCTGACAAGGTCCACCAAACGACCTTGCCTACCAGAACGATTGGCGCAAAGAAGTCTCGAGTGGCTTCGGCAATGCTGCGTATAACGAGGGCGGGAATCGTTTCCATTATTTGACGATAGCACATGGTCGCGTAAACGTTTCTTCGCTGAAGGCATTTGGGTCCTTACGCAGCGCTGCCCATATATCGTCCTCTCGACGCCGCGTGATGAGAGCGCCGTGCTTTCTGCTGTCACGACTTTGCGTCAGCGCACCGACGGTTAGCCAGCCGCGGTCGACCCAAGCGTTCACCGGAGTATGGTAATTCGATAAACCCCCACCGGTTAGCTGACCCCAGAAGTGGAACTTTCTCGTACGCTTTCCCGGGGAGGTTCGATGAAAAAGTCCCGCTTTACCGACAGCCAGATCATCGCCGTGCTCAAGCAGGCGCAGGCCGGCATGCCCGTGCCGGAGTTGTGCCGCGCGAGCACGGCATCAGCTCGGCCACCTTCTACAAGTGGCGCAGCAAGTTCGGCGGCATGGACGCCTCGATGATGTCTCAGCTCAGGGAGCTGCAGGACGAGAACCGGCAGCTGAAGAAGATGTACACCGACGCGCAGCCCAGCGCCGAGCTGCTGAAGGAAGCGCTGTCAAAATGGTGAGGCCATCTCAGCGCCGGGAGATGACCCGAACGCCGGTGGAAAGAGGGCGAACGAATATCCGGCACGCCTGCCAGACCTTCGAATTGAGCGAGGCCTGCTACCGCTACCAAGCCCAGGCGAGCCAGGAGAATGCCTGGATCGCCGACTGACTGGTTCGGTTAACCACCGCCTACAAGGACTGGGGCTTCGCCCTGTGCTATCTGCACCTGTGCAACGTCAAGGGCTTCGGCTGGAACCACAAGCGCATCTAGCGGGAGTTGGAATTGAATCTGCGGATCAAGCCGAAGAAGCGGCTAGTCGCGAGAAGCCCGAGTCGCTGGCAGTGCCCGAGACGATCAACCAGACATGGTCGGTGGACTTCATGCTTGACCAGCTCAGCGACGGCCGCAGTTTCCGCCTGTTCAACGTGATCCGATTTCAACCGCGAAGGATTGGGCATCGAAGTCGACCTGTCGCTGCCCGCGGCCCGTGTGATCCGGTCGCTGGAATAGATCATCGAGTGGCGCGGCAAGCCACGCGGGATCCGCTGCGACAACGGTCCCGAATACATCAGTGGTGCGCTACTGGCTTGGGCGGCACGGCACGATATCCGCATCGACCATATCCGGCCGGGCAAGCCGCAGCAGAACGACATCGAGCGCTACAACCGCACCGTGCGTTACGGCTGGCTGGTCCGAACCCTGTTCGAGACCATTGAACAAATGCAGGACAAGGAACGCGTTGGCTATGGACTTACAACCACGAGCGGCAAACAAGGCGCGCGGCGGCATCACTTCGATGCAGAAACTGGCACTTGCCGCTTAGCTCGACCGACCAAAAGGCGTGGAGGTGTCGTTGGCCGAAGCGCCGCTAGTGGGACACCTTTCTACAAGCGCCCGCGCGCCGAGCAATGCCGCGTCGTCGACGTTGGCGAACTACTTAGGGTTTTCATAGAGTTGCCGATAACACGGTGTCTATCCGAATCGCCCTAAACGCCAAGCTGAGCGGGCAGGCACGATGGTGGTGCTGCGAAATCCTAGGTTGCGAGGGAGAGTTCGCGAAGGGCCAGCTGCCCCGGCAGAGTCCGGGGAGACTCCAGTACACGCGGGGCACGCTGCAGGGGAGGCAACGTTGCTGGAGCAGCAAATTTACTGCATAGGGATTCATAAATGTATCAGGAAATTCCTTACACGAACCCGCCACGATCAGAAGCTGGTAGGTGTGCTCCATTCGAATCGATACCCTGCTAACCCGAACCCCTCCCTGCGGCGGCATCGTTGGGAGCTCAGCCCCTGAGGCGCGCGCCAAGCTCCGTTATGCCATGACTCTCTCAGCGCACCAGGCGCGACAGAGGCCTTGACCATCGACAACATGGGATGCCGCCATCCCACTGCAGAAGCGGTGTTTGCCTGGAATTTGGCGATGGCTTCCAGATTCGGCCAGAAGCACCACGCTACCTGCCAGGAGTTGCTCCAGAGCGTCATCGACGCCGAGTGGGGTGCGGAATATTTTGAGCCGGCGCTTGATGGTTGAGCGGGCCACATGCCGACTGGCGTCCAAGCATGTTGCGTCCTTCCGGCTAAGATGATAAATATCCACTTGCAGGCTTCATCATTCGTGATACGGCTTGTCTCACGAGCGAGTGCGCTCGCACACGCAGTGTCCGATCGCCTTTCGCGTCGCCACTGCAGATGCGTTCCAGTACGTTGGAACAATGATCGTCCGTTAATCAGACGGTTGAATCAGTTGGGCTCTCGTTGCCCACGATGTACGCGCTAAGTATCGACGCTCGTACATCTACCCAAGAGCCATACGGCGATAAGCCCCTGCTCGCGACGGCCGGCTCGTTCGCGCTCGACCTCACTTGATCGACTAACCGCTCATATCGCGGGTCCAACTGCGGCCCGTGCTTGGAGTGAGCATGAGCTGGCGATTCACCTGCCGCAGCACGACCTAACGCCTCGGGCTTGGGTCGTACGTTCATTCCATGCCCGTCCTTGGGCCATTCCCTGACTCACACGTGCGCGCCGTGTGGGGGCCGATCGTGCGCGCGCAACAAATTCCATCCGCCCGTGGATCCGCGAACCAATGCCAAGACCGGATCGGCCCACCCTAATTGTGAGTACGAGAAAATGGACACAAATATCCGCCTGAGTAGAACCGGTTTCGATGAGCATGGAAGATCGACGTTGGCCGCCAAGTCACTTGTGCAGAACATCGCGAATGGGCGCGCGGTTGCCATATTCGTGTCGGCGACCTGCCCCACGATCCTCTCCTCGACCTACCTCGAGCTGAGGCGCGACGGCACATATTTGGTGATTACAAATACCCAGTCGACCGAAAATATCAAGAGCGCGTTGGCGTCAGTGGCTCGTCTGACGGCCGCCGTCGAGGCGTATACCGCCAATCCGTCCCGTGAGGCGGAAACGGCGCTCGAGGTCGCCGAGCGTGCGTTCCAGCCGACGGAATTGCGCAGCCTGACGAATGCTCTGGTCGACGTCAGTGGCGCGGACCGTCGCGTGATCGATATGGACATCGATGGCGTTTCCGTCCAACACATCATTGCCCATCGTAGTCAGACCACCGCCTACAGCGCGGGAGCGAAAGCTGTGAAGACAGAGGTTGCTGGAGCTGCGCCGAGAGATGCTGTCACCATCACCCGAATGCAGTCTCAGCGTGATGTCCAATTCGTCGACGGGAGTGCCGCGCTCATGAAGCAGGGACCGTCGACAAATTCGATCGCGCCGGGGCAGCGCGTGCTGGTTCAGCAACGTGCACCAAAAACTTTTTTTCTGATGAATCCATCGACCTCCTATGACGACCGTAGTACAGCCGAGATCGGCTGATGTACGACCTCCGCATTGCCGCCCCGGGAATTGAATGATCGCAATGAATCAGACCGATACATCTACGAGCCAACAGACCGTCATCACCTGTCGCATTCCTGGCATCAGCACGTACAGGAACTCAGTCAGGATTCCTCTGGAGCAGGGCAATCGGATTGAAAAGACCGTCGCGGCAATCCGCGTTCTCGCCGATCAGTTCGACGGATGCTGTATTGACGCAGTGCCGCAGTACGCCGACGACGCAATCCTGATCTCCGTCCAATCGCGGGAACAGGCCGACGGCCCGATTGATCCACACCAACTTGACGCGTTCATCCGCAACGTTGCGGAGTTCCTGGATGCCATCCGCCAAGGCCGAGCGCCGCGACTTGACCCAAGGCTGGCTGATGAATCGGAGTCCAAAATTCCCGCCACCTGCAAAGCCCTTCTGGGGCACGGCACGCTCGATCTCGCCATTGAGGGCCGTCCGCCCATAACGCTCAAGTGCCAGAGCAAATCCAGTCGGGACTCAGCGCTTCCGGTAGCGCAGGAGGTACATCGCGCGGAAGACGTCGTTCTCGTGTCCCACGATCACGGGCAATTTCTCACCTCTGCCGATCAAGCCGCGGGCCTACGGCTGGGAGACCGGATCACACTGGACGACCTCCGCACCACGACGCAGATTCGCCGAGCGCGCGGCATATTGATTCATGGCCCCACGACTCAGTGTCAACTGTTCCCACCTGAGCCGAGCGTGGATGCGGAGGAAACGCGCGATGTCACCCCCTAGTTGGCGGGGTTTTCGATAGCCCCCAAGCGCCCTGCAATCCAAGCCGTTGCAACGGCGCGCCTGACCACGCCATCCAGTCGCGCATCTTCCCCAGAATCAGCCAGCCCGCCAGTGTCGTGGCAGCGCCATGCCCGGAGCTTGGCGTGGGCATGGTCCGTGTTCGTGATCTCCAGCCTGACACGCTTTGGAACGGCCTGCTCCCACGCGCGAGCGAGGCCGTCCAAAGCCGCGGCCTCCCCTTCGATCCCATCTCGATCGAAGGCGCTCATGATGTCGACTATGGATTCGAGCAACTGAAGGACACCCGTGCGCTCATCGAGGAGGAGAGCGTCGAACCATGAAAGGAACGCGTCCAGCATGGCGTGGTCTTGGCGCTTCAATACGCGCGACGGCCCGTTTTGTAACTCATGGGTTTCCTGGTTCCGGAACAGGGCCTTCCCCATCCTTCGTTCGACGAGGGAGACGCGTCGCCGTATCTCCGCAACGTCCGCCGCGGTGGCACCGTACACGCGGGCCGCTGATTCCAACCCACCCAAGCGGTCGGCCATGCGGAACAGGGCGTCGATTTCGCGACTGGTCCATCGGGTCCGCACTGTCTCGCCAACCGGATCCTTTGGCACCGGCGCCAAAGGAAGTCGCCGTGTCGTGCGTACGTGGGCAAGCCACATCAATGCCGGAGCCAAATGTTTGGTCTGCTGGGTAATCTTGTCGACCGCCGGCAGGCTCACGCCCATGGCGAACGCGATCTCACGTCGCTTCATGTACGTCTCAGCCAATGCGCGGTCCTGTCTGGACCGCATCAACCACGGCAGGTGCAGGTAGCTTCGAACGGTGGTCCGCCAATCCACATGACCCAAAGTGACAACCCGTTCCATAAGGTCACGCGGCAGGATCACTTGGGCGCCCGGCGACGTCGATACAGCGATACCGCAGCTCTGCAACCAGACAGAATCGGCATCGTCCAGAAGCAAGGGCATGGTGCGCTCGAATGCCACCAAGTGCCGCAGCCGGTGGAGCCGTTCGCGGCCACGTGATGTAACGTCGCGGACGAGTTCCACACAGGCCCGCGCTATCGCATCCCTGCCCTCTGCAGCCATCGGCTCCCCGGATGGGGAGAAAATGTATGCCCGCGCTCGCTGCCATGGTGCGCTCCGCAATCCGTCGATGCCTATCCACTCAAGCGCGTGGCTGACACCTAGCTGACATGTGCTGTCGAACAGCAAGGTGCGACGCGCCGCCGCAGTTTTGAGCCTGCGCGATCGATTGCGTCGTACACGGATGCCTGCCTGCTCGCCCACGAACCAGACATCTCCGAGCCGCAACCCAAGCACTTCCGCGCAGCGCGCGCCTCCCCATGCATACAGAGGCAGCGCAACCGCTGCCTGCCGGTAAACCCTGACGTCGTCGGGCGTGCGGCCCGTACCATCGCGTGCCCGCGCGAGTGCGTTGTCGAGAATGGCCACACGCTCCTGCGGCAGGATGAGCCGTGCATCCACCGACTGCGTGCTGTTGCGTAGATGGGACCGGACCTCATCAAGGTCCACGTCGGGCATGTCGAAGTGCCGCTGACTGCATCGGTGAAACTCCAGGATTGCCGATGCGGCCTGCGCGCGATTGCTACCCCCAGCCAGAACCGCCGCTTGGTAGGCCTCGCTCAACTCGACGTCATCGAGGTCCGCCAGCGAGCTGTTTCCGAGCAGCTCAACAAGGGTCCCACCGATTCTTGTTAGATACGTGTAAAGAGTCTTGTCCGCCGGGTTGCGTTGGGCGGCTGTCCCTTCTACGAGCATCTTGCACAGCCACATGGCCAGCATCCTGACGACCGGACGAAGGACCGACTCGGGTCGCGTCTGCGACAGCAGCGCGTCCACTTCGGCAATGACCCGGCGCCGCGTTCCCACCTGAAACAGCTGGCTCGCGGGAACCGTTCCCTGCGTCAGCGGTAAGACGAGTGTGTTGCCCGTACTGGGCAGCGTCCGGCACAGGGCCAGATATTGCGACCGCGCGCTCCCCTTGGCTCCGATCACCGACGGGAGGACGCCTGCGGACTCGATATCGACGTCGGCACCATCGTGAAGCTCCATCCGCGGAATGGTTCCCACCGGATCTCCATCAATCAGCGCCAATTGGTCGGTGATACACGCATTGGTGGCTCCTGATTCAGTACTAAGCGCAAATCGGGCAGCCGGCGAAAGCTCGAAGCGGTTCGCCACGCCAACGGTCTCGCACAACATGACCAGCAGCCCCGATGGCCGAGTTCGGCCGGTCGGAAGCGCCCAACCCGGGAGGAATTCTGCCAACGCCGCACTGAGCGTCTCGCGGTCAGGCATCGACTGCCCTACGTAGCGCCGAGCCAGGCGCGCCAATGCAACTGCCGCCAGATTCCGCAGGGCCACAACCTGCTCTGGGCGGTCGCCCCACGGCACCAAGACCACATCGGACAGATTGGCCGGCCCGCTATAGGATTCCCTGTGCCGGATCACCCCCTCGATTTGTTCGGGGTCATCCATGTACCCAAAAACCGCCAGGACGTAGGCCACGCGCGCGCAAGCGCGAGGGAAGTCGCGCCAATCGCCAGGTCCGGCGGCGCCCAATGCAGCGGCATGGCGACGCAGTGCGTCAACCTGCCGAACCGCGTGCATCATCCCGGGTATGAAAGCGTTGTCGAGCGGACGCCTGAACGTCCCCAGCGCTCCGGGATCCTGACCGGTGATGCCAAGTGCCTTGTTTACGCGACGCAGAATTCGACGCAGAGCGCGCGATCGGGCGATTCCAAGAGCAACGTCATCGTCCGCGGCCTCAAACAGCATGTCCCGCAGTGCCTCGGCTTCCTCGCGTTGCAGTGGCTGGACCGTCCGACCCTCGACCTGATCCCGAAAGGCCTTGTCGATCCCGCGTTCGATCAGGATGCGGTGCGACAGCACGTCCTGCTCAGCCTGCTGCCGATAAGTCGCAATCTCTGCCAACTGCCCCTTGCGCCATTGGCGGATCTGAGCTTGGGCATCGGCCTGGTGATCGGCTACAACGGTGCTCCAGCTTTGCAACGGAGGCAAATCGCGGATGCCTTTCGCCTCGGCGTTTGTAGGGAGTCCCGACCGAACGCGCCAGCCCATGCTCCGCGCCAATGCCTCCAGATGCGGCGCGATCATCCCGATCGCCGCGGTTGGGGCGGTCGGACTGGCATTCGAAAACGGATATCCCACCGCCTCCAGGTGTCCAAGCTGCACGGAAGCCCATTCCGGCGATAAGCCCGCTTCCACACCACGCGTTCGTATCCAGGTTCGCCCCCAGTTCAAGGGCTGTTGCGTCCACCCTTCCGGCAAGCTCTTGCGCCAAGTCGCCATCGCGAGCGGCATGGGATTGCCATCCCTATTAATGCCGAACAGCAACGGCTTAAGGCCAGCGAGCACAGCGCGAACATGAGACTCCAGCCGGGGCTGGATCGCGACCAGTCCATGTAAGTGTTCCAGATACTTGGTGATCTGCCGGACCAGACATGGGGCCAATGCCGCAAACCTGGGATCGTGGGCGGCGTCATGGACCTTGTCGCGGAACAGAGCCATGCCGCCTTCGGTTTCGAGGTGGACCTCTCCCACAGTCAACGCGAACAGTGCGTCGACCGGACGATGCCCCGCCACCACCAAGAACATGCAAGCGGTGTGCGTGACCATGGTCTCGTGAACTGTCCGCCACTCTCCATCGTTCCGCCGAACAGCCACACCTTTGTTTAGTACGCCTCCCGAGCCCGCAGCCAAGCGCCGGACCCGGATGACTTCAGGGAGGCTGGCGGCTCCGGTCCTGGTGGAGCTGACGAACCCGGCTGGGATTGCCAGTCCGATCTGCAGCAATGATTGCAGGAAGGACCAATAGCCCTGGGCCACGTCACGTTGGCGTGGCGCGTAGTAATGCACAGGAGCGTCGGACTGTCCAAGCGAATCCGCGCAGATGAGTTGGGTTAACGCGACGTCACGGGTTTGCTCGTAGACGTGCACGGCGCAGGATCGCCTTACCTGGCCTGCAGTGAACCGGAACCCGGCCCTGTCAGCGACATGACGCGCGGCTTTGCGTAAAACCGCCGCCAGGTTGGTAGTGTCACCGGTCGCCAGCTGTTCAAACACCGCCACATGGGACCTGATCACGTGCACGACAGCAGGCGCCAGGGGTAGCCGGAATGACGCATCCACAGATTCGAAGTGGTGCGCCGACTCGGGTAATGGCTCAAAAAAGCCAGTGGCCCCTGTGTGATCCTTGGGCAGCACTCGCCAGAACACGTCCATTTCCAGGTAGCCCTGCTTCAGTGACAGCGTGCAGGTTCCTAATGGACGGGCGCGCGCCGACGCGCCCTCCAAGCGGATTGCAGCCAGCGTGCGAGCCGTCCGGCCGGTAAGTGCCTGCAGCAACAATCCAACCATTCCCATCGTCAGGTCTCCCGTGGTTTCCGGGGAGTCCAACTCATCCAGCAGCACACGCACGACACGGCGGAACTGCTTCAATGGCAGCACCTCCGCGTGGTTGGTCAACAGCAGGAAATTGCCGTTCCAGATCGCCTGCTGTGCTTGGTACCGAGCCAGACGCCGCGCATCCGGGTTGGCACGTCGCTCCGGGATGGTGGCGACAAAGTTTGGGATTGTGGCTTCGCTAGCTGGCTCTCCCAGCTCCAAGTCCGGAGTACCGAAGCGGGAGCGGGGTATTTTTCGACGGATCGGCCGGGCCGGCCGATCTGATTCGCTCTCTTCCTCCCCATCCTCAGCTTGAGATGGCCGGGTCGCGTGAGGTGCTGGCGGCGTCGGAGCGACAGGGATTGAGCCAAGGGCATGAGCCAACTCGGGCCTGAAGTGCCGGTGCCACACTTTCTCGAGCCCGGACAGCCCACAGGTCTCCAGGATCAGGGAAGCATCTATGAAGTCCTGCAGCGCCGTGGCCGCGCCCAACCTCGGCAACAGGGAAACTACGGGGGACTCCGCGCCTATGTATCGATCATGTTCCGTCACCTCGCGGATCGCGGCAGCGAGATCCTCCAAAGCTGTTCGCCTGGGCTTCCCGTCCCGGTTCCAGCGCAAGCTGCAGATCAACAATGTGGCACGCAGGGACTCGGGCCCCGGCGCCGGGGCTGGCTCCTTCCCGATCAGAGCGCGCGTGAGACGGAACCCGCCGGTCAGATCCCTGGGGTTAGCCTGTTGGATGCGACCTTGCGTTGAGACGAGTCGCTCGTCCATCTCGGCGATAACCTCCCCGAACCCGGAGATGCCGAGGGCGGCCTCGAACCAGACAACTGAATTGGCAATTCGGGTAACGGCCCGCACCAACGGGAGCGCGTGTGCCCGGGTAGGTATCGGATAGACGGTCACCAGATCATGCAGCAGCCGACTGGCGCCGGGCGTCATTTCGCCAAGTGCCTGGAGCAACTCGCTGGGGCTGACGCTATGCAGTGCGGGGGTCAAAGCGGCCGTCGCTGTCGTGACTGTACCGCGTCAATTTCTTATACTTTTAATGCACCGTCAACCACTTCATTGGCCTTGGCTGCAACAGTCCTTTCAAAAAGCCGTACTCCTACATCTTGCTGATTAGGATGATTTATCCTACACATGATGTAGATCTTGTACTTTTTACCTAACGCTGCTTCCTATCTCTCATAATGCTGTGGTTCGAGTCCACCCATAGCCACCACGTGATGATCACCCTGGAGCGAGACCAGGGAAACAGCCAACCCCGTGTAATTGCGGGGTTTTTTGTGCCCGGTGGCGTGCAACGCCCATGCGGCTGGCGACGACCTACCCACGCGAAATCAGGTCGCTACTCCAAGGATCAGTCTCGCTATTCGGGATTCTCGTGGTCGAACCTGCTGCCCGCCTCCCAGGCCTCGCGGTCGTTGCCGTGGTTCGGAAACCCTCCGGCGTCCTTGAGCATGCGCGCCATGTGGAGCAGGTTCCAGGTCATGATCGTCGTGTTGCGCTGGGTGAACTCGTTGTCAAATCCGATGGGCCCCTGTTCCGACTTGTCGCCATACGATGGCCCCGGACCGGCCTCGCCGATCCAGCCGCAATCCGCCTGTGGGGGAATCGTGTAACCCAGGTGCTGCAGCGCGTACAGGATCGTCATCGATGAATGCTTGATCCCATCCTCGTTACCCGTCACCACAGCTCCGCCAGTCTTTCCGTAAAAGATGCTCTGGCCCTTGGCATTGAGCAGTCCAGACATCGCATACAGACGCTCGATCAGGACGCGACAAACCGAGCTTTCTTCGCCCAGCCAGATGGGTGTTCCGACAACCAGGATTTCGGCTTTGGATATTTTTTTCCAGAGCTTTGGCCAATCGTCCCGGCCCCAGCCATGCTCGGTCATGTCCGGCTGGACGCCAAAGGCGACCTGATGATCCAGAAAATGGATGTGCTCCACCTGGACGCCATTTTTTTCCATGATCTTCTCCGACACGCTCATCAGGGCGCGGGTATGGGAACCGGCCCCGTCCTTCTTCAGCGACGTATTGATGAAGACTGCGGAGAGATCCGTGTAGTCCGCGTTCGGCTGCCTATCCATCATCACGATTCCTGTGTTGGTTTCACGGAGCTTGGGGTTGACATCTAGTGCGGGCCCTGGGATCCAGCACGCAGGACAGATGCCGCGCGCGTCGGCCACTTAACCGACTGTAGCTGCTCCTCCCACTCATCCCCAGTCATTTGACACCGATCAAGGCGCGCGATCGGTCGGGTCGATAGCCTGACTCGCATGCTCACTCCCCTTCTCTTCGACCCGGCGCTGCTCAAGCGCTATGACCGGCCCGGGCCGCGGTACACCTCGTACCCGACCGCGCCGCAGTTCTCCTCCACCTTCGGCGAGGAGGCGCTGCGCGAGGCGGTGATGGCCAGCAATGGCGACCCGATCCCGCGCCGGCTGTCGCTGTACGTGCACGTGCCGTTCTGCATGAGTCCGTGCTTCTACTGCGGCTGCAACCGGATCATCACCCGCGACCTGACCCGCGGCGAAACCTACCTGGTACGCATGTACCGCGAGATCGCGATGACCGCGGCGCTGTTCGACCGCGACCGCGAAGTGATCCAGCTGCACTTCGGTGGTGGCACCCCGAACTTCCTGTCGCCGACGCAACTGGGCGATGTGGTGGACTCGCTGCGCAGCCATTTCCATTTCTCCGACTCGCCCAAGCGCGACCTGTCGATCGAGCTGGACCCGCGCTTCATCTCGCCGGCGGATGTCGGCGAGCTGGCCGCGATCGGCTTCAACCGGGCCAGCCTGGGCGTGCAGGACTTCGACCCGGCGGTGCAGGAGGCGGTCAACCGCATCCAGTCGGTCGCCGAGACGGTGGCGATCATCGAGGCCTGCCGCAAGCACGGCATGCGCTCGGTCAATGTCGACCTGATCTACGGGCTGCCCAGGCAGAACCTCGCAGGTTTCTCACGCACTCTGGACACGGTGATCCAAGTGCGTCCGGATCGGCTGGCGGTGTACAGCTACGCGCACCTGCCGGAACTGTTCAAGGCACAGGGACAGATCAACGCGGCCGACCTGCCGTCAGCGGACGTCAAGCTGGGCCTGCTACAACTCGCCATCGAGAAACTCACCGATGCCGGCTACTGCTATGTCGGCATGGACCATTTCGCCTTGCCCGACGATGACCTCGCCACCGCGCAGGACCGCGGTGGCCTGCATCGCAACTTCATGGGTTACACCACCCACTCCGATACCGACCTGATCGGCTTGGGCGTTAGCGCGATCAGCCATGTCGGCGACAGCTTCAGCCAGAACCCGCGCGACCTGCCGAGCTGGCAGATCTCGCTCGACGAAGGCCGGCTACCGGTGTTCCGCGGCATGCGCCTGAGCGAGGACGACCAATTGCGTGCCGATGTGATCCAGCGCCTGATGTGCCAGGGCGAGATCCCGATCGACGCGCTGGAACGGCGGTACCTGATCGACTTCCACGAGTACTTCGCCGATGCATTGGAACAGTTGCAACCGCTGATTGACGACGGCCTGGTGCGGGTCGAGCCACGACGCATCGTCGCAACGTCGCGCGGCCGGCTTTTGCTGCGTAACATAGCCATGTGCTTCGACCATTACCTGACCCGGCCCACCACCTCGCCCCGCTTCTCCCGCGCCATCTGAGCGCGACACGGAGGCGCGGGTGAGCCCGACCGCATTTCCGCGGCAGGATGCGAACACGCTGGCCGATGACGGCGACGAGCTGACATTCTGCTCGACCTGCGCATTCTCCCAAGCCTGCCTCTCCGAGGGCATGGACAAGCGCTCGCTGAAGGATCTTCACGTGCTGGTGGAGCATGTCGGCCCGTACCACGCCGGGGATCACATCTTCCGCGAGGGCGACCCGTTCGAGGCCATCGCGGCGGTGCGGGCAGGCACCGTCAAGACCTACATGATCGACCGCGATGGGCGCGAACACGTGTTGGGCTTCCACCTGCCCGGCGAGGTCATCGGCCTGGACGCGATCGACGGCGAGACCTACCCGTGCAACGCGGTCGCACTGGATACGGCGATGTTGTGCCGGTTCTCGTTCCCCAAGATCGCGGTATTGGCAACCAAGTTGCCCGGCCTGCAACGGCACTTGTTCCGGCTGCTCAGCCGCGACATCGGTCGTGCGGCGATGCTGGCCGGCGACTGGACAGCCGACCAGCGCATGGCCGCGTTCCTGATCGGCCTGTCGCGGCGACTGGCCGCGCGCGGGTTTTCCGCCCACCGGTTCCAGTTGACGATGGCGCGCACCGATATCGCCAACTACCTGCGTCTGGCACCGGAAACGGTGAGCCGGGTGTTACGCCGGTTCCAGAAGGATGGATTGTTGCTGGTTGATCGGCGCGAGCTGGAGCTGCTGGATCGCGACCGGCTCGACGCGTTGGCCGATCCCATATTGCATCGCTGACGGCCAGTTGCCTTTGCCGCCGGTGATATCCGGCGTCATAACAGCAAACTGCCGACCGGACAGGTATAAGCAAGACACGCCGAAGGGGATGGCGGTCCAGGCTTGACTCAAATCAACGTGCCCGCGCCGGCAACCGGCGAACATGCGGCACCTGTCCGGAGAACGAATGCTATGGAACCAAAAAGCGTGCTAGTCACCAGGCGACTCTGGTGGGGCTTGGGGGCCCTGTTGGTCGTCAGCTTCGGCATCATGTTATGGATCGGCAAGGACCTGTACCAGACGGCACCGCCGATGCCGGAACAAGTCGTGACCGAAAGTGGCGAGGTGGTTTACACCCGCGACGAGATCCTGACCGGCCGTCACGTGTGGCAAAGCATAGGTGGGCAACAGAACGGTTCGATCTGGGGCCACGGCGCGTTGATTGCACCGGACTGGTCGGCCGAATGGCTGCACCTGGAGGTCATGGCGTGGCTGGAGTTGCGCGCGCAGTCCGAGCTAGGGATGTCCTACGAGGACCTCGACGACAGCAACAAGGCCAAGCTGCAGGCAGAGATCAAACCGGAGATCCGTCGCAATACCTACGATCCCGAGACCGGCAACATCGTCATCTCCGACGAGCGTGCGCAGGCAATCTCGCAGGTCGCCGCGCACTACATCAGCGTGTTCTCCGCAGATCCGGCAACCGCGCATCTGCGCGAAGCCTACGCGCTGCGCGAGAACCCGGTCCCCGATGAAGAGCACCGCCGCTTGATGACCGGGTTCTTCTTCTGGGCATCCTGGGCGACGGTGACCAACCGTCCCGATGACGTGAAGTCGTATACCAACAACTTCCCACACGAACCGCTGGTGGGTAACAAGCCGACCTCCAGCAGTTTCATGTGGTCGATGTTCTCGATCCTGTTCATGATTGCCGGAATCGCGTTGCTGGCCTGGCATTACGCGGCCTATCACGGCAAGGAAAAACCACTGGTGCCGCCCGTCGAGGATCCGGTCGCCAAGATCGTGGTCACCCCATCAATGCGCGCCACGGCCAAGTACTTCTGGCTGGTGATGGCGTTGTTCCTGTTCCAGATACTGATGGGCGCGACCACCGCGCATTACCAGATCGAAGGCCAGCAGGCCTACGGCTTCGAACTTGCGAATTACCTGCCTTACGCGGTGACCCGAAGCTGGCACACGCAACTGGCAATCCTGTGGATCGCAACCGCGTGGCTGGCCACCGGCTTGTATCTGGGGCCGGCCATCTCCGGACACGAGCCCAAGTATCAAAAGCTCGGGGTCAACTTCCTGTTCATCAGCCTGATCATCATCGTGGTGGGTGCCTTTGCCGGCCAGTGGTTCGCGGTGATGCAAAAGCTCGGCCTGGCCAACAATTTCTGGTTCGGCCACCAGGGCTGGGAATACACCGATATCGGCCGCTTCTGGCAGATCTACCTGTTCATCGGGCTGATGCTTTGGGTGGTCCTGCTGGGCCGCGCGCTGTGGCCGGCGATGCGTCGCAAGGACCAGACGTCCTCGATTGCCGGCTTGCTGTTCCTGTCCACGGTGGCAATCGGCCTGTTGTATGCAGCCGGCCTGATGTGGCGCGAGGACACCCATATCTCGATCGTCACCTACTGGCGTTTCTGGATCGTCCACTTGTGGGTGGAAGGGTTCTTCGAGGTGTTCGCGGTCGCGGTGATCAGCTTCATCTTCGTCAAGCTGGGGCTGGTGCGCGGCAAGTCGGCGACAATCAACGTGCTGTTCGCGACCATCGTGTTCATGTCCGGCGGCGTGCTGGGCATGTTCCACCATCTGTACTTCGCCGGTGTCACTACCGGCGTCATCGCACTGGGCGCCAGCATCTCGGCGCTGGAAGTGGTGCCGCTGGCGTTGATCGGACTGGAAGCCCATGAGACCTGGAGCAACAGCCGCGCCACGCCATGGATGCAACGCTACAAGTGGCCGATCATGTTCTTCCTCGCGGTCAGCTTCTGGAACCTGATCGGTGCCGGCCTGCTGGGCTTCCTCATCAACACCCCGCTGGCGCTGTTCTACATGCAGGGCACCAACATCACCGCCGCCCACGGTCATACCGCGCTGTTCGGCGTGTACGGCATGCTGGGTATCGGCCTGATGCTGTACTGCCTGCGCGGCCTGCGGCCCGAGCGGGTGTGGATGGAAGGACTGATCCGCAGCGGCTTCTGGTCGCTGAATATCGGACTGGCCCTGATGACCCTCCTGACCCTGCTGCCGATGGGCGTGCTGCAACTGGAAGCCAATCTGGAGCACGGCTACTGGTATGCACGCTCGGCGGAGTTCATGAACCGCCCGATCATCGACCTGCTGGTATGGCTGCGTGTGCCGGGTGACACGGTGTTCGCGATCGGCGCATTCCTGATCGCACTGTTCGTTGTCTCGCTGTGGTTGGGCCCGCGTCCAGTGCAGAAGCCGGCCCCCGCCCGGATGAAGGAGACCGGAAGGCGCTAAGCCGTCGTCATCCTGCAATGACCCGGAAAAGGGGGCGGCTTCGGCCGTCCCCTTTTTTGCTCATATGATCCAGGTCAATGTCCGCGCCAACGTACCGGCCCACACTGTCGCCCATGGATACTCGACCCGCCCCCTCCCCAGCCGCGCCCATGTCCGCGCGCCTGCTGGCAACCGCGCCGCATCGAATGATGTTCTTCATTGGTGCGACCAATGTGCTGATCGCGATGGCCTGGTGGGCCGCATGGCTGCTGGCGGCACGCTGGCCGGCGTGGACGATGCCGCAGTCGCAGCCATATGCCGGCTGGATCCACGCGTTCGTGATGCAGTACCAGGTGCTGCCGAGTTTCTTCTTCGGCTTCCTGCTGACCACCTTCCCGAAATGGCTAGGCCTGCCGGACATCGATCGCTGGCGGTATGTCCCGGTTGGCCTGGGCCTCTTCGGTGGCCAAATCGCGACCCTGCTGGGCGCACTGGGCTGGGAGGCCGGGGTCGTCATCGGTATGTGGATGACCGCAGCTGGCTGGCTGGCTGGCCTGCTGACCCTGGGGCCGCTGCTGTGGCGGGAGAAGGGGGTCACTTGGCATGCACGTTCGTGCTTCGCGGCTTTGGCGCTGGGCTTTTTCGGCGTATTGGCGTGGGGTGCATTCCTGCTTGGCGCATCACCGGCATGGCTGTTTGCCAGCATCAAGATCGGCAGTTTCGGATTGCTGCTGCCGGTGTACCTGACCGTTGCCCACCGGATGTTCCCGTTCTTCGCCAGCCGTGTCGTGCCGGGCTACCAGCCGTGGCGACCGATGTGGCTGCTCGGCGTGTTCTGGCCGCTGTGCCTGGGCCACCTGGTACTGGAACTGCTACACGTCTACCAGTGGCTGTGGCTGGTCGACCTGCCACTGTTGGCGTTGACCGCGACGATGTTGTGGCACTGGTGGCCGAGAGGCATGGATGCCCAGGTGCCGCAAGCACAAGCTCGGTCGAAGCCTCCCGGACTGCTGACGGTACTGTTCATCGGCATGGCCTGGCTGCCATTGGCATTCGCGCTGTACTCGACGCAAAGCATCGTTTACGCGATGACCAACATCTACTGGCTGGGTCGCGGCCCGGCGCATGCGTTGTTCATCGGCTTCTTCGGCAGTGTGCTGATCGCCATGGTGACCCGGGTCACCCAGGGCCATGCCGGCCGCGCACTGGTGATGCCGGGCGTGGCATGGTTTGCCTTCATCGCGATCCAGATCGTCGCAACGATGCGGGTGGTGGCCGAGGCCCTGCCCGATGCGGGCGCCTGGCAGGCATTGGCGGCACTGGGCTGGCTGGTCGCGTTCGCGCCGTGGGTGATACGGATCGCTCGCATCTACCTGATGCCGCGTGCGGATGGGAAGCCGGGCTGAGGCACCCGCCAACCAACCCAGCGCCCGGCACTGATGACGATGTTCCCGAGGACGTTCCGATGATCGAATTCTACCTGCAGATCAAGCAGGCCCACATCGCCATGGCACTGACCAGCGGCGCGATTTTCGCGCTGCGCGGCGCCGGGGTGCTGGCCGGGATGCGCTGGCCGCACCGGCTGGTGGTGCGCTGGACCAGCTACACCGTCGATACCGCGTTGCTGACCGCGGCGCTGATGCTGCTGACGATCCTGCCGGGGGCTATGTTCGCCAATGGCTGGCTGACCGCGAAACTGCTGCTGTTGGTGGTGTACGTCGTGCTGGGCACGTTCGCGATCAAGCGCGGGCGCACGCGGGCGGCCAAGGCCGGGTTCTACGTGGCCGCGCTGCTGACCTTCGCGATGGTCTATTCGATTGCCCGCGCGCACAGCCCCTGGGGGTTGCTGCATGGCATTGTCGGCTGACGTCACGGCGCTTGGCGCGCCGGTGGCGAGCGCGCGACCTTGGCGAAGTGGCACCCGGCGGCCTGAAACAACGCTCCAGGACTGGCCGGCACCCACCTGCTGCGGCTGGGAATTTCCCGGCCCCAACCCAGTCTGCACGAGGGCTGGCACCGGGAATCGCTCCGGATCGAGGCTACCTGGAAACCCGGATTTCCACCCGTCGGTCGGGCTTGAGGCAGGCCACCAGATCGTTGCGTGACAGAGTGTTGTCGCAGATGGTGACAGGCTCCAGGGCGCCGCGTCCGTAGGCCCCGATACTGGTGCCGGGAAGGCCTTCGTCGACAAGCAACTGGCGAACGGTGACCGCGCGCCGTTCCGACAGCCCCTGATTGTAGGAAGAGCTGCCCAGCCTGTCGGCGTGCCCGACCACGGTGATGCGGACGGCCTGTGCACCGGACAGCTCCTGCGCCAGCTTCGCCACTTCGGTCCGGCCCTGCGGGAGGATGTCCTCTACCCCGGACCGGTCGAAGGCGAACAGCGCATCGGCCGACAAGGTATGCACCTCCGGTGCCGCGACCGGCGCCGGCTGGGCATTCAATAGGTCCAGGCATACCGTTCCGTCCCAGTGCATCGAGTCGACGAGATACTTCCCGCTGGAGCGTTCGTAATTGATCTGGTACTGGCAGGTGACGTGGGTGTCGATCCCGGTGCGGAAGTTGAAGACATAGTCCCAGCGCGACACCCCGAAAATCCCTTCGCTGAAGTGCGGGTTGCCGAGCAGGCGACGGACCTGGCTCTTGCCCAGCCCGCGAGCGACTTGACGCAGATTGTCGACAGTGACGAAGTCCCCGTGGCTGATACGGGTATGGGATGCGTCCGGAAACTCCGTGCCGCCCACCACACCCTGCACGGCCACGCTGGCGGACGGAAGCATTACTTCCTCTGCCATCGCGCCGACCGGGACGACCAGCAGCGCAACGGCAGCCGCAAGCGCACCCGGGAACATGTTCCTGATTGACATGTGAGTCATTCCTCTTGATTCGTGTTCATCGGTTGCCGACCCGCTCGCGAGAGAGGGTCGGCACTGCGTCACTTCCCGCCCAGAACGCCGCTCAGGCCGACGTAACCACCGGTGCCTTCGCTGTTGGCCGAGAAGCCACCTTCCAGGCTCCAGCGCCCGTTGTCCGCCGTGCGCCTCAGGCTCACGCCCATTGCGCCCTCACCCTTGTAAGCACCGAAGCCGGCGTAGTAGGTAGTCGCTCCCGCCACGTACGGCGCCTGCCGCAGGGACATCGCAGTAGCAATACCGGCGTTGATGTCGCGTTCGAGCTCATCGACCCGGGTGTTCAGATCCCAGACGTCGGTCTGGACCTGGTTGAACCGCTGGTCGGTGTAGCTGTTGGCGGTGATGACGGCGTGCGAGACGCCGGACTGCAGTTGGCTGACGTTGACGGCGTCAGTGTCGGCCACCCCGGCGGCCACACCGCTGACGGTGCGGTTGCCGACGTTGACCTCGCCCGACGAGCTGCTGTTGCCGACGTAGGCGGCGTCGTAGCCGGACTGGGCACCCACGGTCGTCGCCGACCCCTGCCCCAGTGCCACGCTGTTGTCGTGCGTGGCCTGCGCGCCCTGGCCGACCGCGGTGCTGTTGTCACCGCTGGCCACGGCCTGGTTGCCCAGTGCAGTGCTGTTGGCACCCGCCGCTTCCGCGCCGCTGCCGCCGGCCGCCGAGTTCTCGCCGGTCGGGGTGGGGGCCACGACCGGCGCGTCCTGGCTGACCTGGAACGGGCCGGTCGCGCCGGCCTGCAGGTCGCCCACGTCGCCTTCGACCACATCCATGCGGTCGCCCAGGTCCAGGACGGACTCGTTGACTTCACGGATCTGGCCGACGTTGGCCGCATCGGTATCTTCCACGCCGGCCGCCACGTTGCTGATGACCTTGTCGCCGGCGTCGATGCCGTCCTCGGTCACGCTCGGGCCGCCTTCGATCACCAGACCGGTGTCGCCCAGGTGCACGTTGTCGCCAACCCGCACGCCGTCGGTATCAATCACGGTGTCGCCGGCGGTGATGCTGTCCACGTCGAGGTCACGATTGAGCGTGATTTCAATCTCACCGCTGTTGTCCTCGCCGGTTTGGGCCACGCTGATGTTGCCGTCACCGGTGAAGTTCACCGTGCCGTTCGGGCCGATGTTGGCGTCATTGCCGTTGGCATCGGTCGCCGTCCAGCCGGCGTTGGCCGCATCGTTGGCCGAGCGGATCGCATCGTCGATGTTGTCGTGACCGGTACCACCGATGTCGCTGGTGGTGATGGTGCCATCCGGGTTGAGCTCGGCGTTGCCGCCGATGATCGTGGTGATCGAGTCGCCCATCCCGTGCAGCTGGCTGCCGTTGATGGCGTCGGTGCTGGTCGCGCTGACCTCGCCCGGTGCGACGTTGGTGATCACCAGATTGCCGGCGTTGATGCCGGACATGGTCACGCTCGGACCACCGTTGATCACCAGGCCGGTGTTGCCAAGGTGCACGTCGCCGCCCACCGCCACACCGGTGGTATCGACCACGGTATCGCCCGTGGTCAGGCTGTCCACCGTGATGTCGTCGGCCAGGTCGACCGTCAGATCGGTCCCGTCGCGGCTGATCTCGACATTGCCGTCGCCGTTGCTGAAGTCCACCGTGCCGGCGGGGCCGACGTTGTTGTCGGCCACTGCGCCCTCGCCGTCCACCGACACGTTCCAGCCCATGTTGGCCACGTCGGACACTTCCTGCAGCTGCTCTTCCGTGGCCGAGCGGCCGGTGCCGTCGGCGAAGCCCGGGTAATCGATGGTCTGGTTGGCCAGGCCGCCGATGGTGCCGGCGTTGCCGTCGATCACGACCGGGCTGGTACCGCCGACCACAATCTGGCTGCCGCCGATCATCGTCGTGCCATCTGCGTTGGTCAGAGACGCCACGCCCGCACCCACCGTCGTGCTGTTGCCAGCACCGTCGGCTACCGTGGTGCCGCCCGCCGCAACGTTGGTCACGTTACCGGCGCCGTCATCCACTGTCAGGCCGTCGTTGTCGAGCGCGGTGTCGCCGATCGCAACACTGCCGTCCACACCCAGGTCGATATCCTCGTTGAGCGTGATTTCCACCACGCCATCCTGGTCGAGGCCGGTCTGCGCCACACTGATGTTGTTGTCGCCTTCGAACGTCACCTGGCCGTCGGGACCGATATTGGCCGTGTTGCCGTCGGTATCGGTTACGTTCCAACCAGCATTGGCCGCGGTGTTCACCGAGTCGATCGCATCGTGGATGTTGTCGTGACCGGTGTTGCCGATGTCGCTGGTGGTGAGGGTGCCATCCGGGTTGAGATCGGCATTGCCGCCGATGATCGTGGTGATCGAGTCGCCCATCCCGTGCAGCTGGCTGCCGTTGATCGCGTCGGTGCTGGTCTGGCTGACCTCGCCCGGGGCCACGTTGGTGATCACCAGGTTGCCGGCATCGATGCCGGTCATGGTCACGCTCGGACCGCCATCAATCACCAGACCGGTGTCGCCCAGCGTCACGTCGTCGCCGACCCGCACGCCATCGGTATCCACCACCGTCTCGCCGGCAGTCAGGCTGTCCACGTCCAGGTCGCGATTGAGCGTGAACTCCACCACGCCTTCGTCGTCCAGTCCGGTCTGCGCCACAGCGATGTTGTTGTCTCCCACAAACTGCACTTCGCCGTTCGGGCCGATGTTTGCGGCATTGCCGTCGAGGTCGGTCACGTTCCAACCGGCGGTGACCGCATCACTGACCTGCTTGAGCTGGTCCTCGGTCGCCGCTTGGCCGCTGGTGTAGCTGTCCGGGTCGAAGGTAGTGTTAGTCAGGCCGCCGATGGTGCCGGCATCTCCGTCGATCATGATCGGGCTGCTACCACCGACCGTAATCTGGCTGCCGCCGATCGTCGTCGTGCCATCTGCGTCGGTCACAGCCACCGTGCCGGCACCCACTGTCGTGCTGTTGCCAGCACCGTCGGTCACCGTGGTGCCGTCCGCCGCAACGTTGGTCACGTTGCCGGCGGCATCGGTCACTGTCAGGCCGCCGTTGTCGAGCGCCGTATCGCCGATCGCAACGCTGCCGTCCGTACCCAGGTCGATATCCTTGTTGAGCTTGATCTCCAAGGTGTCGCTGCCGTCGGCGACTACGCCGATGTTGCCTTCGGTCAGCGCGGTTTCGTCGAGCGCGCCGCCGACCAGGTTCACCGTCTCACCGAGCAGGCGCTCGACGTTCGTGCCGGCATCGCCCGCAAACGTCAGCGGGGTGTCGGCCAGTTGGGTGAGCTGGTTCACGTTCACCGCATCGGTGCCGACCGCGCCTGGCCCCACGTTGCTGATCACGCTGCCACCGGAATTAATGCCGCCCATGGTCACGCTCGGGCCGCCGTCGATCACCAGACCGGTGTCGCCCAGGTGCACGTTGTCACCGACGGTAACGCCGGTGCCGTCGACCACGGTGTCACCGGCGGTCAAGCGGTCCACTTCGATTTCGTCAGCCAACTCGAACACCAGATCGGTGCCGTCGCGGCTGATCTCGATGTTGCGGTCGGTGTTGGCGAAGTCGACCGAGCTGCCCGGCGCGACGTTGGCACCAACAGCCTCGCCGTTGGCGCTCACATCCCAACCCTGGCCCACGTAGATCAGGGCGTCCTGCACGTTGCTGTAGTTGTTGCCCTGCACCAACAGGCCCGCGGTCACTTCATGGGTAACCGGGTTGTAGGACGAAGTGCCGCCCAGCGCGGCGGCAACGCTACGCCCAGCTTCATCCAAATTCCCACCCAGCGCGGTCACAGCCGTATTGGTCTGGTACAACTGGCTGCCGTTGATGGCGTCGGTGCTGGTGGCGCTGACTCGGCCGGCGGCGACGTTGGTGATGGTGCGCTCCTGGCCCACGTCGCCGACGCTGACGGTCGCCACCGGCGCGGCGCCTGCGTAGGTGTAGGTCACGTTGTCAATCATGCTGCTGGCGGTGCCGATCGCTGCCGTGGTGGCGGCGCCGCTGCCCAGCGCCACAGAACCCTGGTGCGTGGCCTGTGCGCCCTGGCCGAAGGCCGAGGCGTTCTCTGCTGTGGCACGTGCGGCAGTACCGACTGCCAGCGCGTCAGCGGCGGTGGCCTCGGCACCGTCGCCGATCGCGGTCGCGGACTCGGCGGTGGCATCGGCACCGACGCCCATCGCCATCGCATTTCGATCATTGGCGAGCGCGCTACTGCCAATGGCAATACCGTTGAGGTTGCGAGTTTCCTCACCCGGCAAGGGGCTGGCGTAGCCGACTACCGCGCCGGTGCCCATGGCAATGCCGTCAGTGGCGTAGCCGCGCGAGTTGGTTCCGGTGGCGATAGCATCGCTGCCACTGGCCAGCGCGCCGGTACCGCTGGCCTGGGAGTTCACACCGCTGGCATACGCGCGCGTACCGAAGGCCTGGGAGTCAGCAGCCTCGGCATGGGCATCGTAGCCTTGGGCAACGGCGCGCTCCGCGGATGCCAGCGCACTCTGACCGATGGCGATGCCGTCCGCGGCGGTAGCTTCGGCCACCGTACCGATGACGATGGCGTTGTCTACCGTGCCGCCCGACTGGGGGTCGGCCTCTGCGCCGGTGCCCATGACGATGGAGTTCTGGCCCCTGCTGACGGCCGCCTGGCCGATAGCCACGCCGCCCTGGTCGTAGGCCGCGGTTCCGCTATTGCCAATGACGGTTGTGTTTTCCGCCTTGGCATTGACACCTTGGCCGATGGCCACGCCGTTGTGTGCACCGACGTCAACGGAAGCAGCATGGCCGATCGCCAATGACGAAGTAGCACCCGCAACCGCCTCCGGGCCGATGGCCATGGCATCGGTACCGGTAGCACCTTCATTCGCCCTGTTGGCACCGATTATGGTGTTGGCGCTGAAGTATTTCACGCCATTCTCAGCGACTGCCTGGTTGAGCTGTTCAACATTGACGGCATCGGTACCAAGCACACCCTCGGCTACCGTGATGGTGCCGTTGGAGTTGTAGATCACGGCATCGCCGGGCAGAACGTTGATCGCTCCGCTCGACACCGCGTTGATCGCCTCCGCAACCGTCGTGTACTGATGCGTGGCTCCGTCACTATCCTCCAGTTCGATGACATAGCCGCCGAAGTTGCCGTTCGGCTCTGCGGTCACGTTGCCGCCGACCAGTTGCGCCACGGCTTGCTGCGCACCCTGCAGCTGGCGTACGTTGACCGCGTCGTAACCCTGCGCACCATCGGCCACGTTGACAATGCGGCGCTGGAAATTCTCCCCGGGATTCGAATTGCCCACGGATACCGCGCTACCGGGCGCGGCCGCGCCGGTCAGGTATCCACTGCCACTCACGTCGGAAATCTGCGCCGCCGAATTGCGGCCCAGCGCGATGTTGCTGCCTTCGGCCGTGGAGTGGGCGCCTACCGCAACGCCATTTCCGCCTGCACTCGAGTCCTTGCCCAGCGCCAGCGTCTCGCTGCCCTCGGCCTGGGCTCCACTGCCAAGCGCCACGGAATTGGTACCCGCCCGGGTCCTGTCACCGATCGCAACAGCTTGCGCCCTGGCTCCTGCGCCATCGTTGGCTCCGGTACCGATGGAGATATTGTTGTTTCCGGTCAGGCTTCCGCCAGCTTGGGTACCGAGTGCGACGTTGTCGTCGCCCACCACGCCCTGGCCTGCTCCGTAACCGATCGCGGTACTCTGGTTGCCGGCCACGTTCTGCCCGGAGTTGGTACCGATGGCGATATGGTCGGTACGGTCACCGGCCACGTTGCCTTCGGTCCCGACGCCTGCGCCACTACCCAATGCGATGCCACGCGTGGTACCGGCATAGGCGCCGTCACCCGCCGCGAGGGCACTGCCCCCGGCCGCATGGGCCTGGCCGACGGCGATGCTGCCACCGCCGGAAGCCTGCGCAGCGGCGCCCAGCGCCGTGGCATTGGCCGCGCTGGCGTGCGCATTGGAGCCCACCGCTGTGGCCTGCTGGCTCAACTGGCCGGTGACCCGGGCGCCGGTGCCCAGCGCCATCGCGCCGGTCACATACTCGGACTCCACGCTGGCGCCGTCACCAACTGCCAGCGTGCTGTTGCCCGCAGCCTGGCTGTCGCGGCCGATGGCGATGGAGCCCACGCCATCGCCGTCTACGCTCACTGCGTCCACGGTCCCAGCGGTGGCACCCTGACCCAGGGCGATGGCGCCCTCGGCGGTTTCGGTGGTGGTCGCACCGTCACCGGCGGCGAAGCTGCTGTCGCCTGCGGACACGGTGTTGGGCCCGATGGCGATGGACTCATCGCCCTCCGCCTCGGAGTCGGGCTGCGCCGATTTGGCGTGGAAGTACCTGACGCCACCGGCGCCTTCTTCAATAAACAGGTCGAAAATCTGCCCGCCCGTGACCGCGTCTGTGCTGGTCGCGGTCAGGTCACCCGCCGCGACATTGGTGATCTTGCTGCCGCCGGCATCGATGCCGGCAGCCGTCACGCTCGGACCACCGGTGATCGTCAAGCCGGTGTTGTCCAACTGCGCATTACCGGTAGTCACGCTGTCGGCAGTCACGCTGTCCAGCTCGAGGTCGCGATCCAGCGTGATGGCAACCGCGCCATTGTCATCGGTGCCGCTCAGCGCGACATCGATGTTGTCGTCACCGGTGAAGGCCACGGCGCCATCCGGGCCGATGTTGGCGTCGCTGGTGCCGTCGGAGACATTCCAACCGGCACCGGCGGCGGTGGAGGCCGCATCGGCTGTGGCCTGCGCGGCGGCGGCGGCGTTGGCGGCCGTCTGCGCGGCGCCGAACGCATCGGTGCGCACGGTATCAAGCTGCCCCAGATTCACCGCATGATGGCTCGCGGTGCCGTCGGAGACATTAGTGATTGCGTGACTTCCGGCGTTGATGCCGGTAGTGGTGACGCTCGGCCCGCCGATGATCGTCAGGCCAGTGCTGTCAAGCACGGCCGGGCCTGCAGTCACACTGTCCACATCCAGGTCGCGGTCGAGCGTGATCGCGATTACGGCAGCATCGTCATCGCCGGTCTGTTCCACCGTGATGTTGTCGTCGCCCTCGAAGCTGACGGTACCGCCATCGCTTATGGTGGCGCTGCTACCGCCAACGTCGGTCGCGACCCAACTGAAAGCATCCTGGGCGAAGGCGGGCGCGGCGACCGTCCCTGCCAGCGCCAGCAACGAGGCAATGGCCGACGCCAGAGTGGACAACCTCAAGCCATTCTCAGCGCCGGTGGGCTGGACTGTACCGCCGCTTGTGTGGATATTGTTCATTTGACGCGTCCTCTCGATAGCTCGCAAAACGGTTGGAGTAGCCGCCGGCAGCCCGCACTCCTCCCAGCAGCTGGCCATGGCTGTAGCCGCCGCGCGTTGGGAGGTAATGCATCGATTACGACCGCGACTAGACCCCGTCGGGGTCGGTGTTCCATCGGATCTACGGAATCCCCTGCTGGCACCACAGCCTGCTAAGGGCTGGGGCTAATAGCCCAACATGATAACGTGTGACGGCCATCAAGGACAACCGGACCCAAACATGCCATAGCGCCTGGATCAGGCGAGGTTGAGTTGGTACGCGTTGCATTTCCCATCGAAACAGCGTTCGCTGTTGACGAGTACCGGGCCGCCCCCGCTCACACGCTTGCCAGGCGTTGCACGGACTCGCCGACCGGGGTGTCGCCTCCGGTCAGTTCGATGATGACCCAGTCCAGGTCCGTCACGGCCAAGTGCACGTCGGCGCGCTTCTGTAGCTCTCCCCAAAGCAAAACGCGCCGCCCTTCCGGACGACGCGCCTGCATCAATCATCAGTCGCAGCCGCCGCAGCGGCCCTTCGTCACACCCGCGCGAACACCAGGGTGCCGTTGGTGCCGCCAAAGCCGAAGCTGTTCGACATCACCGTGTCCAGCGTCGCGGCGCGGCTCTCGCGCACGATCGGGAAGCCTTCGACCTTCGGGTCCAGGTTCTCGATGTTGGCGGAGCCGGCCATGAAGCCGCCCTGCATCATCAACAGACAGTAGATCGCCTCATGCACGCTGGCCGCACCGAGTGAGTGGCCGCTGAGCGCCTTGGTCGAGGACAACGGCGGCACCTTGTCGCCAAAGACGTTGCGCACCGATTGCAGCTCGACCACATCACCCAGCGGGGTCGAGGTGCCGTGCGTGTTGAGGTAGTCGATCGTGCCAACCTCCCGGCCGCCGAACCCTGCCAGCGCCATCTGCATGCAGCGCACCGCGCCTTCGCCGGACGGGGCCACCATGTCGACGCCGTCGGAGGTCACGCCGTAACCGACGAGCTCGGCAAGGATGTTCGCGCCGCGCGCCTTGGCGTGCTCGTACTCCTCCAGCACCAGCATGCCGCCACCGCCGGCGATGACGAAGCCGTCGCGGGCGATATCGTACGGGCGCGATGCGGTCAGCGGTGTCTCGTTGTGCTTGGTCGACAGTGCGCCCATCGCGTCGAACTGGGCGGTCATGCCCCAATGCAGCTCCTCGCCGCCGCCGGCAATGATCACGTCCTGCGCGCCATGGCGGATCAGGTCGGCGCCGGCGCCGATGCAATGGGCCGAAGTCGCGCAAGCGGCGGAAATCGAATAGCTCAGGCCACGGATGCCGAACGCCGTCGACAAGGTCGCTGACACCGTGGAGCCCATCGTGCGCGGCACCATGTACGGGCCGACCTTGCGCACGCCGCGGTTGCGCAGCAGGTCGCCGGTTTCAATCTGCCATTGCGGCGAGCCGCCGCCGGAACCGGCAATCAGCCCGGTGCGCACGTCGTGTACCTGCTCGTCGCTCAGGCCCGCCTGGGCAATCGCATCGCGCATCGCGACGTAGGCGAAACCGGCGGCATCGCCCATGAAGCGCTTGAGCTTGCGGTCGATCTGTTCGGTCAGGTCGATCTGCGGCTCGCCAGCCACCTGGCTGCGCAACCCCAGCTCGGCATATTCGGGGATGAAACGGATGCCCGGACGGCTGTCGCGCAGCGAATCGGAAACGCTGGCCAAGTCATTGCCCAGGCACGAAACCACGCCCATCCCGGTGACGACTACGCGTCGGTCGGATGCATGCGCCATGCTCAGAAACCCTCCGTTGAGGTAAACAATCCAACCCGCAGGTCGGACGCATTATAGATCTCGCGGCCGTCGACCAGGGTCCGTCCGTCGGCGATGACCAGCTCCAGCTTACCGCGCATGACCCGGCGGATATCCAGCTCGTACGTCACCAGTTTTGCGTCCGGCAGCACCTGGCCACTGAACTTGACCTGGCCCACGCCCAGCGCACGGCCGCGGCCAGGCGCACCCAGCCACGGCAGGTAGAAACCGCACAGCTGCCACATCGCATCCAAGCCTAGGCAACCGGGCATGACCGGATCGTTCTCGAAGTGGCAAGGGAAGAACCACAGGTCGGGACGGATATCCATTTCGGCGCGAACAAAGCCCTTTCCGTACTTGCCGCCGTCGGTGGTGATCTGGGTGATGCGATCGAACATGAGCATCGGCGGAGCAGGCAGGCGCGCGTTGCCGGGGCCGAACATCTCGCCACGGCCGCAGGCCAGCAACTGCTCGTAATCGAACGAAGAAGGTCGAGTCATGTGTTCACGCAACAGGGGAAACCATGGATTTTGCCGGTTTGGCGTAAAAAATGTATTGACGCGCATCAATGACTGATTTCCATACGGATGCGTATCTATGCCGTAACCCCGGCCCGTCGGCGGATGGCCGTAATGTTGCGACGGCTCAAGCTGCTCGGTCGACTGCCCGGGACACTGTTCCGCCCGTGCTCACTGCGCGCGCGCTCAACCCGCCAGTCGCCCCAACGTCGCCAGCGCCGAGTGCACGCGCGCATCCAGCGGATGTCCGCAATTGAGGCGCAGGCAGTGGCCGAAGCCGCGGCTGGCGGAAAACATCGGCCCCGGTGCGATGCTGATACCCAGTGCGGCGGCGCGTTGCTGGATCGCCAGCGCGTCCGCGCCCTGGGGCAATTCCAACCACAGGAAATATCCGCCAGCCGGCCGTGGCACCCGCGTGCCGCGCGGGAAATGCCGCGCTATCGCTTCCAGATAGTCCGCCTGCTGCTCCGCCAGGGTCTTGCGCAGGCGCCGCAGGTGGCGATCGAAACCACCGCGTTGCAGATACTGCGCCAGCGCCGCCTGGGTGGGCACGTTGGTGTTCAAGGTGGTGGTCAGCTTGCGACGGGCGACCCGCCGGGCAAAGCGGCCCGGCGCGGCCCAGCCGATCCGGTAACCCGGTGCCAGGCTCTTGGAGAACGAGGAGCAATGCAGCACCAGGCCTTCCCGGTCGAAGGCCTTGGCCGGCAGCGGCCGCTGCGTATCAAAGTACAACTCGGCGTAGACGTCATCCTCGACCAGCGGGATCCGGTGACGCGCCAGCAATTCCACCAGCGCGCGCTTGTGATCCTCCGGCATGCTCGCCCCAAGCGGGTTCTGGAAGCTGCTCATCAGGCAGCATGCGCTCGGCGAATGGCGGGCGATCGCCACCTCCATCGCCGCCAGGTCGATGCCTTCACGCGGATGGGTCGGCACCTCGATCGCGCGCAGGCGCATCCGTTGCAGCATCTGCAAGGTCGCGTAGAAACACGGCGATTCAACCAGCACCGCATCGCCGGGTTCGGTCACCGCGCCGATGCAGAGGTTCAGCGCTTCCATCGCGCCGTTGGTGATCACGATCTCGTCGGCGCCCACGTGCATGTCGGCCAGCAGGTAGCGCAACGCGATCTGCCGCCGCAGCTCGGCGTTGCCCGGGGTCAGGTCGTCAACCGTGCTCCACGGATCCAGGTGGGTCGCGGCGGACGCCAGCATCCGGCCGATACGATCCAGCGGAAACAGCAGTGGGCTGGGGAACGCCGACCCCAGGGGCACGACGTCGCGGGTCATCGAGGATTCCAGCACCTGGAACACCAGATCGCTGACGTCCACCGCGCGCGACTCGCCATCCGGCTGCGAAGACAAGTCCGCCTCCGGTGGCCGCATGACGGCGGCGCGAGTGACGTAGTAGCCCGAACGCGGCCGCGACTCCACCAGGCCACGGGCTTCGAGGAGGTAATAGGCCTGGAAGACGGTCGCTGGACTGACCTTGCGCGCCGCACTGGCCTGGCGCACCGACTGCAGCCGGTCGCCGGGTTCCAGCAGGCCCTCGTGGATCGATTCGGCAATGTCGTCGGCAAGCGTCTGATACAGCGTCATCGCAACTCCCGATGGCCCTAGCCAAAATTCCGGCAAAGCTCGGCGGAACTGAACGGAGTCATCTGATACGGTCATTTGGTCGATTTTTGAGTCTACGCCAACTGATCCGGTCGCCCTATCCTGAGACCCGCTGAACTGGATGTCCCATGACTGGAGCCCCGACGGGGGACGACCGCCGATGAACCCGCTAGTCGAACTCAACCTTGCCCTGATCCTGTTCGTACCGTGGTTTTCGATCCTCGCGGTGCTGTTCTGGGTCTACCCCCGGCAGCCGCGTACACGGGCGCGAAAACTGTTCGATGCCACCAGCCTGGTAATCGCCACCGGCCTGGCCGCGTACGGGATGTATTGGGGCTTCAACGACGCCACTGCGATGCACGGCGGCATGTGGAAACAGGTGGTCGCCACCATGTGCGCCTACACCATGTTCCTGCTGGTGATGACCGTCGCGGTATGGCTGCGCCATCGCTGGCTGCGGCGCATTCGCCTCGGCGGGTCGCGGCAGCCAGAACCGGCACCGGCACCGGCTGCCGTGCGGGAGACGACGCCATGAGGCGCCCCCGTATCCTCGGCTTCCCCCGGTGTGATCATCTACAATCGCGGTGCCAACCCTTGGCTCGAGCCCGTCTGAACTGGACGGCAAACACATGGCCAACGCGCTGAGCAGGCATTCCCGTCATCGATCCACACGGATCGAACGTGATCGCCTGCACAGCCATGACCGTAGTCCCGCCCCACCCAATTGACCCAGATCAACTATCCACACGCTGATCCCGGGGAAAATACATGCTTATAAAATGGAAGGTCTCCTGAATGTCTGTGCATGACGATGCCGTGGCAATGCCGGCTGACACCGGTGATTCCGCGCTGGCCGCGCCCCGCGGTTACTACAACGACAAGGTGGTCCACCAGTTCGTGGTCGCGACCATGGTCTGGGGCATTGTCGGCATGGCGGTCGGTGTGTTCATCGCCGCCCAGCTGTACTGGCCGGCGCTGAACTTCGACACCCCCTGGCTGAGCTACGGCCGGCTGCGGCCGCTGCACACCAACGGGGTGATCTTCGCCTTCGGCGGCTCGGTGCTGTTCGCCACCAGCCTGTACGTCGTCCAGCGCACCTGCCATGTCCGGCTGGTCTCCGACAAGCTGGCCAGCTTCGTGTTCTGGGGCTGGCAGGCGGCAATGGTCGGCGCGGTGATCACCCTGCCGCTGGGCATCACCCAGAGCAAGGAATACGCCGAGCTGGAATGGCCGCTGGACATCCTGATCGCACTGGTCTGGGTCGCGTACGGCTGGCTGTTCTTCCGCACCATCGCCAAGCGCCGGGTCAAGCACATCTATGTCGCCAACTGGTTCTACGGCGCCTACATCATCGGCGTGGGCTTCCTGCACGTGGTCAACAACCTGGTGCTGCCGGCCAGCCTGACCAAGTCCTACCCCATCTACAGCGGCGCGGTCGATGCGATGGCGCAGTGGTGGTACGGCCACAACGCGGTGGCGTTCCTGCTGACCGTCGGCTACCTGGCAATGATGTACTACTTCGTGCCCAAGCAGGCGCAGCGGCCGATCTACTCCTACCGGCTGTCGATCGTGCATTTCTGGGCACTGATTTCGGTCTATATGTGGGCCGGGCCGCACCATCTGCACTACACCGCCCTGCCCGACTGGGCGCAGTCGGTCGGCATGGTGTTCTCGGTGATCCTGCTCGCCCCCAGTTGGGGCGGCGCGATGAACGGGCTGCTGACCATGTCGGGGGTATGGCACAAGCTGCGCACCGACCCGATCCTGAAATTCCTGATCGTCGCCATCAGTTTCTACATGATCGCGACCTTCGAAGGCCCGTTGCTGTCGATCAAGACCGTCAACTCGCTCAGCCACTACACCGACTGGACCATTGGCCACGTCCACGCCGGCACCCTGGGCTGGGTAGCGATGATCTCGTTCGGCTCGGTCTACTGCCTGTACCCGAGGCTGATCGGTGCCACCAAAATGTACTCGACCAAGATGATCGACGGCCATTTCTGGCTGCACACCATGGGCGTGGTGTTCTATATCGCCTCGATGTGGATCGCCGGCATCACCCAGGGCCTGATGTGGCGCGCCACCAACGCCGACGGCACCTTGACCTACAGCTTCGTGGAAGCGCTCAGCGCGACCTACCCGTACTACCTGGGCCGCCTGCTGGGCGGACTGATGATCCTGGCCGGCACCTGCCTGATGGCCTGGAACCTGTGGCGCACCCATCAGAGCGTGCGTGCGTTGGCAAACCATCCGGTACTGGCACCGCACCCGACTGCGGCGCGCGGCTGAGGACGAAGAAATGAGTTTTGGTCACGAAAAAGTAGAAAAAAACATCGCCCTGCTGGCCATCTTGACTGCGGTTGCCGTGTCATTGGGCGGCCTGGCCGAGATCGTGCCGATGATGTATCAGGCCGAAGCGATCGAGCCGCTGCCCGGGGTCGAGCCGTATCCCGCACTGGAACTGGCCGGACGCGATGTCTATGTCCGCGAAGGTTGCTACAACTGCCACTCGCAGATGATCCGTACGCTTCGTTTCGAGACCGAACGCTACGGCCACTATTCGCTGGCTGGCGAGTCGGTCTACGACCGCCCGTTCCAATGGGGCTCCAAGCGTACCGGCCCGGACCTGGCCCGGATCGGCGGGCGTTATTCCGACGACTGGCACCGGGTCCACCTGATTGACCCGCGTGCGGTGGTGCCCGAGTCCAACATGCCGGCGTTCCCATGGCTGGAGACAACCGCCGTGGACGGTGCGGACATCGCCGGCCGCATGAAGACCCTGCAGCGACTGGGCGATCCCTACACCGATGAGCAGATCGAGCAGGCCGCGGAAGACGTTGCCGGCAAGAACGAGCTGGACGCCGTGGTGGCCTATCTGCAAGGCCTGGGCATCCACGGCCCGAAGGGAGGCTGAGCCATGCTTTCTGGAATCATCACCGTCGCCTTGATGTTGCTGTTCCTCGCCATCTGCTATTGGGCGTGGCTACCGGAGCACAAGCAGGCATTCGACGCCACCGCACGCCTGGCCCTGGACGACACGCCCAGCGATACCAGGCACGACGCTGACGGCAACAACGACAACGAAAACGAAAACCCAGTGGAGCCACGCCCATGAGCACTGGCTGGTCGTGGTACCTCATCGCTCTTACCGCGCTCAACATCCTTGGCGTGGTCTGGTTGCTGTGGTGGACGTCCAAACGTCGGCCCGGCGACCCCAAGCCGGAGGAGACCAGTCATTACTGGGACGAGGACATCACCGAATACAACAAGCCGATGCCGCGTTGGTGGATCCAGGGCTTTTTCATCTCCATCGCCTTCGGCATCGGTTACCTGGTCTGGTACGGCGGTCTGGGCAACTACGAGGGCATCAGCGGCTGGAGCTCGCAGGGCGAGCATGCCCAGGACAAGAAGGTCTGGGATGCGACGCTTGACGAGACTTTCCGTCCCTACAATGGCCTGCCGATCGACCAACTCGCCGCCGATCCGGTCGCGCGGGAGCTTGGTCGGTCGATCTTCGCCAACACCTGCGCCACCTGCCACGGTTCGTCCGCGCGGGGCGCCATCGGCTACCCCAACCTGAGTGACGACATCTGGCACTGGGGCGGAGCGCCGGAGCAGGTCCTGCAGACCGTGCTGGATGGTCGCGACGGGGTGATGCCGCCATGGGGCAAGGTATTGACCGGCATGGGCGGGGACAACGCGGTCGACTACGTGATCGCCTACGTGCGCGTACTTGGCACGCCCGACCAGTCGGTACAGAACAACTACCTGGCCGCGCAAGGCAAGAAGCTCTACGACGGCGTCTGTGTCGCCTGCCATGGCGTGGAAGGCAAGGGCAATATCGAGCTGGGGTCCCCGGACCTGACCGACAACTACTGGATGTACGGCGACAGCAACGCCAGCCTGCGCGAGACCATCGTCAACGGACGCCATGGCGTCATGCCGGCGCACCGCGACTTGCTGGGTGAAACCCGCACGCGTCTGGTAGCCAGCTATGTCTGGTCGTTGTCCAACCCGCCCGCAACTGCCGGCGACTCCGCCCCGGCGTCAAGCGAGGCATTGTGAGGGTGCCGGCGCCGCCACCGATCGACCACCCGCCGCGTCCGATGGTGCAGCGGGTCGGCGCCATTCTCTGGCCCAGCTTCTTTGCCGCCTGCGTGGCGACGATGGTGTTTTTCGCCTTCGTCGACCCGTTGGAACTGTGCGAGATGACCTTCCCGCACCTGACGATCAACCGCGGTCTGGGCTACACGATCGGTGGCCTGATGTTCTGGCTGGCAACGGCATCCTCCAGCCTGTTCACCTGGCTACTGCTGCGTCCGCCGAGCCGCTTCAACAAATCATTACCCCGGGAGTAGAAGTTTCGCGGTGAGCAAGAAAATTGACATCGATTTGCTGGATGGTGGGGGTTTTTCGACCTACTCCAAGGACAGCAAGGTGTACCCGCGGGATGTATCGGGTCCACTCGACCGGTTGCGCAAGATCTCGGTGTTCTGGCTGCTGGGCATGTATTACGTCTTTCCGTGGCTGCAATGGGATGGCCGCCAGGCGGTGCTGTTCGACTTGCCCGCGCGCCAGTTCCATATCTTCGGGCTGACCTTCTGGCCGCAGGACTTCACCTTCCTGGCGATGCTGCTGATCATCCTGGCGCTGGTGTTGTTCTTCGTGACCGCGCTCGCCGGCCGGGTCTGGTGCGGCTATGCGTGCCCGCAGACGGTGTGGACGGAAGTGTTCCTGTGGATGGAGCGCTGGACCGAGGGCGACCGAGCCAAGCGGATCAAGCTCGATGCCGGCCCGTGGAACCGCGACAAAATCCTGCGCAAGGGCTCTAAGCACGTGCTGTGGCTGACTTTCGCGCTCTGGACCGGCTTCACCTTCGTAGGCTTCTTCACCCCGATCGTCAGCCTGGCAGAACGGACCATGCCGTTCGACTGGAATGGCTGGGAGACGTTCTGGGTGCTGTTCTACGCCGGGGCCACCCTGGGCAATGCGGGCTTCCTGCGCGAGCAGGTGTGCAAGTACATGTGTCCGTACGCGCGCTTCCAAAGTGCGATGTTCGATCGCGACACGATGATCATCGCGTACGACCCGATGCGCGGCGAGCCGCGTGGCCCGCGCCGGCGCGGATTGGGCGATGTCATCTCCCGCGGCCGCGGCCTGCTCGACAAGGCGCTTGCCTATGAGCTGGTATTCCGCGCCAGCGGCCACGACGCGGCCGGAAACGCCATGGTGGAGGCGCGCGAAGACGCGGGCCTGGCCAACGACGCGGCATTTACCGCCAGCCTGGATCACCCGTTGACCCGGCCGGAAACCGACACCGCCGGCGACTGCATCGACTGCACCATGTGCGTGCAGGTCTGCCCAACCGGCATCGACATCCGCAACGGCCTGCAATACGACTGCATCGCCTGCGGTGCGTGCATCGACGCCTGCGACGATGTCATGGACAAGATGGGCTACCCGCGTGGCCTGATCCGCTATTCCACCCAGAACGCCATTGATGGCAAGCCGACCCGGATCCTGCGCCCGCGGGTGTTCGTGTATGCGGCGCTGCTGCTGGTGCTGGTGGTCGGCTGGGGCTGGGGCGTTGCCACCCGCAGCCCCTTGATCGCCGACGTATTGCGTGACCGCAACGCGCTGTACCGCGAGGTCAGCGACGGTATCGAAAACGGCTACACGCTCAAGCTGGTCAACAAGACCAACCAGCCGCAGGAGTACCGTGTGAGCCTGGATGCGGCCACCGGCGGGATGGTCTTGCGCAGCGGCCCGCAGAGCGTGAAAGCCGGAGCCGCCGAGGTGGTGTCACTACCGTTGGCCGTTACCGCGCCGGCCACCATCACCGGTCGCCACGACCTGCGATTCGTCATCGAATCGGCCGACGGCAGTACCCGTGAAATCGTAGACAGCAGTTTCTTTGGACCCCAGTAATGAGCACACCCGATTCCCCCCGCCGTGACCAACCCGCCGCCGACGAGTCCCCCGAGGTCAGCCGGTCGCCCTGGCGCCAGCCGATCGTCTGGCTGGTAATCGCGTTGCCGACTGTGGTCGTGTTGGCCAGCGTGGTGATGATTTTCATCGCCAGTGGCGAGGGCTACAGCGACCAGGTCATCGATACCGTATCGCGTACCGCGCAGATCCAGACCGCCGACCTGGGGCCGGATGCGATCGCGCAACAGGAGAAGCTCAGCGCGATCGTGCGCATCGACACCGAGCAGGCATTCATCGAGGTGCTGCCGGTCAGTGGCGACTTCGACCGTGCCGCACCGTTGCAGCTGACCCTGATCCACCCCACCCGTGCCGCCGTCGACCAGGTGCTGCTGTTGCAACCGGGCGAACTGGGCTGGCGCCTCCCGACCGCCATTGATGCCAGTCACGACTGGAAGCTCCAGTTGGAGCCCCAAGACGCACGCTGGCGACTGAAAGGCCGCCTGCCGAAAGGCCAACTGGCGGCGAACCTGCACCCGTCGCTGCAGGCACCATAGGTCATGCAATGGCGGTGGCACTGACTCCCGGCGTGCCAGCACGCAACGAAGCGCTACTGGCCGATACCGACGGCTGCTATCACTGTGGTGAGGTCTTGCCTGCCGGCCCCGCACGGGTCGAGCTGGACGGCGCAACGCGCAGGTTCTGCTGCGACGGTTGCGCCGCCGCCGCGCAGTGGATCCGCGAAGCCGACCTGGGCGACTACTACCGGCTGCGCAGCGAACACGCCGGCCGGGTCGGTGTCGAACCGGTCGACCTGTCGGTGTGGGACCGCAACGAGCTGCTGTCCGAGCATGCCCACGATATCGACGGCGGGCGCGAGATCACCCTGCTTACCGACGGCATGCGCTGCGCGGCTTGCGCGTGGTTGATCGACCGCGTGCTGGCGCGCGAGCCGGGCGTGCTGGAGGCCGGCGCCAACGCCGTCACCGGTCGCATCCGGTTGGCCTGGGATCCACGGCTCACCAACCTGTCGCAACCGTTGCAACGCCTGGTCACCCTGGGCTATCGGCCCTACCTGGCCAGCGGCGAGGCGCGTGAGCGTGCCCAGCGGACACAACGCAACCGTGATCTGATCCGGATTGGCGTCGCCGGACTGGGTTCGATGCAGGCCATGATGCTGGCCGGCTCGCTGTACCTGGACACCAACGGCAGCATGCCGCTGCCGACCCGCGACTTCTTCCGCTGGCTGACCTTCCTGGTGTCCACCCCGGTGGTGTTCTACGCCGGCTGGCCGTTCATCGCCGGCGCCTGGCGCGAGCTGCGCCATCGCCAGCTGGGCATGGACACACTGATCGCCGGCTCCACCCTGCTGGCCTACTTCGCCAGCGTGGTCGGCACCATCCGCAGCAGCGAACACGTCTGGTACGACGCGGCGGTGATGTTCGTATTCCTGTTGCTGGTCGCGCGGATGCTGGAGCAGCGCGCGCGCCGGATTGCCAGCGCCCAGGTCGACGCACTGGCACGGGCACGCCCCGCATTCGCGACCCGCGAGTTGGCCGACGGCAGTCGCGAATCGATTCCGCTGGCCGCGCTGGTGGTCGATGATGTCGCCTGCGTGGCGGCCGGCGAAGTGGTGCCGGCCGATGGCGAATTGCTCGATGGCCACGCCCGCTTCGAGGAAGCGCTGCTGACAGGCGAATCCAGCCCGGTCGACAAACAGGCCGGTGCAACCGTGTACGCCGGCACCGTCTGCCGCGAACGACCGGCGCGGTTGCGGGTGACCCGGACCGGCAGCGCCACACGCCTGTCGCAACTGGCGCGGCTGGTCGAGCAGGCCCAGTCGCAGCGACCGGCACTCGCACGTGCCGCCGAGCGCATCGCCCATTATTTTGTCGCCGGATTGTTGCTGGCGGCCGTGCTCGTCTACTTCGGTTGGCACGCCTACGACCCCTCGCGCGCGTTCGAGGTCACCCTGGCCTTGCTGGTGATCAGCTGCCCGTGCGCGTTGTCGCTCGCGGTGCCAACGGCGCTGACCGCCGCCCATGGCGCACTGGCCCGGATCGGCGTGCTGGCGGTGCGCGAAAACGCCCTGGATCGACTCGCCAAGGTCACCGACATCGTGTTCGACAAGACCGGCACGCTCAGCGATGGGCGCCCGGTACTGGCGGGCATCGAGACCTTCGGCGGCATCGATCGTGACCACGCCATGCGCATCGCCGCCGCGCTGGAACGCGACAGCGGCCATCCGATCGCATTGGCGTTTGCCGCGGTCGCCGATGCGCCGCATGCCCGCGACGTGCAGGCGGTCCCGGGCCAGGGCATTGAAGGCGTCGTCGATGGCGAACGCTGGCTGCTGGGCCAGGCCGGCTTTGCTGCCGGCGGCGAGGATGATGGACGGTTGTGGCTCGGCAACGGCAAACGCGCGGCGGCACGGTTCCAGCTGGCGGAGTCCGAGCGTGCCGATGCGCGCGCCGCCGTGTCGCTGCTGGGCAACCAGGGACTCGCGGTGCATCTGTCCAGCGGCGACGCCGCCGAGCCGGTGCGGGGTTTCGCGCAACGGGTGGGGATCGACCAGGCGCATGCACGGCAGGCCCCGGAGGACAAACTCGCCTTCGTTCGCGACCTGCAACAGCGCGGCCGGGTGGTGGCCATGGTCGGTGACGGGCTCAACGACGCACCGGTACTGGCCGGTGCGGATGTATCGCTGGCGATCGGAGAAGGCGCTGCACTCGCCCAGCGCGCCGCCGACCTGGTGCTGACGGGGCACTCGCTGACACGCGTGCCCGAGGCGATCGCGATCGCCCGCCGCACCCGTCGGGTCATCCGCCAGAACATCAGCTGGGCATTGGGCTACAACATCCTGGCACTGCCATTGGCCGCCGCCGGCATGGTCACGCCGTGGATCGCCGCGCTGGGGATGGCGGTATCGTCCTTGATCGTCACCGCCAACGCGTTGCGGCTGACCCGGTCGCCGGCACCGGGCGACGCGCCGACACCTGCCCTGGCTACCGCGGACCTGCACCCATGAACATCCTGCTGTTCCTGATTCCCGTCAGCATGTTGGCCCTGGGCGTCGCGCTGTGGGCATTCATCTGGGCGGTCAAGCGCGGCCAATTCGAGGACCTGGATACCCCGGCACTTGATATCCTGCGCGAGGACGAGCACGACCGCGTCGCTCCCTTGCCGCCTCCGGTCACTGGCAACGCTGATGATGTCGACATCGATGCTGTCGCGCCGGCAGACGGCAGCCGAACCCGCGAAGACCGGCAAGCTGATTGAGCATGCCGATTGACTGGCTCACCCTCGGCGCCGCCCTGCTCACCGGTCTCATGGGCGGCGTGCATTGCGCGGCGATGTGCGGCGGCATCGCCACCGGGTTCTCGGCGATGGGACCGAAGGCCAGCTGGAAATACGCCATCGAACCCAATCTCGGCCGCGTGCTGGGCTACACCGCGGCCGGCGCGATCGCCGGCGGCATCGGTCACGGCATCGTCGACCTGGCCCGGCTGGATTGGCTGGCGTGGGGGTTGCGCGCGGCGGTCGGATTGGTCTTGATCGTGGTCGCGGTGCGGCTGCTGGATCGCAAGGGCCGGCTGGCGTTCCTGTCCGGGCCGGGCACCGGCGCGTTGTGGTCGAAACTGCGACCGTTGCAACGGCGGCTGCTGCCCGCCAACACCAGCGCAAAACGGATCGGGCTGGGCATGTTGTGGGGCTGGATGCCATGCGGCCTGAGCACCACCATGCTGGCCGCAGCGTGGCTCCAGGCCGATGCTCGCAACGGTGCGTTGACGATGGCCGCGTTTGGCCTGGGCACACTGCCGTTGATGGTGTCGCTGACCTGGTCCGGGGCGCGGCTGGGCCAGCGCCTGCAACGTGGCGGCTGGCGTGCCGCGGCCGGTTTACTGGTGCTCGCGGCCGGATTGCTGACCCTGGCCTCGCCGTGGCTGATGCAGGTGCCGGCGATGCATGGCCTGCTCGCGGCACTGGGTTGCCTGCCGCGCCCGGTCTGAGTAGCGTCAATGCCGCTCGACCACCGGCCACGGCGATACAATGGCGCATGGACATCTTCAAGATTTTTACCCTGGAAGCCGCGCATCGGCTGCCCAACGTTCCCGAAGGACACAAGTGCGCGCGCCTGCACGGTCACTCCTTCCGGGTCGAGATCCACCTGGAAGGCGAGCCCGGTGTTGAAACCGGCTGGGTGGTCGACTTTGCCGACGTCAAAGCCGCCTTCCAGCCGCTGTACGACCAGCTCGACCACAACTACCTCAACGACATCGAGGGTCTCGACAACCCGACCAGCGAACGCATCGCAATATGGATCTGGGATCGGCTCAAGCCCACCTTGCCGTTATTGAGTGAAGTGGTGGTGCATGAGACCTGCACGTCCGGCTGCCGTTACCGGGGGTGAAAGCTGAACGATATTCAGCTTAGCGCTTGCTGGATGTTGCATCGCACCATAAGCACGGTTATGCTGCAACGCACAAATCGACAAATCTCTTGTCGACGCCAGCAGGAGCCTCCCGCCATGTACCAGCAGTTCAACGAGCAGTTCGCCGCCGCCACGCGTCAGTTCGCGGATGCCGCGGCCCAGGTCAACCGCCTCGCGATCGAAAATGTCGAAGCCGTATTCGGCCTGCAGATGGCCGCGATCGAAGACCGCGCCAATGCCACCTTTGCGTTCCTCGGTGAAGCCGCCGAAGTGCGCGACGCCGACGGCCTCAAGAAGATCTGGCCGAAGGGCGTGCAGGTCGCCCGCGAGAACGTCGAGCGCGGCGTCGCCATCAGCCAGGAAGTGATCGGCCGCACCACCAAGGCCAACGAGCAGATCAGCGACATCACCAAGTCGCAGCTCGAAGCTACCGCCAAGACCACCCAGGCCAATGCCGAGCAGGTCGCCAAGGCCGTGACCGAGAAGGCCGAGTCGTTCACCAAGGGTGCGACCAAGGCTTCCAAGTCCAAGTAAGTCTCTCTCTCCAGCTACGGCCGGAACACGAAACCCGGAAGCGCAGGCTTCCGGGTTTTTTGTTGCCCACCGATCAGGCCGGGAGCACGGTGTCGGGCAGTTGCAGGTGCCCGGCCAGGGCAGCGGGATCAGGCTGGGGTCGATGGGGCAATCGCCCCCAGCACGGCACGGGCAGGCGATCGCACAGCGTCTGGAAGTTGTCGTCGATGCGCGCCATCGCCGGGTCCACTTCATTGGCGATCCAGCCCAGCAATGGCACGCCATCGGCCTGGATCGCACGCACGCTCAGCCGTGCATGGTTGATGCAACCCAGCCGCAGACCCACGACCAGCACTACCGGCAGGTCCAGCGCGCGTACCAGGTCGAGCTGATCCAGCCGTGCCGACAACGGTGCGGTCCAGCCGCCGACGCCTTCGACCACCACCGTATCGGCCTGCGCCGCCAGCCGCGCATGGGCGGCCAGCAACGGTGCAAGTTGCAACTCGACGCCCTCATCGCGCAACGCCAGTTCGGGCGCAATCGGCGATTGCAGTGCAAACGGATTGATGTCGGCATACGCCGGTCGCGGGTCACTGGCGGCCTGCAACAACAAGGCGTCCTCGTTGCGCCAGGCACCGTCAATGAACCCACAACCGCTGGCCACCGGTTTCATCCCGACCGCGCGCTGGCCGCTTGCGCGCAGGGCGTGCAGCAAGCTCACGCTGGCGACGGATTTTCCCACCCCGGTGTCGGTACCGGTGACATAGAAACTGCGGATAGCCATGGCCACATGGTAGTCCCGGCCCACCGACATCACCGCTGCTAGACTGGAACAATGTTCAATCCCACCTCTCTGTCCGGCAGCAAGCCGGAACAATATGCCGACCTTGCGGCCCAGGTCCGCGCCCTGCTCGCTGACGAGCGCGACCGGATCGCCAATGCGGCCAATTTGTCGGCGCTGGTGTATCACGCACTGCCGGCGCTGAACTGGGTCGGATTTTATTTTTTCGATGGTCGCGAACTGGTGGTCGGACCATTCCAGGGCCAGCCGGCCTGCGTGCGCATCGCGCTCGACAGGGGCGTTTGTGGCGCGGCGGCAACCACTCGCAAGACCCAACGCGTTGCCGACGTCAATGAGTTCGAAGGCCATGTGGCCTGCGACTCGGCCTCGCGATCGGAACTGGTGGTCCCGCTGTTTCGCGGCGATGAGCTGATCGGCGTGTTCGATATCGACAGCCCGCAGACGGACCGCTTCGACACGGACGACCAAAGCGGGATGGAAGCGATTGCGCAGATATTTGTGGAGTCGCTGGAATGAAGGAAAAGCTGCGCAATATCGGTCCAAAATCCAGTGCCTGGTTGCGGCAGGTCGGCCTGCACAGCCGCGACGAGCTGCTCGAACTCGGTCCCGTGGAGGCGTTCATGCGGGTCAAGCGCGCTGGCTTCAAGCCGACCCTCAACCTGCTGTATTCGATCGAGGGCGCGTTGCTGGATTGCCATTGGCAGGACGTTCCCGAGCAGCGTCGCAACGAGCTGGTCGCCGCCGCCGAAGCGGCCATCGAGCAACTGCCGCCGCCACGGCACAGTCCAGCGGCCGGCCCGGTCACCACGACCGTGTTGACCGCCGACACCGTGCCCCTCAGGCCCGACCCCGACGAGCCCTACCGGCGCAACTGAGCCGCCGCGTTGCCGCCGCCACCCTTTGCGCCGGCAGCCACCGATCGCTTAGACTGGCGCCGCTTCGAGGTGACCCGGCGGCGTCCTGCCAACGGGTTGAAACGGGAAGCCGGTGACGCCGTCAACACGGTCACCCCGGCACTGCCCCCGCAACGGTAAGCGAGCCCAGCCGCGGCTCACCGCCACTGTGTGGCAAGTCTCTTGGGACTTGCAGGCATTCCATCAAGAATGCTGCATGGGAAGGCGCCACGGCCGGTGTCGACAACGACACCACTCGCGAGTCCGGAGACCGGCCTGGATGCAGGGTTTCGACCCACTATTGGTTGCGATGCGGCGGGCATTGCGGCGACAACGCCGGTGCCTGTCCGACCGTTTTCGCAACAGCTCCCCTCCACGCAGCTTCCCCAAGCCCGGCACGGCGATTTCCGTGCGCGTTGGAGAACCATCGATGCAGTCCCGTTCGCTGTCCCTGGCCGTCGCGGCCGTTCTTGTCCTGCCTGTTGCTGCCCTGACGGGGCTGGCCCACGCCGCCGGACCCCTGCCCGAAGGCGCTCCGCAATCGGCCACCGATCTCGACGGCGTAGCGGTCACCGCCACCCGTACCGCGATCGACGTCGACACCGCGCTTGCGCCGGTCGAGGTGATCGACCGGGCCGAGATCGAACGCAGCCAGGCGCGCTCGCTGCCGGACCTGCTGCGCGGCCGCGCCGGCGTGTCGATGTCCAACCAGGGCGGCACTGGAAAGCTGACTACGCTATTCCTGCGCGGCAGCGAGTCCGACCACGTCGTGGTGCTGGTCGACGGCATCCGGATCGGTTCCGCCACCTCTGGCCTGGTCTCGTTGCAGAACCTGCCGCTGGCGCTGGTCGAACGGGTCGAGATCGTCCGCGGGCCGCGCTCCAGTCTGTACGGCAGCGAGGCGATCGGCGGAGTGATCCAGATCTTTACCCGTCGGGTTGGCGATGCCCCGGGCTACGCGCCGCGTCTGCACGTCGGCGGCGGCAGCCACGGCGCGCACGAGTACGGCGTCGGTTTCGGTGGACGCAACGAGCGCACGTGGTTCGGTGTCGACTACGAGTTCCAGCGTACCGAGGGCTTCAATGCCTGTGACGTCGCGACGCCGGACCCCTTCGCCGGTGGCTGCTTCATCACCACGCCGGAACCCGATCTGGACGGCTACATCCAGAACGCACTGGCATTGCGCGGCGGCATCGACCTCAACGACGCCTGGCAGCTCAGCGCGGTGGCCTTGCGCAGCGAAGGGGAGAACGACTTCGATGGCGACTTCACCAACCGCTCCGAGACCGTGCAGCAGGTGGTCGGCGGCAGCGTGCGCTGGCAGCCGTCCGACACGATGCAGTTGAAGCTGACCGCCGGCCGCAACGTCGATGCCTCCGAGCAGTTCAAGGACGGCGCCAACCTCGGCAATTTCGACACCGACCGCGACAGTGCCAGCCTGCAGGGCGACTTTGGCATCGGCGACCAGCAAATGATCAGCGCCGGCGTCGACTGGCTGCGCGACCGGGTCGCCGGCAGCACCACGTACGACGAGAGCGAGCGCAGCAACCGCGCCGCGTTCGCGCAGTACCAGGGACGCTTCGGCGCGCAGTCGCTGCAGGCCAGCGTGCGCCGCGACGACAACGACCAGTTCGGCGGCCACACCACCGGCAGCGCGGCCTGGGGCATCGATTTCGCCGATAACTGGCGGCTCAGTGCCGGCTACGGCACCGCTTTCAAGGCGCCGACCTTCAACGAGTTGTACTACCCGTTCTTCGGCAATGCCGAGCTGCGTCCGGAGGAATCGAAGAGCGCCGAACTGGGCCTGGGCTGGAACGGCGACCGCTTCGATGTCCGCCTCGACGCGTTCCAGACCACCGTCGACGACCTGATCGCGTTCGATGCCGCGATCGGCTTGCCCAACAACATTGATCGCGCGCGCATGCGCGGCGCCGAACTCGGCATCGACACCGAACTCGCACAGTGGCAGGTTGCCGCCAGCGTCAGCTTCCTGGACACCGAGAGCCTGACCGGTTTCCAGGCCGGCAACGACCTGCCACGCCGTGCCCGCGAGAGCGCCCGACTCGAACTCGACCGCGCGTTCGGCGACTTCCGCATCGGCCTGACCGGCGCCGCCGAAGGCGCGCGCTTCGACGACGTCGCCAACACTCGCCGCCTACCCGGCTACACGACCCTCGACCTGCGCGCGGAATACGCCTTGACCGATGCGCTGACCCTGCAGGGCCGGCTGGCCAACGTGTTCGACCGCGACTACGAGACCGTGTCGTTCTACAACCAGCCGGGGCGCGAGTGGTTCGTGACCTTGCGTTACGCGCCGGCGCAGTAGGTCCAGGGAAAGCCTGAACACCCCCGCTTTCGCCGGTCATTCCCGCTATCGCCCGTCATCCCCGCGAAGGCGGGGATCCATGGACCTGGATTCTCAAGCACTTAACGTCCATGGATTCCCGCCTTCGCGGGAATGACGGCGGTTGTTACTCCACCGTCACCGACTTGGCCAGGTTTCTCGGCTTGTCCACGTCGGTACCGCGTGCCAATGCCACGTGGTAAGCGAGCAGTTGCACCGGGATGGTGTGGATCACCGGCGAGAGCACGCCGACGTGGCGGGGGGCGCGGATGACATGGACGCCTTCAGAGGGGCCGAACTGGCTGTCCTCATCGGTGAACACGAACAACTCGCCGCCGCGGGCGCGGACTTCCTGCATGTTGGATTTCACCTTCTCCAGCAGGCTGTCGTTGGGGGCGATCACCACCACCGGCATGTCCGCAGTCACCAGTGCCAGCGGGCCGTGCTTGAGCTCGCCTGCGGGGTAGGCCTCGGCGTGGATGTAGGAGATTTCCTTGAGCTTGAGCGCGCCTTCCAGGGCAATCGGGTAGTGCACGCCGCGGCCGAGGAACAATGCGTGCTCCTTGGGGGCAAAGCGCTCGGACCAGGCGATGATCTGCGGTTCCAGGTTGAGCGCGTGCTGGACACTGCCGGGCAGGTGGCGCAGGGCGTCGAGATACTCGGCCTCGCGGGCCTCATCGAGCCGCCCCTGCAGCTTGGCCAGGGTTGCGGTCAGGGTGAACAGCGCGACCAGTTGGGTGGTGAAGGCCTTGGTCGAAGCGACGCCGATCTCGGCGCCGGCGCGGGTGTAATAGACCAGACGGCTGGCGCGCGGGATGGCGCTCTCGGGGACGTTGCAGATCGACAGGGTCTTGTCGTGGCCGAGCGACTTGGCGTATTTCAGCGCCTCCATCGTGTCCAGCGTCTCGCCCGACTGCGACAGGGTGACGACCAGGTGCTTCGGGTTGGCGACGGCGTCGCGGTAGCGGTACTCGCTGGCAATCTCTACCGAGCACGGCAGCCCGGCGATCGCCTCGATCCAGTAACGCGCGGTCAGACCGGCGTAGTAGCTGGTGCCGCAGGCGAGGATCTGCACGCCTTCGACGCCGGCCAGCACTTCCGCCGCATCAGCGCCGAACAACTCCGGCGCGAACCCGTCGATATCGATCACGCCTTCGATGGTGTCGGCGATCGCGCGCGGCTGCTCGTGGATCTCCTTCTGCATGAAGTGGCTGTAGGGCCCGAGCTCCAGCGACGCCAGCGACACGTCCGACAGGTGCACCTCACGCTCGACCGGGGCGTGGTCGGGGCCAAATACCTGCACCGCATCGCGGGTGATCTCGGCGGTGTCGCCTTCTTCCAGGAAGATCACCTTGCGGGTCGCCTGCAGGATCGCGGAGACGTCGCTGGCGATGAAGTTCTCGCCCTCGCCCACCCCGATCAGCAGCGGGCAGCCCATGCGGGCGGCGATCAAGCGGTTGGGTTCCTTGCGACTGACCACGGCCAACGCATAAGCACCGTGCAACTCCTGCACCGCGGCCTGCACCGCGTGCAGCAGATCCTTGCCTTGGGTGAGGAAGGAATGGATCAAATGGGCGATGACCTCGGTGTCGGTCTGGGACTCGAACTCGTAGCCCATCGCGATGAGTTTTTCGCGCTGCTGGTCGTGGTTCTCGATGATGCCGTTGTGCACCAGCGCGACGCCGTGGCTGACGTGTGGGTGCGCGTTGGCTTCGGTCACTCCGCCGTGGGTGGCCCATCGGGTGTGGCCGATGCCGAGCTGGGCGTGGAAGCCCTCGGCCAGCGCGGCACCTTCCATCTGTGCGACCCGGCCGGTACGGCGCACCCGGCGCACGTCCTGACCGTCGATCACGGCAATGCCGGCCGAGTCGTAGCCGCGGTACTCCAACCGCTTCAGGCCTTCGATCAGGACCGGAACCACATCACGATCCGCGATCGCACCGACAATTCCACACATGGCTAGAACTCCTGCAGGTAGCCGCATAGTTTAGCCGGGACCGTGCGGGAATATTGGTCGGGATTTTTCCCGGAGTGGCCGTCCGGCCGGACGCGGAAGACCGTCCGCCGGACGTAACGCGACGATGCATTTCATTTGATATCAATTGGTTACGCGTTGGCATGGAACCTGCTTGGCTGTTGGTAACCACCAAGGGGAACCCATGAGCATCCGCGACACCTCCGCGCAGGACCAACCCGTTTCCGGCGCTTCCGGACAGGCGCGCAAGCGTCGCAACCGGCTACTGGCCGTCGCCTCCGCAATTGCCCTCGTGTTGCTGGCCGTCTGGCTGGTATTGAGCTGGAGTGCGGGTAGCCGGTCGTTCGACGCCGGCCGCGTGCGTATCGCCGAAGTCACCCGCGGCGACCTGGTGCGTGACATCTCCGCCGATGGCCGGGTGATCGCCGCCAACAGCCCTACCCTGTACGCGATTGCCGGCGGCACCGTCACCCTGGACGTGGTCGCCGGCGATGTGGTGAAGAAGGGTGCCGTGCTGGCGGTGATCGACAGCCCCGAGTTGCTCAGCAAGCTGGCCCAGGAGGAGGCGACACTGGCGAGCCTGGAGGCCGAGGCCAACCGCGCCACGCTGGATGCCCAGATCGCCCGCTCCGCTGCACGCCAAAGCCTTGACCAGGCCGGTATTGATCGTCAGGCCGCCGAGCGCGATCTGCAGCGCAACCAGCACGGCTACGAGGGCGGTGCGGTCGCGCAGATCGATGTCGCACGGGCGCAGGACGACCTCAAGAAAGCCGAGATTGGCCTGGCCCATGCGCGCCGCGAGTTCACCCTGCAAGGCAAGGGCGCCGGCCTGGACAGTCGCAACAAGCAACTGCTTGCCGACCGCCAGCGCGCGGTCGTGTCCGAGTTGCAGCGCCAGGTGGATCTGCTGACCTTGCGGGCGCCGTTCGATGGCCAGGTCGGGCAGGTGCTCGTGGACCAGCGTGCCAACGTCGCCGCGAATGCACCGGTGCTGGGCGTGGTCGACCTGACCCGGTTCGAAGTGGAGATCAAGGTGCCGGAAAGCTTCGCCCGCGATCTGGCCATCGGCATGCCTGCACAACTGTCCGGCGGTCGCGGCGAGTACTCGGCCAAGGTGTCGTCGGTGTCGCCTGAGGTGGTCAACGGCGAGGTCACCGGTCGCCTGCGCTTCACCGACCAGCAGCCACCGGGCCTGCGCCAGAACCAGCGCATGCGCGCACGGATCCTGCTCGACACCCGCGACAACGTGCTGCAGGTCGAACGCGGACCGTTCCTTGAGCAGGGCGGCGGCACCCGCGCCTACGTGATGGACGGCGACATCGCGGTGCTGACCCAGATCCGCACCGGCGTCAGCAGCCTCGGTGCGGTCGAGATACTCGAAGGCGTACAGCCTGGCGACCGCATCGTGGTCTCCGGCGCCGACCAGTTCGGCGACGCCGAGCGCGTCGTCATCAACTAATCAATTATCACCTGCAAGGAACAATCCCATGCTCGACATGCGCCAGGTCACCAAGGTCTACCGCACCGAACTCGTCGAAACCCACGCGCTGCGATCGCTCGACCTGCACGTACGCGAAGGCGAGTTCGTCGCCGTCACCGGTCCGTCGGGCTCGGGCAAGACCACCTTCCTTAACATTGCCGGGTTGCTGGAAACCTTCAGTGGGGGTGTCTACAAGCTCGATGGCGAGGACGTAAGCACCCTGTCCGATGATGCCCGCAGCAAACTGCGCAACCAGAAAATCGGCTTCATCTTCCAGAGCTTCAACCTGATCCCGGACCTCAACCTGTTCGACAACGCCGACGTGCCATTGCGCTACCGCGGCATGCCGGCGGCCGAGCGCAAGCAGCGCATCGAGGCGGCGCTGGCGCGGGTCGGCCTGGGCTCGCGGATGAAGCACTATCCGGCCGAGTTGTCCGGCGGCCAACAACAACGCGCCGCGATCGCACGCGCCCTGGCCGGCAGCCCGCGCCTGCTGCTGGCCGATGAGCCCACCGGCAACCTGGACTCGCAGATGGCCCGCGGCGTGCTCGAGATGCTCGAGGAAATCAACGCCGAAGGCACCACCATCGTGATGGTGACCCACGACCCGGAGCTGGCGGCCCGCGCACAACGCAACGTGCATATCGTCGACGGCATGGCGACCGATATCTCGACCAACCACGGCCTGGCGCGGCCCGTCGACCCCGCCGTCGCCACCCCCGAAAACTGAGGCAAACCCGTGTTTGGCTACTACCTTGAACTGGCCCTGCGCAGCCTGCGCCGCAACCCGGTACTGACCGCGTTGATGGTGCTGGCGATTGCTATCGGCATCGGCGCCAGCATGACCACGTTGACGGTGTTCCATGTGCTCTCTGGCGACCCGCTGCCTGGTCACAGCGGCAGCCTGTTCTATGCACAGGTCGATGCCACACCCGATGCAGACACGCGCCAGGGCGAGCCATTCGACGTACTCGACCACCGCTCAGCGATGGACCTGTGGAGCGCCGGGCGCGCGGACCGCCAGACCTTGGTCAACGACAGTCCGGTCAAGGTGTATTCGCCCGATGCCAGCCAGCCGCCACTGATGACCTCGATGCTGTCGACCACCGCGGATTTCTTCCCGATGTTCAACGTGCCGTTCCGCTACGGCGGCGGTTGGCAGGCAGCCGATGACGCCCAGCGCTCGCGGGTAGCGGTGATCTCCTCCAGCCTCAACAACCGCTTGTTTGGCGGCGCCGACAGTGTCGGTCGCAGCCTGCGCGTGCGCGACACCACCCTGCGCGTCGTCGGGGTGCTGGACGAGTGGCGCCCCTCGCCGCAGTTTTACTCCGTCGCCGGTGGCAATTTCGGCGACGGCGATACCAGCTACTTCTACCGCGAGCCGCAGGACGTGTTCACGCCGTTCTCCACCGGCGTGGAAGTCAACGACGGTCATTTCCAGCAGTTCACCTGCTGGGGCGTGCCGGAGACGCCAGGCCACCTGCTGGACTCGCCCTGCGTCTGGATTGGCCTGTGGGTGCAGCTCGACAGCCCGGCCAAGGTCGCCGGGTATCGCCGCTTCCTGGCCGGTTACGCCGCCGAGCAGAAGGCGCTCGGGCGCATCGGCAACGCCGGCAATACCCGCCTGCGCACGTTGATGCAGTGGCTCGACTACAACCACGCGGTACCCAGCGACGTGCGCCTGCAAGCCTGGCTGGCATTGTCGTTCCTGGTCATCTGCCTGTTCAACACGGCCGGCCTCCTGCTGGCCAAGTTCCTGCGCCGCAGCGGCGAGATCGGCGTGCGTCGTGCGCTGGGGGCCAGCCGTGGTGCGGTGTTTGCGCAGTGCCTGGTCGAGGCGGGGGTGATCGGCCTGCTCGGTGGCTTCGGTGGCTGGTTGCTGACGTTGATCGGCTTGTGGCTGGTGCGGCGGCAGTCGACTGACTATGCCGATCTCGCGCAGTTGGACCCGCTGATGTTCCTGTCCACGTTCGCGCTCGCGATCGTCGCCAGCCTGCTGGCCGGAGTGCTGCCGGCCTGGCGCGCCAGCCGGGTGGCGCCCGGGCTGCAACTCAAGACCCTGTAACGGAGCTCACATGCAGATCGGACTCATCCTTGCGGCATTGCAACGGCACCGGCTCTCGGCGTTGATGATCGCGCTGGAGATCGCACTGGCCTGCGCCGTGCTGTGCAATGCCTGCTTCCTGATTGCCAACCGCTTGCAGGCCATAAACATCATCAGCGGCGTCGACGAGTCGGCGTTGGCGGTGGTGCGGCTGGACGGCTACGACGCGTCGCAGGTGACCGACTTGAATGCACGCATGCTCGCCGGTCTGGCGGCGATCTCCGGGGTGCAATCTGCCAGCGTGATCAACGGCGTGCCGTTCGGGGCACGTACGGGCACCGCCGGCATCGTGCTGGACCCGGAAGGCACGCACTTTGGCGACGTGGTCGACTTTTACGTCGGCGGGCCGGGCAGCCTGGAGGCATTGGGCGTCCGGGTCGCCGCCGGTCGGGCGCCGCTACCCGGCGATTACCAGCCGATGGCCGGTTTCCTCCCGAGCGAGGCATCAGTGCTGGTCACGCGCGCGCTGGCCGAGCACCTGTGGCCGGGCGTCGACCCGCTGGGCCAGGAGTTCTGGATGAGCGACTGGCATTACCGCGTCATTGGCGTATTGGAGCATCTCGCCATTCCCGCCCCCGGCGGCCGCGGCGCGGCCAGCAGCCAGTGGTCGGTATTCGTTCCTGCCCAACCTGGCCCGGGATTGGCGGGCAACTACCTGTTGCGCGGCGAGCCCGGCCGCATGGACGCGATCATCGACGAGGCCCGCACCGCCGCGACACGGATCGCACCCGACGCGGTGCTGGTGGACGAGGAAAGCCGGACCCTGGGCGAGTTGCGTGAAAGCTACTTCCAGCAGGACCGCGACATGACCGTGTTGCTGGTCGGCGTGGTGGTCGCGTTGCTGTTGGTAACCGCACTCGGGATCGTTGGCCTGGCCAGTTTCTGGGTCGCCCAGCGCCGCAAGCAAATCGGTATCCGCCGCGCGCTGGGTGCCACCCGCAGCGACATCCTGCGCTACTTCCAGACCGAGAATTTCCTGATCGTCAGCGCCGGCGTGGTGCTGGGCATGCTGCTCGCCTACACCATCAACCTGAGCCTGATGCAACGCTACGAGTTGCCGCGGCTGCCGGCGATCTACCTGCCAATCGGCGCGGTCACGCTGTGGTTGCTGGGCCAACTCGCCGTACTCGGCCCGGCCCGACACGCGGCCTCGGTGCCACCGGCGGTGGCGACACGCTCGGTGTAGAAACTTCCAATCCTGCCTTCCACCACCTTCTTTCCACGCAACGTCACCGACCCCATCCACGCATTGCCCGAGGCCACCACGATGTTTCGCAACAGCATGTTCGGCTACTACTTCGACCTCGCACTGCGCAGCTTCAGGCGCAACAAGGTTCTAACCGCGCTGATGGTGCTGGCGATCGCGCTCGGCATCGGTGCCAGCATGACCACGCTGACGGTGTTCCACGTGTTGTCGGGCGATCCGCTGCCGGGCAAAAGCCAAACGGTGTTCTATCCGCAGATCGAGCCGCGCTCGATGGGCGGCTACGTCGCGGGCGAGGAGCCGTCGGATCAATGGACCCGTTTCGACGCGGAGGCGTTGCTGCGTGACGCCAAGGGTGACCGCCAGGCGATGATGTCCGGCGGTGCGGTGGCGGTCGAGCCGCAAGTCGAGGGGCTGGCGCCGTTCTACGCCAACGCGCGCTACACCTCGGCTGACTTCTTCTCCATGTTCGAGTTGCCGTTCGCCCATGGCAAGGGCTGGGGCACCGCCGAGGATGCCGCCGATGCGCGCGTCGCGGTGATCTCCGGGTCTCTCAACGAAAAGCTGTTCGGCGGCGGCAACAGCGTCGGCAAGACCATCCAGTTGGACCAGCTGACGTTCCAGGTGATCGGCGTCCTCGACGAATGGCGACCGACGCCACGCTTCTACGACCTGACCAATGACCGCTACGGCGACGCCGAACAGGTGTTCCTGCCCTTCTCCACCTCGCGCGCGCTGGAACTGATCACCCGCGGCAGCATGAACTGTTGGGACGCCGCCGGCGATGCTGTCCAGGACGGCGACAATTACTCGATCAACGCCCCGTGCGCCTGGATCCAATACTGGGTCGAATTGGGGACCCCGGAGAAGGTCGAGGCGTATCAACGCTACTTGACGAATTATTCCGATCAGCAGCGCGCCGCGGGCCGGTTCGAGCGCCCGACCAACATACGCCTGCGCGACGTGATGGGCTGGCTCGACTACAACGGCGTCGTGCCCGGCGACGTGCGCCTGCAGGTGTGGCTGGCGATGGGCTTCCTGCTGGTGTGCCTGGTCAATACCGTCGGCCTGCTGCTGGCCAAGTTCCTGCGCCGCTCCACCGAGATCGGCGTGCGCCGGGCGCTGGGGGCCTCGCGGCGCGCGATCTTCGCCCAGTGTCTGGTCGAGGCCGGGACGATTGGCCTGGCCGGTGGCGTGCTCGGTCTCGGGCTCGCGCTGCTCGGATTGTGGGCGGTTCGCCAGCAACCGACCGGTTACGCCGAGCTCGCCCAATTGGACCCGGCCATGCTGCTGCTCACGTTCGTCATCGCGGTCGTCGCGAGCCTGCTGGCCGGCATGTTGCCGGCCTGGCGCGCCTGCCAGATCGCCCCCGCCATCCAGCTCAAGAGCCAGTGAGGCACACCATGGCCGATATCCGCCCCATCCTGTCGACCCTGCGTCGGCACAAGACCGCCGCCGCGCTGATCGTGCTGGAGGTCGCGCTGAGCTGCGCGATCATCTGCAACGCGGTATTCCTGATCAGCGAACGGCTTGAACGCATGGACCGGCCCAGCGGTCTTGCCGAGTCCGAGATCGTCCGGCTGCAGCTGGCCGGCATCGGCCGCGACGACAACGCCGAGGCACTCAGCCGCGAGGACGTCGCCGCATTGAGCGCCATTCCCGGGGTCAAGTCCGCCGCACTGACCAACCAGTTGCCGTTCGGCAACTCCTCGTGGAACAGCTCGGTCAACCTGACGGCGGACCAGCAGGTCCCGACCCTCAACGCCGCGATTTACCTGGGTGACGATCAATTGCTGGAAACGCTCGGCCTGCGCCTGGTGGCTGGCCGCGACTTCAACCCTGACGAGTACATCGACTGGGAGGCGTTCAACGCGCCGAACTCGGGCATCCAGGCGCACTCGGTGATCCTCTCCCGCGCGGTCGCCGAGCGGCTGTACCCGGGGGAAAACGCCATCGGCAAGCAGCTCTATTCCTGGGGCGAGGAGCCGATCCGGGTGGTCGGCGTGGTCGAGCACCTGATCAGGCCCAATGAGCAGGGCGGTTCGTCGGAGGTCCAGCTGTCGCTGATCCTGCCGATCCGGGTGCCGTTCACGCTGGGCAGCAACTACGTACTGCGCACCGATCCGGATCGACGCGAAGAAGTGCTCAAGGCCGCGGTGGCGACGCTCGACCAGGTCAATCCGAACCGGATCCTGATGGACCACGAGACCATGGAAAAGAGCCGTGCCGACTATTACGCGCAAGACCGTGCCATGGCCTGGCTACTGGCCGCGGTGATCATCGGCCTGCTGGTGGTGACCGCGCTGGGCATCGTCGGGCTGGCCAGTTTCTGGGTGCAGCAGCGCACCAAGCAGATCGGCGTGCGTCGTGCACTGGGCGCCACACGCGGCCAGATCCTGCGCTACTTCCAGGCCGAGAACTTCATCCTTGCCACGGTCGGCATCGTGATCGGAATGGCGCTGGCCTACGGCATCAATTTGATGCTGATGGAGCGTTACGAGCTGGCGCGGCTACCGGCGATCTACCTGCCGGTCGGCGCGATCACACTATGGCTGCTGGGGCAGATCGCGGTGTTCGGGCCGGCCCGGCGCGCGGCCGCGGTGCCGCCGGCGGTGGCCACGCGCAGCGTTTGACTGCGGCCTCCAGTACGCTTGCCCGATGCCCACCATCCTCGTCATCGATGACAACCCCGCCGTCGCCACCGCGCTGGAGGTGCTGTTTTCGCTGCACGAGATCGACACCTGCACGGCAACCAGCCCCGAAGCCGGGCTCGCGTTGCTCGACCGCTCCCCGATCGACCTGGTCGTGCAGGACATGAACTTCCGCGCCGACACCACCTCCGGCGCGGAAGGCATGGCGCTGTTCGGCCAGATCCGCGAGCGTCATCCGGACTTGCCGGTGATCCTGCTGACCGCGTGGACGCACCTGGAGTCGGCGGTTGATCTGGTCAAGGCCGGCGCCGCCGACTACCTCGCCAAGCCGTGGGACGACCGCAAGCTGCTGGCCACGGTGAACAACCTGCTGGAGTTGTCGGAGGCGCGGCGGGAGCTGCGACACCACCGCCAGGGTGAGCGCCGTCGCCGCGATGCGCTGGCACGCGAATATGATCTGTGTGGGCTGGTCTATGCCGATCCCGCCAGCGAGAACGTGCTGTCGCTGGCCTGCCAGGTCGCACGCTCCGACCTGCCGGTGCTGATCACCGGCCCCAATGGCACCGGCAAGGAAAAGTTCGCCGAGATCGTCCACGCCAACTCATCGGTGCGCGACGGCCCGCTCGTCGCGCTTAATTGCGGTGCGCTCCCGGGTGAGTTGATCGAGGCGGAGTTGTTCGGCGCCGAAGCGGGCGCCTACACCGGCGCGAACCGTGCCCGCGAGGGCAAGTTCGAGGCCGCCGACCGCGGCACGTTGTTTCTCGACGAGATCGGCACACTGTCCCCGGCCGGCCAGGTCAAGTTGCTGCGGGTGCTGGAAACCGGGCGTTTCGAGCGCTTGGGCGGCAACCGCGAGCGCAGCGTCAAGGTGCGCATCATCAGTGCGACCAACGCCGACCTGCCGGCACTGATCGCCGACGGCCGCTTCCGTGAGGACCTGTACTACCGACTTAACGCGATCGAGCTGAAACTGCCGGCGCTGGCGGACCGGCCTGACGACATCCTGCCGCTGGCGCGCCATTTTTTACCGCCAGGCAAGCAACTCGATACCGGCGCGGAACATGCCCTGCTGGCCCACGCCTGGCCCGGCAACGTGCGCGAACTGCGCAACACCCTGCAACGTGCCGCGCTGCTGGGTCGCGGCCAGCGCATCGTCGCCGACGATCTCGGCCTGCCCCCCCCTGCGGCCGGCAATCCCGCGCCGGGAACCGCCGCCATCGTCAACGATGAACCCGACCGCAGCCAGATCGAAGCCGCGCTGGCGCGCAATGGCGGTGTACTGGCGCAGGCGGCGAGCGAGCTGGGACTGTCGCGTCAGGCGCTGTATCGCCGCCTCGACCGGCTCGGCATCAAGCGCGACTGAACCGCCATGAGCTGGCTACGTCGACTACCGATCAGCCTTGTCTTCACCTTGTTGGCGCTATTGCATGCCGCCGGCGTCGCCGCGCTTGCGCTGTGGTTCACGCCCTGGCTGTCGCAACCCTGGATGGCCTGGGCGCTGTCGCTGGCCATTGACCTGCCGTTGCTGGCTTACCACGTGCGGCGTGTCTTCGCGCCAATGAACTCGCTGTTCCGGGCCCTGGCCGGCACCGTCGCCAGCTACCGCGACGGCGACTACAACTTCAGCCTGGTATCGAACGTGCATGGCGAACTGGGCGAACTGGTGCAGGCCCACAACCACCTCGGCGACACCCTGCGTGACCAGCGGCTGGCGCTGGTGGAGCGCGAGCTGTTGCTGGACACGATGGTGCAGAACACGCCGGTGGCGATGCTGCTGGTCGACCCGTCGCGCCGGATCGTCCACGCCAACCTCGCCGCCCGCACGCTGCTCGGCGAGGGTCACAAGCTGGAAGGGCAGTCGTTCGACGCGTTGGTGTCGCGAATGCCAGACGCACTGCACGACGCCCTGGAGCGCGGCGGCGACGGGATATTCACCGTCAGCGATGACCCGGGCGACATCAACCAGGGCAGCGACAACGGGAACGAGGAGATCTATCACCTGAGCCGGCGTGAGTTCCGCCTCAACGGCCGCCGCCACGAGCTGGTGCTGTTGCGCGCGCTGACCGCCGAGCTGCGCCGTCAGGAAGTGCAGACCTGGAAGAAGGTGATCCGGGTCATCAGCCACGAGCTCAACAACTCGTTGGCACCCATCGCTTCGCTCGCCCACTCGGGCGCCGAGCTGCTGCGGCGTGGCCAGTACGAACGGTTGCCGACCGCCTTCGCCACGATCGAGGAGCGGGCCCGGCACCTGGAAGGTTTCATCCGCGATTACGCCCACTTCGCCAAGCTGCCCGCGCCCCGACGCGAGCCGGTGGCGTGGTCGCGCTTCATCGAGCAGTTGCGCAGCCAGGTGGATTTCGCCACCGACGAAGGCAGCATCGACGGCATCGCCCGTCTGGACGCGGCGCAGCTGGAACAGTGCCTGCTGAACCTGCTGAAGAACGCCCACGAGTCCGGCTCGGCACCCGAAGATGTCCGCCTGTCGCTACGCCGCATGCCCCAGGCGTGGCGTATCGACGTGCTTGACCGCGGCAGTGGCATGAACGAGGCGGTGCTGGCCAACGCGCTGCTGCCGTTCTATTCGACCAAACGCCATGGCACCGGTCTGGGATTGGCCCTGGCACGCGAAATCGCCGAAGCCCATGGTGGCCGCGTCGCGCTGCTGAACCGCGAAGGTGGCGGGCTGTGTGTGACCTTGCTGATCCCGGACGCAAGGAGTCCGTAACGGCCCATCTGCGTATGGGCCGTGGGTCGCGACTTCAGTCAAGCCGCTACTTTTTCTTCGGCCGCTGCCAGCCCTCGACCACCGACTGCCGCGAACGCGCGACGCTGAGCTTGTCCGCGGGAGCCGTGCGCGTGATCACCGAACCGGCGGCAATCGTCGCCTGCTTGCCGACCGTCACCGGCGCGACCAGCGAGGTGTTGGAGCCGATGAAGGCGCCGTCCTCGATCACTGTGCGCGACTTGTTCACCCCGTCGTAGTTGCAGGTGATGGTGCCCGCACCGATGTTGACGCCGCTGCCGATGACCGCGTCACCGAGGTAACTCAGGTGGTTGGCTTTGCTGGACACGCCCATGGAGGTGTTCTTGATCTCCACGAAATTGCCGACGTGGGCGCCGTCAGCCAGCACCGTGCCGGGACGCAGCCGCGCAAACGGACCAATCGTTGCTGCACCTTCGACCACCACGCCGTCAAGGTCGCAATGCGCACGCACCTCGGTACCGGGACCGAGCTTGACGTTGCGCAGGCGACAGAACGGCCCGATGCGCACGTCATCGGCCAGTTCGACCGTCCCCTCGAACACCACGTCGACGTCGATCTCGACGTCACGTCCGACGCTGACCTCCCCGCGCACGTCGACCCGCGCCGGGTCGGCCAGTCGTGCGCCGGCCACGCACAGCGAGCGGGCGGCGCGTAATTGGTAAGCGCGTTCCAGTTGCGCCAGCTGCCACGGATCGTTGGCACCCTCGACCTCGATCGGATCGTGGACGTGGACCATCTCGGCGGCGCTGAACTCCTCGGCCGCCGCCGCGAACACGTCGGTCAGGTAGTACTCGCCCTGTGCATTGTCGTTGTCCAGGTGCTCCAGCCAGCGACGCAGCGGCTCGCCGTCGGCCACCAGGATGCCGCTGTTCACGGTGTGGATATCGCGTTGCTCCTGGTCGGCATCTTTCTGCTCCACGACCCGGGCCACGTTGCCCTCGGCATCGCGGATGATCCGCCCGTATCCGTTCGGGTCCTCCAGGTCGGCCACCAGGACCGCCACCCGGCCAGAAACCGCAAGCAGTCGACGCAGGGTCGTCACGGTGATCAACGGCGCGTCGCCGTAGAGGACCAGCACCCGCGCATCCATCGGCACCGCCGGCATCGCCTGTTGCAATGCATGCCCGGTACCCAGGCGCAGGGACTGCTCTGACCAGGTCAGGTCCGACTGCAGGGCGAAAGCATCACGCAGCTGCTGCCCGCCGTGCCCGAACACCACATGGATGCCTTCCGCGTTCAACGCCCGGGCGGTATCGATGACGTGACCCAGCATCGGCTTGCCGGCGACCTGCTGCAGCACCTTGGGCCGTGCCGACTTCATGCGTTTGCCCTCGCCGGCAGCGAGGATGACGACGTGCAATGGGGGGGACATGCGGACTCCGACGTGCGAGGTGATCTGCAACCGGGATTCTAGCCGGGATGAGTCGGGTCGGGATGGCTGGGGTCGGGATGATCCTGCCCGCGTGGTGCCTGCTAGGATGCCGCGGTGCCCGATCCTTCATTGCTCCCTGTCAGTTCTACCCCGCGTGCAGCCTGCCGGAGCGGCGCCTTGGTAACGTCGAGCGCGGTCGCCGGCCGATGAGCCTGTCGCGCGAAGGCAAACATTACCTGATGATCGGCATCGTCCAGTGGCTGCTCGATTGGGCGGTAATGGTGGCGCTGAGCCATTACGGGATGCCGGTGGAGCCGGCGAACGTCGCCGGCCGGATCAGCGGCGCGCTGTTGGGCTTCTGGCTCAACGGCCGGATCACCTTTGCCGGCGACCACACCACCGTTGGCAAGCGCCAGTTCTTCCGGTTTCTGCTGATGTGGATGTTGACCACCGCGGTCAGCACCTGGTCCCTTGGAGCGATCAACCAGATGGCCGGACTGAAATGGGCATGGTTGGCGAAGCCGGGGGTGGAAGTCGTGCTCGGCGGCGTCGGCTTTTTGCTTTCGCGGCATTGGGTGTATCGGCGCTGACGCGGCTGGGTGGCGCATTGTTGATGCGCCCTCTACCGTCCCGTACACGACGACGCCGGCACGGGGCCGGCGTCGGGCATTGCTGTCGCGGGAATCGCTACCTAGTGCTTCATGTTCTTGCGCAGCCGCTCCAGCGCTTGCAACTGAACGGTGACCTCGGCCAGGCGCGCCTGCGCCTCGGCAATCTCCATCGGCTCGCCGCGGCCGGAAAGAATGCGCTCGGCCTCATCCTTGGCGGCGCGCACGGCGGCTTCGTCGATGTCCTGGGCGCGCACGGCGGTGTCGGCCAGCACGGTGACCACTTGCGGCTGCACTTCCAGGATCCCGCCGGTGACGGCGAAGTCCAGTTGCTCACCGCCCGGCAGGGTCACCACGACCTTGCCTGGCTTCAACCGGGTGATCAACGGGGCATGCCTGGGCGCAATACCCAGCTCACCCATCTCGCCAGTGGCCACCAGCATTTCAGCTTCGCCGCGGAAGATCTCCTCCTCGGCGCTGACGATGTCACAACGGAACGTGCTGCTCATGGACATTCTCTTTGCTCAATGAATCAGGCTGCTTCGCCGATGATCTTCTTGCCCTTCTCGACCGCGTCCTCGATGCTGCCGACCATGTAGAACGCCTGCTCCGGCAGGTGGTCGTACTCGCCATCGACGATGCCCTTGAAGCCACGGATGGTGTCCTTCAGCGGCACGTACTTGCCCGGCGAGCCGGTGAACACTTCGGCGACGTGGAACGGCTGGCTGAAGAAGCGCTCGATCTTGCGCGCGCGCGATACCGCCTGCTTGTCTTCTTCGGACAGCTCGTCCATGCCCAGGATCGCGATGATGTCCTTCAGTTCCTTGTACTTCTGCAAGGTCTGCTGGACGCGCTGGGCTGTGTCGTAATGCTCGTTGCCGATCACGTTCGGATCCATCATGCGCGAGGTGGAATCGAGCGGGTCGACCGCCGGGTAGATACCCAGTGAGGCGATGCTGCGCGACAGCGCGACGGTGGAGTCCAGGTGGGCGAAGGTGGTCGCCGGCGACGGATCGGTGTAGTCATCGGCAGGCACGTAGACGGCCTGGATCGAGGTGATCGAGCCGGTCTTGGTCGAGGTGATGCGCTCCTGCAGCACGCCCATTTCTTCGGCCAGGGTCGGCTGGTAGCCCACCGCCGACGGCATGCGGCCCAGCAGCGCGGACACTTCGGTACCGGCCAGGGTGTAACGGTAGATGTTGTCGACGAAGAACAGCACGTCGCGGCCCTTGCCGTTCTCATCCTTCTCGTCGCGGAAGTACTCGGCCATGGTCAGCCCGGTCAGCGCGACACGCAGGCGGTTGCCCGGCGGCTCGTTCATCTGGCCGTAGACCATCGCGACCTTGTCCAGGACGTTGGAGTCCTTCATCTCGTGGTAGAAGTCGTTGCCCTCACGGGTACGCTCGCCCACGCCGGCGAACACCGACAGGCCCTCATGCGCCTTGGCGATGTTGTTGATCAGCTCCATCATGTTGACGGTCTTGCCGACACCGGCGCCGCCGAACAGGCCGACCTTGCCGCCCTTCGCGAACGGGCACATCAGGTCGATGACCTTGATGCCGGTTTCCAGCAGGTCGTTCGCCGCAGCCTGCTCTTCATACGAAGGCGCCTCGCGGTGGATTTCCCACTGGTCGTTGGCTTCGACCGGACCGGCTTCGTCGATCGGGCGACCCAGCACGTCCATGATCCGGCCCAATGTGCCCAGACCAACCGGCACCGTGATGCCCTTGCCGGTATTGGTCGCCATCAGGTTGCGCTTCAAACCGTCGGTAGAACCCAGCGCGATCGCACGCACCACGCCATCACCCAGTTGCTGTTGCACTTCCAGCGTGATCTCGGTGTTGTCGACCTTCAAGGCGTCGTAGACGCGCGGAACGGATTCGCGTGGGAACTCGACGTCGACGACGGCACCGATGATCTGAACGATCTTGCCCTGGCTCATGATGTTTCCTCGTATCTCTAAATGCTGCTTGCGGATCGCAGGTCGCGGCCGCTGGATGTTGGATTGGAACCGTTGTGATGCCGGTCAGACTGCTGCCGCACCACTGACGATTTCGGAAATTTCCTGGGTGATCGCTGCTTGCCGTGCCTTGTTGTAGACCAACTGCAACTCGTCCATCAGCTTGTTGGCGTTGTCGGAGGCGGACTTCATCGCGACCATGCGAGCGGCGTGCTCGGAGGCCACGTTCTCCAACACCGCCTGATACACCAGCGACTCGATGTAACGGGTCAACACGTGATCCAGCACGGTCTGCGCGTCGGGCTCGTAGATGTAGTCCCAATCGTGCCGGGAGACCGGCGCGTCCGATGGCGGCAGCGGCAACAGCTGCTCGAACTTCGCCTGCTGGGTCATGGTGTTGACGAAATCGTTGTAGCAGACGAACACGCGGTCGATGTTGCCGCCGCTGTACCCGTCCAGCACCACCTTGACCACGCCGATCAGCTGCTCCAGCTTGGGCTGGTCGCCCAGATGGGTAACCGTGGCCAGCATGTTGACCTTGACCCGGCGGAAAAACACCGAAGCCTTCTGGCCGATGGTGACCACGTCGACCTCGACGCCCTGCTGCTGCCAGTTGCGGATCTCCCCCAGCAGCTTGCGGAACAGGTTGTTGTTGAGGCCGCCGGCCAGTCCGCGGTCGGACGACACGATGATGTAACCGACGCGCTTGGGATCCGCGCGCTCGGTCATGTACGGATGCTGGTAATCGGAGTTGGCCTGGGCCAGGTGCCCGATCACCTGCTTCATCACCCGCGCATACGGCCGCGATACCTTCATCCGCTCCTGCGCCTTGCGGATCTTGGAAGCCGAGACCATCTCGAGCGCGCGCGTCACCTTGCGGGTGTTCTGCACGCTCTTGATCTTGGTTTTGATTTCACGTCCGCCTGCCATCGTCTTGTCCGCCTTACCAGGTGCCGGTTTTCTTGAACTCTTCGATGCCCTTCTTGAAGGCCGCCTCGATCTCGTCGTTCCACGCGCCGCTGGCGTTGATCTTGCCGATCAGCTCGCCCTGGGTATTGGCAAAGTGCGCGTGCAGGCCTTCCTCGAACGCCAACAGCTTGTTCACCGCGACGTCGTCCAGGTAACCCTCGTTGACCGAGTAGATCGACAATGCCTGGTTGGCGATCGACATCGGCAGGTACTGCTTCTGCTTCATCAGCTCGGTCACGCGCTGGCCGCGCTCAAGCTGCTTGCGGGTCGCCTCGTCCAGATCGGAAGCGAACTGCGCAAACGCCGCCAGCTCGCGGTACTGGGCAAGCGCGATGCGGATGCCGCCCGAGAGCTTCTTGATGATCTTGGTCTGCGCCGAGCCACCCACGCGCGACACCGAGATGCCGGCGTTCACGGCTGGACGGATACCGGCGTTGAACAGGTCGGTTTCCAGGAAGATCTGGCCATCTGTAATTGAGATGACATTCGTCGGCACGAACGCGGACACGTCACCGGCCTGGGTCTCGATGATCGGCAGCGCGGTCAGCGACCCGGTCTTGCCCTTCACTTCGCCATTGGTGAACTTCTCCACGTAGTCCTCGGACACGCGCGCGGCGCGCTCCAGCAGACGGGAGTGCAGGTAGAACACGTCACCCGGATACGCTTCGCGGCCCGGCGGGCGCTTCAGCAGCAGCGAGATCTGGCGGTACGCCACGGCCTGCTTGGACAGGTCGTCGTACACGATCAGCGCGTCTTCGCCGCGGTCCATGAAGTACTCACCCATGGTGCAGCCCGAGTAGGCGCTGATGTACTGCATCGCCGCCGACTCGGATGCGGTCGCGGCGACCACGATGGTGTGGTCCATCGCGCCCTGCTCTTCCAGCTTGCGCACGACGTTCGCCACCGAGCTGGCCTTCTGGCCGATCGCGACGTACACGCACTTGATGCCGGTGCCCTTCTGGTTGATGATCGCGTCGATCGCCATCGCGGTCTTGCCGGTCTGGCGGTCGCCGATGACCAGCTCACGCTGGCCGCGACCGATCGGGATCATCGAGTCGACCGACTTGTAGCCGGTCTGAACCGGCTGGTCGACCGACTTGCGCCAGATCACGCCCGGGGCGACGCGCTCCACCGGCGCGGTCAGCTTGGCGTCGATCGGACCCTTGCCGTCGATCGGATCGCCCAGCGCATTGACCACCCGGCCCAGCAGCTCGGTGCCGATTGGCACTTCAAGGATGCGTCCGGTGGTCTTGGCCACGTCGCCTTCGCGCAGGTTCTCGTAGCCGCCCAGCACCACGGCGCCGACCGAGTCGCGCTCCAGGTTCAGGGCCAACGCGAAGATGTTGTTCGGCAGCTCGATCATTTCGCCCTGCATCACGTCGGCCAGGCCGTGGATGCGCACGATGCCGTCGGCCACCGAGGTGACCGAGCCTTCGTTGCGCGACTCCGCGGACAGCTTGACCTTCTCGATGCGGGTCTTGATCAGTTCACTGATTTCGGACGGGTTGAGCGTGGTTTGCATGGGTGTTTCCCTTGTGCCCGGCGCGAGCGCCGGAAGTAAACGATGATTCGTGGATGCGACCGGGGTCGGTCAGTGGGCCAGGGCCGCTTGCAGGCGCGAGAGCTTGCCTTTCAGCGATCCGTCGATGACCACGTCGCCGGCGTCGATCACCGCGCCGCCAATCAGCGACTCGTCGATCGCGGTTTCCAGCTCGACCTCGCAGTCGAAACGTTTCTTGAGCGCGACCCGGATCGACTCCAGCTCGCCTGCCGGCATTTCACTGGCCGAGGTGATCCGCGCCTTGACGAGGTTCTCCGACTGCGCGCGCAACTGCTCGAACAGCCCAGCAATCTCGGCCAGCAGTGGCAAGCGGTCGTTGTCGGCAAGCAGCCCGATGAACTGCCGGAACTCCTCGTTCGCGCCGTCATCGGCCAGCAACGCGATCGCATCACCGGTCGACAAGCGTGGGTGCTTCAACAGTGCCTCTACCGTCGGGTCGGCGGCGACACGGGCGGCGAGCCCGAGCGCCTGCGACCAATCGGCGGCGTGGCCGTCATTGCTCGCCGCCGCGAAGGCGGCACGCGCATAAGGGCGGGCGAGGGTCATGTTCTGGCTCATCGCTTGTGGCCTCTGGTCATGGCTGGCTCAAAGCTGGGCTGCGAGTTCGTCGAGCAACGCCTTGTGGGCATTGGCGTCGATTTCACGATGCAACAGCTTCTCCGCACCGCTGATCGCCAGCGACGAGACCTGCTTGCGCAAGTCTTCGCGGGCACGGTTCTGCGCCGCAAGGATCTCCGCGTCCGCCAGCGCTTTCTGGCGCGTGGCCTCGACCATCGCATCGGTCTTGGCCTGCTCGATGATCTGGTTGGCGCGATGGTGCGCCTGCTCGATCACCTCGTTGGCCTTGGTCCGCGCTTCGCGCATGGCAGCGTCGACGCTGTGCTGCGCTTCGGCCAGGTCGTGCTGGCTGCGCTCGGCAGCCGCAAGGCCTTCGGCGATTTTTTTCTGGCGTTCTTCGATCGCCCGGTTCAGGGGCGGCCAGATGAACTTCATGGTGAACCAGATGAGCAACGCGAACGAGAGCATCTGGCCCAGGAAGGTCATGTTGATATTCATGACAGCTCCGTAGGGACGCTGCGGGCATGAATGCCCGGGAGAACCGCCCGGAAACCCGGACGGCTCAGGAAGTCAAAACCGTGGATCAGGCTGCGCCAACCGCGCTCAGCAGCGGGTTGCCGAAGGCAAACAGCAAGCCAACCGCCAACGCGATGATGAACGGGGCGTCGATCAGGCCGGCCAACAGGATCATGCGGCCCTGCAGCATCGGCACCAGCTCGGGCTGGCGCGCGGCCGACTCGAGGAACTTGCCACCCATGAGCGCGATGCCGAGGCATGCGCCGATGGAGCCCAGGCCGACCATCATGCCGATCGCGATCGCGGTCATGCCCTGCAAATTGGCGATAAATTCCATGGTTTTCTCCTACTTGAATGTGTGATTTGAACTGGCGGAAGGATGAAGCAATGAGGAACTCGGGAAATCGGGAACTGAAAAACGGGGTTTACCGGATCAATGACTCTCGTAGGCGCTGGCGATATAGACGACCGAGAGAATCATGAAGATGAAGGCCTGCAGCAGCACGATCAGGACGTGGAACACCGCCCAGGCGAAGTTGAACAGTACGCCGGGCACGAACATCAGCAAGCTGCCGCCGAGCATGCCGGCGATCAGCATGAACACCAGCTCGCCACCGTACATGTTGCCGAACAGTCGCATGGCCAGTGATACCGGCTTGACCGCGTACTCGATGACGTTCATGCCCAGGTTGACCGGCACCAGGATCGCCCGGGTGACCTTGCCCTCGGCGTGGAACGGCGAGGTCAGCAGTTCCTTGCCGAAACCGAAGCCGCCCTTGGCCTTGATCGAGTGGTAGAAAATCAGGAAGAACACGACCAGCGAAATACCCACGGTGGTGTTCAGGTCGGCGGTCGGCACCCAGCGGAAGAAGGTGTGGCTGGCCACTTCGGCACCGGCAACCACCTGGATCGCCATGCCAGGGGTATCCAGCGGCAGCAGGTCCATCGCGTTCATCAACACGACCCACATGAAGATGGTCAGCGCCAATGGCGTCAGCGAGCTGCGATCACCATGGAAGTTGTCTTTGACCTGGTTGTCGACGAACTCAAGGATCAGCTCGACGAAAGCCTGCCCCTTGGTGGGCACGCCGGACGTCGCCTTGCGTGCGAAATAGCCGAACCACGCAATGAATATCAGCCCCAGCGCCAACGACACGGCCCACGTGTCGATGTTGAAGCTGCCGCCTACCAACTCGATCGTGTTCTGCTCGAGATGGTGCTGGATGTATTCGTTCAGGCCGCCAGAGCCGGTCTGTTCACTCACGAAGGACACCTTTCCGTTTCAGGATTTGGGCCGGCACGAAGGCCAGCGTCGCCGCTACTACGCCGGCCAACATCGGCAGCGGCGGTAACTTCAACCCGGCCAAGCCGAGCGTGAATACTGCAAACACCACCACCCACTTCAACAACACGCCTGCCAGCAAACGGCCCATGACCGCGCCAGCCGGTTGAACCCCGCCGCCCAGCGCAACCAGTGCCGCCACCACGCTGCCAGCGACAACTGCACCACCACCGACAAGGGCGCCGAGCGCCGATGGCGCACCCTGTACCAGGAAAATCAGCGCAACCAACACCGTCACGCCAGCCTGGAAGGCAATGACGCGCGATGCCAGTCGGCGACCTGCGAACATTGGATCGTGCACGCTTGCCTGTCGTCCGGGAGTGGGTAGAAGATCGCCCGATGAAGCCGCCGAATTATAGAGGGCGCGGATGGTTGCGGCAACTGCCGGTAGCCACCGTTACGTAAACGTCCCTGAACGGGGCTTGCCGAGAGCAATTAAACACCGGTTCAAATACGAGCAACACCGTCGCCTGCCACTTCCACGAGAAGGTCCGGACGCCCATCCAGCAACGCAGGCAGGGCGTCATGCCGCGACTGGGGCGAGATCAGATTTCACTGCCGCGGAACCTTTCCGCAGGACGCCGGTCAATAGTGGGGCACGCCCCCGTCGTCTCTCTCTCCTCGTCAAGGCAAAAAAGTAGCGACGGGCTCGAAGCCCCGGCCTGATCCGCCGGGGCTTCTCTTTTTAACCCGGTTGGGCCGGCAAACGCCGGTCCGCTCAGCCCTTCTTCGGCGCGCCCTTCTTCGGTATGTACAGATCGGTGATGGTGCCGTCGAATACCTCGCTCGCCATTGCGACCGACTCCGACAGGGTCGGATGCGGATGGATGGTGTGGCCGATGTCGCCGACTTCACAGCCCATCTCGATCGCCAGCGCGATCTCGGCGATCAACTCACCCGCATGCACCCCGACGATGCCACCGCCGACCACACGCTGGGTTGCCTCATCGAACAGCAACTTGGTGAATCCCTCGGTACGGCCGATCCCGATCGCGCGCCCGGACGCCGCCCACGGGAACTTGCCGACACCGATCTTCAGGCTCTTGGCCTTGGCCTCGGTTTCGGTCAGGCCGACCCAGGCGATCTCCGGGTCGGTATACGCCACCGATGGGATCACCCGCGCCACCCATTCCTTCTTTTCGCCCGCGGCCACTTCCGCGGCCAGCTTGGCCTCGTGGGTGGCCTTGTGGGCGAGCATCGGGTTGCCGATCAGGTCACCGATGGCAAAAATGTGCGGCGCGCTGCTGCGCATCTGGCGGTCGACGGGAATGAACCCTCGATCGGTCACCTCGACCCCGGCCTTCTGCGCATCGAGCTTGCCGCCATTGGGCGCGCGACCGACGGCGACCAGCACCCGGTCGTAGAGACTGGGATCGGGCACGCTGCCACCTTCGGCCGCCGGCTCGAAGCTGACCTTCAGGCCCTTCTTCTGCGCCTCGACCTTGGCCGCCTTGGTCTTCAGATGGACCGTTACGCCCTGCTTCTTCAGCCGGTCGGCCAGTGGCTTGACCAGGTCCTTGTCGGTGCCAGGCATCAACTGGTCCATGAACTCGACCACGGTGACTTCGCTGCCCAGCGCGCGATACACCGTCGCCATTTCCAGGCCGATAATGCCGCCACCCACCACCAGCAGCTGCTTCGGGATATCGGCCAGCTCCAGCGCGTCGGTTGAATCCATCACGCGCGGGTCGTCCCACGGGAAGCCCGGCAACTTCACCGCCTGGCTGCCGGCGGCAATGATGCATTGTTTGAAACTCACCAGCTGCGGCTTCCCATCCTCGCCCTGGATCTCCAGCTCGTTGGCGGAAATGAACGTGCCGACGCCCGTGATCACGCGCACCTTTCGCTGCTTGGCCATGCCGGCCAAACCCTTGGTCAGCTGGCCGACGACGTTCTGCTTGTAGTCGCGCAACTTGTCCAGGGCGATCTTCGGCTTGCCAAAGTCAATCCCGAAATCACCCGCATGCGCGGCCTCGTCGACCACTGCAGCGGCGTGGAGCAAGGCCTTGGACGGGATGCAACCCACGTTGAGGCAGACGCCGCCCAATTGCGCGTAACGCTCGACCAGCACGGTATCCAGGCCCAGGTCAGCGGCCCGGAACGCCGCGGTGTAACCCCCCGGTCCCGCGCCAAGCACCAGCATCGCGCATTCGACATCGGCTTTACGGCCAGACGCAGGCGCGGCCGTCGGCGCAGTCGGTGACGCCTTTGGAGCGCCCTCACCCGCCACGCTGCGCGAGTCGACCTCTCCCGCTGGCGGGAGAGGTGATTTGTCGGCGGTGTCGGCGGCCACCGCTTTCGCATCCTTCGGTGGTGCGTCTGCCTTGGCATCGTCGCCCTTGCCGTTGCTCGCGGCCTCACTCCCACCTTCGGCTTGGGTTTCAATCACCGCGATCACAGCGCCGTCGGCCACGGTGTCGTCGACCTTGACCCGCAGCTCCTTGACCACCCCGGCCACGCTGGATGGCACCTCCATGGTGGCCTTCTCAGACTCCAGCGTGACCAGGCCCTGATCGACGACCACCGTGTCGCCGACGGCGACCAGCACCTCGATTACCGGCACGCCATCGTAATCACCGATGTCGGGAACCTTCACTTCAATCTGTGCCATGGCTGTGTCTCCTTATTGGCCGCGCGATGGGTCGGGCGCAGCGGGATGTTGATGGGATTCGGGGGAGGGTGCGGCATAGTCCTGCGCGTCGTTGTTTCCCAGCGTCTCGCGTTCGGCCGCGCTGAGCTCGCTTGCCGCTGGGGCCCGGGTGTCCGGGCTCGATATCGGCTGTCCCCGCAGCAGCGCAATCGCGTCCTCACCAGTGAGTCCGAACACGCTACGCAGGTTGAGGTCGCGCTGTGGCAACGGGATCTCGATGCCATGTTTCTTGAACGACGTATCCAGCTCCCACAGGTACGCGGCCTTGATCGCGGCGTTGCGCTTGGTCGCCTCCTCGGTCAACCACACTGCCAGCAGGTATTCGACCGCGCCATCGCCGAAATCGGCCAGCCAGACCTGTGGCCGGTGGCGGCCCTCCATCGCCAGGGTGAACGGCACCTTCTCGGCGGCTTCCAGAGCGGCCTTCTTGACCAGTTCCTTGTCGACCCCGTAGGCGACCTTGAACGGCACGCGCATGCGACGCAGGACGTCGCGGTGGGTCCAGTTGACCACGCGCCCGGTCATGAACTCGGCGTTCGGCACCATGATGTCGATGTTGTCGTTGGTGATGATGCGGGTCGCGCGCATGTTGATGTCGCGCACGGTGCCGCGCACGTCGGCATCGAGCTCGATGAAATCGCCGACCTTCAGTGACTGATCGAACAGCAGCACCAACCCGCCGATGAAGTTCGCGAAGATCTCGCGCAGCCCGAACCCCAGGCCGATACCGAGCGCGCCGGCAAACACCGCGAACTCGCCAACTGGCACGCCGGCCAGTTGCAGCGCCAGCATTACCCCGATCAGCAACAGCAGGTAGTGGGCGACCCGCGCGACCGTGTACAGCGCAGCGTGATTGACGTTCTGGCGCTGCTTGCCGTAACGGACCAGCGTGCGTCGCAACAGCATCGACACCAGCAGCGCACCCAGCACCGCCAGCACCGCCGCAACCAAGCCGCCAACGGTCAACTGGAAGCCAGACAGGCTGATCAGCTGATACTCCAAAATGGGTTGCAGGCCCAGCCAGCCCTCCCGCGTGGCCGCATCAACCGAGTCGACCACGCGGCCACCGGCGTGCTCGATCCGCTCCGCGGGCGTGCTGGCTTGCACGGACTGGCTCAGCCAGCCTCGCGCAAGGATCGCCCAGGCCCGGTCACAGCAGCATCCGGCGCATGTCGGCGAGGATCTTCGCCATATAGCTGGTGAAACGTGCGGCAGCGGCGCCGTCGATCACGCGGTGGTCGTAGCTCAGCGACAGCGGCAGGGTCAGGCGGGGGACGAACTCCTTGCCGTTCCAGACCGGTTTCATGTCCGAGCGCGAGACACCGAGAATCGCCACTTCCGGGGCGTTGACGATCGGGGTGAATGCAGTGCCGCCGATGCCGCCCAACGAGCTGATGGTGAAGCAGCCGCCGCTCATCTGGGCCGGACCGAGCTTGCCATCGCGCGCCTTGGCGGCGAGCTCGCCGGTCTCGGCGGCGATCTGCATCACACCCTTGGTGTCGCAGTCGCGCACCACCGGTACCACCAGTCCGTTGGGGGTGTCGGCGGCAAAGCCAATGTTGAAGTACTGCTTCAACACCAGGTTCTCGCCGCTGGCGTCAAGCGATGCGTTGAAGTCGGGGAACTTCTTCAATGCACTGACGCTGGCCTTCATCAGGAACGCGAGCATGGTCAGCTTGGTCGCGTTGCCCTTGGCGATGGCTTTCTCGTTTTCCTTGTTGAGGCTGACGCGCAGCGCTTCCAGCTCGGTGATGTCGGCATCGTCGAACTGGGTGACGTGCGGGATCACCGCCCAGTTGCGTGACAGGTTCGCGCCGGACAACTTCTGGATGCGGGTCAGCGCACGGGTTTCGGTCGCCCCGAACTTGCTGAAGTCCACCTTCGGCCACGGCAGCAGGTCCAGGCCACCACCACCCGACGCCACGCCAGCGGCACGGCCTCCCTGCATCGCGCCCTTGACGAACTGCTGCACGTCCTGCTTGCCGATCCGCCCGCCACGCTGGCTACCGGTCACCTGCATCAGGTCGACGCCCAGCTCGCGTGCAAACAGGCGCACCGCCGGGCTCGCGTACGCGACTTTGTCGGGCAGCAATTCATCGGCGTCAAACACCACCGGTGGGGAGCGCTGCGTCGAGCCCTGGCCCGCCGCTTCAGTGTCGCGCGCGTCGGCGATCTCGCGCTGCGCCAACTTGTTGGGCGTGCCCACTTCGGTGGGCGGGACGCTGGTCGCCGTCTCCGCCGCCTTGGTGCGCTGCTCCGGTGCGGCAGGCTCGGCACGGGGCGGCTCGCTGCTGGCGGCGGTTTGATCGGACTCTTTGGCGCTGTCGGCAGCTGGTTCGGCAGCTGGCTCGATCAGCGCCACCACGGCCCCTTCGGTGACTTCATCGTCCAGCTTGACCTTCAGCTCACGGATGACCCCGGCAAAGGGAGACGGCACTTCCATCGTCGCCTTGTCCGACTCCAGCGTGACCAGACCCTGGTCGACTTCCACCGTATCGCCGACGGCAACCAGCACCTCGATCACCGGAACGCCGTCGTAACCACCGATATCGGGGACCCGTGCTTCCTTCAACTCAGCCATGTTCGGCTCCGCCATGCGCGAAAGCCTTATTGTGGCTGTTGCGGGCCGTACGCGCCAATGTTTGGCCCGCCGCACGCGACACCTCACCGCGCTCCCCAAGCCACTCCGACGCCCGGGCCGAGCGGCTGCCGCGCAGACGCCAGCACACGGTGCAGCGGCGGTTCAGGACCAAAAAACGTCGCTGGACCAATGGGTTGCCGCAAGGTTTCATGAAAGTTCCCCGGCCCTGGCACTGCAAGCCAAGTGATGTTCATTCCCGGCTGGCTAGGGTGGCGCGGTCTGGCCAGACAAACGGCCGGGCTCCCCCACAAGTCACAAGAACTTGGAGAACCACATGATTCGTTTTCGCCATTTGAGCATCGCCCTGTTGGGCACCATGGCCGTCGCTCCAGCCGTCGCTTTCGCGCAGGACGTGGACCAGCAAACTGTCCAGGACAGTTACGCCACCCAGACCACCAATACCGACGCGAAGCCTTGGGCGATCGTGGGCGGTTTCGCGCTGAGCGAGCCGACCAGCAACCCGACCATCGCCGGCGAGCGCAGCAAGCTCGACGGCGGCACGGCAGCCACCCTCAGCGCCAGCTACTACGTCACCGACAACATCGCGGTTGAAGCCTGGGGCGCGGCGGACAAGTTCGACCACCGCGTACGCAACGCCAACGGCGGCAAGATCGGCAGCGTGGAATCGCAGCCCTACGCGGTCAGCGGCCAGTATCACTTCGGTACCAGCAAGCAGGTGGTGCGCCCGTTCGTCGGCCTGGGCTACTACGAGGCCAATTACGACGGTGAAACCGCCGAGCCGACCGGTGCCCTGGCGGGCCAGCGCATCGGCGTGGAAACCGCCAAGGGCGCCATGGCGACCGCCGGTGTCGACGTCAAGTTGAGCCCGCGCTGGTTTGCCCGTGCCGACGTGCGCTACCTGCACGGCGATTCGGACGTGATGCTCGATGGCCAGAAGGTCGGCAATGCCGAACTGAACCCGGTCGTGGCAGGACTTGGTCTGGGCGTGCGCTTCTAATTAGTCGGTCAGCCGACACTCTGCGTCTCCGGTCGCGACCCTACCAGGCCGTGACCGGATTGGCGTGCTGCAGCACTGATGCGCCGTCTGCCAGCCAAGGTCGCACCGCATTCACGGCGCCTTACCGTCGGATCGCTACGGTAAGCCACAGGCGGTCCCATCCACACTCCGCCAGGAGCCCCCATGACCACCAAACTCGAAAAGCCCGTCCGCCGGGAGATCATCGTGGATGATCGCGCCTACACCCTGACCATCGACCCATTGGGTCTGAAGTTGGTCGAGAAGGGCCATCGCAAGGGCCAGGAGCTGCTCTGGACGGATCTCGTCAATGGCGATGCCGCCATTGCCGCCGCGTTGCAGGGAAGCCTCGCCGGCAACTGAGCCATCGTTCGATGTGGCGGTTTGCAATGCGCTTTTACGTTGACATGACAAGGCCGGACTGAATTGTCGCGGCACGGAGAAAGCCGTGCAGAACCCACCCCCTATCGCGTCCCCTCAACCCCGTTCGTCCCTGGTTTGTTGCCAAGCCGGCATTGGATCGATGGCAGCGTTGACCTTCTCGCTGCTGGCGATATCCATGGCGATTGGTTGCAAACCGGCGCCGGCACCGCACCCGGGAACATCGGCGGCGACACCCAGCCGTCCGGTCCCCACGCTTGGTCCGGACGATGCCGTGCCGCGAGGGCCCGGGAACGCGAACTCCGCCCCGCCCGGCTCCAGCCACCCCGAGCTATCGGCCGAGGTCTCGGCCAGCAACCCCACCGATCCCTTGCCTCTGACGGGTGCCAAGGCGGCACCCGGGGCGGCGCAACCGAAGCCGGACGAGCCTTGAGCTAACTGGCGCATTGTTAATGCGCCCTACGGATGCTCGGCTTCGGCGTGCACGCGCTCGCGGCGCAGCATGTACAGACCGCTGGCGACGATGATGCCCGCGCCCAGCCAGGTCACCGCGTCAGGCAGCACGCCCCAGATGCTCACGTCGAGCAGCACGCCCCAGACCAGCGCGGTGTATTCCAGCGGCGCCAGCAACGACGCCGAGCCGGTCCGGAATGCTTCGGTGATGGCGTACTGGCCAATCGCGCCGGCCATTCCGACCCCCAGGATCACCCAGCCATCCTCCAGCCGCAGCGGCACCCAGTCCGGCCATGCCAACGCGCCGGCGCCCAGCGCCAGCATCACCAACAGCCAGACGATCATCGAAGCGCTTGAATCGGTCCGCGCGAGCACCCGCACGGTGATCGCGCTCACCGCATAGCCGGTGGCCGCGAACAGCACCGCCAACGCCGCCCAGCTGAGCATGCCCTCGCCGCTGGGGCGTAGCAGCACCAGCATGCCCACCAGACCGATCGCGATCGCGGTCCAACGGCGTGGGCCGACGTGCTCGCCCAGTATCGGCACCGACAAGGCCGTGATCAGCAGCGGCGCGACGAAGAAGATCGAGTACGCGGTGGTCAGCGGCAGGCTGCGCAAGGCGAACGCGAACGACGCCATCATCGTGATCCCGATTGCGCCGCGCAGCAGATGCAGCGACCAGCGCACCCGCAGCAGTGGCGCCAGGCCGGTAGTCGCCAGAACCCAGACCAGGATGAACGGCAGCGAGGAGGCACCACGCAACGAGGCCACCTGCATCGCGGGATAGATCCCGGCCAGCTGCTTCAACCCCGCATCCATCAGCGCGAACGCGGCGACGGCCACCAGCATCATCAACGGCGCCGGCAGGCGGGGCGGCAAGGCAGTCATGGGGAACGTTCAGCGGGCGACGGGCGGCCAGCATAACCGGTCCAGACCCGCCGCCCGGCAAGTTTTCCAACCCTGCGCTACCCTTCCTCATCATCCATTCCCGGAGCCCGCCATGCCCTCCTTCGACATCATCTCCGAAGTCGACAGCCACGAACTCACCAACGCGGTCGACCAGGCCAGCCGCGAGCTCACCACGCGCTTCGACTTCAAGGGCGTGGATGCCAGTTTCAGCCTTGACGACGAAGTGGTCAGTCTCACCGCGCCCAGTGAATTCCAGCTCCAGCAGATGACCGATATCCTGCGCGCACGCCTGATCGCCCGCGGGATCGACGCTCGCTGCCTCGAATTTGGCGACGTGGAGACCAACCTGGCCGCCGCGCGGCAGAAGGTCACCGTCAAGCAGGGCATCGAGCGCGAGTTGGCGAAGAAGATCCAGACCACGCTGAAGGACGCCAAGCTCAAGGTCGACAGCCAGATCAACGGCGAGAAGCTGCGCGTCAACGGCAAGAAGCGCGACGACCTGCAGGCAGCGATGGCGCTGCTGAAGGCGACCGAGTTCGAGCGCCCGCTGCAGTTCGACAACTTCCGCGACTGACGTGACCGGCGGGGTCGCCCTTGCTGACCTCGCCCACAATTGAGCTGCGCGCCGCCAACCATGCCCGCCGACATCCCTGCGATGACTCACGAAGACCCGATCACCGCGACCCGCAACTGGCTGCAACGCGCGGTGATCGGTCTGAACCTGTGTCCGTTCGCCAAGGCGGTGCAGGTCAAGGACCAGATCCGTTACGTGCTCAGTGAGGCGGACACGCCCGATGCGTTGCTGGAGGAATTGGCGACGGAGCTGACCTGGCTCAACGATACCGATCCTGATGTGGTCGATACGACCCTGCTGATCCACCCGCAGGTGCTGACCGACTTCTACGACTACAACGACTTCCTCGACCAGGTCGACGTCGCCATCGACGCACTCGGCCTGGAAGGCGAGATCCAGGTCGCCAGCTTCCATCCCGATTACCAGTTCGCCGGCAGCGACATCGACGATCCCGCGAACTGCACCAACCGTTCCCCTTACCCGATGTTGCACCTGTTGCGCGAAGCCAGCGTGGAGCGCGCGGTGGACGCATTCCCGGATCCGGACGCGATTGTCGAACGCAATATTGCGACGCTGGAAAAGCTGGGAACCGACGGCTACCGGCGCCTGCTGGAGCCGTAGGATTTCGTCGTGTGGTGTGGGTCAAAAGCTCGGTTCGGGGGGAGCGGCGCCCTGGATGGGTATTGCTCCTCGGCTCGGTCGGCCATCCATGGCCGACTCGCCGCCGCGGACATCCATGTCCGCTCTACGCAACACCCATCCAGGACACCGCATCGGCCAGTGATTGACGCGGGGGTTTATCGTCATCCCCGCGAAGGCGGGGATCCAGGGGCTTTAAGTGGGTTGATTGCAACGTTCCCGGTTGCTCGCTTCGCTCGACCGCAGCACTTGCTTCTTCACCCCAAGCCATCGACCGATCAGCGGGAGGCGGGGTGTGGGGGTATTGCGGAAAGCAGGCCATGGATGGCCTGCGGCCCCGAGTCAGGGCAGGACGCCCTGACCGAGGGGTGTAGCAATCGCCCCCGCGCCCCGCCTCCCGCACCGCGAAGACAACCGAAGCCGCTCTGCTCTACGTTCCCGCCTTCGCGGGAATGACGAGCAAGAGCCGGGTTGTTTCAGATCTTTCCCGGCGCTGTTCTGACGCCTATCCGTACCGCATCGATATCAACCAGCAGCGCCAAACAACCGCTCCAGATCGTCCGCTCCAAGCACCCGCCACTCCCCCGCAGGCAGCCCGTCCAACTCCAGGCCGCCGACCCGGCTGCGGTGCAAAGCCTCAACGTGGTTGCCGACCGCAGCGAACATTCGCCGTACCTGGTGGTAACGGCCTTCGGTCAACGTAAGGTGCGCGGCGCGCGGGCCGGTCACTTCCAGAAGCGCGGGCGCGAGCGCGGTGGTTTCCGACTCCAGCAGCAACTCGCCGCTGGCAAACACCGTGGCCTCGTCGCCACGCAGGTCCTCGGCCAAGATCGCATCGTAAACCTTGCCGAGCCGGGCCTTGGGCGAGACGATCCGATGCAGCAACTGGCCGTCATCGGTCATCAGCAGCAAGCCACTGGTGTCACGGTCCAGCCGGCCTACCGACGACAACGATGGCGCCCGCAGGCGGAAGCGCGGCGGCAGCAGGTCGTAGATGACCCGGCCACGATCCTTGGTCGAGCAGGTGTAGCCGACCGGCTTGTGCAGCATCAGCGCCAGACCGGCAGGCGGATCGAGCGGCTCATCATCGACCCGGATCGTGTCCCGCTCGACCTTGTCGTCGGCGTACAGCACCTCGCCGGCCGCATCGGTGATGCGTCCCTCGCGGAACATCAGCGAAACCTGCTTGCGGCTGCCGTAACCCAGGTTCGCGATCAGCTTGACCAGCTTCACCGGGACTGCCTGCGCAACTCGCCGCGATTGAATGGCCTCGGCTTCGGTTCGGGCTTGACGGGCAGCGCCTTGATCGCCTCGATGATCTTGAAACCGTCGTTCTGGGCCACCGTGCGCACGCTGCCGAAGCTGTCGTTCAGCACTGATTCGTATGGCAGGTGGCGGTTGGCAACCAGCCACAGCCGGCCCCCGGGCTTCAGCGCCTCGGCCGCGACGGCGATGAAGCGACGACCGATGTCCGGCCGGTCGGCCCGGCCCTGGGTGTGGAACGGTGGATTGCTGACAATCACGTCGTACTGCGTCGGCAGGCCGGCGGTGACGTCGTGCCAATGGAAGCCAAGGCCCGCTGTCGTTTCTACTTCAGTGAGGTTGGTGCGGGCCAAGTCCAGCGCGCGCCCCTCGGCCTCATACAGGTCGATTGCGGTGATCCCCGGGCAACGTGCAAGCAACTCTGCCGACAGGTAGCCGAACCCCGCGCCCAGATCGGCGGCAACACCCGCCAGGTTGGCCGGCAACTGCTCGGCGAGCAAGGCCGAGGCCGGGTCGATGCGATCCCACGCGAACACACCCGGCCGACTGGTGAAGCGGTCGCCGGCGATCCGGCGTGGTGCATCCAGGCCCTGCCATTGCGCCAACAGCGTGGTGTCGAGCGACGCCGGGCTGTCGTCCACGTGCAACGGCGCGGTCCAGAACACCCGGCACTTGTTCTTGGTCAGGTTGCCCAACGCGCCGGCCAGCTTGCCAAGGTCGTCCTGGGCGGAGCGCGCACCCTCGTTGTTGCTGGCGCAGGCGACCACCCGCCCACCGGGGGCGACATGCTGGACCGCGCGCGCGTACAGCGCACGTGCCTCGTCTCGCTGGCGCGGTGGCAGTACCAGCACCAATGGGTAACGCGTGTCATCGTCGGGCTCGACCAGTGTCAGGCCCGCGTGCTGCAGTGCGTCGGCGTCGGGCTTGAAGCTCTGTTCGCAGACCAGGCCGGGCAACGGCCGCTGATGCAAGGGCTGGCCATCACGGGCGCGCAGGAATAAGACGCCCCCGCTGTCCGGCCACGACAACAGGCCTTGCGCGAACGGCAACAACAGGGTTTCCAGTGCGGGATCGTCGGCAGCCACGTCGCTTATTCACTACTTGGGGAAGGCGCGCAGTCTAGCGCGGCCCAACCATTCACGATCCTCCCAGCCAGGCAACGGTGTGCGCCACACCCCCATTTTTCGCCACGGCAACGGATAGTTCATTGCCACGCAACACCCGTTCAGCCACTCTGGAGCCTGGATCCAAACCGGAGCAGCACGCATGCGCGCACTTTTCGTTGGCGGCACCATCGACAACAGCGAGTTGGACATCGACGGCGAACCGCCGGTCCATTACCCGGAAAATACCGGTGCCGGCCGGCCACGCTACCGCCTGCATCAGATCGGAAAGCGCGATGGCGCCGTGGCTTATGCGGTGTATGCCGCGCCCGAGATGGCCGCCGATGAAGTGAAGCGCATCATCGACGAGCGCGACTACGCAAGGCGCTTTTCCGCTACCGAGCAGATATCGCCGCAGTAGCCTCGGCCAGCGAGGCCGGGACAGGCCAGCATCACCCTTGCAGCTCGCGCAAGGTCACCGAAGGCGGTGCGTCGAGCACCTTGCGGGTGGCAAACATGCCGGCCGCCAGCGCCGCCAGCATGCCCAACAGGGCGCCCACGGCCGCCATGCCCCAGTTGGCCTGCCACGGCAGGTCAAACACCTGCACGGCGATCACGCCGGCCAGCACCGAGGCGGCAACCGCAGCCACCACACCTGCCAACAAGCCGATCGCGGCGAACTCGGACGCCTGCGCCAACCGCAACTGACGCCGGCTGCCGCCCAGCACCCGCATCACCCCGCCTTCGAGCAAACGCTCGTCCTGGCTGGCACTGACCGCGGCCATCAATACCAGCAGGCCCGCCAGCACCGAGAACCAGAACACCACTTCGACCACGGTCGAGACCTGATCGGCGATGTCCCGGACCTGGGCCAGCACCGCATCGATATCGATCACGCTCAGGTTGGGGAACCGGGCAACCAGTTCCGCGGTAAAGCGCGGGTGCGCCGGCGATACGCTGACCGCGGTGATGTGACTGGCGGGAAATCCGTCCAGCGCGCCGGGCGAGGCGATCACGAAGAAATTGGGCCGGAAACTTTCCCAGTCGACCTCGCGAAAGCTGGTGATGGTGGCGCCCAGGCGCTGGCCGGCAATATCAAAGACCACCTGGTCGCCAATCTGCCAACCCAGCGATTCGGCATAACCCTGCTCCACCGACAACTCCGGCGCGGCAGTAGGCGTGGCGCCCCAGAAGCTGCCGGCGACGACGCGGTTGTCATCGCGCAACGTGGCGGCGGTAGACAGGTTGAACTCGCGATCAGCGCGGCGGCGTGAGCGCCCGCGGTCACCGTCAGCGGCTTCGCTGGTGTCGAGGCCTGCATCGTCGCTCGACTTGTCGGCAAGGTAATCCTCCCCGGAGACCGGTTCGCCGTTGTGCGTAAGCAGGCGCCCGCGAACCATCGGGTACAGCGTCGGTGCGGCAAGGCCCTGGTCGGTGATGAATGCACGCACCGGATCGACCTGGTTGTCCTGCACGTTGATGATGAAGCGGTTGGGCGCCTCGGCGGCCAGTTGCAGTTGCCAGCGGTCGAGCAAGTCGGTGCGCACGAAGGTCAGCAGCAACAGCGCCATCAACCCGAGCCCGAGCGAGGCGATCTGGGCGATGCTGGTGGTGGGGCGACGACTGACGTTGGCCAGGCCATAGCGCAGGCTCCCGCGCAAGCGCGAACGCAGCCGCCGCAGCAGCACGATCAGCCCCCATGCCAAGATCGCCAGCACCGCGAAGGTGACCATGATGCCGACCAGCATCGCGGTGCCGAGGACGGCCGAACCGGCTTTCCACCACAGCAGCGCGCCCAGTCCGATCAACCCGGCCAATGCCACCAGCCAGGCGCTGGGCTCGGTCGGGTCGAGGTCGCGACGCAACACCCGCAGCGCCGGCACCCGGCGCAATGCGAGCACCGGCGGCGCGCCGAACGCGAGCAGCACTACCAGACCGACCCCGTAACCCTGCAACGCCGGCAGCCAGCTGGCGGGCGGAATGGTCATGCCGAGCACCGGCGCCAGCCACAAGCCGACCCCCCATTGGAGTGCGAATGCCACGGCAACGCCGATGGTGCTGGCGAGCAGGCCGAGCAGCACCAGTTCGCCGATGTGGACGCCAGCCAGGACGGTCTGGCTGGCACCGAGGCAGCGCATCACCGCGGTGCCCGACAAGTGCCGTTCACTGTGCTGGCGTGCGGCCATCGCCACCGCAACGGCAGCCAACACCACCGATACCAGCGCCGCCAGGCCGAAGAAACGGCCGGCGCGATCCAGCGCGGAGCGGATCTCCGGTCGTGCATCACTGGCGGTTTCGAGTCGCTGGCCACGAGCCAGCGCCGGCTTGGCTTCGCGCACGAAGCGCTCGACCTCACCCGCCTCGCCGGCCACCACCAGGCGGTAGCCGATCCGGCTGCCTTCCTGCACCAGGCCGGTCTCTGCCAGGTCACCAAGGTTGAGAAACACCTTGGGCGCAACGTTGAAATAATCCAGTGCCGCGTCAGGCTCGGCGACTACCAGTGCGGACAGGGTCAGTTGTAGTTCGCCGAGGCTGACCCGGTCGCCAATACCTGCGTCGAGGATGTTGGCGCCGGCGCGACTCAGCCAGACCGTGCCACGCGCGGGCACCGCCGCCGCATCCCGCTCGATGCCATCGGCAGCGACGATGCGGAACGTCCCGCGCAACGGAAAACCGTCGCCGAGCGCACGCAAGTCACCAAGCCGCAGCCGCGCATCATTGCCGTCGCCGACACCGATCATGGTGTTGAGCTCGACCGTGTGGGTGCGCTGCAGTCCGGCCGCCGCCTGTTCGATTGCCGCACCGATCGGCGCATCCCCACGCACCACGGCGTCACCACCGAGCATGCGGTTGGCTTCGATCGCCATGGCCCGGTCCGCGCGATCGGTGATGAAACCGACCGCGGTCACCGCCAGTACCGCCAGCACCAGCGCGGCCAGCAGGATGCGCACATTCCCCGACCTGAGGTCACGGCGCATCTGTCGCCAGGCCATCGCCAGCAGCTTGACCGGTCCCAGGCCGGGGCGGGCATTGGCTGAGGCGCCGTTGCGAACCCGGCTCACGCGACGACGCGCTCGTCGGCGACCAACTCGCCGCCGTCCAGCCGCAGCCGGCGGCTGCAACGTGCAGCCAGGTGGTCGTCGTGGGTGACCAGCACGAGTGTGGTGCCGGCCTCGGCGTTGAGCGCAAACAGCAGGTCGATGATCGACTGCCCGGTGTGGCTGTCGAGGTTGCCGGTCGGTTCGTCGGCAAACAGCAACGAGGGCTCGGTCACGAACGCGCGCGCCAGTGCAACGCGCTGCTGCTCGCCGCCCGACAGTTGTCGGGGGTAGTGGCCCAGCCGCTCACCCAGGCCGACCTTGCGCAAGATGGTCTGCGCCGGCACTTCGACCTCGGCATCGCCGCGCAACTCCAGCGGCAGCATCACGTTCTCCAATGCCGTCAGGGAGGGCAGCAGCTGGAAGTTCTGGAACACGAAACCGACCTTCTCGCCCCGCACCCTGGCCCGTCCATCCTCATCCAGTGTCGACAGCGACTCGCCGTCGAGGGTGACACTGCCGCTGCTGGGGATGTCGAGGCCCGCCATCAACGAAAGCAGGGTGCTCTTGCCGGAGCCCGACGCGCCGACAATGGCGACCGTGTCGCCTTGGCCGATGGTAAAGCCGATGCCATCCAGGATGGTCAGCGGCCCGGAGGGCAATTGCACCCGCTTGCCGAGCCCGATAACGTCGAGCGCGGCGGGTACGGAAGTGGCAGGCATTGATACGCTGGCAAGCTGGGAAACGCGGTGATCGGCCATGATGGATCCTGTGGCGGCGCCCTTGCCGCGCGCATGGCGGCAGCGACAGGAGACGGATGGATGAATGGTTTGGCGAGCAACGTGACGTGCCACCCGAGGCACAGATATGCGGCATGGTGGGGTTTGATTCAATGTGCCATCGGTTTGACCTCGGTGCTGCTGGCCGTGCTTTTCATCGCAAATGTCGCCCCCGCCCATGCCAGCCTGGCCGCTCCGGCCGCCGCCAATGGACCTGGAGACCCCCGTACGGTGCTCGTGATGGGCGATTCCCTGTCGGCCGCTCATGGCCTGTCCACCGCCCAGGGCTGGGTCGCCCTGACCGCCGAACGGATCGCCGAGCGCAAGCCCGGCTGGCGGGTCGTCAACGCCAGCATCAGTGGCGAAACCAGCGCCGGTGGCGCGGCACGTATCGTCGGTGCGCTGGTACGCCATCGTCCCGAGGTCGTCATTATCGCGCTGGGTGCCAATGACGGCCTGCGCGGGCTGCCGACCGACCTCACCGCCGCCAACCTTGCCCGCATGATCGGTGCCGCCCACGGCGCCGGCGCGAAAGTGTTGCTGATCGGCATGCAGATGCCACCGAACCTGGGCGCCACCTACACCAAGGCATTTGAACAGAACTACCGCACCCTGGCCGAGCGCTTCGATGTCGCCCTGCTGCCGTTCCTGCTGGAGCCGATTGCACTTGATCGCGACGCCTACCAGGCCGACAACTTGCACCCGGTGGCCGCCGCACAGCCCAAGTTGCGCGACCACGTGTGGACGAAGCTCGCGCCGTTGCTCGACTAGCGTCGCGATGTGACCGTCCCCTTGTAGGAGACCATTCAGTCGGCTGGAAGAACCCCGCACGAAGTTATGGTCGGCGATCCGGCTCGTGGGCATCCACGGTGTGATATTTCTCGCGTCGACGCGAATCACCTTGCATGGACACCGCAACGGACCCGACCGTCATCGCCACCGAAATCGCATCCACACAGGAACGATTCGCCGCGCTGCTCGACCAGCACCGCGGGATCGTGCTGAAGGTCGCTCACGGTTATCGCCGCGATCCGGAAGACCGCCGCGATCTGGTGCAGGACATCAGCATCCAGGCTTGGCGCGCGTTCTCCGCGTTCGACCCGTCGCGCAGCCGGTTCTCGACCTGGCTGTACCGGATTGCGCTGAACGTCGCGATCTCGCAGGTGCGCAGCACCCGCCTGCGCCAGCGTTACCACGCCCCGCTCGATGACGACGCGATCGCCGCCCTGCCCGACCCCACGGCGCGCGACACGCACGAAGCCGATGCCGATGCCGGCATCCGCGCGTTGTACGCAGTGATCGACCGGCTCGATCCACTCAATCGCGCGCTGATGCTGTTGTACCTGGACGAACGCAGCCAGCGTGAGATCGCCGAGATCCTCGGCATCAGCGAGAGCAATGTCGCGACCAAGATCGGTCGCCTCAAGCAGCGCATCCGCAACGATCTTGCGTGAATCCGACAACCCGGCGTGACGGCCACGGTCGCTATGCCCACTACGAGGAATCCTCCATGGAACTCGACGACTTCAAGCTGGCCTGGCAGACCCTCGACCAGCGCCTGCAGCAGCACAACGCTCTTGGTCTTCAACTGCTGCGCGAACGTGGCCTGGATCGGGCCCGCAAGCACCTGCGACCGCTCTGGTGGGGTCAGGTCGCACAGATGCTGTTTGGCCTGGCGTGCGTGCTGCTCGGGGCGACCTGCTGGAACCTGCACACCGACCAGCCACCGTTGCTGGTGGCCGGCATCGTGGTACACGCCTACGGCATCGCGACGATGATTGCCGGCGGCGTCACCCTCGGCCTCATCGGAAAGATCGACTACGCCGCGCCGGTGGTCCGCATCCAGAAGCAGTTGGCGAAGCTGCGACGGTTCTACATCGCCAGCGGGGCGGCGGTCGGGCTGGCGTGGTGGGTGCTGTGGGTGCCGTTCCTGATGGTGCTCGCCGGACTGGATCGCAATGCCGAAGGACTGGCGTGGTTGCAGTCGTGGGTCTACATCAGCCTCGCGTTCGGCTTCGCCGGCTTGCTGGCAACGTGGTGGTTCCATCGCTGGTCGCGCCACCCCAGCCGACCGCGACTGACCAAGGCGATGGACGACAGCGTCACCGGCGGCAGCCTGCTGCGGGCACAGGCACGAATCGACGAGATCGAACGGTTCGAGCGTTCGTGATCCGTTGCTCATGTAGGAGCGGCTTCAGCCGCGATCGTGGAGTTGGCGCGGGCGACCGATCATCCGATCGCGGCTGAAGCCTNACCGCAATCGACCTGTATGAGGCCGAGGGGCGCGCGCTGGACTTGGCCCGCACCAACCTCACTGAAGGATCATCCGATCGCGGCTGAAGCCGCTCCTACAAGGCGGTTACAGGGACTGCTTGCCGGCGAGGATGGGATAGGGGTTGATCGCGGTGCCTTCCCACCAGCGTTTCTCGGGACCGAGCACGAAGATCGCGAAGTGCAGGTGCGGGGCGTCCTCGCTGGCGTTGCCGGTGCTGCCGACGTAGCCGATCACCTCGCCCTGCTTCAGCACTTTGTCTTCCTCAAGCCCGGCCGCGTAGCGGTCCAGATGGGCGTAGTAGTAGGCATAGCGGCCACTGGGTTCGAACTGGTAGATCGTCAGCCCGCCCGGGACGCTTGTGAACAGTTTTTCGACCTTGCCGTCGGCCGCCGCCAGCACCGGGGTGCCGCGCGGCGCCATGATGTCGATCGCCTCGTGTACCCGGCCCTGGCCGCGGGCGTCATCGAAAGTGTTGTCGAGCTGGGTCGGTTTGATGCCCCGCACCGGAACAATCAGGTCCGCGCCGGTGGTGGCCTCCGTCGGTACCGATGCCGATGCCGATGGAGGTGCGGTGGAGAGCGGCGGCGACAACAGCGGCGTGTCAATCCGTGCCGATGGCGGTACGACCGGTTGCCGGGCGGGGTCGGGTTGCTGCGTGGGGTCGGCCGTGCGCGGTTGCATGGTCGTCGTCGATGACGCGGACGCGGGTGCCGGCTCAGCATGCTGGCTGCGTTCGCGCTCGAACATCACCGCTGCGTCCGTATCGGCGTCGTCCCCGGTCATCACGAAATACACGGCGTTGGCCCCAATCAGCAGCCCGGCGAGGAACACCAGCAGCGCTTTCATCGGCCACCCCTGCGCTTGGTGACAAACCGCATCGTCGTGGTCATTCGCGCAACACCGCCTGCGTCCCCGGGACCACCGCCTCGGCCAGCGCGCGGGCGCTCCAGTTGGTCATCCGGATGCAGCCGTGCGACTGGGTCTTGCCGATCGTCGACGGCACCGGCGTGCCGTGGATGCCGTAGTGCTCCTTCGACAGGTCTATCCAGACCACGCCGACCGGGTTGTTCGGGCCGGCGGCGATCTCGGCCTTCTGGTGGCTCGGGTCGGCATCCCAGAACAGATCGGGGTTGTAGTGGAACGGCGGATCCTTGGCGACGCCCTTGATCGTCCACTCGCCGATCGGCAGCGGGTCGTGCGAGCTGCCCATCGTGGCCGGCCACTGCGCAAGCGTCTTGCCGGCGTCGTCGACCAGCATCACCACCGAGTCGGACTGGTCGACCACGACCTTGCCGCCTTCCGGCAACGCGGTCGTGGTGACATTCGGCACCAGCCAGGTGGCGCCCGCTTCAACCGCGGCGCCCGGATTAAGCCGCTGCAGCAATGCCGGGCTGGCGTGGAACCGTTCGCCCAGCGCCTCAAGCGCGGAGCCGTAGCCGAGGTGGTCGAGTTTGGCCTTGGCTTCCATGTCGGTCGGGATGGCCACGAACGGCCCGGCGACGTCGGCCGCGGCCAAGGTGTAACGCACGACGGCGTCGACGGTGTCGGCATTGAGCGCGGCCCAGGTCTCGGTATCGATCGTGCCGGTCGGATCGAGCTCGCGGCTGCGCTGGAAGCCTTCGATCGCGCGGCGGGTGTTGGAACCGAAGCCGCCATCGATCTCGCCCGGCGAGAAGTGCGCGCGGTCGAGCAGGATCTGCGCACGCAACACTGCCGCGCTGGCGGCGTCGACGTCGGATCCCACGGGTGCCTGGAGGGTAGCGTCGTTGACACTGGCGGCATCCAGCGGATCGGTTTCGGTGGCCGACGTTGTCGATGCCATTGCCGGCGCCTTGTTGTCCTGCGTGTCCTGCGTGTCCTGCGCGCTTGCGACCAGCGGAGACAGGGCCAGCGCACAGGTCAGCACCAGCCATCGGCGCCGGTGGACATGGATGGAGGTGGACGGATGCGGGTCTGAAATCACGGCAATCTTCCGTTATCGAGTGCCCTCGATCCTGCTGGAGCCTTGTTCGCGGTTGCGTGAAAGCCGATCGCCAGCCTTGCTCGCAACTGAAGCGATCGCCCCGTCCGGCTCACCCTCACCCGCACAGCCGAGGAAGCGCGAGCCTTTGAGCCACTCCATGTCGGGGTAGTAGGCGAACAGCAACTGGCCGCCCTTGAGGCTGTCGATCACCTCGCGGACAACGCCGCTGCGCAGCGCGGGGCAGCCGAAGCTGCGACCCAGCCGGCCCTGCCGCAGCGCCTGCACCGGGTCGACGTAATCGGCGCCGTGGATCACGATCAAACGCTCACGCGCGTGGTCGTTGACGCCGGGTTCCAGGCCATCCATCCGCAGCGAGTAGCCGTGGCCACCGATGTAGGTCTCCGCGGTACTGAACAAGCCCAGGCTCGACTGCAGGCTGCCCTCGGTGTTGGAGAACTCGGTCGCGAGGTTGGCCCCGCTGTGCTTGCCGTGAGCGACGTGCTCTACGTACAGCAGACGCGCATCGGCCAGCGCGAACACCCACAGCCGCGGCTCGGTCGATGGCCGCGAATAGTCGATCACCGCCAGCCGCTGGACCGGGTCCACCGTGCCACTGCCGACCGCACACCGCTGCGCCTGCACCGCGAGCGCCAGCACCTCCGGATCGGCCTCCGGCGCGGCGCGCGCGAGGCGTTCGGCGAGGGTGGGTTGCGGCGGCACGGACACCGCCGGCGACGGCACGGCGGACGCCCCGGCAGGCATCACGGCGGGCGCGACCGGTGGCGCGCTGGTGCAGCCGGGCAACAACGCCACCAGCAGCACCGTGGACAGCCATGCCAGGCGGCGGGCCAGTGCGCGTGGCGATGCCGGGTTGGTCGAGCGTGAACTCATCCTTCACATTTTATCGACCGACGCATGTACGCGACTGAACGGCGCTGAACGACGTCAGGCCAGCGCGACCAACTTCTGCCGGGTCGCCTTGTCCCAGCCATCCCAGGGGTCCGTGCGCAGGCTCGCCGCACGCCGCAGGGCGCGCGCCATGGTGTAGTCGGCGCCCGATCGGGTGCGGCCGAGTTCCTCCCAGCGCAATGGCATCGCCACCCCCGCGCCGGGGCGTGCGCGCAGCGACCAACTGGCGACGCTGGTCGCGCCACGACCGTTGCGCAGCCAGTCGATGAAGATCACCCCGCGCCGCTTGGCCTTGGACGCGGTGGCGACGTACTTGCCTGGCGCCCGGGTCGCCATCGCATCGGCGAACGCCTCGCAGAACCCCTTGGCCTCGGCCCAGTCCGGTCCCGGCGCGATCGGCACCACCACGTGCAGGCCCTTGCCGCCCGTCAGTCGCAGGAAACTGGCCATGCCGATCTCCGCCAGCCGGTCGCGCACGTCGCGCGCGCCGGCGCGGACGGCAGCCCACGCCACGCCCTCGCCGGGATCGAGGTCGAACACCAGCCGGTCGGGGCGTTCCATATCGTCGATCCGCGCCCCCCACGGATGCAGCTCCAGCGTGTTCATCTGTACCAGGTCGAGCAGGCCGTCGGCGTCCTCGATGTAGACGTAGTCCTCGTGACCGCCGCCCTTTTCCTTGATCGCCACCGCGTGCACCGCGTCACCCAGGGCGTTGGCGTGGTGCTTCTGGAAGAAGCACTGGCCGCTCAGGCCTTCGGGGCAACGCAACAGTGAAAGCGGACGTCGCGCGACCTCGGGCAACAGCCGTGCGGCGACGGCGCGGTAGTAGTCGGCGACCTGTTGCTTGGTGATCTTCTCCGCCGGGTAGACCAGCTTATCCGGGCTACTCAGCCTGCCAGTGCCCATGGTTTCCACACCCTTTTCCATGTCCTTCACCTCTTTGTCCTCGCGCAGGCGCAGGAAGCTGGCCTGGCGCAGCAGGCCCTCCTTGCCCCATCCGCGGAATGCCAGTTCGGCCACCAGCCGCGGCGTGACCCAGGTCACCTCGCGCGGCGAAAACGGGATGTGGCCTGGCAAGGTCACGGTCGGTTCCTTGCGCGCAAGCTTGCGCAGGCGCGCTGTCATGTCGCGCAATCGCGCGTCGTCGAAGCCGGTGCCAACCCGGCCGACGTACTTCAGTCGTCCCGACTCGCGGGTCGCCATCAGCAACGAACCGAAGCCGACCCGCGACCGCTTGGGCGCAGTGAAGCCGACGATGACGAACTCGTCGGTCTGCGCGTGCTTGACCTTGAGCCAGCTGCGCGAGCGTCCCGGCGTGTAGTGCGCATCGATCGCCTTGCTGATGATGCCTTCCATCTGCTGGGCCTTGCTGGCGGCGAACACCTCGGCGCCATGGCCGACGATGTGCCGGCTGTAGGCGAGCGTTCCGTTCGTTCCGATGCCGGCCAGCAGTTGTTCCAGCAATGCCTTGCGATCCTCCAGGCGGGTGCCGGCAAGGTCGATCCCGGCAAGCGTCGGCAGGTCGAACAGCACGTAGCGCAGGGTCGCGTTTGCGGTGCCCTGGATCGTGTGTTGCAGCGCGCTGAAACTGTTGTGCCCCTTCGCGTCAAGCGCGATCAACTCGCCATCGAGGCTGGCATCGGTCGCGCCGAGCGACTCCAGCGCGGCGACGATGTCGGGATAGTCGGCGGTCCAGTCCAGGCCGTTGCGCGAGCGCAGGCTGGCCTTGCCGGCGTCGATCCGGGCCAACAGGCGATAGCCATCCCATTTCAGCTCGTGCAGCCAGTCATCGCCGGTCGGAGGCGACTCGCGCAGGGTCGCCAATTGCGGGGCGACCTTGGTGTCGCCCCGCAGCGGCCTGGCACCGGCCAGCGCGGTGGCGCGCGCGCTCCAGTCGACCTTTCGTCGGCGGGGGGACTTCATCGCGGGACTTTTCTTCGCGGGCTTCGCCGGAGCCGAAGGTCGCCGTCCCTTCCAGCCCCGTGGGGTCGCGCCCTCAACCAGGTCATCGGATTCCAGGTCGGCGGCGTGTTCGTCGTCGCGCTTGATCAACAGCCACTGCGGCTTGCTCGCCGGCTTGGCGGTGCGCACCAGCTTCCAGCCGCCGCCGAGCTTGCCACCATGCAGGACGAAGTCGATCTTACCGGCCGCCAGCGCCTCCAGCGGGTTGCCATCGCAACTCCAGACGCCGTGGTCGAACACGTCGACGTGGCCGGCGCCGTAATGGCCCTCGGGGATGTCGCCCTCGAACGAGGCGTACTCCAGCGGGTGGTCCTCGACCTCGACCGCCAGGCGCTTCTCGCCGACCCGCAGCGAGGGCCCCTTCGGCACCGCCCAACTCTTCAACGCGCCGTCCATCTCCAGCCGGAAGTCGTAGTGGCGAACGCTGGCATGGTGCAGCTGGACGACGAAGATCGGCCGCTTGCCGCGCCGGCGCCGGGCGTCATCGGCCGGCTCGGGCGTGGCGTCGAGGCGGCGCTTGCGGGCATAGTCGCGCAGGCTCATGCCGACGGCGGCCTAGGCGGCCTTGCTGCGCTTCTTCACCGCTTTCTTCGCCGCCTTCTTCGTCGCTTTCTTCGCGGCCTTTTTTGCCGGCTGCTTCACGGCGGATTTTTTGGCGACCTTCTTGGCGGTCTTGCCGGTCGCCTTCTTCGCCACCGACTTCTTCGCCGGGGTGCGTTTGTTCTTGGCGATGCTTTGCTGCAGCAACTCCATGAAGTCGACCACGTTGGTGGTGGCGTGCTCCTCGACCTCCGGTTCCTCGTCGCCGTGGTGGACCACGCCCTTGTCCTTCATCCGCTTGGCGATGACCTCGTGCAGGCGATGGCGGAATTCGTCCTGGTAGCTTTCGGGCTCCCAGTCGCCCGACATGGTCTCGATCAACTGCTCGGAGAACTTCAGCTCCTTGGGCGTGATCCGGTAATCCCCGGCCTTGCCCTCGGGAATGCGGTACTCGTCGATGTCGACCAGTTCCTGCGGGTAGCGCATCATCAGCAACAGCAATGCATCGCCCTGCGGCATCACCGCGCACAGGCTCTCGCGGGTACGGATCACGACCCGCGCAATACCGATCCTGCCGGTGCTGGCCAGCGCTTCGCGCAGCAGCACGTAGCCCTTCTCGGCCTTCTTCGCCGGGACCAGCACATACGGTTTCTCGAAGTACTGCGGGCCCACCGAGGCGACATCGACAAACGCCTCCACTTCGATGGCGTCATGGCTTTCCGGTGCCGCCGACTTGATGTCGCCCGGGTCCAGCACGACGTAGTTGCCCTTGTCGTACTCGAACGCCTTGACGATGTCCTTCCAGGCGACCTCCTCGCCGCTGTCCGCGTTGACCCGCTCGTAGCGGATCGGGGTGTTGTCCCGCGCGTCGAGCATGCGGAACGAGATGTCGGTCTTGCGCTCGCCCGACATCAGCGACACCGGGATGTTGAGCAAGCCGAACGACAACGTTCCAGACCAGATGGGGCGGGCCATGACGGGCTCCTGCGTGGCGACGGACGGTGGGCCATGGAGTATTGAAAGTCCGGCGTGATGCGCGTGTCGAGTCCGCCAGGCACAGGCAATCGCTTCGTGCGGCCCCGTTCACCACGACGTTGCGCTGTCGAAGCTAGGGTTGGACTGGAACCCCACTCGAGCTATCAACATGTCCCGCATCGCCTATCGGGTCCACACCGCACCTGCCGAAATCACCCGCCTTCAACAACTCATCGCGCAGCTGACCGGCGGCGCACATGTGGCATTGCAGATGGAGGACGGCAGCGAGGTCCTGGGTATCGTGGTGGTGCAACCCAGCGCCCAGGCGTTCTTCGATCACGATGGCACCGAAGGCACCAACGCCATGGTCCGTCTGGTCCAGCCCGGGATGTACCAGCCCGAGCGCGCCGGCTGGCGTGACGTCTGGGTGGACCGGATCCAGTCCATCAACCGGATCGACCCATGCCCGGTGTTGCCAAGCTGATCAGTGCGACCTGCGAGGTTTCCGCACGGGTCGGACCGCTCCCAAAAGAAAACCCGGCCGAGGCCGGGTTTTCCTGATATCTCGTGTGGTCGCCGAGGCGACTACAGTTGATCGACGCTTAGACCGCTTCTACCGCGTCAGCCTGCAGTCCCTTCTGGCCCTGGGTGACGGTGAAGGTGACCTGCTGGCCTTCCTGCAAGGACTTGAAGCCCTGACCCTGGATCGCGCGGAAGTGAACAAACACGTCCTCGCCATTCTCACGGGAAATGAAGCCAAAGCCCTTGGCATCGTTGAACCACTTGACGGTACCGGTTTCACGGTTCGACATTTTCTTGCTCCTTGGAACAGTTTTTGAAATACCGCTTTCGCGGCGGTTGTGCTGATTGCAAGGAGTAAGCGAGGTGCAACGATGTAGCGGATCAAGGATCTACAGCATCGGGCCACGATTCACGGTGACCCTGACAAACAGCAAGCGCACCGTAACGGCACTGGCGACGGATTGCAATACCCCTGTTCGGCCCGGGCGCGTTTCGTTCACAATGGCATTCCAGCTATCACTCCAATACCACGCTTGGCCGCCATGCTGGCCGTCAATCCGCCCATCCAGAGCCATCCTCATGACTGACCCGCAGACCCCACCCGACCGCCTTGCCGCCAACCCGCGCAGCCCGTACTACGACGCAGAGCCGTTCGAACGCGGCATCGGCATCCGCTTCAACGGCGAGGAAAAAACCAACGTCGAGGAGTACTGCGTGAGCGAAGGCTGGGTACGCTTGCCGGTCGGCAAATCGCTGGACCGCCGCGGCAATGCGATGACGATGAAGTTCAACGGGACGGTCGAGCCGTACTTCCTGGACGCCGAAACCCCGCCAGCGGAATGACAGGCCCGGGTCGGCGCCCGATCAAGCGTCAGGCCCACCGCTCCCCGTCAGGCCATCGCGGTGTCCAGCACCATCATCAACACGAAGCCCACCATCAAGCCGGTGGTGGCGAAGTTCTCGTGACCCTGCCGGTGTGATTCGGGGATGATCTCGTGGCTGACCACGAACAGCATCGCGCCAGCGGCGAAACCCAACCCCACCGGCAACAGCAACGGCATGCTCATCAGCAGGCTGGCTCCCAGCACCGCGCCAACCGGTTCGATCAAGCCTGACGCCATGCCGACCCACACCGCACGCTTGCGGTCGTAACCCGCAGCAATCAGCGCGATCGCCACCACCAGCCCCTCGGGAATATCCTGCAGCGCGATGCCGGTCGTCAGCGCCAGTCCATGCTGGAAGTCAGACGCATAAGCGGCCCCGATGGCCAGGCCTTCGGGCAGGTTGTGCAGGCAGATCGCGAACACGAACAGCCAGGTACGCTTGAGCCGCGTTGATGCCGGCCCTTCCGGACCCTTGATGAAGTGCTCATGGGGGATCAGCCGCTCCAACGCCATGATCAGTCCGGCGCCCAGCAGGATCGCCGCGCCCACCATCCATCCGGCGCTCCAACGGCCCGCGCCGGCTTCACGCGCGGCCTCGATCCCCGGCAACACCAGCGAAAATGCACTGGCGGCCAGCATCACCCCGGCGCCGAAGCCCAACAAGGCATCCTGGGTGCGCTGCTCGATCCGGCTCGCGAACCACGCCGGCAACGTGCCGATCGCCGTCGCGGCCGCGGCCACCGTGCCGCCCGCGAACGCCGCGAGCACCGGGTTCGCCTCAAGCGTGGACAGGAGCATCGTCGCCTCGTTGGTTCATTCCCGACCGCCTTGCTGATGAGCCGACAACGGATGGCGGCGACGATGGTTGCCTGAAACGATGCCGGCGAACCTGCAGCGTACGACGGTTTACGGGCTGGATAAAGTTCACACTGCCAGCTTCCGGAGCCCGGGTACTTTACGCTGGCAATCCTGCCCTCCAGGACCGACCAATCCGATGCAGCTGCGAACCGTCAACACCACCCGCTATGTCACCCCGTTGCGCGAGGGCGGCTCGCTGCCGGCCGTAATCGAAGCCGATGACGAGGGCATGTATGTGCTCAAGTTCCGCGGCGCCGGCCAGGGTCCCAAGGCATTGGTGGCGGAGCTGGTGGCCGGCGGTATCGCGAAGCTGCTGTCGTTGCCGATACCCGAGATCGTGCTGGTGGAGCTGGACCCCGAGCTGGCGCGCACCGAACCCGATCCCGAGATCCAGCACCTGATCCGCGCCAGCGCCGGCCTCAACCTGGCGCTGGACTACCTGCCGGGCGCGATCAACTTCGATCCGGTCGCCGATCAGCCGGAGGCCGATCTAGCCTCGCGCATCGTCTGGTTCGATGCCTTCACCAGCAACGTCGACCGCACCTGGCGCAACACCAATCTGATGACCTGGCACGATCGGCTGTGGCTGATCGACCACGGCGCGGCGCTGTACTTCCATCACGGCTGGGACGGCTCCAACGCCAATGCCGGCAGCGCCTTCCCGATGATCAAGGAGCACGTGCTGCTGCCGCTGGCCGACTCGATCGCCCATGCCGATCACGAGCTCGCGCCCCACATCACCCGCGAGGCGCTGGAGGTGATCCTGGCCGCCGTCCCGGACAGTTGGCTGATCAGCGACGGCCCGCTGGCCGAGCCGGATGCGCACCGGGCCGCCTACGTCGAGCACTTCCTCCAGCGGCTGGCGCAACGCCAGCGTTTCGTCGAGGAGGCCATCCGTGCACGACGCTGAACATACGGCAATGGAGCCGCAGCCCCTGCACACCTACGACTACGCGGTGATCCGGGTAGTGCCGCGGGTGGAGCGCGAGGAATTCATCAATGTCGGCGTGGTCCTGTCCTGCCCGGCGACCGCGTTCCTGCAGGCCCGCATCGAATTGGACGAGTCCCGACTGCTCACACTGGCCCCGTCGATCGATCTGGCCTCGGTGCGGCGCCACCTGTCAGCGTTCACCACTATCTGCAGCGGCGGGCCGGGCAGCGGACCGATCGGTGCGCTGCCGGCGCGTGCACGCTTCCACTGGCTCACCGCGCGGCGCAGCTCGATGATCCAGACCTCACCGGTGCATCTGGGCCGCTGCCCCGATGCCGCGGTCGCGCTCGAGCACCTGCTGGCGCAGATGGTACGGGTGTTGCCGAAGCCGCCGGTCAGGCCTTGAGCTTCCAGCCGGTCTTGAAGATCCACCACACCGCAACCAGGCACGCCGCCAGGAACCCCAGGATCACCGCGACACTGATCCCGACATCAACGTCCCCCGCTCCGTAGAAGCTCCAGCGAAAGCCGCTGACCAGGTACACCACCGGGTTGAACAGGGTGATCGTCTGCCACACCGGTGGCAGCATCTTGATCGAGTAGAACGCACCGCCCAGGAAGGTCAGCGGCATCACCACCATCAGCGGAATCACCTGCAGCTTCTGGAAGTCGTCGGCCCACAGCCCGATGATGAAACCGAACAGGCTGAAGGTGACCGAGGTCAGCAGCAGGAAACACACCATCCAGAACGGATGGGCAATCTCGTAGGGCACGAACACCCGCGCGGTGATCAGGATCAGGATGCCGACCAGCACCGACTTGGTCGCCGCCGCACCGACATAGCCCAGCACCACCTCGACATAGGACACCGGCGCCGACAGCAGCTCGTAGATGGTGCCGGCCCATTTGGGCATGTAGATCCCGAACGAGGCGTTGGAGATGCTTTCGTTGAGCAGCGACAGCATCAGCAAGCCGGGAATGATGAAGGCGCCGTAGCTGACCCCGTCGATGTCACCCATGCGCGAGCCGATCGCCGCGCCGAACACCACGAAGTACAACGAGGTCGACAGTACCGGGGAGGCGATCGACTGGGTGATGGTGCGGAAGGTACGCGCCATCTCGAAGCGGTAGATCGCGCGGACACCGTGGATATTCATGCGCGCACCTGCTGGTTCGACTGCCGCACCAGGTGGACGAAGATGTCCTCGAGCGAGCTCTCGCTGGAATGCAGGTCCTTGAAATCGACGCCCTGCTCGGCCAGTTGCCGCAGCACGCTGGCGATGCCGGTGCGCTCGGACTGCACATCGAAGGTGTAGACCAGCGACGCGCCATCCTCCGCCAGCTCCAGCGGCAGCGCCGACAGCCCCTCGGGGATGCGTTGCAGCGGCTCCTGCAGGGTCAACGTCAGCTGTTTCTTGCCAAGCTTGCGCATCAGCGCGTCCTTGTCCTCGACCAGGATCAACTCGCCCTTGAGGATCACCCCGATGCGGTCCGCCATCTGCTCTGCCTCCTCGATGTAGTGGGTGGTCAGGATGATGGTGACGCCTTGCTCGCGCAGGCGATGGACCATCTGCCACATGTCGTGGCGCAGCTCGACATCGACGCCGGCGGTGGGCTCGTCGAGGAACAGGATCTGTGGCTCGTGCGCCAGTGCCTTGGCGATCAGCACCCGGCGCTTCATGCCACCCGACAGCGCCAGGATCTTGCTGTCCTTCTTGTCCCACAACGACAGCTCGCGCAGCACCTTCTCCAGGTGCGCCGGATCGGGCGCCTTGCCGAACAGGCCGCGACTGAAACGCACGGTCGACCACACGCTCTCGAACGCGTCGGTCGACAGCTCCTGCGGCACCAGGCCGATCTTGCCGCGCGCCGCGCGGTAGTCGGCGACCACGTCATGGCCGTCGGCCAGCACCGTGCCGCTCGTCGGGTTGACGATGCCGCAGATGATGCTGATCAAGGTGGTCTTGCCGGCGCCATTGGGCCCAAGCAACGCGAAGATCTCGCCCTTGCGGATATCGAGGTTGATGCCCTTCAGCGCTTGGAAGCCGGAGGCGTAGGTCTTGTCGAGGTTGCGGACGGAGATGATTGGTTGCACGCGTGTTCCGGTGGCGGCGCCAGGGACGGTGATCGTAGCGCCATGTGGAGTGCAGGTTAGCGGGCTGCGGGCTGCGGTTAAACCCCGATCCGGAGGAAGCAACATCCCGCCCACGGGACACTCGGCGTCGGCCGGCTCAGACCGCGGCTCAGACCGTCCGGAGACGACGCAGCCGTATGCAACGATGGAGGCATGATTTCCTTCATCGTCCCGGCCCATGACGAGCAGCGGTTGATCGCCGACACGCTCGACGCGATCCACGCCAGCGCGCGCGGGGTCGGACTCCAGATCGAACGCGATTACGAGATCATCGTCGTCGTCGACGCATCCAGCGACCGGACCGCCAACATCGCCACCGAGCATGGCGCGCGGGTGATCCACGTCTCTCATCGACAGATCGCCGCTACCCGCAACGCCGGTGCAGCCGATGCGCGCGGCGAATGGCTGTTCTTTATCGACGCCGACACGTTGATCAACCCCGACTACCTGGCTACCGCGCTCACCGCGATGCGGCGCGGAGCGGTCGGCGGTGGCGCAGGCGTGAAGCTGCTGGGCAAGGCGGCGCTGCACGAGCGGATCGGGCAGGTAATGCTGATCCACGTCTTCCGCTGGGTGGGCGTGACCCCGGGTTGCAGCCTGTTCTGCACCCGCGCCGCGTTCGATGCGGTCTGCGGTTTCGATGAGACCTACTACGCCGGCGAGGATGTCGCGATGGGCCGTGCACTGGCCCGACACGGACGCCTGGTGATCCTGAAGGAGGTGGTGATGACCTCGGCGCGCAAGTTGCGCACCCATACCCTCGGCGAACAGTTGCGACTGCTGGCCCGGTTCCTGTGGCGTGGCCGGAAGATGCTCCGGTCACGACACGAGTTGGGCATGTGGTACGGCAAGCGGCGGGACGAGCCCTGAAGGCGACTGGCGGAAAACTTCATGTAAAGCATGCTTGACATATGCGATGGCCACTCCTACTGTTCGTGTCAAGCAACCTTTACATAGACGGAGCCGCCCATGCACCCGCTGATCCCACTTGCATTGCTTTCCCTGCTGGCGTTGCCCGCAGTCGCCCGGCCGGCCGCCGAGGTGGCGGTGTCGGCTGATGAAACCTTCACCATCGGCACCTTGCGCGTGCAACAACACGGCGTCAGCGGCCAGCCAGTGGTCCTGATTCCGGGGTTGGCCAGCGGAGCATGGGTCTGGGACGACACCATCGCCCACCTGCGCGATTCCCACGTGGTCTACGCTGTGACCCTGGCGGGCTTTGACGGTGTGCCCGCGCCGCAGGGTGATGAAAGTTATTTTGATCGCGCTGCCGAATCGCTGGTCGAGCTGATTGACTCGCGCAACCTCGAGCAGCCGGTGCTGATCGGCCACAGCCTCGGCGGCACGCTGGCGCTGGATATAGCAAGCCGCCACGCCGACAAGCTGGCCGGCGTCGTTGCCGTCGACGGCCTACCCGTGTTCCCCGGGTTCGAGCGGCTGTCTGCCAGCGACCGACAGGCCCATGCGAAACAAATCGGCGCGCAGATGGCGAAGGCCAATGCCGAGCAGTTCCAGGCCATGCAACTGGGCTACATGCAGGCCATCGGAGTGATTGATCCAGCCCTGGCGATGAAAACCGCGACCTTGACTGCGCGCAGCGATCCCGCCGCGACTGGGCGCTACGCCGCCGAAGACCTGGCACTGGACCTGCGCGACCGGCTATCGGCCGCGACGGTGCCCATCCTGGAGATATCGCCCTACAACGCACCGGACTTCAGCGCCCCGCCAATGGTGATGAGCGAGACTGAGAAGGTCGATTACTACCGGCAACTGCTCGCCGGCGCGCCGCAGCTGGACGTGGTGTCCATCTCCCCGTCCCGGCACTTTGTGATGCTCGACCAGCCACGGAAGTTCCTCGAGACCGTGGATGATTTCCTCGCCACACTGGTGTCGCCATGACTGCATGGAACAAGCTGACCAATCGCAATTTCATGTTGGCTATCGGCCTGGTCGCCACGGCCACGGGTATCGCACTGCTCTTCGCGGGTTGGCTGATCGGCCATGGGACACTGCTCTACGGAGGCGTTGTCTGCTGTGGCACCGGCGCAATCTGGCTGGTGTGCGCACGGTGGACCAACACCGACCGCATGCGCACTGTTGATCGGCGCTATGCGCGTGAATTCTTCCTCGCCATTGGAAGCTACATGGCCATCATGCTGCTGGTCTGGCCAATGCTCGAATACGTGCAGGGCACAGCGGCGCGGGCCCTGATCGCCCTGTCTCCGGTCCTTCCAGTGGTGTTCATCGGTCGGTCGGTGATGCGTCGGGTTCGCGACGGCGATGAGCTGGAGCGGCGGATATTCCTGGAGGCTGCGGCCATCGCCGGGTTGACGGTCGGCGTACTGAGCATGGCCGCCGCTTTCCTGCAGACCGCGGGTCTCGTTCACCTTCACGGCGGCTTGATGTGGGTATTTCCCGGCCTGTTTGCGGTGTTCGGCATCGCGCTGTGGTGGACCAAGCGACGGTATCGCGAAGAATGAAAAACCACCTGCGCACGTTGCGTAATCAGCAAGGATGGTCGCAGGCCCACCTGGGCGAGCAACTGGATGTATCGAGGCAGACCATCATCGCGATCGAGACCGGCAAGTACGATCCCAGCTTGCCGTTGGCGTTCAAGATTGCGCAGTTATTCGACTTGCCGATCGAATCGATCTTTATTCCCGGGCCGTGATCGGATCAACCACGGCAGCGCCTGCGATGGATGCCCTCGTCACCGGACGGACTGTTGCTGGTGTCCCAGGTCCATTGGAGGGCGTGGCACTGGCGTGATTTTTGCTTGCTTTTCCTTGTGGGTTCGCCCTCGAATATTGCACTTGCGGTCGACTTCTCGCAGGCGTAGAAAAGATTCAGGGGGAGCTTCGGAGGCTCACCATGAACCGATCCCATCACTCCGCCCTGTTCGCCGCCGCGATCACCCTCGCCGCCGCCTGCACCGGCCCGCACGATGGTCCCGCGGCCACTGTGCAAGCCGCCTCACCACCGGAGCTCGCACTCGGGGTCAACCTGCTCGAAGGGCTCGGCGACTACCATTTCGCGGTCACCAGCGACCACCCCGAGGTGCAGCGCTGGTTCGACCAGGGCCTGATGCTCACCTACGGTTTCAACCACGACGCCGCCGAACGGTCGTTTCTGCGCGCGACCGAACTCGATCCGAAATGCGCGATGTGCTGGTGGGGTGCGGCTCTCGTACTTGGGCCACACGTCAACGCGGCAATGGACCCGGAAAACACTGCGCGCGCCTGGGAGCGCCTGCAAAAGGCACGCTCACTCGCACCCGAGGCCAGCACGCGCGAACAGGCCTTCATCAAGGCCCTGTCGGCGCGCTACGCCGATAGCCCGCCCGCGGACCGTGGTCCGCTCGACGAGGCCTACGCCGATGCCACTCGCGTGCTGATACACGAACGTCCCGAGGACCTCGACGCCGCCACCCTCCACGCCGAGGCGCTCATGGACCTGCAGCCGTGGAACTACTACGACGCCAAGCGGCAGCCGAAGGGCAACACCCGTGAGATCGTCACGACGCTGGAATCGGTGATCGAACGCAACCCAGACCATCCAGGCGCGCTGCATCTGTACGTGCACGCGGTAGAAGCGTCCGACAATCCACAACGCGGGGTCGTTGCCGCCGATCGCCTGCGCGAATTGATCCCCGGCTCCGGCCACCTGGTCCACATGCCCGCTCACATCTACTCGCGGGTCGGCCGCTGGCACGACGCGGTGATCGCCAACCAGCGCGCGATCGAGGCCGACGACGCCTACCTGGCGCTGTGCCGCGGCAACACCGGCGGCGTCTACCCGCTCGGCTACGTACCGCACAACCACCACTTCCTGTGGTTCGCCGCAAGCATGGAGGGTAACAGCGAGATCGCCCGCACCGCCGCGCTGGAGACCGCCGAACGCACTCACCTGCCCGAGCTGATGCGCCAGCCGGGCTTCGCCGCCCTGCAGCACTACTGGATGACGCCGTGGTTCGATCGCGTGCGTTTCGGCCGCTGGGAAGAGATCGTCGGCCAGCCCAACCCGGCACCGGACCTGCCGTACGTCAGCGCGATCTGGCATTACGCCGAAGGCACTGCGGCGGCGCGGCAGCAGCGCGCCGCCGATGCACAACGCCACCTGGCCGCGTTGCGCACGCTGGCCGATGACCCGAGCATGGAGACGCTGATGGTCTGGGACCGTTATCCGCTCAGCCACGCCGTGCGTATCGCCGAGCGCAGTCTCAGCGCCGAGGTGGCGAACGCGAGCGGTGACCTCGATACCGCGATCATCGCGCTGCGCGAGGCGGCCGTGACCGAGGACGCGATCCCCTACGATGAGCCGCCGGGCTGGCACGCGCCGGTACGCCATACGCTGGGCGCGTTGCTGCTGGCCGCCGATCGTCCGGTGGAAGCCGAGGCGGTGTATCGGGAGGAACTGGAACGCAACCCGGCCAACGGCTGGTCTCTGCATGGCCTGTCGCAAAGCCTGCAAGCGCAGAAGCGCCCGAGCGATGCCGCAGAGGTTGAACGGCAGTTCGCGCAAGCGTGGCAGCACGCTGATGTGGAACTGCTGGCGTCACGGCTGTAAGCCGATCCATCGCACGGTCACAACGCGTGGTTGTCCGGCGAAACGACGCCGGTCGGCGCAACCATCAGCCAAATGGATCGCTGCCCGGACGCAGTTCGATATCCAGTGCGTGCGCCAGTTCCTGCATCGCCTCGTCGTCGCTGCTCAGGGTGATCCAGCCCGCGTGCATATCGTCTTCGCCGGAGGGCCCGCTTGCGGCATTCCATGTCCACAGGCTGTAGCCGTACTCACGTAGCCGGTCGTATGCGACCGCCATCAGCGATGGCACGTCGGCGTCGGCCAGGAAGTCCTCGTCACTGGCGTCCTCCACGCCCCAGTCGACGCTGAGGTTCCAGCGCGCGGCCAGCTCGGTGATGGTGTCGATGAACGACACCGCATCGGCGCCATCGACGTAGAACCCGGCCTTCCAGTCGACCACGTCCTTGAGCAGCCAGACCGGCTCGGCCTGGTCCGGGTCGGCCTCGTCCAGCGCTTCGCGGTACTCGGCGAACTGCTGCAAGGCCGCCTCCTCGTCGCCGGGGTTGATCAACAGCAGCAGCTGCCAGACCAGCGTCTCGGGTGTGTCGTCGGCATCCGGATCGATGCCGGCGCTGGCCCGGGAACTGTTGGCGAAGTTGTCGTCGGGGTCGTATTCGGGTTCGTCGGCGTTCATCGGAGTGTTCCGCAAGGAGGTCGGACGAATCGTGACACGCCCGGTGGTGCATGCAACGTCATGTCGCTAGTCGCCGCAACCGGGTGGATCCGCGCAAGACGCCGCACGCGCCAGCAACAGCATGCGTTCGCGGCGATTGCGAGTGAGCGAAGCGGCACGCTCGAACTGGTGGCGCGCCTCCTCATGGCGACCGAGTTTCCATAGCAGGTCGCCACGCACGGCCGGAAACAGATGGTAGCGAGCGAGCAGTGGCTCGCTGTCCAGTGCATCGGTCAGGGCCAACCCCGCCGCCGGGCCGTAGGCCATCCCCACCGCCACCGCGCGGTTGAGTTCAACCACCGGCGACGGCGCCACCACGGCGAGTGTTGCGTACAACCCGGCGATGCGTGCCCAGTCGGTGTCGGGCGCGGCCGATGCCCGCGCATGGCACGCCGCAATGGCGGCCTGTAACGCATAGACGCCGTGCTCGCCGCCGAGTCTTTCGGCGAGCTCCAGCGACGCGAACCCACGGCCGATCGCCAGCCGATCCCAGCGGGCGCGGTCCTGCTCCAGCAACACGATCGGCTCACCCGATGGTCCCAGTCGCGCTTTGGCACGTGAAGCCTGGATCTCCATCAAGGCCAACAAGCCGTGCACTTCCGGCTCACCCGGCGCCAGCCCGGCCAGCACCCGGCCCAGCCGCAGGGCCTCGTCGCACAGCGCCGGTCGCATCCAGTCATCGCCGGCGGTCGCTGAATAGCCCTCGTTGAAGATCAGGTAGATGACCCCGAGCACCGATGCCAGGCGTTCGGGCAACTGGTCCTTGCGCGGGACCTCGAACGGCACCTGCTTGGCGGTCAGGGTGCGCTTGGCGCGCACGATGCGCTGGGCGATGGTCGCCTCCGGCAGCAGGAAGGCACGCGCGATCTCATCGGTGCCCAGCCCGCCAAGCAGGCGCAGCGTCAGCGCGACCTGGGCATCGGTGGACAGCACCGGGTGGCAGGCTGTGAACACCAGCCGCAGCAGGTCATCGCCAATGTCGTCGTCCAGGCGTCGGTCGCTGTCCGGGCGGTCCATGTCGCGGCCCTCCAACTCGTGGCCGAGCTGCTCATGCTTGCGCTGCTGCAGCTGGTGGCGGCGCAGGCGGTCGATAGCGCGGTGTTTCGCGGTCGCCATCAGCCAGGCACCGGGGTTGTCGGGCACACTCGATTCCGGCCAACGCTCAAGCGCGGCAACCAAGGCGTCCTGCGCCAGCTCCTCGGCTATCCCGATATCGCGCACCATCCGTGCGAGGGCCGCGATGATCCGCGGCGCCTCGATCCGCCAGACTGCCTCAATCGCGCGGTGGGCGTTACGTCGTGGGTCGTGATCGGTCATGACAACCGATCAGAGCACCGCCGCCGCCATGCCACAAGTGCGGACCGCGAACCCTCCAGGCCGGACTGGTCAGGAATCGCTATGAAGGATCTCCCGAGAAGGCCGTTGACCGGATTCCTGCAAGCCTGGTTGCACCGGCAATCGTTCGCGCAGCCGCTGCTCCTGCTCGCGCAACCCGGGAGTGAACTCGACACCAAAATCTTCCGCCTCGAAGACCTGGCGGATCTCGATCTCGCAAACTCCCTCGTGCGGATTCGGACAGCGCTTGACCCATTCGATCGCCTCCTGCAACGAGCGCACCTGCCACAGCCAGAACCCGGCAACCAGCTCCTTGGTCTCCGCGAACGGCCCATCAACGACCCGCCGCGAACTGCCAGAAAACCTTACTCGTGCGCCCGTGTTGCTGGGCTGCAAGCCCTCGCCGGCAAGCAGGATGCCCGCCTTCGCCAGTTCCTCGTTGTAGCGGCCCATCTCCGTCAACCGTTGCTCGCTCGGCATGGCGCCGGCCTCGGATTGCCGGGTCGCCTTGACCATCACCATCACTTTCATGTCGTTTTTCCTCGCTCGTGGATGAGGCACCCAATGGAGCCGCGGCCCGGTCACCAGGTGCGCTCCTGCAGATACGACGAACCGGAAGGCGGGGAATCGACAGGAGGGGAAAACTTTAAACTGGAGACCCAGCCACGGCGCACACGCCTGATCTCCGGCATGATGCAGCCGCCTCCCCCACAGGACGAATTCATGCAATTCCTGCTGCTTGTCTACAACGACGACACCGAGCTCGACGCATTGCCCGAGGGCGAATTCGATACCCGGATGCGCGGCTGTTTCGTCCACGCCGACGCGTTGCGCGCCCGCGGCCAACTGATCGAATCGCAGCAACTCGAGTCCGCCAGGAAGGCCCGGTCGGTGCGTATCCGCAATGGCCGCACCACCGTCGTCGATGGTCCTTTCGCCGAGACCAAGGAAGTCCTGGCAGGCTTCAACCTGATCGAAGCCGACAGCTTGGACGAGGCCGTCCGCATCGCGGCGGAATTCCCCTGGGCACGCACCGGGTGCATCGAGGTTCGCCCGATACGCGACATGGCTGCCGTGCGCCGGCAGGTCGGCGCCTGAGACTTCGCGCTATGGCCGCAGCAAGGTTCGCTCGCTGCACCACAGTTCGCTCGCGCTAGCGACCAACGCCTGGTATTTGCGTGGCGGCACGGTCTCGGTAATCGCGTACGCCGGCAACGCCGTGTCGCGTTGCGCGGCAAGTGCGGCCAGCGTGCCGTTGGCGTTGATCAGCCGCGCGACGATCGGCTGCGTGGCGCCTTGGCCTCGACGCAGCACCACCCCGACTTCCCGGTTCGCCAGCCGCACCGGGGTTCCCGGCGGAAATACACCGATCTCCCGAACCAGCAGGATTGCCAACCCTTCATCAACGGCCTTGCCACGCTCCAGGAACAGGCTGCGCAGGGCGTGCCGCGCATGCACCGCTTCGCGATAGGCACGTGGGCGCACCATCGCTGAATAGATATCAACAATCGCCAGCTTTCGCGCGCCACGGCTGATCGCATCGCCCGACAGGCGGTTGGGATACCCACTGCCGTCAATGCGCTCGTGGTGCTGCAACACGGCAGCCAGCCAAACCGGATCCTCCACCCCGGCCGCTTGCAACAGCTCGACGCCGGCCTGTGGATGGCCGGCAATCACCAGGCGTTGGTCAACTGACAGCTCGGATTCCTGTCGGTTCATGGCGGCGGCAAACGGACCCAGCGCGACGTCATAGCTCAATGCGGCAGCGACAACTGACAAGCTCTCGTCCTCGTCCCAGCCACGCGCGCGCACCAGCAACTCGCACAGGGTCGCCGCATGCAACAGCCGCGCCACGTGGCCGTCATCGCCGACTTCCAGTTGCATCGCCGCCAGAGCCGCATCGGTGTCGCGAGCGACCAGGCCGCGCAGGCGCCGCGCAATCTCAAGCAACTGCTCGCCCAAAGCGTCGCCTTCACGCATTGCCAAGTGCCGGTGCAGCACTTTCAGCTCATGGCGCAGCACTTGCATTTCGCGGAACACGGGAGGCTCCGGCTCGGCCGGAGGCCCCGCCGGCGTAGTCTCGTCGCGTTGCTCCGCCTCATCGGCCTGGTCGGCAGCGTGATCGAACTCCGCCACCAGCACGCCTGCGCTGGTCTCGGTGTCGGGCACCAACATGCCGCGCTCCAACACCACATCCAACTGGTCCGGGCTTGCCAGCACCATCCCCTGCACGAACAACAGCTTGCCCTCGCGGTCGTATACCGACCACGCCAATGGCGAACCAAGCTCCACTTCATCTGCAACCACCGGACGCACGTGCACCCCCAACGGCCCGCCGGATCGCCGGGCTTCGGTACGTTATCGGTCGTCTTGGCCGGAGCTTTAACTTCCGCTCGGCGCAAGGGTTGCTGGCCGCACACGGGCCGCCAGCAACAATCCGAGCACGGCCAGGCTGCCGGTTATCGCAAATCCCGACAGATACGCCGCAATCGGCGAACGTGCCAGCAAGGCGGCGAACAGGGACCCGCCCACGGCCAACATGGTGGCGGTGAACAAGGCGTCGCACAGCTGCAACGCCGAGGCATTGGCGCCCTGTCGCTCCGGCGGCGACAGTTCCAGCGTCAGTATCGACAGGCTGGGATACACCGTGCCCATGCCCAGCCCGGCAACCACCCAGCCGGCCATCGCGACCTGGAGCGGCACCGCCGGCATCACGGCCAGTGCGACGCAAGCCACGCCCAGTGCGATCAACCCCATGCCGGCCTGCAACAGGCGTGTCGGCGAAGGATCGATCAGCCGCCCCCTATTCCACGAGCCCAGCGACCAGCCAATCGCGCCGATGGTCAATGCCAGCCCGGCCCAGGTCGGCGACAGGCCGCGCTCGCGGGTCAGCAATAACGGCAGGAATATCTCGGTGCCAAAGAAGGCCGCCGAGGCAATCCCGCGCAAGGCGATGACGGACGGAAGCCCGCGGCCGGCGCGCAAGGTGCCGGCGGGGAGCAGCTTGACCATGCTGGCCAGCAACCCGACACCGGCAGCACCCAACAAGACGATCGCCAGCCAGTCACGTCGTTGGCCGGCGTAGTGCAGCAGCAACGCGCTCACCGCCGCGACCACCGCCCAGGCGATCCGCTGCCGGTTGCCGCTGGCGTCAGTGGACGTCTGCTGCGGCAAAGGACCCATCCCACGCAGTGCCGGCAACACCATGGCCGCGGCCAGTGCGGCAACAAACGGGACCAGCAGGAATACCCAGCGCCAACCCAGGTGCTCAACTACCAGGCCGCTGATGGTCGGACCTATGATCGCCGGCAACACCCATGCCGCCGCGAACGCGGCGAAGATTGGCGCCCGCATTTGCGGTGGGTAGGCCCGACCCACCACCACGTACAAGGCGACCGACATCAGCCCGCCGCCAAAGCCCTGGATCACCCGCCCCACCAACAGCACCCACATCGTCGGCGCCAGGCCAGCGATCACCAGGCCGATGCCAAACCACACGATGCCGTGTTTGAGCGGCGCGCGCGGGCCACTGCGATCTGCCCAGGGGCCGCTGGCAACCATCCCGACCACCGCCGCGGCCAGCGTACCGGCAAAGGCCATCGCGTACAGCGACAACCCATCCAGCGCCAGTGCCACCACCGGCATTGCGGTGGCCACGGCCAGCGCCTCGAACGCATAAAGCGCGACCAGCGATACCGCGCCCAGCGTCAGCGCCCGATAGCGCGGGGCAAACAACCGCTCTGGAGCTGTCGTCACCGGCCGCCGGCGTGCGTCGCGGCTCCACGGAATGCGGTGTCGGCAGGGAACTGGGCGCGCGCAGGCAGCGAGGACGGGACGACCGTATTCGGCGCCTTCGGCGTCGACTGGTCCATCGCCTCGGCAGCGCCACGCTGTGCGGCCTTGTGCGGGATCCGCCACAACTCGGCGGGGTCGTAATACGACGACCCCCGGGTCCAGCGCGAGTTCCCCGATTTGCCCTCTTCGGCAATCTCGAGGCGATGGTCCCCACGAGTGGCGTGGAGCGGTGTCCACAAGCCTTCCGTCGCGTTGGCGGACAAGCACACGAAGTAAGTTTGCGCATCGACGGCATCGGCCGGCTCAACGGTGTGGCTGGCGCCAAACTTGAGCAGGGTGTCCGGAAACATGTGGAGTGCCAGTCCGGGGGAGTGGATATGGGCCATGGTGCTGGGTCCTGGTAACAAGGCGATCATCGGATCGCGGAGGAGCGTGGCACGCACCGCTCGTAAGGGTCGTGGTCGACAACCGATGGTAAAGGTTCCGTTCCCGCTCGGCACACTCCGCACAATCACTGCCGGCGGGCGCTCCTATAATGGCGGACTCGACGGCACGGCCGCCCTCGCCCTTGCAGGCGCCCATGACTCCCCCTACCCCGCGCGAACACGCCCCGCGCGAGCACGCACCTGACGTTCGCCTGCCGCTATGGCGCGGTCGTGGCCTGATCCTGCTCGGCATCGCGCTGTCGGCGCTGAACTTGCGCACTGCCGTCACCTCACTGACCCCGCTGCTGGACAGCCTGGGCCAGACGCTGGATTTCGGCCCGACCATGACCGGGGTGTTCGGCATCGTGCCCACCGCGGCGTTTGCGGTGTTCGGCGTCGCCACCCCGGCCATCGCCCACCGTCTGGGTCTGGAGCGCACCGCCTTGCTGGCGATGCTGCTTGCCGCGGTCGGTTTGCTGGCGCGTGGTTTTGTCGGCGGGACCGGTCAATTGCTGCTGACATCGGCGCTCGCACTGTCGGGCATGGGCATCGGCAACGTGGTGTTGCCGCCGCTGGTCAAGCGCTACTTCGCTGATCGCGTCGGCGGCGTCAGCGCGATGTACATCACGATGTTGCAGATGGGCACCATCCTGCCTGCGCTGGCCGCGGTACCGGTCGCCAATGCGCTGGGTTGGCGCGTGTCGCTGGGCGCGTGGTCACTGGTGGCGGTTGCCGCGGCTTTACCCTGGGCGATAACCCTGTACCAGGAGCGTCACGGCCGTTCCACCAACGCACAGGCGCTGGCATTGCTCCACGACCGCGCCGTCACGGCGGACGATGCGGCGCCGGAACTCGCCGCTCCCCCGGTGTCCGGCCGTGTCTGGCGGTCACCGGTGGCATGGGGAATGGCATTGATGTTCGGCATGACGTCACTCAACAGCTATTCGATATTCACCTGGCTACCGGCCGTGCTGGTGGATGCCGGCGGCAGTCCGTTACTGGGCGGCACGATGGTCGGGCTGTACTCCGCGTTCGGGCTGGTCAGCGGCTTCCTGATGCCGGTCGTCGCGGTGCGGGTGAAAAATCCGTTCCCGATCGTGATCCTGTGCTGCCTGTTGCATCTGTCCGCATTCCTCGGGCTGCTGCTGGCGCCGATGACCTTGACCCTGCTGTGGGTTGCACTGCTGGGGCTGGGCCCCAGCACGTTCCCGCTCGCGTTGACCCTGATCAACCTGCGCACTCGCACTCCGGCCGGCTCGGCCGCGTTGTCGGGCTTCACCCAGGGCGTAGGCTACGCGTTGAGCTGCGCCGGCCCTTTCCTGTTCGGCCTGCTACGCGGTTGGTCCGGTGGCTGGCTGTGGCCATTCGCGTTTCTGAGCGCAAGCCTGCTGCTGCTGGCCGCAGGCGGCTATCTGGCGTGCAAGCCACGAATGCTGGAAGACAGCTGGTAGACGCGGCAAACCCATCACCAGGGCAGTTCACTGCCGTTGGCGTGCCAGAACGTGCCGGTCTGCTCCAGACCGAGCGTATCCAGCCGTTCGACCAGCTGCCCGGCCGCATGCTCCGGGCTGACCTCACCACTGCCGCCCACCATCTCGGTGGCGACGAAGCCCGGATGCAGCAGGAACACGGCGATGCCGCGCGGCGCAAGGTCCACGGCCAGGGATTTGCCGATCGCGTTGACCGCCGACTTGGACGCGCGATAGCCGTAGCGACCGCCCGAGCCGTTGTCGGCCACCGAGCCCATGCGGCTGGTCATGATGCCGATCTTCGCGCCTTCGCCCAGATGGCCCAGCAACGCCTGCGCTACCCGCAACGGCCCCATCGCATTGACCTCGAACTGGCGGCGCATGTCTTCCCATCCGGCCGCGTCGATGTCGCCCAGTACCTCGCGGGTCATGATGCCGGCGTTGAGCACCAGCACGTCGATGCGCGTGTCGCCCAGTCGCTCCACCAATGCGGCGAGGGCCGCATCATCGGTCACATCGACCCCGGCCTCGACCTGCGCACCGGTCGCCTGCAACGCATCGCTGGCCTGGCGGCATGCCGCAATCACGCGATCGCCGCGAGCGGTGTAATGACGGGCGAACGCAAGACCGATGCCGCGATTGGCGCCGGTGACAAGGACGGTTTTCATGTCGGACTCCGTGACTGTGATGTCCCAGTCATGGCGTCGCCAGCGCCGACAATCAAGGTGCTTGGCTGATGATCCGACGGGCATCGCATGTTTTTGGTTCGCGGTGCTCACACCCAACCTGCCGGACTGCATGTCAGTTAGGCAGTCATTTCCACAGCGAGCAAGGCTTCAGTATTCTCTGTCTGACAGGTCATTCTCCTTCTCGTCAAAGACCGACGAAGGATCACCACTGGCCTGCCGCTCTTCAGCGGCGCGGGCCCAAGTGCAGAAGGAATATGCACCAACTTGAGGGGAGACTTCCGGATGACGGGGACATCGAAGCGGACGATACTGAAGCGCACCAGCTGGACGCTGCTGGGTCTTGCGGCAGTCTTTATGGCAGCGGCATTCGTGGCACTGTCATGTGCGCGGGTCGAGATGACTGCCGGTGGTGCTCACACCCGATTGCTGGTGCCTGTCGTACGCGGCGCCATTGGTGTACGCGTGTACTCGGGTACTGGAGAGAAAGTCGCCATCCCGGGCTTTCTGGCCGGCCCGGTGGTACGCCGCGGCATTGATGGAGCTTGGTCGGCGACCTGGTTCTGCGAGAACGCGATACAGCTCGCGAAAGGCCACGAGGACGCATTGCAGGTCGCATGCGGGGGTAAGACGCACATTTTCCCGCTGGTTACCGCTCCCGTAGCGGACGCCGTCGCGCCGATGCCAGGCGAGCTGGTGGTGCTTAGCGATATCGAGGGCAACAACGAGTTCCTTGAGGCTGCGCTGCGCAAGCTCGGCGTGGTCGATGCATCCGGCGAGTGGGGCTTCGGCGCCGGTCACCTGGTGATACTCGGCGATTCGGTGGATCGCGGGCGCGAGGTCTTCGCGGTCCTGTGGCGCCTGCACGGGCTTGCGGCGCAAGCGCATGCGGCAGGCGGCGCGGTGCATGTGCTACTTGGCAACCACGAGCAATACCTGCTGCGTGGCAATACCTCACGGGCCCACCCGGAGTACCGCTACGCCCTGCAACAGCTTGGCGGCTATGCACAGGCGTTTGCCGATGACAACGTGATTGGCGAATGGTTGCGCAGCCAACCGGTAGTTCTGAAGCTCGGCCCCGTGTTGTTCACCCACGCAGGTATTTCGCCGGAGGTGGTGAATTCCGGCCTTTCGGTCGATGCACTGAACCACGCGATGCGCGATTACTGGCGCACCGCCGGCTCGGCTGCCGCAAACCATTCCGCTGCACTGGACGCGGTAATGGGCCTCGGAGGCGTAACCCAGTATCGGGGTTATTTCCGCGCATCCAAGGACAAGTACCCGGCCGCGACACAGGCAGAGGTGGATCAGGTGCTCACGCACTACGGCGCCGAACGGATTGTCGTTGGCCACACTCTGGTCGAAAAGGTGACGTACCCGTACGGCGGGCGGGTTGTCGCCGTCGACGTCAATGACCCGGATGCGCAATCCGAGGTACTCATGTTCAGCCATGGCGAGCCGCGCGCCGTCGACATCGGCATCCCGCGTGGATTGCAACCGGACGCCTCCAGGCGACTGCGCGGGTTCAGCCTGTTCGACGCAGGCGACCGCCACCTGCTGGCATCGATGTATCGCGCCAACCGCGCACTGTCGCGCATCCCTTATCCGTATTGACGCGTGTAGCGAGCACGCCTCAATCCGGTAACAATGGCTCGATACCCCCACAGGAAAGCACTCCATGATCCAGCGTTTCGATACCGGTCCCCGCATGTCCAAAATAATCATCCACAACGGCGTGGCCTACCTCTCCGGGCAGGTGCCCAAGGACGCCAGCGCCGACATCGCCGGTCAGACCGGGCAGGTGCTGCATGCCATCGATGATCTGTTGCAGCAGGCTGCGACCGACAAAGCGCACATCCTGCGTGCGGACATCTTCCTGGCCGACATGGCCGATTTCGATGCCATGAACGAAGCCTGGGAAAAGTGGGTACCGCAAGGCGCTACGCCGGCGCGTGCCACGGTGCAAGCCAGGCTCGCCAGGCCGAACCTGAAAATCGAGATCGTGATAATCGCTGCGGTGCCGTGATCAAGCGGGAGCCGCAAGGACAGACTCACCCGATGACGATCCGACGCGACTCGGCGAGATTGGCGATCAGCTCGGCTTCGTAGCTGGATACAACCCACCACCCAGGCTGTCCTGTCATCATTCACGGCCGCGTCGCCGTCGCGCCGCCACCAACCCAGGGCAACTCAATGGCCATGTCGGAAAGTGATATCCAGGCCGGCTGGATCTACCAGACCAGCCACCAGCAGCAGCGATTGGTACTGGGCTGGGACCGTGACGGTCGCGTCGTCTACTGCTCCAAGGGCAAGGACGCGGACGCGCCGTTCCAGAACTGCCACGTGCGTATCACCACCCGGAAGTTCGCCCAGCGCGCCATTGGAAAGCTGCGCCAAGTCGACGACGTGCAGCCTTATATCGTGGCCAACAAGGCGACCACCGTGGTGGTGCCGCCCGCGCGCCGACGCCCCGGCAACGTCAACCCGGGCGTGTAAACAGGCGTTAGGCAGCAGGGGAAAGCATGTCGCAAACTGATGCACGACGCAGGCTGCTCTTTGCTTTTTCACCACTCGCACTTGTCGCTATCTGTGCTTCCATCCAGCTCATAGCGGGGCGCTACGTCGGTGTATGGGCATGGGTCCCAACCATGCTTGGCTTCTGGCTGGTCATTGCCTTTCTGCTGCACAAGTACCCAGCCTCACGGCCGCGGCAGAGATTTCAGCGCGCTTCTGGCTCACGGTTTTGGTCAATCCTCGCACTGTTGGCTGGCTTGCTCTCCTTGCATGGCTTTCTAGGCAACTGGACACTACTGGATAACACCCAGCTAATTGCCGCATGGCTTGTATTCGCTTTAGTCAATCCGTGGTTCGAGGAGTCATACTGGCGTGGTCTGCTCATTGACTCCACGGCTTCGTGGGGCAAACTCGCTAGCGTGCTGTATTCATCGGTATGGTTCGCTGCGAGTCACCCGCTCGTCTGGGGAATCTACTCGCTCCCACTTCGCAAGCCCGAGGCAGTTGGAGCACTCTTGCTCGTTGGGCTGATCTGGGGATTTGCGTATCAGCGCACTGGCAGTTTGCGTTGGTGCGTGGCCGGGCACATGCTAGCCAACCTGCTCGGGCTTGCCGCACTCGTTCTGCTCAACATATATGATCCAACCATTTAGGTAGCGAGCTGCTGCCTAACAATTCGTTCAAGCCCAAACCGCTTCGTTCCAGTAAAACGCGGCACAAACAGCGTGCCACATTTTGCTTCCACTACGCAGCTCGGCTTAACTCAGGCGTTAGGCGCCAATGATCGGATCCCGCGAACTTCATTACGCCCTTCATAGAGCACTTAAAGGTACGTCGCAGGTATTTCCCTCCACGTTGAAGATGCGGAGGCGTACATCACAGAGGGTGGAAACCCATCTTCGTAATGTTAGTGTTAACTGTTTACTTGGAACCTAGTATCGGGGTTCAATTGATGAAACGAATTGGGTTTTTTATTCTGTTTTCGTTAACGCTTCTCGTAACCGCAGTTGTTGCCGCAGTCGCAGGCTGGTTTGCGATGCCAATGACAGCACCAATAGTGGACTTGCCGCTGTTTTATCTGTTCCCGTTGATGACGGTCATCTTTGTGGTGTTCGCGGGGGCATACCTATTTGGGAAACTCCTGAAACAAAAGAAGTTCACGACGATGATTTCAGCCGGTGCGGTTGTGGCTTTACTGCTGGCTGGTGGTTGGCAATGGCTGTTCCGGCCCGCGCATGAACTGCTAGGGGTCGAGCCGCCGACGAGAATGACGGACAGCCCGGCCGATTATTGGGAGCTTTCAACGGGATCACGCATCGCCTATCTCCATTTTGATTCCAGCCAAGAAAATAACGCGATCGTAATCTGGTTGCATGGTGGGCCCGGGGCCTACGCGGTGGGCATGAATTCCCTTCATAAAGTGCCACAAGCCTTGGCTGATGCTGGTTACGAAGTGTATCTGTATGATCAGATTGGCAGTGGACTTTCAGCGCGCCTGGAAGACCCGCGTGACTATACACTGGAACGCCACCTCGAAGATTTGTCTGCTATTCAGAACAAAATCGGAGCCCAGCAAGTGATCTTGATAGGATCATCTTGGGGAGCAACTTTAGCGACACACTATATTGCAAGAAACCCAAGCCGCGTGTCGGCAGCGATTTTCAATGCGCCAGGCGAGATCGTCCCTCTGACAAAAGATGAAACTACTGGCCATGAGAGGTCAGAATCAGATAGGAAAGCTAAAGAAGCTCAGCAGCTCGCCATTGGCCCGCGCTTCCTTCTGATGCGTGAAATTCGTCTGCGAAACCCTACGCTGTTTAACGAACTATCCTCCGATGCCGAATGGGATGCGGTAATGGATTATGACATAAACCGTTTTGAGCTAAAGCGCGGATTATGCAAAGGGAAACGGGTGGCGTTTTCAGTCAATGGTTTTGGCTTGTTCGCCCACAACTACACCTATCGGGACTTCCAAACGAATGCCAATGACCCGCGAGCGAGGCTTCAGCAGAATCCATTGCCTGTCCTGCTTCTGCGGGGGGAATGCGAGTTTCTCAGTGAGTCCATCGCGGATCAATACGGGGAAAGCTTTCAGAACCTCCAATACGCGAATATAGTCGGCGCCGGCCATTTTATTACGATTCAAAAACCGAACGTATTTGTGGGCAAGGTGAAGGAATTTCTTATGAATGTGGTTGAGTGAATCAATTTACCTAAAGTAATCGGCTGGGCTCGGGTCAACTCATTTAGGGCTTAGCGGCAGAGAAAGCTTGCCACCTGATCCACTCCACTGCGCGGGTCGGCTTAACTCAGGGGGTTTAGACGGCAACAGATAGCAGATGGGGAGAAACCGGTGATTCGAAAGCTTGTGATGATGGGTCTTGTTCTCGCCCTGGCTGGCTGCTCGTGGAGAGCGCCCCTCGCTGCACCTGCGGTCCCAATGACTGTCGGGAAGTCCGCGCCGGTTGCCGATGCATTTCCGTTCCCGGCGGCGGCGGCCGATGACGAAGAACGGCTTGCCGTGGCCATGCCGGAACTCGCCAGGCAGGTCATCGCCTGGTACGCAGAGAGTGACCGCCAGCGTTACCTGGACAACCTGCTGCGCTTTCAGTTGGTCTCCGCAGACTCTGCTGCCGCCCTGACTACGCTCGCTGCACTGCGGGATCCCTCGGCACTCACGGTGAACGCTGATCCAGCGCTGGTCGTCCTCGATATCTATGCCACTGCCAAGACGAGGGCGTCAGCCGGCGGCCGAGACTTCGATGAGGCCTATGGCGATGCGTTCCGGCACGCCTACGCAGGACTGAATGACCTTGAAGCTTCGGACGTTACCTACTGGCTCGAAACTCCTGGCTTCGTCTACGACCGGAACCTGGGCGATGCGCTGAACCGGGCAGGTCCTGAAGATATCGGGCAAGCGGATGCCATACAGCTGGTTCGGGCCTATCTCGCGCAACAGATGTATGCCCAGACGCAGCCCTATCTGCCTGCGCTCATCGCCGCCGAGAAGGAGCGACGGTATGAGGTCGCCGACGATATCCTTATTCGCACGCCCGACGGTGCGACGCTTTCGGCCGTTGTCGTGAGGCCGCGAAGCGCTCATGGCCCGCTGCCGACGGCGCTTCTCTTCACCATCTATACGGACGAGACTGGTAACCGGCAGATGGCCGAGACAGCGGCTGCCCACGGATATGTCGGTGTCGTCGCCGACACCCGGGGCAAGCGCCTGAGTCCGGACAGGATCGAGCCCTACGAACATGAGGTGGACGACACCTACGCCGTGATCGACTGGATCAGCCGGCAGCCGTGGAGCAACGGCGAGGTCGGCATGTTCGGTGGCAGTTATTCGGGTTACACGGCGTGGGCGGCCACCAAGCGGCTCCATCCGGCGCTGAAGACGATCGTGGCCTACGCCGCCGCCATTCCCGGACTCGGGTTGCCGATGTGGAACAACGTGTTCCTCAACGCCAACTACGGCTGGGGCTTCTACGTCAGCAACAACAAGTCGCTGGACGACGCCACGTACCGTGATCCGGATAGGTGGGACGCGCTGAATAGCAACTGGTACACGAGCGGTCGCTCGTACCGGGAGATCGACAAGGTCGACGGCAGCCCGAATCCACTCCTGCAACGCTGGCTGGACCACCCGGCGTACGACGCGTACTGGCAGGCCAAGGTTCCCTACAGGCAGGACTACGCCCGCATCGACATCCCCGTGCTGTCGATCACCGGCTACTACGACGATGGCCAGATTTCCGCTTTGCATTACCTGACCGAGCACTACAAGTACAACAAGGATGCCGAGCACTACCTCGTGGTCGGCCCGTACGACCATTCCGGCGCGCAGTCGAGGCGAAAGCCCCGCGAGCTCCGTGGATACACCCTGGATCCCGTCGCGCAGTTCGATACCCAGGAACTCACCTTCCAGTGGCTGGACCATGTGCTTCGGGATGGAGAACGGCCGGCGTTGCTCGAAGACCGGATCAACTACGAGGTGATGGGCGCGAATGTCTGGCGCCACGCGCCGTCGCTGGCCGCCATGAGCAACGAGACGCTGAAGCTGTACCTGAGCGCTGATCCCACTGGCGGGAAACGCTACCGCCTCGCGAAGGAGAAGCCTGGGAAGCCCGCCTCCGTGAAGCAGGTGGTGGATCTCGCGGATCGCACTACCTCACGCAACGACTATTACCCCGACCCCATCAAGGGCAAGGAAGCCGGCTCCAGCGGACTGTCCTTCATCAGCGAACCTTTCGACGAGCCGGTCTCGGTGAATGGGATGTTCAGCGGCACGCTGAAAGTCACCATCAACAAGCGGGATTTCGACTTCGGCGCCGTGTTGTATGAAGTCATGCCTGATGGAACCCTGTTCCAGCTTTCCTATTACCTCGGGCGAGCGAGCTTCGCCAACGACATGAGCGTTCGCAGGTTGCTCACGCCAGACCGAACGGAATCGATCCCCATCAAGCGATCCTTGCTGGTAAGCCGGCAACTTCAGAAGGGCAGCAGGTTGCTGGTCGTGCTGGATGTCAACCTGAACCAATATCATCAAATCAACTATGGAACCGGTCGCGACGTCAGTGACGAATCGGTTGCCGACGCAGGCGAACCTCTCATAGTGGCTTGGCATAACAACAGCTATTTGGAAATTCCGATCTGGAAATAGATGTCGTCCAACAAATCATTCAAGCCGACGCCGCTTCGCGGCGCGGCTTAATTCAGGCGTTCGCCGCCCCAGCGATAGCCCGTGGCCGCAGCCGACGGTCGGCGCAATGGCTTGTGCTCTTTGCGTCCAGCCCTCGTCGACCCTAGGCTGGCAGGAATCCCCCAGCCGGTTTGCCTGCCATGTCCCACCAGCCCACTCCCACGTTGCTCTCGTTGGCCCTGTCCGCACTGCTTGCCCTCGGCCTGCCCGGCTGCTCGGTCGAGCAACCGGCAACCGACGCCACGGCAGACGCTGCCGACACGGATACCGCGGGTGCCGGGGCAGCCGCCCAGACCGATGCCAAGGCCCCGGTGTTGGGTAGCTTCGGCTTTGATATCGCCGGCATGGATCGCGAGGTCGCGCCGGGCGACGACTTCTTCGAGTTCGCCAACGGGACCTGGGTCGACACCACCGAAATCCCGGCCGACCGTTCCAGCTTCAACAGCTTCACCCGCATCCTGATCGACAACGAGAAGAACGTCCGCAAGATCATCGAGGACGCCGCCGCCGACACCGCGGCCACGGGCGAAACCCGCAAGATCGGCGACACCTACACCGCGTTCATGGACCAGGCCGGGATCGAGGCCAATGGCGTCTCGGCAATCCAGCCCCGGTTGGACGCGATCGCCGCGATCAGCGACAAGCCCGCGCTTGCGACCGAACTGGGCAGCCAGCTGCGCGCCGATGTCGACCTGCTCAACGCCACCGATTACTACACCGACCGGCTGTTCGGCCTGTGGGTCTCGCAGGATATCCACCAGCCCGATCGCAACGCGCCCTACCTGGTACAGGGCGGACTGGGCATGCCCGACCGCAGCTTCTACCTGGGCGATGGCCGCATGGTCGAGCTGCGCAAGGCGTACCAGGCCCACGTCGCCAAGATGCTGGAGCTCGCCGGGATCGATGAGGCCGCGGCCAAGGCTGAACGAATTGTCGCGCTGGAGACCGCGATCGCCCGCGTGCACGCCACCCAGGAGCAGACCAACGACGTCGAGGCCGGCGCCAATGCCTGGACCGCTGCCGACTTCGCTGCCAAGGCGCCAGGTCTGAACTGGGAGGCGTTCCTCCTGGCCGCCGACCTGGGCGAACAAGCCGACTTCATCGTCTGGCAGCCGGACGCCGTTGCCGGCATCTCGGCGCTGGTGGCCTCGCAGTCACTGGAAACCTGGAAGGACTACCTCGCGTTCCATGCGCTCGACCGAAATGCCGCTTACCTGCCCAAGGCCTTCGGCGACGCGCAGTTTGCGTTCCATGGCAAGGCCCTCAACGGCACGCCGGAGCAACGCGAGCGCTGGAAGCGCGGCGTCAGCGCCACCAACAACGCGCTCGGCGAGGCGGTCGGCAAGCAGTATGTCGAACGCCATGTCAGCGCCGCGACCAAGACCCGCGCCGAAGCAATGGTGGCCAACATCATCGCCGCGTTCGGCAAGCGCATCGACGCGCTGGAGTGGATGAGCCCGCAGACCAAGGCGGAAGCCCGCGCCAAGGTCGCCGGCCTCACTGTCGCGGTCGGCTACCCGGACACCTGGCGCGACTACAGCGCCCTGGAAGTGAAGCCCGACGACGCGCTGGGCAACGCACGACGCGCGGCCCGGTTCGAGTATCGACGCAACCTGGCCAAACTCGGCCAACCGGTCAGTCACGACGAGTGGTACATGCTGCCGCAGACGGTCAATGCGCTGAACGTGCCGCTGGAAAACCGCCTGATCTTCCCGGCCGCGATCCTGCAGCCGCCGTTCTTTGATCCCAATGCCGACGACGCGGTCAACTACGGCGCAATCGGCGCGGTCATCGGCCATGAGATCAGCCACAGTTTCGACAACCTCGGTGCGCTGTTCGACAAGGACGGCAAGCTGCACAACTGGTGGACGCCGGACGACCTGGCTCGCTTCGACGCCGCCGGGCAGGCACTGGCGAAACAGTTCAGCCAGTACCAGGCGTTCGACGATCTGTCGGTCAATGGCAAGCTGACCCTGGGCGAGAACATCGCCGATGTCGCCGGCCTGGCCACCGCCTACGACGCTTACCACCTGGCACTGGATGGCAAGCCGCCGCAGATGCTGGAAGGCTTCAGTCCCGACCAGCGCTTCTTCCTCGGCTTCGCGCAGGCCTGGCGCGGCAAGTACCGCGAGCCGGCGCTGCGCAACGCCATCCTCACCGACGTCCACGCCCCGGGCCGCTTCCGCACCCAGACCGTGCGCAACCTGGATGCGTGGTACCCGGCGTTCGAGGTCGAACCAGGCCAGGCGCTGTACCTGGCGCCGCGGGACCGGGTGAAGATCTGGTGATCGGAAGAAACCAGATGAACTTCGCCAGGAAGCTGCTTGCCCGTTTCAAGGGCAATGCGCGTGCGGCTTTCGTCGCCGGGCACGCTGCCCAGGCTTCCCGCGCCGGCAGCGTCGAGCCGCCCGCCGCCCGCGCATCGGTCACCCCCGAGCTGGCAGGGACATTCACCAGCCACTCGTTCACCAACGACGCCGGCACCCTTGACTACAAGTTGTACATCCCCAGTGGTCACCTCGCTGCCAATGGTCCACCGGTGCCGCTGGTGGTGATGCTGCATGGCTGCACCCAGTCGCCCGATGATTTTGCGGCAGGCACACAGATGAACCGGCTCGCCGAGGTGCATGGCTTCCTGGTCGCCTACCCCGAGCAGTCAGCGAGGGCGAACATGAACCGGTGCTGGAACTGGTTCCAGCCCGAGAACCAGAAATACGGTCACGGCGAACCATCGCTGATTGCCGGCATCACCGAACAGGTCGCCTCGGACCATCGCGTCGATCCCGAGCGTATCTTCATCGCCGGGCTGTCTGCGGGCGGCGCCATGGCGGTGATCCTGGGCGAGTGCTATCCCGACGTCTTCGCCGCGGTTGGCGTGCATTCCGGCCTGGCGTTCGGCGCCGCCGATGGCCTGGTGTCTGCACTGTCTGCGATGAAGTCCGGTGCCCGTGGTTCGCGCAGCGGCTCAGCCGTGCAACGCGATGCACACCGACCGGTACCGACGATCGTGTTCCAGGGCGACGCCGACCATACCGTGGCCCCGAGCAACGCCGAGCTGATCGTAAGCGACGCGACCGCATCCGCCATCGAGCCACTGACCGCGACCACCGAGAAAGCGGAAGTGCCCAATGGGCGTTCCTACACCCGCGAGGTACTCAGCGATCCCGCCGGGCATCCACAGGTCGAGTACTGGCGCATCCACGACGCCGACCATGCATGGAGTGGCGGCAGCCCGCAGGGCAGCTATACCGATCCCGCCGGGCCGGATGCCTCGGCGGAGATGGTGCGGTTCTTCCTCCAGCAGGGCTGAGATGGCCTGAATAGATAGATTCAGAAGAACACGCTATTCACTTCGTCAAACCTATGGATGGGAGACTGGGTTGCGCTCCCTATATCTTGAAATCGTCATAGGCGACCTGCTCCTCAGCAATGCCCAAACGGGTCAGCAGGCTTCGGGTGGCAGCAAGCATCGCCGGGGGCCCGCAAAGGTAGAACTCGCAGGACTTCAGATCGGGATGCTTTTGCAACAGCCCTTCATCGGTGGCTTCGTGCACCAATCCCCTGATCAAGCCCGCGCCATGCTCTGCGGCTTCGGACAGCACCAAGTGCCATGTGAAATTCGCATGCTTCCTGGCCAGTGTTTCCATCTCCTCGACATACGGCGCCTCCCGCATGTTGCGCGCGCCGTACCAGAAGTGGATGCGCTCCTCAGCACCGGATTCAAGCAGCGAGTGCACCATCGCCCGCAGAGGCGCCATCCCGGCCCCGCCGCCAATGAATACCTTCTCCTTGGCGCCGGACTTTATCGCGAAGTCGCCGAATGGACCGCTGAAGCAGACATGGTCGCCTGGCTTCAGTGAGTAGAGATAGGTCGATCCCTTGCCGGCGGGCTGTCGCCTCTTGTCCTGTCGTCCGGGGCTGAACCGCGCAAGCAGGGTCACATTCCCGGCCGTCTTTTCCATTGGAAGAGACAGCGAATAGGAGCGGCGAACCGGTTCCTTGCAGACCAGATTTTCGGGCAGGTTCAGACCGGACCAGTCCTGACGATGATGCTCCGGATGATCCAGGTTGTTCCGTTGCAGGCGGTAACCGGGAACATGGACCTGCAGATACGCGCCAGGCTGGAACTCCGGCCCCAGCGGCACCTCCGGCGCCAGCACGAACTCACGCAGGAAGGGAGTCACTGCCGTGACGCTGACCACCTTGGCGACGCGTTCGGTCCATAGCGCGGCGCCTCCGGCCACCTCGATCTGGCCGTCCGACTTCACCGGCAGGTTGCAGGCCAGCCGATAGCCAGACCTGAGACGGCTCTCATCAATATGCATTCGATCGGCACTGGTCGGAGGTGGTGCATGGCCACGCACACGCACCATGCACAGTCCGCAACTCTGGCCTCCCCCACAGTTGGAGGGCAGCTGAAGTCCGTTGCGTCCCAGCGCGAGGTAGACCGTGTCGCCCGAGTGCGACTCCACGGATCGCAACTTGCTCCCATCGGCGCCGTACACCGTCAATTCGCGCCGTGGCCGCCAACGAGCCGGAATGAACTCGCCAAGACGGAAGCTGGCGATGAACAGCCAAATGCCGGACAGCGCAAGCCACAGTCCGCCCGCGCCGGCCATCACGATCAGCGGATTGTTGAAATCCTGCTGCCTCGTGTAGTCCATGAAGTGCAGCATCATGACGAAATCAAACAATCGCCATGTGTCGTTCCGCCGCTCCAGGATGCGTCCGTCCTGCCCTGAGACATACAACGTGGTCGCATCGTCATCGGAGAACCCGACGCGCCAGATGGGCCCGGTGTGACCACGCACCTCCCAGGTGACTTCCGGCATGAGTTCCGGCAACGCGGCGTGTCCATCCCCCACGTAATCCCGGGCGGCAATGGCGGCGACATCCGCCGTCGTCACGGGCACCGGGCTTCCGTCCCGGATATCTGCAAGCCAGCTGCTGGTGCCGTCGCTCAGGCGATAGACCGGCTCCGCGGCCAGCCAGTGGGTCTCTACCATCCGGACCGGGCGACTTTCCCGGTCAACAATGATGGCTGGCGAGATCGCCGCTTCCGGCCACGGTCGCGACTGGGCCGCGGGTGCCAAATGGTGCAGGTTGTTCACGGTCGCGGTGTCCAGCAGGCTCATGACCAGCCCGCTTGCCGTCCAGATCACGAATTGCAGACCGATGATCAGGCCAACCCACTTATGCAGTTTCTGGATCCAGGGAGTCATGCCGCCGACCTCCTGCGAAAACTGTAGAACAACAACCACACTCCGCTGAGCATGAACAAAAGACCCACGGTTGCGGCAATCCGCAGAAACGTATTGTTGACGTTCGCGCGCTCCTCATAGTCCATGATGTGGAGCATCCAGAGAAAGTCGAACACCCGCCAATAGGTGTGCCGGGTAGCAAGCAGGTTTCCGGTCTGCGGCGAGAAATACAAAGCGGTGTTGCCGCTGTCTCCGAACTTCGCCTGCCACATCGGCACCGGTTGGCTACCGACTTCCTGCGGCGCGTTGTCGAGCAGTTGCAACGACTCCAGCGATCCATCGCCCTGATAGGTCGACAACGCCAGTTGCCGGACTTTCTCCTCGTCGATCGGACCGAGCAACCGGCCAGTGCCTGCATCGACTAGATCCACGCCGCCGGCATGGTGGACTTCATAGACCGGATCGCCCAGAAGTCGCTTGAGGCGAAAGCCGTTCATCGCCGGGTACCGCGCGGCAATGACGGCGGGATCGATCAGGCTGCTCTGTTTCGGGAGCGGCTGGGCCGCCACGTGATTGAGGTGGTCGCCATGGATGAAGTCGATCGACATGGCGGTCATGTACAGCCCGCCTATCGACCACAGCAGCGCCTGCACGCCGATGACCAAGGCGATCCACTTGTGGGCCCGACGGGCCCAGAATGCGGGTTTCATAGTTGATTCCTGACGGATGCCGCGAAGAAGGGAACGTCACCCTCTCCGGCTTGGTTGCCGGAGAGGGTTGAGCCGGTCACCAGCGGTAGGTGAGCTTTGCGTTCCAGCGACGTCCCAGCAAATCGTAGGTCATCGTGTCGGTGTTCGCGTCGGTGTAGCTCTGGATGAATGGAGCCTTCTTGTCCCAGAGATTGTCGATACCAAAAACGATGTCGGCGGACTTGTTGAACGAATACTTTGCCTGGGCGTTGTGGTAGCTCAAGCTCGACACGTGGTCTCCGATATCGCCCTTCGACGCGTTGATGTCGTCCGCCGAACCGATGTACTGGATGCTGTAGGAACCCGACCACGGCCCCTGCTCCAGAGTCAGCGATCCGAACGAGCGCCACTGGGTATAGCTACCGCGGCCCCCGGTAATCTTGCCGGCGTACTGGATCTCTTCTGCGGAGGGGAACGGACGGACGTCGTAGTTTTTCAGGTAGGACGTATCCAGGCTTAAGCTCGCCCGCATACCCGCCAGGTCGAACTGGTAAAGGGCGCCCAGATCGATGCCTGAGACGCGCTCACTGGCCGCGTTCACCGGCTGGGCAGACAGGTAGTTGATCTCGCCGGTGAGCGAATTGCGGGTGAAGTTGGACGCGCTGCAAAACTGATGGGAAAGACCGGGCGTGTTGTAACAAACTGCCAATTTGGTGGATCCGGGAATTCCCTGGATCGCGTTGTCAATCTTGATGTTGAAGTAGTCCAGCGTAAGGGTGAGGTCGTCCACGAATGTGGGCATCCAGACCGCACCAACGGTCAACGTTTCCGCATCCTCCGGCTCCAGATTGGGATTGCCGCCAACCGTGGTCTGGATCGCCTTGCCCAACTGCGTATAGCCCACTGGCACGCCCGATGCTTGGCAGTTCTGATAAACCACCGAGGAGGAAGGCAGGCTGGTCCAGCCGCTGCATGGATCGGTGGTGGTCAAGCCGCCTTCCGAAACGCCGCCAAACAGCTCGGGCACATTGGGAATTCGAAACGCCGTTGAATAGTTCGCGCGCATTTTCAGCGACGGCACGAGCTGCCAGTCCAGACCGACCTTGTAGTTGGTGTCTGCCCCGAAGATGTCGTAATCAGAGTAGCGAAACGCCGTATTCAGCGTCACCGACTGCGCGAGGAACTTGTCCTGGAGGAGCGGAATCGCGATCTCCACGAATGCCTCTTTCGCGGTGTATTCGCCAGCGATCGGATCCTGCCGGTTGGTGTTGGCCATGCCAAGCACGGTCAGCGGATCCGGGTCGCGCCACCCGCTTTCGCGGCGGACTTCCACGCCAGTCGCCATGCCCACCCAACCGGCAGGCAGCTCGAACAGCTGGCCGCTCACGTTCGCGGTGAAGCTCTTCTGCTCGTTTCCACCTACGTCGCGCGAGGTGTACAGAATGTAATCGAGCACCTCTTGGGAGACATCGCCGTACCCCAGGTAATCACCGCACGGGACGGCTGCACCCGGTGCATTGCTGCACAAGGACGTGTCCATGGTGTTGTCGAAGCGATCCAGGTTGGCGACGCCGGTGGAACCGTCGTCGCCCGTGTTGCGGCCCCAATTGATCGCCATCGACCAGTCCCAGTAGGTCCCGATTCCACCCTCCACGCCGAGTACCGTGCGAAACGTGTTCACGTCCTGATAGAACTCGCGGTTGCCGCCTTCTTTCAGGCTGCGCCGCTGCAACAGGATGTCCTGTCCAGTGGGGTTGGTCGGATGATCTGCGGCGATATTGATGTCGCGGTAGATCCCGAGGGTGCCGGGCGTCGCCAACTGATCTGACTGGCGGTTGGTGTACATCAGTTCGGCAAAGCCCCGGACATTGTCCGTAAGTGCGTAGTCGCCGAATGCGCTGAAGCTCAGGCGCTTGATCGGATTGACGGCATTGAGCGCCGGATAGGAGTTCTGGTTGTGCTTCTCCGGTGAATAGGCCTCGTAGAAGTCACCGTCACCGTTGGGGTCCTGGTTGAAGTTGATGCGCGTGCCATCGGGCAACAGCGCACGACCACCGATGGTGCTCGAGCTGCCCACGCATTCGAGCTTCCCGTTGACTTCGCCCAAGCCGCACGGGGCCCGGTCGGCCATGTTGACCGTGCCACTTTCGGAGTAGTTGATGGCGGCCATCAACGAGCCTCGATCCGAGTTCACACCCCACGCCACATCCACGGCACCTCCTTCGCCGTCCTGCTGGAACGTTTGGCCATAGCTGACGGATGCTTCGACCCCCTCGAAGTTCTGCTTGGTGATGATATTCACCACACCGGCCACGGCGTCAGCACCGTAAATGGCGGACGCACCGTCTTTCAGTACCTCGATACGCTCGATCAGTGCCACCGGGATGATGTTGAGATCCACCGAGCTGTTCGCACCGGTGCCACCGTTAACGATCCGGCGGCCGTTCAACAGGACCAGCGTGCGGTTGATGCCCAGGCCGCGCAGGTTGACCTGCGTCGTCCCGTAGCCGTTGCCGGCCCAGTACGCGTTGGTCTGGCTGCCGGCAAATCCGGCCGATGCAGGCAAACGCTGCAACAGGGTTTCGACGGAAATGGCGCCTGAGCGCTCAATGGTTTCGGCATCAATCACGGTTACGGGCCCGACGCCCGAAATCGCCGCACGCTTGATGTGACTACCAGTGACCTTCACGGTGTCCAGCGTGGTCGCCGATGATGACTGGCCCTCGCCCGTGGACTGCGCGGAGGCTGTGGTGACGACACCGACCGACAGCAACGCGCCGATCGCCAGCGCGAGATGATTGCGTTTACAGAACATGGTGAACTCCCAAACGGTAATTTTCAGAACTTGTCGGCAAATGTTCGGGCCGGCCTTGACAGCCAGCGCCCGCAACTAAAGAGGCCACCACGCAGGCAGCCGGACAAGATCAACCGATGGGAGGTCGAAAGAGCGAGGAGGATGTACCTTTGCCGACCGTTGTCAGATCGCCAGAGATCGGCACGAAGCCGATCCAGAGGGTATCGGCAAGCGGAATGCGTCTGGCCAACGCCAGGGTAACGAAGCCGCACGCGCACGCGCACCCGCCATCACTGCAATCGCAGTCCTCGTGCGCAGCTTCGGAAGGAGTTGTCGTGGTGGTGTCTTCACAGTCCGAAGCGGCAACCGCGTCCGGCCCGTGATCTGCGCTTCCATGCCCGTCATTGGCGACATGGGCGTCGGCATGAACATGATGGACAGCACCGACCGCCATCGCAGTCTTTTGCCACGCCATTGCACTGCCGTCGAGGCAGAACGCCAAGACGATCAGGCAACGGAGCAGTAGCGGAAGATTGCGCATGAATTACGGCGGTCCTTCAGTTGTCTATACCACCAAGTACCACGACCAAAGAGAGAGTGTCAACCTAGCTCCCCCATGAAGTTTCCAGACCTCTGCGAATGGTTCTGGCGGGCCTTCCACAAGATGTATAGACATGCCATGCTGAGTTCATGGAAAAGCCACAGCCCGAGTACGCGAAGCTGAAGCAGTACATCCTCGGTCAGATAACGAGCGGCGTCTGGCCGCCGCACAGTCGAATCCCGAGCGAAAATGACTTGGTGCTCCGGTTCGGCGTTTCGCGGATGACCGTGAATCGCGCGATCCGCGAACTCAGCGATTCCGATGTGGTCATCCGGGTGCAGGGAGTCGGAACATTTGTCGCCGTCCCGAAAGTCGAGTCGCCGATGTTCGAGGTGCGGTCGATCCGCGACGAGATCCGCGCGCGGGGACAGCTGCATGTGGTCAGCGTCCTGGTGCGCGAAGCCATCGCGGCGCGTGCTCCATTAGCACGCGAGTTTTCCCTGCCGGCGGGCGCTGAACTGTTCCACTCGCGATTGCTTCACCTCGCGGACGGAAAGCCCCTCCAACTTGAGGATCGCTTCGTCAATCCCTCCAGCGCGCCTGAGTACCTGGAGGTTGATTTCACCATTGAGACTCCGCATGAATACCTGACTCGTACGGCACCGCTCGAGCGAACCGAACACACGATCGAAGCCGAGCTGGCCAACAAGGGCACCGCCAAGTTGCTGCAGATCGACGCGGGCGATCCGCTGCTGACCTTGAGCCGGCGGACCTGGTCGCGCGGACGAGTGGCCAGTTTCGTACGTCTTACGCATCCCGCTGCCAACTATCGTTTCGTTGGCACTTTCCATGTGGGCAACGCGCCCCATTCGTAATGGAGTCATCGATGGATACTGGCCTCAGCCCGGCGGTCCCGGGCCCGCGCACTGTGCGCAGCCCCCGGGGCACCACGTTGTCCTGCAAGTCATGGCTGACCGAAGCGGCCTACCGGATGCTGCAGAACAACCTGGACCCCGAAGTCGCCGAGCGTCCCGACGAGCTGGTGGTCTACGGCGGCATCGGCAAGGCCGCGCGCGACTGGCCCAGCTTCGACCGCATCCTGTCATCCCTGCAGGCGCTGGAGTCCGACGAGACCCTGCTGATCCAGTCGGGGAAACCGGTAGGCGTATTCCGGACCCATTCCGACGCGCCACGGGTCCTGCTGGCCAACTCCAACCTGGTCCCGCATTGGGCGACCTGGGACCACTTCAATGAGCTGGATCGCAAGGGGCTGATGATGTACGGCCAGATGACGGCCGGCTCGTGGATCTACATCGGCTCCCAGGGAATCGTGCAGGGAACCTACGAGACGTTTGTCGAACTCGGACGTCAGCACTACGAGGGAGACTGGTCGGGCAAGTGGATCCTCACCGCGGGCCTGGGCGGAATGGGCGGTGCGCAACCACTGGCCGCGACCCTGGCCGGCGCAAGCAGCATCGTGATCGAGTGCGAGGAGTCGCGGATCGATTTCCGGATGCGCACCCGATACCTGGACCGGAAGGCCCATTCCATCGAGGAGGCCCTGCAGATCGTCGAAAACGCCACGTCGCCGGTGTCGGTGGGCCTGCTCGGCAACGCAGCGGAACTGCTGCCCCGCTTTGTCGAACTGGCCCGGCAAGGCCGAGCCACACCGGCGGCGGTCACCGACCAGACCTCGTCGCACGACCTGATCAACGGATACCTTCCCTCCGGCTGGTCGACGGCGCAGTGGCAGGCCGCGCGCACCGATGCTTCCGCGCACAAGGCCTTGCAGTCGGCCGCCGCCGCTTCGTGCGCCGAACACGTGCGCGCGATGCTCGATTTCCACCGTATGGGTGTGCCGACGATCGACTACGGCAACAACATCCGCCAGGTCGCCCTGGAACAAGGCGTCGCGGACGCGTTCGACTTCCCCGGCTTCGTGCCGGCCTGCATCCGGCCGTTGTTCTGCCAAGGCAAGGGACCCTTCCGCTGGGTGGCCTTGTCGGGCGATCCGGAAGACATCTATCGCACGGATGCCAAGGTCAAGGAGTTGTTCCCCGACGACGCCCACCTGCATCACTGGCTCGACCAGGCGCGCGAGCGCATCGCGTTCCAGGGCCTGCCGGCACGCATCTGCTGGCTCGGCCTGGGACAGCGCCATCTCGCCGCGCTGGCATTCAACGAGATGGTCCGCACCGGGGAGTTGAGAGCGCCCGTGGTGATCGGCCGCGACCATCTCGACTGCGGCTCGGTGGCCAGTCCGAACCGGGAAACCGAAGCGATGCGCGATGGCTCCGACGCGGTGTCCGACTGGCCGCTGCTCAACGCGATGCTGGCGGTGTCGGGCGGCGCGACGTGGGTGAGCCTGCACCACGGCGGCGGCGTCGGCATGGGCTTTTCCCAGCACTCCGGCGTGGTGATTGTCTGCGACGGAACCGAGGAGGCCGACAAGCGGCTGGCCCGTGTGTTGTGGAACGACCCCGCCACCGGCGTCATGCGCCATGCCGATGCCGGCTACGACGAAGCACTGACGTGCGCCCGGGACAACCACCTCAACCTGCCATCGATAACGGGATGACCGACGCATGCCCATGCTGACCCCCGGACAGATTCCGCTGTCCCAGTTGCGTTCCATCGCCCTGCAGTTTGCTTCGGTTTCCCTTCCGCCGACGGCAAAGAGCCGGGTCGACGAGGCGGCCCGCACGGTCGCGGCCATCGTCGCCGCCGGCGCGCCGGCCTACGGGATCAATACCGGATTTGGCCTGCTTGCCAGCATCCACATTCCGCCCGACCAACTGGAACAACTGCAGACCAACCTCGTGCGCTCGCATGCCGTCGGCGTCGGGCGCTTGCTTGACGACGACACCGTCCGCCTGATCCTCGCGCTGAAAATCGCCTCGCTGGCGCGCGGGCATTCCGGGGTGCGCTGGGAACTGCTGGAAAGCATGGTTGGGCTGTACAACGCGCAGGTCTGGCCATGCATCCCGGCCCAGGGCTCGGTCGGCGCCTCCGGGGATCTGGCCCCGCTGGCCCATCTGACCCTGGCCCTGATGGGCGAGGGATCGGTCCGCATCGACGGCGAAGTCGTGCCCGCCGATGAGGGTTTGCGCCGCGCCGGTTTGACACCGATCCGGCTGGGCGCCAAAGAGGGCCTGGCGCTTCTCAACGGCACCCAGGTGTCCACCGCCATCGCGTTGGTCGCCCTGTTCCAGGCGGAACAGGCGTTCGCCGCCGCGGTCCTGGCCGGCGCCTTGACGGTCGATGCCGCCCGCGGCTCGGACACGCCATTCGATGAGCGCATCCACGCGTTGCGCGGCCAGCCCGGTCAGATCCACGTCGCCCGCCTGTACCGCGACCTGCTCCATGACAGCGCCATCCGTGAGTCCCATCGAACCGGTGACTCCCGCGTGCAGGATCCTTACAGCCTGCGCTGCCAGCCGCAGGTGATGGGCGCGTGCTGGGATCTGTTGAAGCAATCGGCGAACACCTTGTTGATCGAGGCCAATGCGGTTTCCGACAATCCGCTGCTGTTTCCGGACACCGGCGAAGTCCTGTCCGGCGGAAATTTCCACGCCGAGCCGGTCGCCTTTGCGGCCGATCAGATCGCCATCGCGACTTCCGAGATCGGCGCGCTTTCAGAGCGCCGCATCGCACTTCTGGTTGACGCCCACCTGTCGGGCCTGCCGGCATTTCTGGTCGAAAACCCGGGCATCAACTCCGGCTTCATGATTGCCCATGTGACCGCGGCAGCACTGGCCAGTGAAAACAAGACCCTGGCGCACCCTGCCAGCATCGACTCGATCCCGACATCGGCCAATCAGGAAGACCACGTCAGCATGGCCACGTTCGCGGCCCGCAAGGCGGGCGATGTGGCGATCAACGTGCGCCGCATCGTCGCCATCGAACTGCTGGCGGCATGCCAGGGAATCGATTTTGTGCGCCCGCTGCGCTCCTCTGTCCGGCTAGAACAGGCGTTCGACCTGATACGCACGGTCGTCCCCCGGTATGACGAGGACCGCTACTTCGCCCCCGAGATCGCGGCGGCGGACACGCTGATTGCCAGCGGCCAGCTCGCTGAGCTGGTACGCACCGAGTTTCCGGACGAGCTGGGCTGATGGACTTATGAACTGATGGAAAGCTGGCACGGTCGAATCGATGACGAAGCGGACCCCGAGACCTTCCGCTGGCACCAGGTCGTGCGTCCAATGGAACGCCACGCCGCCCCGGGCGTCGCTCTGCTGGGATTTGCCAGCGACGAAGGCGTGCGCAGGAACAACGGCCGGACCGGCGCGGCACAAGGCCCATCGGCGTTGCGACAGGCCCTGACCAACCTGCCTGTCACCCACTCGCGCCCTCTGTATGACGCAGGCGACATCGCCTGCACCGACGGCGATCTCGAAAGCGCGCAACAGCGCTACGCCGACCGCATGACTGAACTGCTCGCGGATGGCCACTTCCCGGTCGGCATGGGCGGTGGGCACGAGATCGCTTTCGCCAGCTATCTGGGATTGGCGAACAGCCGCGATCCCGGTCGCATCGCCATCGTCAACCTGGATGCGCACTTAGACTTGCGCGACAGCCCGATCGCCACCTCCGGAACCCCGTTCCGCCAAGCCATCCAGCACGCCGAAAAGCATGGCATCGCGCTGGATTACTTCTGCCTCGGGGTCAGCAACGCCGCCAACACACGTCGCCTGTTCCACACCGCACGGGAGACCGGCACACGGTTCCTGATGGATCAGGACATGACAGCGGCCAACTCCGCCGCGCAGGTCGAACAACTCCTGCAGTGGCTACAACCGGCCGACTCGATCTATCTGACTCTATGCCTCGATGTCCTCCCGCACGCGGTGGCGCCCGGCGTCAGCGCTTCCAACGCCCGGGGCGTGGCCATGGAGGTGCTGGAACCGTTCATCGCCGCCATTGTGGGAACGGGCCGGGTGAAGGTCTGCGATATCGCGGAACTGTGCCCGCCACTGGACCGGGACAATGCCACGGCCCGGGTCGCTGCCCGCCTGATACACGGCCTGGTGCAGTGAATACCCATTCACCGGCGGCTTCGCTGAGTGTTCTGCGATCCTCCCAGACCGCCGTCGACCTGCGGTTCATGAAATACCCAGCAACGCCAGCGTGTTCTGGTTAAAGTAACCGACCATGTCGCTCCAGCACCTACTACTGCGTGTCCTGCTCTGCATCGCCCTGATCCTCAATGGATCGGGACTCGCGGTGGCGGCGACACAGATGCAGGTGCAACATGCGACCACGGTCGCTTCGACGACGCCGGATTCAGCGTCCACTCCGGACGAGCACACGACCTGCGCGGAGCATTCGGCACCGGCAACTGCTGCGACCGAGGCACCGCTTGGAGACCATTCCGCCGCGGCGGACTGCTGCGAAGGTACGGCATGCGATGTCGCCTGCCCGGCAGGGTTGCTGGCGACGCTGACGGTACCGGTGCAGGAATGGCGAATGGCGCCGCACGTCCTGGCAGCCCGGCCGGCCCTGGCCGACCATCCGGCCCCCGCGCTTCACGACCGATACCGACCTCCGATCCGTTGAGTCCGGGTGCCGTTGTCCGGCGCCCGCTTCTGCCTGCCTGACGACGCGCTATCCATCGATGCCGACGCGGCAGATGCCGGAATGTTCCGCCCTCCAGGCGGAGCTCCGACTTCCCCGAATTCACGGAGTGTTTCCATGTCCAGCAATTCTTCCGGGCTCCCCCCGGCGGCGCCCGCCCGACGTCGTTTTGTCACCGGCCTTGGGGGGGGGGGGGGGGGGGGGGGGGGGGGGGGGGGGGGGGGGGGGGGGGGGGGGGGGGGGGGGGGGGGGGAGAAAAAAGACAAAACAAAAGAAGAAAAAAAAAGAACA
>NZ_JBSVRJ010000002.1:0-43530 GCF_054052105.1 Lysobacter sp. A286 | reverse complement strand
TGTCACCGCTTTTTCCGGGGGCGGCCTCGCGGCTGGCGGGGGGTTTGGGCGTTTCCGGGCTCTTCCCCCCAGCGCCGCTGCCCAGACCCTGCAGACCCTGAGCGGCACCGACTTCGACCTGTCCATTGGCGGCTCGATGGTCGACTTCACCGGTCGCGCGCGCCCTGCCGTCACCGTCAATGGCACGTTGCCTGCCCCGCTGCTGCGCTGGCGCGAAGGCGACACCGTGACCGTGCGCGTGGCCAACCGCCTGCGCGATGCGTATTCGTCCGTCCACTGGCACGGCATTTTGCTGCCGGCCAACATGGACGGCGTGCCCGGCCTGAGCTTTGACGGCATCGCTCCGGGCGAAACGTTCACCTACCAGTTTCAATTGCAGCAGTCCGGCACCTACTGGTACCACAGCCACTCGATGTTCCAGGAGCAGGCCGGGCTGTACGGCCCGATCATCGTCGAACCGCGCACACCGGCGCCTTACCACTACGACCGCGAGCACGTGGTGCTGCTGTCGGACTGGACCGACATGGATCCGACCGCGCTGTTCCGGCGCATGAAGAAGAACGCCAGCTACGACAACTACTACCAACCCACCTTCGGCGACTTCGTGCGTGATGCGCGCAGTGAAGGTCTGTCGGCCACGCTGCGGGACCGGATGATGTGGGGGCAGATGCGGATGACGCCGTCCGATATTTCCGACATCAACGGCCACACCTACACCTTCCTGATGAACGGCACCGCGCCGGCCGGCAACTGGACGGGCCTGTTCCGTCCGGGCGAGAAGGTCCTGCTGCGCTTCATCAACGGCTCGGCAATGACCTATTTCGACGTGCGCATCCCGGGCCTGAAGATGACCGTGGTCGCCGCCGACGGGCAGTACATCCACCCCGTCACCGTCGACGAGTTCCGCATCGCGGTGGCCGAGACTTTCGATGTACTGGTCGAGCCAGCGGGGGCGGACGCGTTTGCGATCTTTGCCCAGGACATGGGCCGTACCGGCTACGCCCGCGGCACTCTCGCGGTGCGTCAGGGCCTGCAACCGCCGGTGCCGCCGCTCGACCCGCGCCCGCTGCTGACCATGGACGACATGGGGCATGGCGGCATGGACCACGGCAGCATGGGTCACGGCAGCGCGGGTGATGCCGACACAGGGCATGCGGCCATGGGGCACGCCGGCCACGACATGCAGGCGATGTCCGGCATGGACCACTCGGCAGGCGGCATGCAGCAACACCCCGCCAGTGAAACCGGCAACCCGCTGGTCGACATGCAGGCGATGTCGCTGGCACCGAAACTGGACGACCCCGGCATCGGACTGCGCGACAACGGCCGCACGGTACTGACCTATGCCGCGATGAAGAGCCTGTTCGACGATCCGGACGGCCGCGAGCCCAGCCGCGAGGTCGAGCTGCACCTGACCGGCCACATGGAGAAGTTCGCCTGGTCGTTCAACGGCCAGAAATTCGCCGATGTCGAACCGCTGCGGCTCAACTACGGCGAGCGCATGCGCATCGTGCTGGTCAACGACACCATGATGAGCCACCCGATCCACCTGCACGGCATGTGGAGCGACCTGGAGGACGAGAACGGCGACTTCCATCTGCGCAAGCACACCGTCGATATCCCGCCGGGCACCAAACGCAGCTATCGCGTCCGCGCCGACGCCCTCGGCCGCTGGGCCTTCCACTGCCACCTGCTGTACCACATGGAAGCGGGAATGATGCGCGAAGTGAGGGTCGAGGAATGAGCCGTTCTCTTTTCCCCTCCACCACGGTGATGGCGCTCGCGCTGGGCATGGCTCTGCATGGCACTGCCGTTGCCCAGGATCATCACGACCACGCCGCGCCGACGCCGACGCCGGTTGACCATTCGGCAATGAACCACGGCGACGATGCCAGTCAAAAGGACATCGACCACGCGGCCATGGATCATGCCGCGATAGGGCATGGCAGCACGGATCAATCCCCACATCACCCGGCCACTGCATCACCTGCCAAGACTTCCGATCACTCGGGCATTGACCATGGCGCGATGGACCACTCGACCATGGATCACGCCGCGATGGGGCACGGCGCGCCACCACAGACGAAACCGATCACGCCGATTCCCACGGTAACCGATGCCGACCGTGCGGCCGCATTCCCGGTGCTGGCGCTGCCGATGACACACGCGCCCGAGATCAACCGCTACGTGGCGTTCAATCGCCTGGAAGCCTGGGATGCCCAGCCAGGCACGGGACAACTCTGGGAAGCTCAGGCCTGGGTGGGCAGCGACCTCAACCGGCTGTGGCTGCGCACCGAGGGCGAGCGCATCGGCGGCAAGACCGAAGCGGCCGAACTGGAAGCCTTCTACGGACGCAGCGTGTCGACCTGGTGGGACGTCCTGGCGGGCATCAAGCACGATTTCAACCCGGGTGGCTCGCAGACCTGGGCGGCCTTCGGAGTGCAGGGTCTGGCACCCTACAAGTTCGAGGTCTCGGCCACCGCCTACGTCGGCGAGTCGGGCCAGACGGCGGCCAACGTGGAGGTCGAGTACGAGTTGCTGCTGACCAACCGGCTGATCCTCCAGCCGCTGGTCGAGGTAACGGCCTTCGGCAAGGATGACCCGGCACGAGGAACCGGTTCCGGGTTGAGCACTGTGGAGGCCGGTATACGCCTGCGTTACGAGATCGACCGGAAATTCGCCCCGTATATCGGCGTGGTCCACGAACGCGCGTTCGGCAACACCGCGGACTTCCGTCGCAGCGAGGGCGAGGACACCCGCGATACCCGCCTGGTGGCAGGCGTGCGGATCTGGTTTTAGCCGCGGCGAACAGCCACTGCAGCCTCCACCCACGAGCCTTCACCTATCACGATACAAGTGAGAAACACGCATGAAACGCAACCAACTCGTATTGACCATCATCGCGCTAGCCTCTGCGCATGCTCTTACCGCATGCGCGCAAGCGCCCGACAACAACACTGCGCCGGCATCGTCGCCGACACTGTTCACCCACTCCGCATCGGACGTCTCCGCGCAAAGTCCGGTGCCCGCCCAGTCCGCCCTGCCGTTGATGGTCGTCAGCAAGAGCCCCAATTGCGGCTGTTGCCAGTTGTGGGTGGAGCACATGGAACACGCCGGCTTCACGGTCCAGGTCGTGAATACCCACAACGTGAATGCGATCAAGGAGCGGGTGGGCGTTCCGTATGGCAAGGGCTCCTGCCATACCGCGGAAGTGGACGGCTATTTCGTCGAAGGCCATGTCCCGGCGGATGACATCAAGCGACTGCTGACGGAACGGCCGGCAGGCAAGGGGCTGGTCGTGCCGGGCATGCCGGCCGGCTCACCGGGAATGGAACTGCCCGATGGCCGCGTCCAGCCCTATGTCGTCGAACTCGTCGCCCACGACGGCAGCACGTCCGCGTTCGCCCACCACGCGGATTGACACGCTCAGCCGATTGCAGCGCGCTGCGCCGGCGGTCCCTGGCCGGAGTCCGCCGCAGGCTCGTGCTTGCGGTCGAAGCAATGGCGACCGGCGGCGTGGTTCCACTCGACCCCGCTCCGCGGTTGGCCCGCTGCGGTGCGGGCGGTGTCGGTACTGAAGTTCGCGCAGAGACGATAGCCGCGCTCACCGGTGACCTGGTAGTCGTACGCCGTGCCGTCTACCGGGTCCAGCGGGACCTGCTGTCCCGGCAGGCTTGCCAGGGTGGCGATATCCGGTGGCAGTGCGTCGTGCTGCCGTGCATACAGATCCACCAACTGGACGATTTGCTGCAGGTCCTGCACCCGCTTGTTGTCCAGGGTGACCTCGCGCTGCGCCGAGGGTGAGCGCATCAGCGTGATCGCCGCCCCCACGGTCAGCACAACGACGACGGTGGCGACGATCGCCAACCAGCGACCCGCCCGCGCCTGCTCGCTACCCACTTGCCGGCCCTCACTCATGACGGCTTCTCCTCGCGGCGCAGATCCAGCAGGTAATAGCCGAAGATCGTGCCGGAAATCACGCCCACCACCAGCACCTTGAGCACGAAGCGCACCGACAGCTCTCCGCTCAGCAGGCTGTAGACCAGGGTGATCAGGTCGCCGATCAATATGCCGGCCGCGAGGAACAAGGTCAGATAGGTCAGCCAGCGACGCACCAGCGACTGCCGATCGACCGGACTGCGCGCCAGCTCCTTGCCCAAGTGGCGCGCGACAAACAGGAACACCGGGAACGCGATCACCAGCGATGCCACCGACCAGCGCATGGACTGGTCAATCTGGCGAACCGCGTAGCCCGAATCGGCCGGATCCGGGAACGCCCGGTTGATGAAGTCGAACAACAGTCCGCCCAGGTGATACGCCGACACGTACAGCGTCGCGAACAGGACCAGGTAGAGGAACGCCTCGCGCGCCGAGAGATACGGCCGCGGCCGTGGTACCGGCACCGGAAACTCGACATCGGCATACGCAGCCAATGCGCTGTGTGACTGCTCCGGTGGCCAACCGGCCGAGGTGAGGGCGGTCTCGATCGCATCCCTGGACACCCCCTTGGCGAGGGCGTCGCGTACGAACAGCTCCAGATCGTGCGTTGCGTTGGCCAAGGTGATCTCCTAGGTTCAGTGGTATCCAGTCGTGCAAGCTAGCAGGGTAATCCGCGCGCGGGGTCGACAACCAGACACGATTACCCCCGCTTCGTCGCCGTAGTTCCGGTTTCGTCACAATCCTTGTCGCTCCTCCAGCCTGGCTCGCTATGCTCCGGATCAGTCCAAAGCCGTGCGGGAATCACCGTGATCAGAAGCACCTTCTTCGTCCTCCGCCTTGCCATCGTCTGGATGCTGGCGATCTTCCTGTTCGCGGGACTGTGGTCCGAACTGCCGCTGATTGGCTGGCTGGAGTGGCCGATCGCGCTTGGCGGCATGATCATCATGGCACTGGTGGTCACCGGCGCGATCTCGCACCTGGGGCGGGTACGGTTGATTGCCGGTCACATCGACAAGTCCACGCTCGGCAACCGCCAGCGACGGCAGGTCGAGATCCCACTGGAAGCTGGCGAAGCCTTTGACCTGGTCGATGCGGCGATCCGGGAGTTGCCACGCATCCAGAGCGTCGAAAGCGCGCGCGACAGCCTTCAGGTCCGGGCCAAGGTCAAACGTCCCGACATCTACGGCGAACGTCCACTGGGACGCTGGAACCCGATGTTGTGGTTCGGCATCCCGCGCAACCAGATCCTTGCGACCGTCACCCCCGGCAATGACAGCGGCAGCGTGACCCTGATCTGCGAGCCGGAAAGTCCGGCCTGGAGTGACTGGTTCCTGGTCGACGACGGCACCAACTTCGAGAACGCCGAGGCGATCACCCGCGCCATCACCCGCCGTATCGCCGAGGGCCGTCGCAACGAGCAGGCCGCCGCCGCCCAGACCTCGACCGAGAAGGAGCTGACCGTGGCCAAGCTCAGCCTGTTGCACGCGCAGGTCGAGCCGCACTTCCTCTACAACACGCTGGCCAGTGCACAGTTGCTGACCCGCAGCGACCCGTCGGCGGCCGACGACATGCTGGGTCATCTCATCTTGTACCTGCGCCATTCGCTGCCGCGCACAGATGACGAACTCTCGACCCTGGGTGCGGAGCTGGAACGCGCATTGGCCTACCTGGAGATCCTCAGGATCCGCATGGGGGCGCGCCTGTCGGTGCAGGTCGACGTACCCGAGAACCTGCGCGCCACGCCATTGCCACCGATGATGCTGCAAACCCTGGTGGAGAACGCGATCAAGCACGGGCTGGAGCCACGGACCGGCGGCGGCACGGTGTGGATCCGCGCACGCCGCAGCGAGGAATCGGTGGCGGTGACCGTGGCCGATGATGGCGATGGCTTCAACAGCAAGACCAGTGGCACCGGCATCGGCCTGAAGAACGTGCGCGAACGGCTGCGGCTGATCTACGATTCCAATGCGGCGTTGACGGTGATTGCCAACTTCCCCGCCGGCGTCGCCGCGACCCTGACCGTCCCTGCCGGCCCCGCACAGGACCACCGCCATGTCTGATCCAGGCACCACCGGTACCTGCATCGTTGCCGAAGACGAAGCGCTGCTGCGCCAGTCACTGCTCGACCAGCTCCGCCACGCGTGGCCGCAACTGCAGGTGCTGGCCGAATGCGAGGACGGTGCCAGCGCGCTGGAAGCCCTGGCAGAGCACCGGCCCGACGTCGCCTTTCTCGACATCCGCATGCCGGGTCTCAGCGGCCTGGAGGTCGCAACGGCCGCCGCGGAAGTCAGCCCTGACACCCAGATCGTGTTTGTCACCGCATACGACCAGTACGCCATCGACGCCTTTGAGCGCGGGGCGATTGACTACCTGCTCAAACCCATCACCCCGGCGCGGCTGGCCGCCACCGTCACCCGCTTGCAGGCGCGCACCGGCAACAATGACGCCGCCACGCTGGCCGCACTGGTGGAACGGCTGGGCCCGGTCCGACCGCGCGACGACCTGCCCCCGCCGTTGACCTGGATCACCGCCAGCGCCGGCCGCGAGACCCGTCTGATCCTGGTCGATGACGTCGCCTACTTCCGCGCCGACCACAAGTACACGACGGTGATGACGGCCGAGGGCGAGGCCCTGCTGCGCACGCCGATCAAGGAACTGCTCACGGTGCTGGACACGACCACGTTCAAACAGATCCACCGCTCCACCATCGTCAACCTGAAAGCCATCGCCGGCATCGTCCGCGATGACAGCGGCCGCGGCGTCGTCCGCCTCAAATCGCGGCCCGAGACCCTGGCCGTCAGCGCACCGTTCATGACCCTGTTCCGGCATATGTAATCGAGGTGATTTATGAAATTCATGGCCCTGGTCTATTTCGTGTTGTCGTTGTTCGGCTGCGACATCGGCAGCAGTACGTATGTCACCCGCGCCACCGTCGACGGTGCCGACATCCTCTATAGCCAGGCCACCACCCAGGCCGGCGTCGCCCGTTTCGAATGCCTGCGCAGCGCCAGCGGTGCGTGCCACTACACGGTGTTCCCGCGGGAGTGTCCGTCAGCGTCCCAGCCGACGAATCCGCAGATCGAGCGCTGCGAATCCAAGCCAATCGAGCGCTTCACCGTCGCAAAAGGCGAGAGCCGCCAGATCGCCGGCCTGCAGGGTTTCCGGTTGTGCGTCAGTGCCGAAGACGAAGCCCCCGAGCGGGGTTGCGACCCGGAGGCCGCAGTATCCAATCCAGCACGTGATCGCATCACGGCATTCCATGCCGACAGCGACTGAAGGTCGTTACCCGTCGGCGAGCGTGGTATCGCGTCCGAATCCGGCGCGAAACGCCCCCGCCGCTCCACTAACCTGCCCGTCCACCGTCACCTGGACGCCGCCATGGCTTACCGCATTATCGGGCTCTCGCCCGCCCCGTTTGAACACCTGTTCGGACTGTCCGACCTGCAGTTGGCAGAGCATGGCGCCCAGCGCTGGATCGCGGACGCGGACTCCCGCCTACCCGACCGGGTGGAGATCCGCGATGCCGCGCAGGGCGAATCGCTGATCCTGGTCAACTACGAACATCAGCCCGCGGCCACCCCGTACCGCGCGGCTCACGCGATCTTCGTGCGTGAGGGCGCCTCGACCGCTTACGACCGTACCAACGTCGTTCCCGACGCTCTGCTTACGCGGATGCTGTCGCTGCGCGCGTTCGACGCGGCCCACATGATGGTGGCCGCCGAACTGGTCGATGGGCGGGACACCGAGTCAGCCATAGCGCGGCTGTTCGCTGATCCGCAGGTGAGCTATCTCCAGGCCCATTACGCCACCCGGGGATGCTATGCCGCCCGGATCGAGCGGGTACCCGCCGTTGCCTAATAGCCCTGCCCGTTCCAGCGCGCCGCGGCCCATGCCTCGCGGCGGGCCGCGTCGTGGAACGTCCAGGCGACGAACCGGCTTTGCTTGCTGCCCTGCGCCATCGCCACCTCGCGCACCTCATTTGCGCCGGCCTTGCGCAGTTGGCGGCGCACGTCGGCCAGGTGTTCGGACTTCGCCACCAGGCTGCTGAACCACAACACCTGCTGCGCGACGGCGGTGCTCTCGCGGATCATCCGGCGGATGAAGGAGGCCTCGCCGCCGGTGCACCACAACTCCGTGGCCTGGCCGCCGAAGTTCAAGGACGGGCCGTCGCGCGCCGGCGACGGTTTGCCGAGCTGCTGCCACTTGCGCCGGCTGCCGCTCGCGGCCTCCTTCGCGGAGGCGTGGAACGGCGGGTTGCAGAGACTCAGGTCGAACCTCTCATCGGGACGCAGCAAGCCGGCGAACACCTCACCTCGCCCGGACTGGTGGCGCAGCTCGATGGCCTCGTCCAGACCGGGATTCGCCTGCACGATGGCGGCAGCTGATCGCAACGCCGTGGCGTCGACTTCCGAGCCGACGAAACGCCAGCCGTACTCGCCGTGGCCCAGCAACGGATAGATGCAGTTGGCGCCCACACCGATGTCCAGCGCGCGCACCGCCGGGCCGCGCGGGACGATCCCGCCATTGGCCTCGGCCAGCAGATCCGCCAACCCGTGCAGGTAATCGGCCCGACCGGGGATTGGTGGACACAGGTAGCCGTCGGGGATGTCCCAGTGCGCAACGCCGTACTGGACCTTCAGCAGGGCGCGGTTCAAGGTCCGCACCGCTTGCGGATTGCCGAAGTCCAGGCTCGTCTCACCCGCGGGCGTGGTAATCAGGAAGGCTGACAACTCCGGGCAGCCGGCCGTCAACAGCGCGAAATCGTAGCGGCCTTGATGGCGATTGCGCGGGTGCAGCCCGACCGCCGCCGATCCGGATCGTGCCGGCGGCTTCAACCGTCGGCCCTGCGATAGCGTTCCCGGCAGCCCTGGTACCCAACGTCGCGGATTGCAGCGCTCACCGGTCGTGATCCCCGGAAGCCTTGTCGTGCTCCACCGCGGCGCCGAGCCGGAAGCGACAGGCGTCGCCGCCACGCACCAGGCATTCCAGGTGCTGCACCTGGTGCCCACTGGCTGCCTCCATGAAAGCGATGTCGAAACGGCACACCTCCGGATGATTGCGCGCCAGTTCGTGGAATACGCAGTTGTAGGCTTCGACCTGCATTTCGCCGTCGCGGCGGATGGCCTGCGCCTCGTAGCCCAGCGCGTCCAGTTGCTGCGCCAACGTCTTCGCAGCGTCACCCGTGTCGTTGGCGGTGTCGGTAGCCGCAGCCTGGTGACCAAGCTCGCGTCCCATCTCCACCAGCATCGTTTGCACCTGCGCGGGCCCGGCGTCGGTGTACAACCGTTCCAGCACTTTGGTTGCGATCAAGCCGTAATTGCGCGGGAACAATTCGCGCCCCGCCATCGTCAAAAGGTACCGCGCCTGAGGGCGACCGCCGCTCGCTCGCGCCACGCCGTGGCACACGAATCCACCCGCCAGCAACGCAGTGAGGTGCTGCCTCACTGCGTTGTGACTGATGCGCAGCGGCTTGCACAGCGCTTCGACCCCGAGGCCCTGCCCGGCGGGCAACAAGGCCCGCAACAGCTTTTGCTGGGTGGCGCCGAACCGGTGCAGGCCGCTCATGACTCAGCTCACCTTGTCCGGGAACTGCTTGGCAATCGCGCCAGCCAGCGCATCGGCGATTACGTCCATGTGCGCCTGCATGGCGACCCAGGTCTGCGCTTCGGCGTCCATGTCGCCGGTCATGATCTGCCGGGTCTGCGCGCCGTGATGGGCGCCGTGGGCGACCAGCAGCCCGCGAACCGCGTCGGCCGGCAGGTTCGGATTGGCGCCGGCCAGGAACGTGGCGATCTCGCCAGCGTTGGCGACCAGGTCGTCCATCGCCGCACTCGCCCCGGCGGTATCACCTTGGCGGTTGGCGTCGGTCAGCGCCTTGACACCACCCCAGTGGCCACCGAGCAGGCGCAGCATTTCTTCGCCGGCGGCGGCGCCATAGAAACCCGCCACCGCGTCGGAGATTGCCTTGGCGTTGTCGACGACCGCATGCGCAGCGAGGTCTGCGGCGGCGGCATCATCGGCTTTCACGGCGAGCGCATAGTTACGCGTTTCGACCGCGTGGCCGTGCCATAACCCGCGCAGGGCCGCTTGCAGCTTCGGCGCTGCGGGCGCGGCCTCGGCCTCGGCCTGCGTGGCGGTGGTTGCCGCTAACGCGGCGGGTGTCGTCAATGCGTGCTCGTGCGCCTGGAGAGGTGAGCCGGCGCACGCGAAGCCGGCCAAGGCGAGGGAAACAACGGTCGAGAGCAGTAAGGGTTTCATGGTCAAGGCTTCCAGTGTCTGGCCGCAGGAGTGCGGCAACACAAAGCGTGCCCGGTTTTCACATTAACTCAATTTGAATATGTGTAAAGGCCATGTTGCGTCGAAACTGCTGCATCCTGCCGGGCGAAACGACTGGCGCCAAACCTGCAAGAGGCGACCGTAGCAACGCGTATTCAGGCGTCGCGGCGCGGAAGCGTCCAGTCCGGCCGGATGAAGTGGCAGGTGTAGCCCTCGGGATAACGCTCCAGGTAGTCCTGATGCTCGGGTTCGGCTTCCCAGAAATCGCCCACCGGCTCGACCTTGGTGACCACCTTGCCGGGCCACAGGCCTGATGCATCGACGTCGGCGATGGTGTCCTCGGCAACCCGCCGCTGCTCGTCGGAGGTGGTGAAGATCGCCGAGCGGTAGGAACTGCCCAGGTCATTGCCCTGCCGGTCCGTCGTGGACGGGTCGTGGATCTGGAAGAAGAACTCCAGCACCTCGCGATAGCCCAGCTTCGACGGATCGAAGATGATCTCGATCGATTCGGCATGACTGCCGTGGTTGCGATAGGTCGCGTTGGGCAGATCGCCGCCGCTGTAACCGACCCGCGTGGAGATCACGCCGTCATAGCTGCGAATCAGGTCCTGCATGCCCCAGAAGCAACCGCCCGCCAGGACGGCACGTTCGGTACTCATTTCACGTCCTCCACCTGGTCCAGCCAGGCCTCGTAGCCCGCCGCCGCCATGTCATCCCGGTGGATGAACCGCAGCGATGCAGAGTTGATGCAGTAGCGTAGCCCGCCACGGTCCGACGGGCCATCGGGGAACACGTGTCCCAGGTGGCTGTCGCCATGTTTGGAGCGCACTTCAATGCGGGTCATGCCGTGGCTGGCGTCGTGCACCTCGTTGACGTGGGCCGGCTCGATCGGCTTGGTGAAGCTGGGCCAGCCACAATCGGAGTGAAACTTGTCGGACGAGGCGAACAATGGCTCGCCTGACACGATATCCACATAGATGCCCGGCGCCCGGTTGTCCAGGTACTCGCCCGTACCGGGCCGCTCGGTGCCACTTTGCTGGGTGACCCGATATTGCTCCGGCGAAAGCTTCGACAGGGCATCGGGGTTCTTGCTGTACACACTCATGGGCTTCTCCTGCAACAAACCCGGGCGCAGGCCGACAGGCGCGTCGGCGGCGGGGGAATGCTACCTAGATGGTGGTCATCCGCACCAATTCCAACACCCGATTTGCGTGGGCGCAGTATGACGGCACGCCGGGCAGGCGCCACTCAACGGCCGTCAAGCGCCTTGCGGCCAATCGCCGGAGCATCGGTGAAGAACGCATCGATGCCGGCATCCAGGCAGGCGCGGATCTCGGCGATCGAGCCGACTTCGTTGTACCTGCCCGGCTCGTCTCCCAGCCACAGATCACGCGGCAGGAACACGTTCTCCGGCCGGAACGTGTACGTATGCACCTCCAGTCCGGCCGCATGCGCGTCCCGCACCAGCGCCGTCGGCGTGCCCAGCGTGCCTTCGAGTGTGAGCGGAACGATCGCACGGGTGTCCGGACCGATCGCATCGGCATAGCCGGCGATCTCCTGCAGGCCCGCCGGCGTCATCATCTGCGCATAGCTGAGCGCAGCCCCGGCTGCCACCGCGTCGTAGGGTCGCTTCGCACCCACATCAAGCAACTGCAGCAGCCGGATGTTTTGCTGGCCGCCGGCAGCCAGCTTGCCTCGCAGGTACTTCAGGTTGGCGGTCTCGAACGACTGGATCTCCACCGGCGCCGTGCGCGTGTAGACATGCTCAGCCAACGTGCGCAGCAGCGCGTCTTCCATTGGCAAGCCAATTTGACGGAAGTAGGTCGGGTGCTTGATCTCCGGAATGATGCCGACCACCCGCCCGCAAGACGCAGCTTCGGCCGCCACGAAGTCGATGATCTCCGCCAGCGTGACCACGGGAAACTCGCCGTCGTAGCGTGTGCTGCGCCACTGCGGAAGCCGCTCACGCGCACGCAGCGTCTTCAACTCGGCCAGGGTGAAGTCTTCGCTGAACCAACCGCTGACCACGTCACCATTGATGAGCTTGCCGGTCTTGCGCGCGGCGAATTCCGGGCGCCCGGCAACGTCGGTGGTGCGGCCGATCTCGCTTTCGTGACGCGCCACCATCACGCCGTCTCGGGTCATCACCAGGTCCGGTTCGATGAAGTCGGCGCCGTCGACAATCGCCTGACCATACGCGGCCAGCGTGTGCTCGGGCCGCAACGCACTGGCACCGCGATGGGCAATGACCAGCACACGTTCCGCCAGTGGCTTCATGTTGTCCAACCCACCCGGTATGGCCGTCACAGCAACCACTCGATCGGCAGCACCGACATCACCGCCACTGCGGCGCGATCGAGAAAATCGGTGCCCGGTTCCTCGTCGTGCACGACCTGGTGGCCGTCGAGCATTTCCACCCACTGCAATTCACCGTCATCGCCAATGCGGAGGCGATAGGCATTGGCCGGGACCTGCAGCGAAAACAAGTCCGCGATCTGGCCGGCCAGCACCGGACTGTCGATCACGAAGCCCATCTCGGTGTTGAGCCGATCCGAGCGCGGATCGAAGTTGAACGAACCGATGAAAGCGTGCAAACCATCCAGCGAAAAGGTCTTGGCATGCAGGCTGGAGGCGGAACTGCCCGGCAGGCCGCGATCCCTGAGCCGGGATGACACCGTCTTGCGCTTCATCTCCCACAGGGTGACCCCGGCCTCCAGCAGCGGCTTGCGGCGCTTGGCATAACCGGAATGCACCGCGGCGACGTCGGTTGCCTCCAGTGAGTTGGTGAAGACAGTGACCTCGACACCCCGCCCGACCAGACCGGCAAAATAGTCGACCCCGTCCGCACCCGGGACAAAATAGGGTGACACCAGGTACAGCTCGCGCATCGGCGTGCCGATCGCCTCGCGCAGGCGCGTGGTCAGCAGGCCATCATCTTCGGCGCGCCCGAGCCCCTTGGCCGGGTCGTCGCTGACCAACCGCGTCGGCGCCCATTCGATCGGCAAACGTGCGGCCAGCAAGTCGCTCATGAACGCAGACGCGGCGATTGCCTCCAGGTACTCCCGCGCCGCCGGGTCGCGCGCCACCAACGCGGCGTCCCGGCTGAGCTCGTCGAGCAGGGCCAGATCGGCCGGCGCCAGGATGCGATCGGCCGGGTAGGACGAGGCACTGGCCCAGTAGCGATCAAAATCACGCGACACATCGTCGACCACCGGCCCGATCGCAAGCACGTCCAGGTCGGCGAACAGCAACTCGCCGCCCACGTCGAAGTACTCGTCGCCCACGTTGCGGCCGCCGATGATCGTGGCCTGGTTGTCGGCGGTGAACGACTTGTTGTGCATGCGCCGGTTCAGGCGTGGGAAATCCGTGAGGTAACCCAGCCAGCGCCAATCCCGGTTGACGAAAGGATTGAACAACCGCACCTCGATCTGCGGATGCGCGTCCAGCGCGGCCAGCCGCTGGTCGAGACCAACGGTGTTGTTGTCGTCCAGCAACAGGCGCACGCGCACGCCACGGTCGGCAGCGCGATGGGCCGACTCGAACAACAACGTGCCTGACAGGTCGTCATGCCAGATGTAGTACTGGATATCGAGCGTGCGCTCGGCCGCATCCGCCAGCAGGAAACGCGCGGCGAACGCATCGCGCCCCTCGATCAACGGCACGATGCCGGAGATGCCGGGATGGGCCGCGACGCGGGAGGCGATGGCGCGCCCCAACCGGGTATCAGCCGTGTCCGTCAACGTGGTCGAGACACTGCGCCCGCCAAGGTCGGGAAGCTCTTCGTGGCCCCACAGCAGGACGCTGATGGCCAGAAGCAGCGCCGCCAGCAGGATCCACCGCACGACGGGCTTTCGCGAAGGTCTCTTAGTCCCCGCCTGTAAATTTGATATAAATTTCTCCATCATTTACATCAAATTTACAGGACGACAGAAGATCGGCTCACGCTACCTGCTTATTCAGCGATCCGTCGGCTTCCACTCTGCATTTCAGGCAGGAGTCTTGTCGGCGCGTGACGCGAGGAACGCCAGGAATGCAGCAGCCAGCAACACCGCGGCGCTCACCACGAACGTGGTCGCATAGCCACTCGTGTCGAACAGCACGCCTCCGACCGTCGAGCCCAATGCGATGGACAACTGGATGACCGCCACCATCAGCCCGCCACCGGCCTCGGCGTCGTCCGGCATCGTCCTGGCCACCCACGACCACCAGCCCACGGGCGCGGCCGTGGCCAGAAGACCCCAGAGGCCGAACAGGACCGCCACGCCGACAAGCCAGCCGCCGAACGCGACCAGCGCCACGGCGATCACCGCCATCAGCACCGGGATCGCGACCAGCGTGCGGTAAAAATCCAGCTTCAGGAGCGTGCCGATGACCGCGGTGCCGATGAGGCCCGCGACGCCGATGATCAGCAGGATGAAGGACAGCGTGGCCACGTCCACCAGCGTCACCATCTCGAGGAACGGCCGCACGTAGGTGAACAACACGAACTGCCCCATGAAGAAGGCGCCGACCGCCAGCATGCCGAGGGTGACCAGCCGGCGCCTGAGCAGCCTGAAAACGTTTCCGGAGCTCGCCGTGCGCGGGCCGGGCGGCATCGACGGTAGGCTGATCCATTGCCAGACAAGCGCGATCAGCGCGACCGGCACCAGGCACAGGAACGCACCGCGCCAACCGACGGCCCCACCAAGCCACGCACCCAATGGCGCGGCCACCACCACCGCCAGCGCGTTGCCGCCATTGAAGATGGCCAGCGCCTTGGGCACCTTGTCGCTCGGCACCAGCCGCATCGCCACCGCCGCCGACAGCGACCAGAACCCGCCCACGACCACACCGATCAGCGCACGGCCGACCATGTAGGTCAGGTAGTCGGGCGCCAATCCAACGACCAGGCCCGAAGCGCACATCAGCCCGGTCAACACCAGCAGCAGGGTCTTGCGGTTCATGGTGCCGGCGAGCGTCGAGATGGACAGGCTGGTCAGCACCGCAAAGGCGCCGGAGATGGCGATCCCGTAGCCTGCCCAGCCTTCGCTGATCCGCAGATCCGTGGCGATCGGCGTCAGCAGGCTGACGGGCATGAACTCCGAGGCGATGAGCGCGAACACGCACATCGTCATCGCGAAGACGCCGCTCCAGTAAGCGGGTTCCGCCCCGGCCTGCTGCGCCGCGGGCGTGTCGCTGGCGGGGTTGCCGGGGTTGGCGGGATCGGCAGATGTCATGGCGTGCTTGCTTGTGTCGGAGCGGTCGCGGGCGCGGGATGCGCGCCTGCGGTCGCATCCTGACTGGTGCCGGACGTCCACCACGTCGTGAACACCTGCGGGCGATCGTCGAAGTGGACCGGCTGGCCGATCGTCGGCGTCCACAGAGCGTAGTCGCGCCCCTTGCTGGCCTCGACAAGACGTTCGAACGGGTCGTTCCAGTCATGCGGTGCGAGGGTGAAACGCCCCACGTGTTGCGGCGTCAGCGCCCGTGCCCCGAGGTCCACCGCGGCCTGGGCCGCCTGTTCCGGATTCATGTGCAGGTTCGCCCAGCGGGGGTCGTACTGGCCGGTGTCGAGCGCCACCCAGTCGAACGGGCCGTGGAGTTCCCCGATCGCGGAGAAGTGGTCGCCATAACCGGAATCACCGCTGAAGAAGATCCGCCGCTGCGGCGTCTGCATGGCGAAGCCGACCCACAGCGATTTGGCGCGGGTGAACGTGCGCCCGGAGTAATGCCGCGCCGGCGTGGCATGGAGCGCCAAGCCTTCCCCGAGCGCGAGCGTGTCGTGCCAGTCGAGCTCGTCGATCCTGTCGGCGTCGTAACCCCACGACTCGAAATGCGCGCCGACGCCGAGCCCGGTGACCACGCGATCGACCATCGGTTCGATCGCCAGGATCGTGGGGTAGTCCAAGTGGTCGAAATGGTCGTGCGTGATCAGCAGGACATCGATCCGCGGCAGGTCGTCCGCGGAGTAGATGCTGGTACCGGAGAACGCCTCGATGAAGCCCGGCAGCGGCGCCGCGTTGGCGCTGAACACCGGGTCGATCAGGATCCGTTGGCCCGCCAACTGCACGTACCAGGAGGAATGGCCGAGCCACACCACCAGGTCCTCGTTGACGTCAAGCGACTTCAGGTCGGTCTTCTGCGCGGGAATGTCATGCGGCGGCCGCGGATTGCCTTTCTCGGCCATCAGGTTGTCGATCTGGATCGACAGCTGGGTGGCGCCCGCAGTCAGGAAAGGCGTGTCGACCAGGTTCTGGAACCCGCCGTCGACATGGTTCGGAGACCGCTCGATGAGGATGAGCCGCTCGCCTTGCGGCATTTGCCCGAACACGGGCTTGCGCAAGTAGAGCAGCACGGAGACAACGACGATCGCGGCGATGGCGACCAGCACCATCAGGGAGCGGAACCAGGTGATGTTCTTCACTTCACTTCAATTCTTTATGGAATAGCGGATCCACAAGGTGCCGTGCTCCAGCTCCTCAACGGACTCGAGCTTGAAAGCCGTTTCCTTGACGGCGGTATACGGTTCTTTTGCGGCGAAAAACCGGTGGGCTGCTGGATCACCATTTGCGATGGGAGCCAGGATCACGCTCACTTCGTCGACCAGTCCGTTCTGGACGAACGACCAGTTGAGCGTTCCGCCGCCCCCGACCATCATCCGTTTGATGTGGAACAGGTTGTAGAACCTGTCCAGCATCAACTCGTAATCGATCTGATCCTTGCCGGCAACGATGTACGAGATCTTCTTCTTCCTGAGGAAATCCTTGAACGCGTTCGAAGCCTGCTCGGTCAGCACCTCGACGACGTGCGACGGGATGCCGCCATAGCCGAAGGTGTTGTCCTCGAACGCCAGCTCACCGCGCGCGTCGATCGACAGGTAATACATCGGCGCATCGGACACGGCAACGTAGTCCCCTTCAGGCACCGGGGCTGCGTTTTCATCGAGCTCGGGCTTACGGTAATGGGTGATGTTGTCTTGCGTTGACGTCTTGCCGTTCAGGTACCCCTGCACGTCCAACTGCTGCTTTTCAGGGGAGAGCGAAAGCTCTTGGTACTGCCGGCTCGCTTCCCTGAATTCCGGAAGATCCATGATGTCCAGATTGCCATCGATGGATGTGTGCGTATGGATGACGACGTAGGGCTTGTCCATTGTTCACTCCTCGTGGATTCAGAACCACAGTCTGGCGCGAACGCAATGCAATGATTAGATACTTGAACTTCATTGCACCTATTAGCTCGACTTATCAATCGAGGGCGATCTGGACGCGTTGCGGCGCCGGTCCCTTAGCCAAGAGCAGGTAGCACGTCGCGGGCGATGATCTCCAGGTTCTCATGCGCCTCCATGCCGTTCGGCACGATATTGAGGAGCGCGTGGTGGGTGCCGGCATCCCGCATGGCTTCCAGCACGCCGACCAGTGCAAGCGAGCCAGTTCGATAGCCGAGCTTGATGTCTTCGGCCGGAGCTGCGCGGTCTTCGACGAGTTCAATGGCCACCGCCACGCTGAAACTGCGGAACTCGCCCCCAGCGGAGCGATCGACAGCCGTCCGCCAAAGCGCATGTCGGTTGTGCTGCACTTCGGGCGGGCGATGATAGGTCGCCCATCCGCAGGCATTACGCGCGATCCAGTTGAGACTCTGACCGCCAGAACCGATGGCGAGCATGGGGATGATGCTTTGCGCAGAAGGCCGAAGCTCGAAGGCGATGTCCGGATTGGAAGCCGCCCGCAGGATGCGTGACGGCTGCTCCAGCGCCGCAGCGAGCTCGGCCCAGTGTGCGCGATAGAGTTCTCTGCGATCGTTGGAATCTGCCCCGAAAGCGGCAAACTCCTCGGGCCGATCGCCGGATCCGAGACCCAGCACGAAGCGCCCCGGGGCCAAGCGGTCGAGCGAGATCGCAGCCTTGGCGATATGGAGCGGATGCCGGAGCGTCAGCACGGTTGCTGCGGTGCCGATCGCGATGCGCGAGGTCGCGGCGGCAATGGCTCCCAGCATCGCGAAGGGTTCTGGATGACCGAACGCTTCGGGATACCACGGCCCATTCAGCGGAACGTCGCGCACCCAGACAGCGGCGAAGCCAAGCTGATCGGCAATCGCGGTCAATTCCACCTGTTGGCGAGCGTCAATATCCTCGGTCCCGGTTGCGCGGATCGGAAGCACAATGCCGATCGACATCTGACCTTCGCGAAACAGGCTTTCGCGGCTTTCCGGTTGTTGGGACATGATCGCCCTACTCCGAGGTTATCCATTGCGGTCCGACAGCAGCGAAGTTCCGGCTGATCTTCATGATGATTTCCTCGAAAGTTGTCTTGAAACGTCAACCGGCCTCAAGCCAGGGCGCTGGCATCGTCCAGGCTGGCGATATCGGTCGCAGTCAGCGTCAGTCGGGTGGCGCGGATCAGGCCGTCAACCTGCTCGACGCTGGTGGCGCTGGCGATCGGCGCGGTCACGCCTTCACGCGCGATCAGCCACGCCAGCGCGACTTCCGCCGGTTTGGCATCCCGCGCCTTGGCCACCGCGTCGAGCGCCGCGAGAATGCGCAGGCCGCGCGCATCGAGGTACTTCTCGACGCCGCCGCCGCGCACACTCTTGCCCAGGTCGTCCTTGCCGCGGTACTTGCCGGTCAGGAACCCCGCCGCCAGGCTGAAGTAGGTGATGACCCCCAGCTGTTCTGCCATGGCCAGGTCGCGCAGTTCGCCTTCGTAGCTTGAGCGGTCGTAGAGGTTGTATTCGGGCTGCAGCACGTCGTAGCGCGGCAGGCCGGCGTTGCCGGCGACATCCAGCGCTTCGCGCAGCTGCACCGCACTGTAGTTGGAGGCCCCGATGGCGCGCACCTTGCCCTGCTTGATGAGGGTTTCGTAGGCGCGCAGGGATTCCTCCACCGGCGTGTGTTCGTCGGGAAGGTGGCTGAGGTACAGATCGATGCGATCGGTCTGCAGCCGGCGCAGCGAGTCCTCGGCGGCGCCCACGATGCGCTTGGCCGACAAGCCGCTGCGATCCGGCCCCAGCGGCGAGCCGACCTTGGTGATGAGCACGACCTTGTCGCGGCGCGAAGCATCAACCTTGAACCACTGTCCGATGATGGTTTCCGATTCACCGCCCTCGTGACCCGGCACCCAGGCCGAATACACATCGGCGGTATCGATGGCGTTGAGGCCCGCACCGATGAAGCGATCCAGCATGGCGAACGACGTGTCCTTGTCGGCTGTCCAGCCGAACACATTGCCGCCAAAGACCAGCGGGGCGATCTGCAGGCCGGTCTTGCCCAGGGTGCGTTTGGCCGGGGGAGTGGCGTTGCTTTGAGTTGTCATGATCCGGTTGTTCCTGTTGTGCGGATAGGCTTCGTATGCGAAGTGCCGTCATCGAACAGCGCACCCTTGGCGACTTCGGATGGCTGATTTAGGTCTGGGTGGCGATTCATCTGACCATCGTCCTGATAGGGCCCCGCAAGCAGCGTTACATGAGGCCCACGCTACTTCGAATCAACTTTCCTCAGCCCGCTTGCCAGCTCCCCGGCTTTGTCCAGCATGGGATCCCGCAAGCTCGTGTAGTCGTCGAACGTGTACGGCACGCGGATGTCCGGTTCGAATGACGGGACGTGCATCGGGAACAACAGCGTTATCCAGAAGCAGCCGCGTTCGCCCCAGCATGGCTTGGTGTAGTCGTGGTAGCCGGTGGCGAAGTAGACCTTGATTTTGGAATTGGGCAGTGCGAACGAACCGCCTTCCGCCCAGATGCGCACTCGGTCGCCGGCGGGCTCCCCGATGACGGTAACCTTGTCGCCGCCATGTTCTTTCACCAATGCCAAGCTGACGTTGCCTGCGGAGAACGTCCACGCGCTGGTCAGTACATACACGTGCTGGATCGAATCCGTCTGCGTAGCAATGTGCTTCATCAACGAAGCGGTCTTCGTGAAATCGCCGCCTTGGTTCAGGCGCAGGTCGAGGACGATGAAACGCGGTTTGTCGGCAGCGATTCCTTGCTCCACGTGCGCAATGAATTTCCCGATGGGATGGCCTGGCTCGTCCATGTTGCTGCGGAATTGCACGTAATAGATCTGTTGGTCCGGCCACCACGCCGTCTGGAAAGGGTTGTCGTACTCGCGCAGAAACTGCGGTAGCTGGATGTCTCGTGGCAGCAGCGTTCTCCATTCTTCGCTTTCGCCGTCGATGCGCCGGGGCGACAGGAAGGAATCGGAATACACGCTGGGGGAGTTCGCATCAGGCGGATCGGCGATCACGGTCACGGCGCGCTGGCTGCCATCGAGCATCTGCACTCCCAGGCTTATTCGATCCGATTGTGTTGCGAAGCCTGCCGCATGCAGAATTTCTGGCGATTCTACGAAGATCTGGACAATGAACTGGTCGTAGTGATTGCGTGGGCCGAGCGTGTAGGCGTACATGCGATCAGCCACCGTGTCGATGGGCATTCCATCGATGGTCAACAGCTTGGCGCCGAGCAGTTCGGCACATTTTGGTTTTGCGCGAATGACGTAGTAGCCGTCCGCAAAGTGATAAAACCGACAGGGAATGCGGTTGTTTTGGGTAGACAGGTACCCCTTGGATACCGAGGAGTGGCCGTTGTCCGACAACGCAACCATCCGAGAGACTGCCAAGGCGAACCCTGTCGGCGATAAAGTGCCAGCGTTCGTCATCGCTTCGTCATGCAGGGCCTTCGCCTGCACGAGTGCTTCAGGCGAGTAGGCGCGGTTGAGCGTGAAGTAGTTCTGGAAGTAATCCAGGTCCTGCCGCTGCGCAGTGGCCAGATCCTGCGCCGGCGGGTAGTCCGCCTCCGGCGCGTCGGGATAGAAGGTATGGACAAAGACCAGCGCCAGCAACCCAACTACGGTCGATAACGCCAGCAAGCATCCAACGATCCATAAGCCAACTTTGTATCGAATTTTCACGTAGTCGTCCGGGTCAGGGCGTAATGCCAGTTCATGGCACGCAGTGGGCAACCGTACAGGAGGTGCCGCATGCGCCGGCGACAAACCCTGAGTCGACGGAATTGCAGCTTCGTCGAAGTCAGCCACTTCACGACCGTGGTGCCGGTCGCCTCGCGGAAGCGGCGGGTGAAGGTGCGGCGACTCATGTGGGCGGCTCCACGGCGACAGGATCGACCTTTGAGCTAGGCTCCACCGTATGTGCCAGCCAGTGCACGCCTGTCGCGTTCGGTGCGAGGCCGCTCGCCTTTTCCTGACCCGACGTAGGAGGTTCTGTCACATCTGCCTCGCTCGCTCGTTACTCATACAACACCTGACACATGGCCGACGATGAACGAGACAACTCCCGCGATGAACCCGGTCGGTGATGCCGACTTTTTCGCCGCCCAGCGCGGCGACCGAAACGCGTTCGGGCGGCTCGTGCTGGCGACGCAGAAGACCGTGGCGACCGTTGCGTTGGCGGTGACACGCGACGTGCAACTGAGTGAGGACATCGCGCAGGACACATACGTAAAGGCATGGCAGCGGATTGGCTCGCTGCGGAGCCCGGAGAGCCTACTGCCGTGGTTGCGGCAGGTCAGCCGGAACGGAGCGATCGACCATGTGCGGCGCCGTCGCCACCAGGAAGTCGCGCTCGACGTGGACGACGCGCGTATTGCCGGAGCCGCCGCGCACGGGCCGGAACCCGACGCCTGGGTGCACGACAGGCAACGCTCGGAACAGCTCGCTCGAGCGCTGGACGCCGTACCCGACGACAGCCGTGAAGTATTACTGCTCTTCTATCGCGAAGGTCAGAGCACCCGCCACCTCGCCGTCTTGCTGGGTCTCAGCGATGGCGCCGTGCGCAAGCGGCTGCAGCGAGCGCGCGATGCGCTGCAGTCCGAACTGCTGGCTCAGGTCGGCGAGGTCTCCCGTCACAGTGCCCCCGGCCTGGCCTTCGCTGCACTGGTGGTCGGCTCGCTGGGGCCGCGCGAGGCCGCAGCTGCCACGACCGCCTCGGCCGCGGGCGCGAAATGGGCGCTGGGTGCGATCGCAAGCGTGTTTGCGGCCCTGACGCTGGTGCTGGGCGCGGTGTTCATTGACGTCCGGCGTGCGGTGCGCCGCGCCCGTACACCCGCCGAACGCAGCGATTTGCTACGTCACGGCGTGATTTACGCAGGGGTGATGGCGAGCTTCGTCGGCGTCCTGTTCTGGTCGAAGCACGGCGACTGGTCGCTGGCACGGCTGCTGGTGGTATCAGGTCTGTATTCGCTGGTGATCATCGCTCTGGGCATCGGCCGGGCCCGCATCCATCGCCGCCATCGCCGCCATCGCCCCGATCGTTGAGCTTCTGTTTTGCGCTGCGCCCGGGCGACGGCCGTTGCGGCTTGCCCTGTCCATTTCCGCTGGAGAACGATCAAATGCTTGCATTGTTGATGGGCGTCAAGTCCATGTCCTGCAGGGACGTCCAGGCCCTGCCGTCCGACGGACGCGCGTGCGTGTTCGACGTCAACGATGAGTCGCGCTGGTTGGTTGCTCATGTTCCGGGCGCGCGAAACCTCAATCCGCGGGGATTCGCCGGGGATGAACTGCCCGCCGATACCGACACGCTGCTGGTTTTCTATTGTTCCAATCCGATGTGCCGCAAGGCACCGATGGCGGCGCGGCGGGCGAAGGCCATGGGCTATGCGAATGTCAGAATCATGGCGGCGGGGATCCAAGGCTGGATGGCTGCGAACCTGCCGGTGGAGCCCTAACGGGTTGTCGAGCGACCGGGCATCGCTGCCCGCTATCGCGGCGACCCTGCCGCTTGCCGTTCGCCAGCCTTGGCGGCCGGCTCGGAAAGTTCAACGCCCCGCGCGTCAAGCCACTTCTCCCCCCATTCGCTGAGCCCCACGAGGAAAGGCTCGAGACTGCGTCCCTCGTCGCTGACCGTGTACTCCACTCGCGGAGGTACCACCGGAAAAACGGTTCGGATCACCAGACCGTCTGCTTCCAGTTCCCGTAACTGTTTTACGAGCAATCGTGCGGTGATGCCCTTCAGGGCTCGCTGCAGCTCGTTGAACCGATGGGTGCCGTCCTTCAGCAGGTGGTAGAGGATCACCCCCTTCCACTTGCCGCCCATGATGTGCAGTGCCGCTTCGATCGCACAGCCAGGCGCTTCCTGGTAGTCCCTCAGTCTTCTTTTTGGGCTTGCATTCATACGCTACGCTTTTTTGTACTACCTACAGTTTTGTGCAGTAGATGCCACAGATGAAGTGACTCTAGCATGTCTCAACGCTGACACTTTCAAAGTGTCCTTACGGAGTTGATATGAGTTCTTTACTGCTGTCCCCCTTCGAGATCGCGGGCCTTGAGCTACGCAATCGCGTGGTGATGTCGCCCATGTGCATGCACGTCGCCGAGGAGGATGGTTTTGTGACCGACTGGCACCGGGTCCACTACGGCGCACGTGCCCAAGGGCAGGTGGGACTGATTTTTCCGGAAACCCTGGCGATCACTCGTGACGGGCGAACCGCTGACGGGGACCTGGGCATCTGGAGTGACGCCCATGTGGCCGGCCTGAAAAGCCTCGTCGACCTGTTGCATGGCTTCGGAGCCAAGGTCGGAGCGCAGATCGGCCATGGCGGGCGTAACGTTCTCCTATCGGGCGCCAATCTGATCGCGCCGTCCGCAATCCCTTTCAGCGAAGATCGCCCCGTGCCGAAGGCCCTTTCGAGGGATGAAATCGGGCAGGTGGTGGATGCGTTCGGGCAGGCGGCACAGCGCGCCGGGGCGGCGGGTTTCGATGTACTGGAAATCCATGCTGCGCACGGCTACTTGCTTAACGAGTTCCTCTCTCCACTGTCCAACACGCGGACCGACGAGTACGGCGGCGACGCCGAACGCCGCTACCGGCTCCTCGGGGAGGTCATCGACAAGGTGAAGCAGTGCTGGCACGGCCCACTTTTCGTCCGCATCTCCAGCACTGATTACACCGACGGTGGCAACACGCCCGAATCTTTTGTGAGATACGCCAAGCTGATGAAGGGTCAGGGGGTTGATCTCATCGACTGCAGCTCGGGGGGAATCGCGCCAGTCAAGGTCCAGAGCTATCCCAACTACCAGGTGCCCGCGGCTGAGCTGCTCCGTCGCGAGGCCGGCATTGCCACAGGGGCCGTCGGCTTGATTACGAGCGGACGGCAGGGGGAAGAGATCCTCCGCAATGGTCGCGCAGATCTGGTGTTCGTGGGGCGGCAACTGCTGCGCGATCCGTTCTGGGTTCGTACTGCCGCCGACCAACTATCTCAGCATATTCACACGCCGGTGCAGTACACCCGGTACGGCGCCGTCTGGCTGGATACCCCGCCTGCGCCTGCGGAGCAACAAAAAGCTGCGTAGCAGGTAGTAGTCTTTGGCCCGCGCCTCAGCCCCCTTTCCTGGAGTTAGCCGATGTCCTTCATGCGCCTTCATTACCCCCACTCATCCGCGCCAGGCGCAGCCGCCCCGGCGGTATCCCGATGACTGGCCATATCATGCCGCGCCTGTCGATCCTCGAGCTCGGTCGCGTACGCGAGGGAGGCGACCGCGGCACCGCGCTCGACGAGGCGCGTGAGCTCGCCCGCCAGGCCGAGGACTGGGGCTACCAGCGTTTCTGGATCGCCGAGCATCACAACATGCCGGCGGTCACCACCGCGGCGACCTCGCTGGTGATCGCCCACGTGGCCGCCGGAACCCGAAAGATCCGGGTCGGCGCCGGCGGCGTGATGCTGCCCAACCACTCGCCCTACATCATCGCCGAGCAGTTCGGCACGCTGGCCACGCTGTTCCCCGGCCGCATCGACCTGGGCCTCGGCCGCGCGCCGGGCACCGACCAGATGACCCTGCGCGCACTGCGCCGTGCCCCCGGCAACTCGGACAACTTCCCGCAGGACGTGCAGGAACTCCAGGCCTGGCTGGCGCCGGTGCAGCCGGGCCAGCGGATCGAAGCGGTGCCCGGCTCGGGCACCGAAGTTCCATTGTGGATCCTGGGTTCCAGCCTGTTCGGCGCCCAGCTCGCGGCCGAGCTCGGCCTGCCCTTCGGCTTCGCCTCGCACTTCGCGCCGCAGGCGCTGGACCAGGCGCTGGCCATCTACCGTGAGCGGTTCAAGCCCTCGGCGCAGCTCGACCGGCCCTATGCGCTGGTGGGCGTCAACATCGTGGCCGCGCCCACCGATGCCGAGGCCCGGCGCCTCGCCACCAGCCAGCAGATGTCGTTCACCGACATCTTCCGCGGCACGCGCGGCCTGACCCAGCCGCCCATCGACGACATCGAGGCCTACTGGACCCCGCAGGAAAAGGTCCAGGCCTCGCACATGCTGGCGCATAGCATCATCGGCAGCCCCGACACGGTGCGCGCAGGCATGCAGGCCCTGGTCGCGCGCACCGGCGCCGACGAACTGATGGTGGTCTCGGACATATTCGACTTCGAACTGAGGCTGCGCTCGTTCCAGATGACCGCGGAGATCATGGGAGCGCACCCGACGTCAGCGTAAGACTTCCGAACGCCGCTCTCGCATCAGCGCCGCCGCGAGAGCGGCTCGAGGATCGGGCTCCGCACGGAGCACACCTGATGGAGCCAACCCCGTATCGGTCCGCTGGGCGCATCGGAAACCCGTGGCGCGGGCGGGCCGATCAGCGTGAAAGTGGCCACCGTCCCTGGCGGTGCGGCGGCGGTTCCTGTCACCTATCAACATTGGAGATATTTCTTGAAGCTTTTCTACACGGCAGGCTCCTGCTCGCTGTCTCCCCATATTGTTCTACGTGAACTCGCGCTGCCATTTTCGCTTGAGGCCGTCGATCCCGGTACGAAGATGACCGCGTCCGGCGCGGACTTCACGAGCATCAATCCCAAGGGTTACGTGCCGGCGCTTCAACTGGACGATGGCGAGGTGCTGACCGAGGGTGCGGCTATTGTTCAGTACTTGGTCGACAAGTATGCCCCCGGCACGTTGGCGCCACTTTCCGGCACGGTCGAGCGCGCCCGCGTCAATGGTCACCTGAACTTCATCGCGACCGAACTGCACAAAGGCTGCGTTCCGCTCTTTAACCCTGCGATGGCGCCCGAAGCGCGAAAAACGGTCACAGAAAATCTCGAACGCAAGTTCGAGGTGATGGAACAGATCTTCACCGATGGACGACCTTATCTGACCGGCCCGGACTTTACAGTGGCGGACGCCTACCTGTTCACAATGCTGAGCTGGTCGCCCAGGATTCAAGTCGACCTCGAATGCTGGCCAAACCTCGCCGCGTTCAGCAAGCGCGTGCTGGCGCGCAAGGCCGTGCAAGCCGCTCTGAAGGCGGAAGGGCTACGACAGGCTGCTTGAAGACTGCCACGGGCGGGCACCTGGCTGTAAGGCCTTCGCCCGCCACGCCGTTTTCAAGAAGCCCGCCTTGGACCGGCAAGTTAGGGGTCAGGCCTGACATTCCGACATATGGTCCTTGATGGGTCAGGCCCGGAATCGATTACCGCCGATTTAGTGAACAAGAGCAGGAAAAGGATTTATGTAGTTCACTGCGTTGCTCGCGGGACGGTTCCATGGCACTCCGTCTTATGGCGGCACTTGCGCCATCCGTTGATTCCGATGCGCACGTCTTGGTTCCTGATAGACGTCACCCTGTCAAACGGGCGGACGTTCCGGAGCAAGATTCAGCGGGCCCCCCGCCAGGTGGGCGATTGAGCAGTGCCGCCTAACAATGCGTTCAAGTGTGCCAGATGTCCGCTTCTGGCCGAGAGCAGACCTACGCACCACGCGAATATTGAACCCAGTCGAGGCTGGAATCCCGGTCGGACTCTGAGGCGCGCAGCACGCGTCAGTAGAATGACCCTCCTGCAACCACTTCGGTATGCGCTGCCATGCGTCCCAGCATTTTCTTACGCCTATTCACGACCGCACTCTGCCTGACCGCATCGCTGCCGTTGGCAGCCAGCGAGTCACCATCCACTCCCACCATCGGCGAGCAACGCGAGGCGGTGTTGTTCTGGCCGCAGGCGCAGCGGGAGGCGGAGTTCCGGCAGGTGGATCGGCGCTTCCCCAGCGACCGCGTCGAACGCGGTACGCATGTCCGTGAGTTGCCGGAAGGCGCGCCATTGACGTTGGGCGAGACGGACGGGTCGTCGTGGTTGGGCAACTACATGACCCAGCACCACATCGCCGGCGTGATGGTGCTGCAGGACGGTCGTGTTCGCTTGCAGCGGTATGCGTTGGACTTTCGTCCAGAGCAGCGCTGGGAATCCTTCTCGGTCGCCAAGTCGGTCACGTCCACCTTGCTCGGCATCGCGCTGCAGCAGGGGCACATCGCCAGCCTGGACGACGCGTTGCTCACCTACATTCCCGAGTTGCGCGACAGCGCCTACGCCGATGTCACGGTGCAGCAGTTGCTGACGATGACCTCCGGCGTGCGTTGGAACGAGGACTATGCCGACGCCGAGTCGGACGTGGCGCAGATGTATCGCGGTGCCTGCGTCGACGGTCGTGCGCACGTGCTGTCGTACTTGATGAAACTGCCGCGGCAATGGCCGGCCGGCACGCAATGGAACTACAACACCGCCGAGACCGACCTGCTCGGCATCGTGGTGGAGCGCGCCACGCGCCGTTCGCTGGCCACCTACCTGTCAGACACCATCTGGAAGCCGTATGGCATGGCGGCCGACGCGACTTGGATCAAGGACGAATGCGATGGCAGCGACACCGGCGGCAGCGGTCTGTCGGCGACCTTGGGCGATTACGCGCGGCTGGGGCAGTTCATGCTCGACGGTGGCCGCATCGCGGGCGAACCGGTGATCGCCGAGGCGTGGCTGCAAGGCGCGATGCGTGAGCAGGAAAGCCTGGACGCGCCCGAGCGCGGCTACGGGTATCTGTGGTGGACCGATACCGATGGCAGCTATGCGGCGATCGGTATCTTCGGTCAGATGGTCTACGTCGATCCCGCGCGCCGGCTGGTCATCGCCCAGGTCGCGGCCTGGCCGCAGGCGACGTCGAAGGAGCTGGTCGCCGCGCGGCGCGGGTTCGTGGCCGCGGTCAAGCGTGCAGTGGATGCGGATCGGTAAAGTGCAATACACGCAATGACGGACGCTCGGCACGCTGAAGGGCCTACGGCCCCTTCGAGTGATCCGCGTTTTCCGCGATGAAGTGCTGGTACAGGGCCCTGTTGACCTCGGTCCGTACTTCCATGTCCCGGGTTCCGTTGGTGATCACCACGAAGCCGTACTTCTTCTCGGCGTCGAAGAACATGGAGCTGTACAGCCCGTAGGCGGACCCGGTGTGTCCGGTCAGCTCGACTCCGGGAATCAGGGCCCTGTCGATGCGAATGGCCAGGCCGTATCCGGAATCCTCGTCGACTTCGACCGTGGGCGTCTGCATCGCCTTCGCGTGTTCGGCTGCGATGATCCGCACGCCATTCCATTCGCCATGGTTCATGTGCATCAGCATGTACTTGGCCAGGTCGGGCGCCGAGACCTTGAGACCACCGGTCGGAGAGAACATCGGCGTGCTGTAGCCCATTGTGTAGCCGTCCAGGCGCTCACCCAGCGGCGCATACGCCTGGTCCGAGCGCACGAACCCCTCGCCCTCGCGCCAGCGGTAGATCCGCGCGAAGCGGTCCGCATCCAACGCTTCCGGCGCATAGCCGCCGTACAGCCCGAGCGGATCGAGCACATGTGCCTTTACGTAGGCATCGAATCGCTGCCCGGATACACGCTCCACGATCGTCCCGACCAGGTTGTAGCCGAGGTTGGAGTACTCGTAGCGCTCGCCGGGGGCACGGTCGGCGTAGCTGTCCTGCCAGGTGGCGTTGACGCCCGGATTGATGATGTCGAGGCTGCTGTATCGCTGCTTGTCGGTGATCGACGAGGTATGGTTCAGCAGCATCCTGAGCGTGATCGCCTGATCAGGAAATCCGGGGTTGCGCAACGGGAATCCGACCAACTCGCCGACGTCGTCACTCAGCGAGATCCGGCCTTGCTCCACCAGCTGAAAGATCGAGGTCACGGCGAACGACTTGGAGATGGAGGCGATCCGGAAGACGTCGTCCTGCTCGAGGGGAATCCTCGCGTCCCTGTCCTTCCAGCCGAGGCTGTTGCCATAGACGACGGCATTGTCCTTGACCACCACGACTGCCAGGCCAACCGTCCCGTGCTCGGCCATCAGCTCTTCCAGCCTGTGTTCAATGCCTTGGGCCATGGCAGGCTGCAGGCAGGCCCACGACAACACAAGCGCCGCGCACAGTGCCAGGACGCGGCTCGAATTTCTGCTTTCCTTCATGACCCCTCCAACAGGTATTACTGACTATGGATGCCAGTGGGGCGAAGGGAATTGCTGTCGGCGGTTGCCTTCGCTCTGTCGGACTCTAGCGACTTTATGAAGGTGCAAGGCCTCGCTTTTGGGTCTGACGACATAACCTGAAGCTATGTCGGGATCAGGACTTCAAAGAAGCGTTGTCGATCACGAACCGGTATTTCACGTCGCCCTTGAGCATGCGTTCGTAGGCCTCGTTGATTTCATCGGCGCGGATCATCTCGATGTCCGCCACGATGCCGTGCTCGGCGCAGAAATCCAGCATCTCCTGCGTCTCGGGGATGCCGCCGATCAGCGAGCCCGCCAGGCTGCGACGTTTCGCGATCAGGTTGAACACCTGCGGCGAGGGATGCGGCGTGGCCGGCGCGCCAACCAGGGTCATCGTGCCGTCGCGCTTGAGCAGCGCGAAGAAGGCATCCAGATCGTGTGGCGCGGCGACGGTATTGAGGATGAAGTCCAGGCTCTTGGCATGCGCCGTCATCTCATCGGCATTGCGCGAGACGACGACCTCATCCGCGCCCAGCGCCTTGGCCGCCTCGCGCTTGGATTCGGACGTGGTGAACGCGACGACGTGGGCACCCATCGCATGCGCCAGCTTGATGCCCATGTGCCCGAGCCCGCCGATACCGACCACGCCGACCTTCTTGCCCGGCCCCACCTTCCAGTGGCGCAGCGGCGACCAGGTGGTGACGCCCGCGCACAGCAGCGGCGCCACGGCAGCCAGTTGCTCTTCGGGATGGCGGATGCGCAACACGTAGCGTTCGTGCACGACGATCTGCTGCGAGTAGCCGCCCAGCGTGTGGCCGGGCGCGTCCGGCGTCCGGCCGTTGTAGGTGCCGACCATGCGGTCGCAGTAGTTCTCCAGGCCAGCGTCGCACTCCTCGCAATGCTGGCAGCTGTCGACGATGCAGCCGATGCCGACCAGATCGCCCGGCTTGAAGTCGGCGACGTCGGAACCGACGTCTGTCACCTTGCCGACGATCTCGTGACCGGGCACGCACGGGAAGACGGTGCCCGCCCATTCCGCGCGCACCTGGTGGAGGTCGGAGTGGCACACGCCGCAATAGGCGATGTCGATCTGCACGTCGTTCGCGCCCGGCGCACGCCGGGTGATCTGCATGGGTTCGAGTGGTTGGTCGCCCGCATGGGCGCCATAGGCTTGGATGGTCATGGTGAGGACTCCTGTGTCGATCGGAAAATCAGTTCTTGGAGAATACGACCTGCACGTCATTCCGTCCGAATGCCTGAGCCAAGCCGGCGGGGTCGTCCACGTGACCTAGGCGGGTGTACGAGTACGACGAGTTGGACGTCAGATAGAAGACCACCACGGTGTCCGTGCCAAACAGCATGAGGTCGCCATTGCGGGTCGTTCCTGGCCGGCTTGCGTTCGTGGGCAGCGCCTGTGGCAGGCTGGCGAACTTCTCGTTGCCGTTGTGCTCGCGCATGTCCAGCGTCAGGGGCAGCAGCGCGGCGAATGCACGCGCGGCCTCGCCGTCAGCCAGGGTGATGGCGAAACGGCGTTCGCCGACGGTCATCCACATGCGTGATTCCTCCGGTTTGGCGGATGCCGGCGCGGCATCCGGGGCAGTCATGGGCGCCGCCGCTGGGGTAGGCGACGGGGCGGCATCGCAAGCACCGAGCATGAAGAGGCACAGTGGCAGGCACAGCCCGCGCATAATCCGCAGGTGCCAGGTGCGGCGACGACCCATCTCAGTCCTGGCCAATCTGCGCCATCTGTATCGCATCCATGCGGCCACCGTAGATCACAAGCCGGGCCAGGCCCGTCTCGATCTCGCGAAGATCCGCTGCTGTGAGTTGAACATCGACCGCGCCCATGTTCTCGCGCAGGTGATCCATGTTGCCTGTGCCGGGGATCGGAACAATCCACGGCTTCTGCGCCATCAACCATGCCAGCGCGATCTGGGCCGGCGTTGCGCCCCGCTTGCCGCCGAATGCCGTCAGAAACTCGATGATCGGCTGGTTGTTCTTCATGACCATGGGGGAGAAGCGCGGAAACGTCGCCCGCAGGTCGTTCTTCGGGTCGAAGGTGGACTGGGCATTCACATCCAGTGTCCCGGGCAAGAAACCTTGTCCCAGCGGCCCCCACGGAACAAAGCCGATGCCCAGTTCCTCGCAAGCTTCCAGAACGCCGTTGTGTTCCGGGCTTCTGTCGATCAACGAGTACTCGGTCTGGATGGCCGCGACCGGTTGAACCGCATGCGCGCGGCGAATGGTTCTCGCGCTGGGTTCCGACAGACCGAAGTGCAGAACCTTTCCCTGCTGGATCAGGTCCTTGACCGTGCCGGCCACGTCTTCGATCGGTACGGTCAGATCGACCCGGTGCTGGTAGTAGAGATCGATGTGGTCGGTCCTGAGACGTCGCAGCGATTCCTCGACCACCCGCCGGATGCGCTCCGGCCGGCTGTCGAGCTTGATCGTTCCATCAATCGCGAAGCCGAACTTGGTGGCGATTTTGACCTTGTCGCGGACAGACGCCAGCGCCTCGCCCACCAACTCCTCATTGACGTAGGGGCCGTACACTTCAGCGGTGTCGAAGAAGGTGACGCCGCGCTCGTAGGCGTCGCGAATCACGCGGATGCCCTGGGCCCGATCCACACCCGGACCGTAGTGGCCACCGCTGAGACCCATGTTGCCGAAGCCCAGTTCCGAGACCTCCAAGCCTCCCAGACTGCGGGTTTTCAGCTTGCCTTTTGCGGCGCGCTCGACGGATTGCGCAGCTGCTGGGGTCGCCCATGACGCTGCCGCAACGGGCAGGACAGCCGCAGCGGCGGCAGCGCCCGCCATTTTCAGGAAGCGGCGCCGATCTGATGTCAGGCCTGAGTCTTGTTCTGCCGTTTTCCGGCCGTTGTCGGGCTGCATGTTCATAGTCGATGTTCTCTCAGAGGCACTGACCCCCTGCATGTTGCGCCAGGGGCGAAGTAGTGGCGGTGACGACACACACTGGATTCGAGGCGAAAACAGGTGGATTGGTCTTGGCACCGATGCATTCTTTCGCCCGCGCGACGGCTTTACTAGCTAATGCATGCTTAAAGATCATATAAGCATCACTAATCAATCCTTCGTGGAGAATGCACATCCATGGTCAGACGCAACCTCAACGATCTGCTGTCATTCGTCACGGTGGCGCGGGAAGGCAGCTTCACCCGCGCGGCCGCACTGCTGGGCGTGACCCAGTCGGCGCTCAGCCAGGCCATCCGCGGCCTCGAAACGCGACTCGACATCCGGCTGCTCACGCGCACCACGCGCAGCGTCTCGCCCACTGCTGCCGGTGAGCGTCTCTTCCAGGCGATCGGTCACCGCTTCGACGAGATCGAAACGGAACTGGATGCGCTGACGGAGCTGCGCGACAAGCCGGCCGGCACGGTGCGCATCACCTGCGGCGATCATGTGTTGCGGACCACGCTGTTGCCGAAGATCGCGCCGCTGCTGCGCGAGTATCCCGACATCAAGGTGGAGTTCGACGTCAATTACGGATTCAGGGACATCGTGGCGGATCGTTTCGACGCCGGTGTGCGCATGGGCGACACCATCGACAAGGACATGATCGCGGTACCGATCAGCCCCGAACTGCGCATGGCCGCCGTCGCCACGCCGTCCTATTTCGCCGCGAACCCCAAGCCCAAGACGCCCCACGATCTGGTGACGCACCGCTGCATCAACCTGCGTTTTCCAACCGGTGGCGGGGTGTACGTCTGGGAGTTCGAACGCCGGCGGCGCCCATTGAATGTCCGCGTCGATGGCCCGCTCGTTTTCAACACGACGCCGCCTGTCGTGACGGCCGCGCTGGAAGGACTGGGCATCGCGTTCCTCCCGGAAGAAGAATTTGCACCGCACATCGAGCAGGGCGAACTGGTGCGCGTGCTGGAAGACTGGTGCCCGCCGTTCCCGGGCTACTACCTGTACTACCCCAGCCGCCGCCAGCCGCCGCCCGCGTTTTCCATCGTCCTCGACGCATTGCGCCTGCACGCCTGACGCCGCGCCGCGCTTTTTACCCGCATCCCCAGGAAACAGACCATGAGCCAATTGTTCACCCCCGTCCGCATCGGCCGCGTCACCGCGCCGAACCGCATCGTCATGGCGCCGATGACCCGCTCGCGTGCCGACGAGCAGGGCGTGCCCGGCGACATTGCCGCGACTTACTACGCCCAGCGCGCCAGCGCCGGGTTGATCGTCACCGAGGGCACCTTCCCCTCTGCCACGGGCAAGGGCTATGTCCACACACCCGGCATGGCCACCGATGCCCAGGCGGCCGGCTGGAAGAAGGTGGTGGAGGCCGTGCACGCCCGCGGCGGTCGCATCTTCATGCAGTTGATGCATTGCGGCCGGATCTCGCATCCCTCGCTGATTGATGGCGCGATGCCCGTGGCACCTTCCGCGATCCGGCCCGAGGGGCAGGCCTGGACGCCCATCGCCCAGGTGGATTACGTCACGCCGCGCGAGTTGGGCGTGGATGAGATCGCCGGCATCGTCGAGGACTACCGCCAAGCGACCGGTCGCGCCATCGACGCGGGCTTCGACGGCGGGGAACTGCATGGGGCGTCCGGCTACCTGCCCGAGCAGTTCCTGTCGTCGGGCAGCAACCAGCGACAGGACGAATACGGTGGCTCGGTCGAAGGCCGCGCCCGCTTCTTGCTGGAGGTGCTGGCCGCGATGGTGGAGGAGGCCGGAGCCGACCGCGTCGGCCTAAAGCTATCGCCGGAAATGAACTTCAACAGCATCACCGACGCCGCGCCGCAGGAAACCTATACCTACCTGGTCGACCAGCTGCGCGGCATCGGCCTAGCCTACCTGCATGTCGCCCTGTTCGGCGCGAAGACCGATTACCACAGCCTGTTGCACCCGCGCTTCGGCGGCACCTACCTGATCGGCGGCGGCCTGACCCGGGGCAGCGCCGAAGACGCACTCGCCAAGGGGACGGCCGACGCTGCGGTATTCGGCAGCGCCTTCCTCGCCAACCCCGATCTGCCGGAACGCTTCCGCCAGGACGCCGCGCTCAACACGCCCGACCGCGACACCTTCTACGCGCCGCCTACCGGCGAGGGTTACACCGACTATCCGACACTGGTAGCGGACGGAGCCGCCGACAAGGGCCCGCCGAAACAAGCTTAAGCTTGTCTGCCCGCGATGACCCGGTGTACAGCCGCGTCAACCGCGGAGCAGGAAGCGGAGGTCACGTGGCGACACTTACGATCGCGATTGCAATACACGAGCATGTGCAGGCGCTGGACGTCGCCGGGCCGGCCGACGTGTTTGCCGAGGCAAACGGTCATGTTCCGGCCGGGGATCACTACAAGACGGTCCTGGTTGCAGCGGATCGTAAGCCGCTGCGGACATCCGGCGGCATGCTGGTGGTGGCCGACATGACGTTCGAGGAGGCGCGACGCGACTTCGACATCATCCTGGTGGCAGGCGGGCCGGAGCTGCCGGACACGGTGCCCGATGCTGAGCTGCTGGAGTGGGTGGGGGAAGCGCCGCGCAGGTCGATGACCTACGGTTCGATCTGCACGGGCGCATTCGTGCTCGGCCATGCCGGCCTGCTCGATGGCCGGAGGGTCACGACCCACTGGCAGAGTGCCGCCCAGCTGGCACGCATGTTCCCCGAAGCGAAAGTCGAAGCCGATTCGATCTATGTCCGGGACGGCCGGCTCATCACGTCTGCCGGCGTCACGGCGGGGATCGACCTCGCCTTGGCGCTGGTCGGTCAGCGTCATGGGCCGGAGGTGGCCGTGGCCGTCGCCAAGCGGCTCGTCGTGGTGGCGCAGCGCCAGGGCGGCCAATCCCAGTTCAGCCCCTATCTCACGCCTCCCGTCGATTCCACGTCATCGGTGGCGCTCGTCCAGCAACACGTCGCGGCGCATCCCGCCCAACGGCACGCGCTCAAGTCGCTTGCAGGCGTGGCAGACATGAGTCCGCGCAACCTGATCCGCCATTTCGTCCAGGAAACCGGCATCACCCCGCACGAGTTCGTCCTGCGGGCACGGATCGACGCAGCCCGCAAGATCCTGGAAAGCAGCGACCTGCCATTGAAGACCGTGGCATACGACTGCGGTTTCGGGACCGCGGACCGCATGCGGATCGTCTTCAGGGAACGCCTTGGCGTGACTCCCGCGCAATACCGCGCCCGGTTCCGGCACCAGGAAACATTCCCGGTGTCATGAAATCGCGCTGTTCTGTCACGATCCGGCGCAAGCATTCGATTGTGGCCAAGCGGGCAACTGCCGACACTTGAGGACAGTATTTTCCTGGAGTGGATTTTCATGACCGAGACCATCGCAGGCATCCGGGTGCCCGACAGCCCGCTGGTGCGCGCCGCCACGCAGCTTGTGCGCGACACCGAAGACGACCTGCTCTACAACCACAGCCGGCGGGTGTTCTTCTGGGGGGCGCTTTCCGGCAACCGGCGCGGCCTCGAATACGATCCGGAGCTGCTTTACCTGGGTGCCATGTTCCACGACATGGGGCTGACGGAACGGTACTCGAGCGCCGACTTGCGCTTCGAGGTCGACGGCGCCAACGCGGCGCGCGACTTCATGAGCGGCTATGACGTGCCCGAGCGCGACGTCGAGGACGTCTGGACGGCCATCGCACTGCATACGACGCCCGGCATCCCCGGGCACATGCGGCCGACCGTGGCCTTGGTGACCGCTGGCGTCGAGATGGACGTGCTCGGCATCGCCTACGACGAGTTCAGCCAGGAGCAACGTCACGAGGTCTGTGCCTGCCATCCCCGCGAGGCGGACTTCAAGGAAGGCATCATCGACCACTTCGCCGATGGCATCAGGAAGAAGCCGGAAACCGCGTTCGGCAACGTAAAGGCGGACGTGCTGGCGCTGAGGGTGCCGGGATACCGGCGGACCGACTTCTGTTCCATCATCCTCGGTTCCGCCTGGCCGAATTGATCCACGGTCCCGCGCCACGAGGGAGCGCGTGAGGCCGATCGTATTCCTGGGCCTGAGCCTCACCGGAGCGGAAGCGCGCGCTGTCCTGGATGCGGAGTACCGCGCGCCCATCGTCCGCGGCGACCTGGATGCCATCGTTGCACCGGCGCAGGTCGTGATCGTCGACGGCATGCTTGACCCTGACCTGCGGCTGCATCCCGAGGAAGCCGCCCGGGCGCTCGCTCGCGGCCTCGACCTCCACGGGGCCGCGAGCATGGGCGCGGTGTTGGCGGTGCGGCTGGAACCCCTGGGCATGAAAGGTGCAGGGCAGGTGTTCCACATACTGCGGACGCTGGGTGGCGACCGGGAGGATCTGGTCCAGGCACTGTTTGTGCGCGACGGATTGGAGTTCAGGCCACTCACGGTGCCGCTGATCAACGTGGTGGCCGGCCTTTGGTCGAGTGGATTGGGAGCCGGAGAACTTGCTGCGCTCGTCCACGTGCTCCGCGCCATTGCGCTGGATGCGCGGACCTGGGAGAACATCGAGGCCGCCGTTGCCGGCGCGGGTTTCCGCCTGCCACCTGCGATCCGTCTGATGGACGCCAAGCGTGAGGACGCGCTCTGTCTGCTTCGGCAACTCAGGTAGCTGAGGAAAGCCGGCGACTCAGGCGTGCACCAGGCGCGCCACGGACTCTGCAACCGGCGCCTCGCCTTCGGTCAGCTCGATGATGATCCGGTTCACCGCCGGGTGTTCGATGATCTCCAGTAGCGTCGCGGCCACGTCGTCGCGTGGCACGTCGCCGTACGGGATGGCCAGCCCCGCGCGCACCTTGCCGGTGCCGGACGCGTCCAGCAGCGTGCCGGGGCGCAGGATGACCCAGTCCAGGTCGGACTCGGCCAGATGCACGTCGGCGAGTTTCTTCACCGCCATGTAATGCTCGAACGTCTCCGACACCTGCTTGCCGCGGGCGGCATCGGGGAAGGCTGAGACCAGCAGGAAGCGCTGGATGCCCGCCTGCCGCGCCGCCGCGACCGCCAGCTCCAGTCCGCGGCCGTCGATGGCGTCGATCATCTCCATCCCGCCCTTGCCGCCAGCGCCGGCCGAAAACACGACCACGTCGCTGCCGGCCATGCGCTGCGCCAGCCCGTCGGCGTCGAGTTCCAGCAGGTTGCCCTCGACCGGGACGGCGCCCAGGGCCTCGAGTTCGTCGGCCTGCTCCGGTTTGCGGTACAGCGAGCGCGGTTCGTGGCCCCGCGCCGCGAGTTGCTGGGCGAGGCGGCGGGCGACCTTGCCCGAGCCGCCGATGATGAAGATCTTGCGCATGATGAATTCCTCAAGCCAGATAGGCGTCCGTGGTCGTGATCGCGGCATAGCCGAACGCCAGCGCGGCCATCGCGGTGGCATGCACGTGGGCCGCGGGTACCACCGTTCCGCCGAATTCGAGATCCATCGTCGCGCAGGCATCGTGCACCACGGTGACGGGGTAGCCGAAGTCGGCGGCGGCGCGGGAGGTCGCCTCCACACACATGTGGCTCATCGCACCGATCACCACCAGTTCCTCGACACCCTGTTCGTCCAGCATCGGCTTCAGGCCGGTGTCGCGGAACGAGTTGGGATAATTCTTGACGACGACAGGCTCACCATCAACGGGCGCCACGGCGGGGATGATCTGCACCCCATCGCTTCCCGGCACGAAGATCGGCGCATCGGGCGTGGCGACCTCATGCCGGACATGGATGAGCAGATCGCCATTGGCGCGAGCCGCGGCGATGAGACGGGCGGCGTTGGACAATGCGGATTCCATGCCGACCAGCGGTACTTTGCCGGTGGAAAGGTACTCGTTCTGAAGATCTACGACGACGATTGCTCGCTTGCTCATGGGATTACCTCTTTAGAAAGTGTAGGACTCGCCGTCTGCCGGAACCAGTACGCGCTCCGGATCCATGCCCGTTGCCTTGATGTGGTCGTGTAGGTCCTGGCGCGTCTGCATGGCGTGATTGACGGCTTCCATGTGGCTGCCGATCACCTTGGCCTGTGGCGCTGCCTGGTAGGCCCGGTAGAGATCGTCCTTGCCCATGATGATGGAGCCGTCCACGCCCAGCATTCGCGCATAGCCGGTGTTGAGGACGATCACATCCGGCTGGTACTGCTGGATCGAATCTTCGACCTGGGTGTTCCAGATGGTGTCTCCGGCCAGGTACACCGTCTCGTGGCCCGGGCGCTGGAAAACGACGCCCATCACTTGGCCGAGACTTGGGAAATCGGCCATGGTCTGGTCATCGCCATGCTGTCCACCGGTGATGCTCAGCTGCGTACCGTTGAAGACGGTGTCGCGGGTCATCACGCGCACGTCCGTGAAGCCATCCTTGCGGATGCTTTCGGCGTCGGCTTCGTTCTGGACAAACAGTGGAAGATTCCTGGGCAGGCTGCGCTTGGCCTCGTCATCCCAGTGATCGGCGTGGGTATGGGTGACGATGATGGCGTCGGCGTCCATCACCTCGGACATCGGCATCGGCAGCTCGACCAGCGGGTAGCGCACCTCGCTGTTGTAGGTGCCCTCGAAGCCGGGGTAGGCGTCCTTCGCTGCGAGCATCGGGTCGATCAGGAACGTGGTGCCGGCGTAGTCCAGCTTGATCGTCGCGTTACGGATCTGCTGGAAGCCGACCGCGCCGGCGTCTTCGGTGTTGGCGTCCGGGGTGGCTGCGGTGCTGGTGGCGCCGCAGGCGGCGAGCGCGAGGGTCAGAGTCGCGACGGCAGCGCCGCGCAGCAAGGTTCGATGGGTCATGGGAGTCTCCTGGAGTGTGGAATGACGGCCATTGTCTGGAGACTGCGCGCCCGGCACCATTGGCCCAAATGACATTTATCGATATAATCGGGCCATTCTTTTTCACGCCCTCCGGAGACCTCCATGCAGCCCGTTCGCGTTGCCGTGCTGGCGTTCGATGGCATCAACCTGTTCCACCTGTCCGTTCCCGGCCAGGTGTTTGGCGTCCAGCCCGCGCCACCGGGCCTGCCGCCCTATGAGGTGCGCTATTGCGCGCCCACACCCGGCCCGGTGCGCACGATGCAGGGGCTGCAGATCGACGTGCCGGACGGGCTGGACGCGATGCGGCGGGCCGATATCGTCATCGTGCCGGCGTGGGATCACCCGGAGACGCCCGCGCCCGCCGAGCTCACGCAGGCGTTGCAGGCGGCGCATGCGCGCGGCGTACAGGTGGTCGGGTTGTGCCTGGGCGCGTTCGTGCTGGGCGACGCGGGTCTGCTCGACGGCCGCCGCGCCACCACGCACTGGGTCGCGCGCGACGTGTTTGCCCGTCGCTTTCCCACCGCCGATTTCCGCCCGGACGTGCTGTACATCGACGACGACGGCATCGTGACTTCAGCAGGAACCGTCGCCGCGATCGACTGCTGTCTCAACCTCGTACGCGTGCGTCACGGCGCCGACGTGGCCAACCGCATCGCGCGGCTGCTGGTGACGCCGCCGCACCGCCAGGGCGGGCAGGCGCAATACATCGAGCAGCCGGTGCCCGAGCTGCCCAGCGAGAACCGCTTGCCGGGCGTGCTGGACTGGGCGCGCGAGCGTCTGGTCGAACCGCTGTCGGTGGACGCACTGGCCGACGCCGCCCACATGAGCCGCCGCACCTTCACCCGCCGCTTCCGCGAGGCGACCGGCACCACCGTCGTGAAGTGGCTGGCGTCGGAGCGGCTGGCGCGCGCGCAGCAGCTGCTTGAAACCACCGACCTGCCGATCGAGCAGATCGCCACCGAGGCCGGTTTCGGCACGGCGCTGTCGCTGCGGCAACACTTCGCTGCGCAACTGGGGACACCGCCATCGGCCTATCGAAGGAACTTCTGTGGCGACGACAGCCGGCCCCTGGAGTCCCGGGTTGCCGGGGGCACATAGTTCACTGCATCACGTCCGCTATCGGCCAGAAGCAGACGTACGTTTTACACCCAGATTTTAGTAACAATCGACCATGCCCCGCCCTTCCCGGGCGCCCGCTACGACTTCTTGGCGAAGTACTTCGACGCTTGGTTGATCTCCCAGGATTGATGCCGGGTCGGTAGTGGATTCAGCGCGGCAAGGCGTATCGCGCGGGACAACCTTCACGATAGGCCGACTCTCGGGCGACCTTCGCGACTCCGAAGACAGGATGGTGTCCACCAGCGCGTTGGCAAGTTCCAGTTTGGGGAGGCTGAACTGGGTGGCGCCCTTGTACAGTCTGGACAGTGCCGCACCGGGATTCTTGTCCGCCCTGCATGTCGCGATCTCGGAAGCAGTGAAAAGGTGCCGACCTTGGGAGACGAGCGATAGGGCTCGGGCTAGCTCGGTGTCGGAGAAATTGTCAAACTCGAATGCGGCTTTCCAAACATGGATTTACTCAGGCCGCGTCACCCGTGCCCTCTTGCCATAAGTGGAGTTCGCGGTCTTCGATGCGTGCTTCAGCTTGATGGCATTGTTCTCATTGTCGAGGAGGATCTGCACCTCCCTCGATTTCCACGAACTCCATTTGCAAGCTTTGCATGCGGCCTAACGCCTGAGTTAAGCCGACCTGCGTAGCGGAGCCGACAACATGGCAAGCTTTACCTGCCATGTTGTTGGTGTAGCGAAGCAGGTTCGGCTTGAACGAATTGTTAGGCCGCAGCCTACGGGTGGGTCAGAGCGACGGCAAGTGGCGGGGAACCGTCGCCTTGAGACGGCGAATGAGGTCCGGGCCCATGAACTCGTACTCGTCTGGAATCTCTAGGCAAACAACGCGTGCTTTGCCCAGGTGTGGCTTGAACTTGGCGGAGAGCTTGGAGCGATGGGTGCGCTCCATAACAAAGATGATGTCTGCCCACTGCAGCAGCTCAGGTGTGAGCGGATTCTCTGCGTCATGGTTGAGGCCAGCGGAGGAGGTCTCTATGCCGGGCCAGTCTGCAAAAACTTGCTCTGCGGTGGGACTCCGGAGGCGATTTTGACTGCAGACGAAAAGGACTTTGTGCGCCATGAACCTTGCTCTGCGGCCTAACGCCTGAGTTAAGCCGAACCGCGTAGTGGAGGCAAAGGCATGGCAGGCTTTCTATGCCATGCCTCTGCCGGAACGAAGCGGTTTCGGCTTGAACGAATTGTTAGGCCTACTGCCTGCGAAGTTGGGCGCAGTAGTCGTAGACCTTATATGTGGTAATCGTATTGTCTGTAACGTCCGCCTGCATTTCCGGGTTGACCACACAGAAGATGGCCCCCTGCTTGAGCAGCCCAACGTACGCCTGATCGCTGCGCCATTTTGGATGTACAACAAAGTAGCCAACCTCTGCGAAGTCGTAAGTGCCGGAACGCTTCCGGTAGGCAAAGGAGCCTGTCGCTGAGCTTTGCGGCGCTTTTAGGAGCCAACCTTCGGGAAGTGGCTCCGAAACGGTGCGAAGCTCAGCGCTAAGGCGTCGTCCGTCCATTCCTGTCCAGGTCACGCCGGCCATCTCAGGCGCGCGAACGCTAGCGCAGCCGGAAAGAACGAGTGACGTAAGGATTGTCAGTAGCGCAAGGTGTTTCACAGTGGGCCTAACGCCTGAATTAAGCCGAACCGTAACGTGGAGGTTGTGGGCCGACACGGTGTGAGTTATGGCAGAAATACAACGAAGCCAAGATACGGTTTCGGCTTGAATGAATTGTTAGCCCTCATTGCGTGGAAGCCCCGTAGGTGGGGATGCCGTTATGGTGTCAAGCAAGTAGATACCGTCGAAACCTGCCCGCTGTGATGCGCCATTCAAGTAACCGAGGGTGCGTTCGTTTGCCCAGGACGAAGGCATTCGGCGGCTACCGCAACTACCGGTCATACACACCCAGGCTGTGCCTGTGCGAAAGGCAACAAGAATAGTAATTGGCGAAGCATCAATGAGATAAAAAGCAGTGGATTGGGAATCTTGGCCAAACGTTGATTCTTTGGCTTTGCTTGCATGTACGTTGCCAGTCAAGACTACAAAATCAGCATCTGGACTTGCCGCCATTTCGTACTTGATCACTGTAGCCATTGAAGCGTCTCGCGATTGGTTTGCGCTTGGCTTATCGATCGCCACAAGCCGGATATTGCCGCCATTGGCTTTGATTTGGCGAGTACGATCAATCAGCTTTAGTACGGCGGAACTGGATCTACCATCCTGCCGCTGCAATTCCCTTGTCCAGAACTGACCAGTTAGCAATTTTGATCTGTCACTTGGAAGGCCGTTACTTGTCATGTAATTGTTCAGTCGCGACTGTTCTTCGGACGGAATCTCAAGTCCCAACGTAACTTTCTTTCCCTTCGAGGCCAGTGAACAAACGTACTCGCCCACTAGTGCAGGAGTTTCCACGGTGCCGTGGACTTCACCAAATAAAACAAGGTGTCCATTAGGGAGATCAGTTGGCGACGCGCATGCAAATCGTGCGGGATCAACTGCTTGGGTAGGTACGCATGCGGCAATTAGTGCCGTTGAAATGATTGCAAGGGTAGCGATGCGCTTGATCATGAGGGCTAACGCCTGAATTAAGCCGACCCTCGAAGCGGGTTCGGCTTGAATGAATTGTTAGAGCCGCTCATCGCATTTCCGAGTGCGGCACCGGCTGCGCCGTACAGTGACCACACCGCAGCAAGTGCAAGTGAACTGACAAATAGTTGCGCCAGATAGCCATCCGGTAGGTGAGCCACTAACTCAGCACTATTTATACAGCTCGCGATAGCCGCAGCGACTGCTCCACAGAGGACTGGTCGCCGGACTGCTATGAGTCCTGTAAGCATCCACGGAAGTATGTGCAGCAAGGCGCCGAGAAAATTGGGCTGAACTACCTTTAAGAAGTGGATGACTTGGAGCGGGAGAACCCTCACGGTATCCGACTGCCGAAAGACCAGCCAGTCCAGGAGCAGCCACGCTGCTATGCCAATAGCAATGCTGATAATTGCACGCATCGAATCTCCCCGCGGCGCTAACGCCTGAGTTAAGCCGACTTGCGTAGCGGAGCCAACAACATGGCAAGCTCTTTCTGCCATGTTGTTGGTGGAGCGAAGCAAGTTCGGCTTGAACGAATTGTTAGCCGCCAAGCAGTGTAGCTGTGATTGACTGTGCGATGCCGCTACGCACAAGCCAAACGACAACTGCAACATTGACGATCACGGCAACCCAGAAAATCTGCTGGAACGACGCCTTTACGGTCTTATGGCGGAACTGTTGTTGCGCAATGAGCGCGCCAGG